>NZ_JACKSJ010000093.1 GCF_025821665.1 [Mycobacterium] manitobense
AAGCCGGTGAGAAAGGCCACACCGTCGCGGTCGCGGCACACGCGTCCGCCGGAGACCGAGATCGCCGAACCGGTCACCGAGCGCCCGCGCCGTTCCAGGAGCGCGAGGTCGGCCGAGCCGCCGGCCGCCGAACCACGCCGCAGGCCGCGCAGCCAGTCGGCCCGCGAGCCGCGCAGGGAGCCACCCGCCGAGCGGCGGTCGGCGTACGACTCCTACGAGCGCCCCGAGCGTCGCCGCCGCTACAGCGATTACGACGACTACGAGCCCCTCGAACCGCACCGGACCAACGGCTCCAACGGCAGTTCGACGCATCACCCGGTGTCACGGGTGCGCTACCGCGGCGCCGACGACAGTGACCGCTTCACCGAATACCGCACCCGTCCGCGACGGCGGCACAGCTGGGACGACTACGACTCCGAGCGCTGAGCTCAGCTGCGCGACGGGCGGATCTCGCGCGGCAGCGCGAACACGAGCGTCTCGTTGGCGGTGGTGACCGGCTGCACGGTGTCGAACCCGTGCTCGGCCAGCCTGTCCAGCACGCCGCGCACCAGGATCTCGGGCACCGACGCACCCGACGTCACGCCGACGGTGGTGACACCCTCCAGCCAGGCCGGGTCGATCTCGTCGGCGAAGTCGACCAGGTGTGACGCCGCAGCGCCTGCGAGCAGTGCAACCTCGACCAGCCGCACCGAGTTCGACGAGTTCGGGGAGCCGACGACGATCACGAGATCGCATTCGGGCGCCATCGCCTTCACCGCGACCTGACGGTTCTGGGTGGCGTAGCAGATGTCGTCGCTGGGCGGGTCCTGCAGTGTCGGGAACTTCTCCCGCAGCCGCCGCACCGTCTCCATCGTCTCGTCCACGCTCAGGGTGGTCTGGGACAGCCAGATGACCTTGTTCGGGTCGCGCACGGTGACCTTGTCGACCGCGTCGGGGTTGTCGACGACCTGCACGTGGTCGGGCGCCTCACCGGCGGTGCCGACCACCTCCTCGTGGCCCTCGTGGCCGACGAGCAGGATGTCGTAGTCGTCGCGGGCGAAGCGCTTGGCCTCGTTGTGCACCTTGGTGACCAGCGGGCAGGTGGCGTCGATCGTCTTGAGGTTCCTGGCCGCGGCCTCGACGTGCACGGTCGGCGCGACACCGTGGGCGGAGAACACGACGATGGAACCCTCGGGCACCTCGTCGGTCTGCTCGACGAACACGGCGCCGGCCTTGGCCAGCGTGTCCACCACGTAACGGTTGTGCACGATCTCGTGCCGCACGTAGACGGGGGCGCCGTGCTTCTCGAGCGCACGCTCGACGGTCTCGACGGCCCGGTCCACCCCGGCGCAGTAGCCCCGGGGCTCGGCGAGCAGGACCCGCTTGCCGGCAACGCCGCCAGTGACCGAGCTGGAAGCACCCGGAATCCCCATGTTGATTGTCGACGGCATGGCTCCAGGGTACTTACCCGCAGGGCTATCGGACCAGTTGGCGAGGCCGCCGTACGCTGGTGCCCATGGCTACCGCACCCTATGGGGTCCGTCTGCTGGTCGGCGCAGCCGTGACCGCCATCGAGGAGACCCGAAAGCTGCCGCAGACCATCCTGATGTATCCCATGACGATCGTCAGCCAGGTCGCGCACCTCGTGATGAAGGCGCAGCAGGACGTCGCGGCTCTGGTGATCAAGGGCGACGAGACACTCGAATCGATCTTCCCGCCCAAGGATGAGCAGCCCGAATGGGCGACGTTCGACGAGGACACCGACGACGGGCCCGCAGATTCCGGCCCCGACGGCGAGCGCCGCACCGAGGGCCGCTTCGCCCTCTACAGCACCGGTGAGCCGGAGTCGCCGGCCCCCGAGAAGCCCGCCGCCCAGAAAACCAGGACGGACACGCCCGACATCGTGACCGAGCTGGATTACGAGTCGCTGACGCTTGCCCAGCTGCGCGCGCGGCTGCCTTCGCTGAGCGTCGCCGACCTCGAGGCGCTGCTCGACTACGAGGGCGACACGAAGGCGCGCGCCCCGTTCCAGACGCTGCTGGCCAACAGGATCACCCGCGCCAGCGCGAAGTGACCACGTCGGAGCCGGGTCAGTCGGCGGAGAACCCCTGGCCGGTCCGCGCAGTCGCCACCCGGGTGGCCAAGTACATCGACCGGCTCGGCATGGTCTGGATCGAGGGTCAGCTCACCGAGTTGAAGCTGCGCCAGTCGACGGCCTGGATGGTGCTGCGTGACCCGGCGGCGGACATGTCGCTGTCGGTGAGCTGTCCGCGCGACCTGGTGGCCAACGCCCCGGTGCCGCTGTCGGAGGGCACCCAGGTGATCGTGCTCGGCAAGCCGCAGTTCTACACCCGCAACGGCTCGTTCAGCCTGCGCATCAGCGAGATCCGCGCCGTCGGGCTCGGCGAACTGCTGGCCCGCATCGCCCGGCTGCGCGAACTGCTCGCGGCCGAGGGCCTGTTCGATGCGCGGCTGAAACGGCCGATCCCGTTCCTGCCCGGCACCGTCGGCCTCATCACCGGGCGGGCCAGTCACGCCGAGCGCGACGTGGTCGCCGTCGCCACCGAGCGCTGGCCCGCGGTGCGATTCGCGATCCGCAACACCGCAGTGCAGGGGCCGAACACCGTGCCGCAGGTGGTCGAGGCGTTGCGCGAGCTGGACGCCGATCCCGCCGTCGACGTGATCGTCATCGCCCGTGGCGGCGGTAGCGTCGAGGACCTGCTGCCGTTCTATGACGAGACGCTGTGCCGGGAGATCGCGGCGTGCACGACGCCGGTCGTCAGCGCCATCGGCCACGAACCGGACAACCCGCTGTGCGACCTGGTCGCCGACTTGCGGGCAGCCACGCCGACAGATGCGGCCAAGCGCATCGTTCCCGACGCCGCCGCCGAACAGGCTTTGGTCGCCGAGCTGCGGCAGCGCAGTGCGGGTGCTCTGCGCAACTGGGTGAACCGGGAGCATCACCTGCTCGCGCAGCTGCGCAGCCGGCCGGTGCTGGCCCAGCCGCTGCAGGCGCTCGACGCCCGCTCCGAGGAGGTCCACCGGGCGCTGGCCGCCGCGCGCCGCGACATCGGGCGGCTGATCACGGCCGAGAGCGACCGCACCGGCCACCTGTCGGCCCGGCTCAAGACGCTCGGGCCGGCGGCCACCCTGGCCCGCGGCTATGCGGTGGTGCAGACCGGCGGCCGGGTGCTGCACTCGGTCGCCGACGCGCCGGCTGGCACACGGATCCGGGTGCGGGTGGCCGACGGCGCGGTGACGGCGGTCAGCGAAGGACCCGAAGGAGCCTGAATATGAAGCCCATTAGTCAGATGGGGTACGAAGAGGCCCGCGACGAACTCATCGACGTGGTGCAACGTCTCGAGCAGGGCGGACTGGATCTCGACGCGTCGCTCAAGCTGTGGGAAAGGGGCGAGGAGCTGGCTAAATGCTGCGAAGAGCACCTGGCCGGCGCACGCAAGCGGGTTGCCGACGCACTGGCCGCCCGCGATGCCGAGGACGCCTGATCCTGGCGGAATTTCTGTCGGCGCGCTTCAAACTAGAACACGTTTCAGTTATAGTCGCCGCATGGGCGATGCATCGTTGACGACTGAACTGGGCCGAGTGCTGGTGACCGGCGGCTCCGGGTTCGTGGGCTGCAACCTGGTGACGGAGCTGCTCGAGCGGGGCCACCAGGTCCGCTCCTTCGACCGGGTGCCGTCGGCGCTGGCCGGCCGTCCCGGGCTGGAGACGGTCGAGGGCGACATCTGCGACGAGGACACCGTCGCGGCCGCCGTGGCCGGGATCGACACTGTCATCCACACCGCCGCGATCATCGACTTGATGGGCGGGGCGTCGGTGACCGAGGAGTACCGGCAGCGCAGTTTCGCCGTGAACGTCGGCGGCACCGAGAACCTGGTGCGTGCCGCGCGCGCGGCCGGTGTGAAGCGATTCGTGTACACGGCGTCCAACAGCGTGGTGATGGGCGGCCGGCCGATCGCCAACGGCGAGGAGACGCTGCCCTACACCGCGCGCTTCAACGACCTGTACACCGAGACCAAGGTGGCCGCCGAGCGGTTCGTGCTGTCCCAGAACGGGGTCGACGGGATGCTCACCTGCTCGATCCGGCCCAGCGGCATCTGGGGTCGCGGCGACAAGACGATGTTCCGCAAGGTCTTCGAGGGGGTGCTCGCCGGCCACGTCAAGGTGCTCATCGGCAGCAAGCAGGTCAAGCTCGACAACTCCTACGTGCACAACCTGGTTCACGGTTTCATCCTGGCCGGCCAGCACCTGGTGCCCGGCGGCACCGCGCCCGGTCAGGCCTACTTCATCAACGACGGCGAGCCGATCAACATGTTCGAATTCGCCCGCCCGGTGGTGCAGGCCTGCGGCGAGAAATGGCCCAAGGTGCGGGTGCCCGGCAAGCTGGTGTGGCTGGTGATGACGATCTGGCAGTGGCTGCACTTCCGCCTCGGCATCGCCAAGCCACCGCTGGAACCGCTCGGCGTGGAACGGCTCTACCTCGACAACTACTTCTCCATCGCCAAGGCCGAGCGCGACCTCGGATACCGGCCGCTGGTGACCACCGAGCAGGCGCTGCAGGAGTGTCTGCCTTACTACGTCGACCTGTACAACGAACTCAAGGCCGCGCAGCCGGTGCCCGCGCGGGCCTGATCATCTGCCGACGAGGCTGCGCGCGTGTGCGCGCCGACACCCGTCGATTGTTCACATTCGATAACCGGCAAGTCGACCTTCTTCGAGTGCCGGTCGCCCTAGAGTCGAGGCGACCGTCAATGACAAGGGAGTCGCCGTGCCCGACAGCAAGCCCAACATCCTGGTCATCTGGGGCGACGACATCGGCATCTCGAATCTGAGCTGCTACAGCCGCGGCATGATGGGCTACTTCACGCCCAACATCGACCGGATCGCCGACGAGGGAATGCTTTTCACCGATTCCTACGGCGAGCAGAGTTGCACTGCCGGACGGTCGTCGTTCATCACCGGGCAGAGCGTCTACCGCACCGGGATGAGCAAGGTCGGTATGCCCGGAATGGACATCGGCCTGCAGAAAGAGGATCCGACGATCGCCGAACTGCTCAAGCCGCTGGGTTATGCGACGGGGCAGTTCGGCAAGAACCACCTCGGCGACCTGAACAAGTTCCTGCCCACCGCCCACGGGTTCGACGAGTTCTTCGGCAATCTCTACCATCTCAACGCCGAGGAGGAACCGGAGAACGCCGACTACCCCACCGAGGAGGAGGCGCCGATACTGCGGCGTGCGCTGCTCCCGCGGGGCGTCATCCACTCCTGGGCCACCGACGAGGATTCCGGCGAGGTCGACGACCGCTACGGCCCGGTGGGCAAACAGCGGATCGAGGACACCGGCCCGCTGACCAAGAAGCGGATGGAGACGATCGACGACGAGACCACCGGCGCCTGCATCGATTTCATCCGGCGTCAGCACGAGGCGCAGACACCGTTCTTCGTCTGGATGAACATGACGCACATGCACTTCCGGACGCACACCAAGCCGGAGAGCGTCGGCCAGGCCGGCCGGTGGCAGTCGCCCTACCACGACACGATGATCGACCACGATCGCCACGTGGGCACACTGCTCGATCTGGTCGACGAACTCGGCATCGCCGAGGACACCATCGTCATCTACTCGACCGACAACGGGCCGCATGCCAACAGCTGGCCCGACGGCGCGACCACGCCGTTCCGCAGCGAGAAGGCCACCAACTGGGAGGGCGCCTTCCGGATCCCGGAGATGATCCGGTGGACCGGGAAGATCAAGCCGCGCAGCGTCTCCAACGAGATCGTCCAGCACCATGACTGGCTGCCGACGTTCCTGGCCGCCGCAGGCGATCCGGACATCGTGGAGAAACTCAAGAAGGGCCACACCGCAGGCGCCGACGGCAAGACCGAGTACAAGGTGCACATCGACGGGTTCAACCTGCTGCCGTACCTGACCGGTGAGGTGGACAAGAGCCCGCGCCGCGGGATGATCTACTTCTCCGACGACTGCGACGTGCTCGGGATCCGGGCCGAGAACTGGAAGGTGGTCTTCCAGGAGCAGCGCTGTGATGGCACGTTGCAGATCTGGTTCGAACCATTCACGAAGTTGCGGGCGCCCAAGCTGTTCAATCTGCGCACCGACCCGTACGAGCGCGCCGACATCACGTCGAACACCTACTGGGACTGGGTGATCGACCGGATCTATCTCGTGCTGTACGGGTCGGCGATCGCGACGCAGTTCCTGGAAACCTTCAAGGAGTTCCCACCGCGCCAGGAGCCCGCTACCTTCACCATCAACCACGCCGTGGAGGAGCTCAACAAGTTCCTCGCGACCCGAGGGGGCTGATGCTCAACCACTGGAACGACGGGCCGACCAAATCGGCGATCATCGCGTTCGTCGACGCCGTCGCGACCAAGGGCACGCCGGACTACACCGAGCCCGAGGACCGGATCGCCGTCTTCGACAACGACGGCACCCTGTGGTGCGAGAAGCCGATGTACATCCAGCTCGACTTCATCGTGCGCAGGCTCGCGGAGAAGGCGGCGGCGGACTCCTCGCTGGCCGATCAGCAGCCCTATCAGGCGGCCGTGTCTGGTGACCTGGCGTGGTTCGGCGGCGCGATCACCAAGCACTACCAGGGTGACGACAACGACTTGAAAACCCTTGCCGGCGCGGTGATGGCGCTGCACGCCACGATGACCGTGCAGGACCACGCCGCCCTGGTCTCGGCCTTCTTCGCCGACGCCCGCCATCCCACCCTCGACAGGCCGTATCTCGAGTGCACCTATGCGCCGATGGTCGAGCTGCTGCGCTACCTCGAATCGAACGGGTTCACCTGTTACATCGTCTCCGGTGGCGGCCGCGACTTCATGCGGCCGGTCACGTCGGCGATCTACGGCATCCCGCCCGAACGGGTGGTGGGCAGTGCGCAGGGCCTGCGCTTCGCGGGCGCCGACGGCGAGGGCGACCTGCTGATCGAGCCGGTGCTCGACATCTTCGACGACGGGCCGGAGAAGCCCGTGCGGATCTGGAGCCGGATCGGGCGGCGACCGATTCTGGCCGCGGGCAATTCCAACGGCGACGACGAGATGCTGCAGTACACCCGCGGGTTGCGGCTGCTGGTCAACCACGACGACGCCGAACGCGAATTCGCCTACACCGCAGGCGCTGAGCGTGCCCTGGAGCACGCGGCCGCCTACGGCTGGACGGTGATCAGCATGCGCGACGACTGGTCCGGGGTGTTCGGCACCGGCGCGGGAAGCGGCGTCGTCACCGAGGCCTGTGACTGACGACCTGATCCGAATCCCGGCGCAGCGGGTGGTGCTCGGCTCCGACGACCACTACCCCGAGGAGGCGCCCGCGCGGGAAGTCGACGTCGACGGCTTCTGGATCGAGGCGCACCAGGTCACCAACGCCCGCTTCGCCGACTTCGTCGACGCCACCGGCTATCTCACCGTCGCCGAGCGGCCGCTCGACCCCTCCGACTTCCCGGGTGCGCCGCCGCAGAACCTGCAGCCGGGGTCGATGGTGTTCACCAGGACGGCAGGCCCGGTGGACCTGCGGCACCTCTACCAGTGGTGGACGTGGACCCCAGGCGCCTGCTGGAAGCATCCCCGTGGGCCGAGATCGTCGCTCAAGGGCCGCGAGCAGCATCCGGTGGTGCACATCGCCTTCGAGGACGCCGCGGCCTACGCGCAGTGGGCGGACATGGCGCTGCCGACAGAACCCGAGTGGGAGACCGCGGCACGCGGCGGACTGATCGGTGCGGCCTACACCTGGGGCGACGAACCCGAGGGCCGCGACCGGCGGCTGGCCAACTACTGGCACGGCGAGTTCCCGTATCTACCCGAAACCGGTTATGGGACAACCATGCCGGTGGGCAGCTTCCCGCCGAACGGTTACGGCCTGTTCGACATGGCGGGCAACGTGTGGGAGTGGACCGCCGACTGGTACGGCACCGACCGGACCACGACGCCCTGCTGCGCCGAGGATTCCTACGATCCCGCACAGCCACAGTTCGCCGTGCCCCGCAAGGTGGTCAAGGGCGGTTCGTTCCTGTGTGCGGACAGCTACTGCAGCAGATACCGGCCCGCGGCGCGGCGGCCACAACCGGTGGACACCGGCATGAGCCACATCGGCTTCCGCTGCGTCAGGCGCTGACTATTCCTGGGTCTCTGCGGTCTCAGCGACCAGACTGTCGCTGTCGACGAACACCAGGCCGCCGTCATCGAGGCTGACCGCCCACCTGCGCGCCGCCTCGACGATCCTGTTCTCCGCGACGTCGACCGCCATTCCGGCGAGATCAGCAAAATCCTCGACGACCACGCCGTGCATTTCATGATCAGTTCCGGGATGCACCACCACGCGGGTGTCGACGGCAATGTCGGAAGAGCCGTTACCGCTGGCCGCCTCGTCGATGTTCGCAGTCATCACAACCTCCCAATAGTGCCCCGACCACCTCGAAGTACATCACAGAAATTGACGTGAGACGCAGGCGGTAATGATTCCACGCAAATACCAAAGCGGTGATTTCCCTTTTCGCACAGGCCGACCAATAACTAGACAATTACGTTCGCACAATTCGAGCAAACTCCGCCTACGACGCCTCCATGGCCCCTGCCACCACAGATGTCCGTACGCGGCGGCCGCCGTCCGCGCAGTGGCTAACAACGGCCAGCCGCGATCGGCCATCCATCGCAGCACTCCCCGACCGTCGCCGCGTTCGCTACTGTTGCAACACGTTCCAGTTCTGCGGGCAGGCCGATCTCGGACGCAGCGCTGGTCAAGGGGGCCGAGCAGGCCCGGACAGGAGCACTCGTGAGTGAGCACCGCACCGCCGTCGTCATCGGCGGCGCCTCCGGCATCGGATGGGCCACCGCACAGGCGCTGGCCGCCGACGGCTGCCAGGTGGTGCTCGCCGACCTGAACGCCCACGGCGCGCGCGACCGGGCCGGTGAGCTCGGCGAGCCGCACACCGCGGCGACCGTCGACGTCACCGACGAGGGGTCGGTGCAGCGGCTGTTCGACGATCTCGGCGCGGTCGACGTCGTGGTGAACTGCGCCGGGTTCAGCAATGTCGGGCTGATCGTCGACATGCCGGTGGAGCAGTGGCGGTCGGTGATCGACGTCTGCCTCACCGGTGCCTTCATCGTCGCCAAGCACGCCGGCCGGCGGCTGACCGAAGGCGGCGCGCTGGTGTCGATCTCGTCGCTCAACGGCAGGCAGCCGGCCGCCGCGATGAGCGCGTACTGCGCGGCCAAGGCCGGGCTGTCGATGCTCACCCAGGTCGCCGCGCTGGAGCTGGGCCCGCGGGGCATCCGCGTCAACGCCGTCGCACCGGGATTCGTGCACACCCCGCTGACGCAGCCCGCCGCGTCGATCCCCGGCGTCGTCGAGGAGTACATCGAGAACACCGCGCTGGGACGGGCAGGCACGCCCGAGGACATCGCGGCGGCCGTGGTCTTCCTGTGCTCGCCGCAGGCGTCCTGGCTGACCGGGGAGGTCCTCGACCTCAACGGCGGAGCGCATCTCAAGCGCTACCCCGACGTGCTCGGCCACGTGATGAGACTCGCCGAGGCGCACTGATGGCGACGACCGGGGGTCACGAGTTCACCGACTCGCAGAAGCGGGCGCTGGCGATCGCAACGGTGATCACTCTGGCGTTCGCCGCCTATTTCCTGCGCACCTTCTTCATCCTCGTCGTGGTCGCGGCCGTCGTCGCCTACCTGTTCAACCCCCTCTACGAGCGGTGCAGGCGACGGTTCGGCACGGGCCTGTCGGCGACCCTGACGCTGCTGGCGGTGATCGCCGCGATCATCGT
Source organism: [Mycobacterium] manitobense (assembly GCF_025821665.1). Taxonomy (GTDB): domain Bacteria; phylum Actinomycetota; class Actinomycetes; order Mycobacteriales; family Mycobacteriaceae; genus Mycobacterium; species Mycobacterium arseniciresistens. The sequence goes on from NZ_JACKSJ010000093.1 coordinate 9,798, forward strand.
CCCGGTGAGCGGGCTGGTGTTCTTCGCGGTCGTCCAGATCACCAGCATGGTGACCAGCGTGTCGGCGTGGATGGCCAGAACCGACCTCGGCGCCCTGGGCACCAGGGCGATCGACGTGGTCAACAGAGCGCTGGCCAGAGTTCCGCTCCTCGACGACTTCCGGGTGACGCCCGACCTGCTGCAGGAACGTACCGCCACGGTCGCCCAGCACGCAGGCGAGTACCTCCTGGGCATCCTGCAGGGCGCCGTCGGCGGCCTGGTCGGCGGCGTCACCGCGGCCGTCCTCTTCCTCTACGTGTTCATCTCGCTGCTGACCAACCGTGACAGGGTCATCATGGTGATCCGCAAGCTGAACCCGCTGGGCGAGGAGATCACCGACCTCTACCTGGAGAAGATGGGCGCGATGGTGCGCGGCACCGTCTTCGGCCAGTTCGTGATCGCGCTGGCACAGGGCTTCGCCGGCGCCGTGTCGATCTACATAGCCGGATTCCACCAGGGGTTCTTCATCTTCGCCATCCTGCTGACCGCGCTGTCGGTGATCCCGCTCGGCGGCGGCATCCTCAGCATCCCGGTCGGCATCGGAATGATGTTGTTCGGCAACGTGTTCGGCGGCATCTTCGTCATCGCGTTCCACCTGCTGGTGGTGACGAACATCGACAACGTGCTGCGGCCGATCCTCGTCCCGCGTCAGGCCCGGCTGGACTCCGCGCTGATGCTGCTGGCCGTGTTCGCCGGCATCGCCATGTGGGGCTTCTGGGGCATCGTGATCGGCCCGGTGGTGATGATCGTCGTCGTCACCACCGTCACCGTCTACCTCGCGGTGTACAAGGGCGTGCCGCTGGACCAGTTCGACGAGGAGGGCGAGGAGAAGAAGCCGGGCAGGCTGCGCAAGCTCCTCACCCGCGCCCGCAGGCAGGCGCCCGCCGCCGAGCCGGAAAACGACGCGGACGACGGCGCCGACGGTCCCGCACCCGAGCCGGCCCGGCCCGCCGAACCGCGCGCGTAGTCTGCCTGCACATGGTCACCAACACCGCCGCACCCCGGAGCAGAGCGGCACTCGCCTTGGCGATCTCGGTGCTGGCCGTGGTCGCCGCGTCGGTGATCGGCGGGCTGGCCTCGGCCACCTCGGCGCAGGACTACGCACGGCTGGAGCAGCCCTCGTGGGCGCCGCCGTCGTGGGTGTTCGGTCCGGTGTGGACGGTGCTCTACGGCCTGATGGCGCTGGCCGCCTGGCTGGTCTGGCGCACCGGGCCGTCCGAGCAGACCCGCCGCGCGCTGACGCTGTACGCCGTCCAGCTCGTGCTGAACGCGGCGTGGACGCCGCTGTTCTTCGGGTTGGGATGGCGGGGGGTCGCATTCGCCGAACTGACCGTGCTGCTGGTCGTCCTCGTCGCGACCGTCGCGCTGTTCTGGCGGCGCTCGGTGGTCGCAGGCGCGCTGCTGGTGCCCTATCTGCTGTGGTCGACGTTCGCGCTGGCCCTGAACTTCGCCGTCTGGCAGCTGAACAACTAGCCCGACTTCAGGCGCCGGGTGAGAAACTCCACCACCCGCTTGCGCGCCTCGTAGGCCGGATGCCCGTCGACCTCGCGGACCTCGCGGGTCAGCACCGAATGCGACATCACGCCGAAGCCGTGCTCGTTGCCCTTCCCCGCATCGATCTCGATCACCTCGAACGCGTCGCCCAGCCGGTCCTTGAGGGTGCGGAACCGCTCACCCGGCGCCAGTGGGTCCTTGCTGAACCGCAGCGCCAGCGCGCACAGCCCGTCCTCGTCGGCGCGCTGTTTGACGATCCGCAGTTCGCGCTCCGAGAGCCCCGGGTCGCGCTTGTGCCTGCCGGTGAGCGCCAGCGGCACCGAGGGCTGGCTGAGCACCGGGGCCAGCACGCTGTCGTCGACGGCGGCGGCGAGTGCGAAGCCGCCGGTGAAGCACTGCCCGATCACGCCGACACCGGGGCCGGGGGTGCGGCCGTTGAGGTCACGGGCCAGTGCGCGCAAGTAGTGCGCCACCGGCCGGTCGGCGTTGGTCGCGAACGCCGCGAACTCCTTGGACACACAGCCCTTCAGCAGCACGGGCACCGCGCCGGGACCGAGTGCCGGCTTCCCCGGCGTGCCGAACAGCGACGGCGCGGCGACGGTGAAGCCGCTGTCGACGAGGTGGTTGCCAAGCGCGAGCACGCCCGGGTGCAGGCCGGGCATCTCGGGAATGAGCACCACACCGGGGCCCTCGCCCCTGCGGTAAACGTCGTGGGTGTAGCCCGCCGCGGTGAACGGCTCGCAGCTCCATCCGGTCAGGTCGGCTTCCGGAGCCGCTCCGGCGGGGACATTCGATTCCGGCGCGGTCATCGCTGCTCCTGGGGCTAGGGGACGGTCAGCGGCCGCTGACTCTGCGTCGCCTGCGCCAGCGTACGGTACTCGTCTGTACCACCCGCGCCGGTGATCGCGATCTGAGCCGGCCCGCCCGCGCCGTCAAGCCTGGTTGTCCACACCGGCTCCGCGTCCTCGCCGCCTTCGTAGACCACCCACGACCGGCCCGCCACGTCCTGGGTGCCCCTCGGGTAGGCGTCGGGATTGATCGAGCCGACCAGCGCGTCCTCGTCGGCGTTGCTCTGCGTCAGGCTCAGGTACATGCCGGTGGGCGCCAGGTAGCCGACCCTGGTCGCCACGGCGCGCACGGCCTGCCCGGTCGCGGGATCGGTGCGGCCGCCGTCGATGCCCTCGCGGCCACCGGAATTGGCCCGCCAGCCCTCCGGAAGCACCGGCACGCGCACCGGAATGCGCAGCGCGTCGGCATCGGCGCGCAGCGCAGCGGGCGCGTCGAAGTTCGGTACGCGGCCCTCGCCCGGGCCGGCGGGCGCGAACGAACACATGCCCAGCACACCGGCCAGCACGACGCACGCCAGCACCAGCGGGCCTATCGACCAGAACATGTCCCGGCCGTCGTGGAGCAGCCGTGACTTCGGCTCCTTGGGAGCGGGCTGCGGCTGCGTCATAGCTGCCAGTATCCCAGCTCCCACCGGTGCATCCCCTTCTGGGACAATCACCGCATGCCTGATCGCCGCCGAGAGGCCCCCGACCGCAACCTCGCCCTCGAACTCGTCCGCGTCACCGAGGCCGGTGCCATGGCGGCGGGCCGCTGGGTGGGCCGCGGCGACAAGGAAGGCGGCGACGGCGCGGCCGTCGACGCGATGCGCGAGCTGGTCAACTCGGTGTCCATGCGCGGCGTCGTCGTCATCGGCGAGGGCGAGAAGGACAACGCGCCGATGCTCTACAACGGCGAGGAGGTCGGTAACGGCGACGGCCCGGACTGCGACTTCGCCGTCGACCCGGTCGACGGCACCACGCTGATGAGCAAGGGCATGCCGAACGCGATCTCGGTGCTCGCGGTGGCCGAGCGCGGCGCGATGTTCGACCCGTCGGCCGTCTTCTACATGAACAAGATCGCCGTCGGGCCCGACGCGGTCGACGCCATCGACATCACCGCGCCGATCGGCGAGAACGTCCGCTCGGTCGCCAAGGTCAAGGGGCTGTCGGTGCGCGACGTCACGGTGTGCATCCTGGACCGGCCGCGGCACGAACAGCTGATCGCCGACGTCCGGGCCGCGGGGGCACGCATCCGGCTGATCTCCGACGGCGACGTCGCGGGCGCGATCTCGGCGTGCCGGCCCGGCTCCGGCACCGACATGCTCGCCGGTATCGGCGGCACGCCCGAGGGCATCATCACCGCGGCGGCGATCCGCTGTATGGGCGGCGCCATCCACGCCCAGCTGGCGCCGACGGACGACGCGGAACGGCAAAAGGCTGTCGACGCCGGACACGACGTCGACCGCGTCCTGAAGACCGAGGACCTGGTGTCCGGGGAGAACGTGTTCTTCTGCGCCACCGGCGTCACCGACGGTGACCTGCTGCAGGGTGTGCGGTACTCCGGCGGCGGCTGCACCACCCAGTCGATCGTGATGCGCAGCAAGTCCGGCACTGTCCGCATGATCGAGGCGTACCACCGGCTGTCCAAGCTCAACGAGTACTCCGCTGTCGACTTCACCGGCGACAGCACCGCCGCCTATCCCCTGCCGTAAGAACTCCGACAACCCAAGGGACACATCACACAATGGCCGACAAAGACGTCGAGTACCGCATCGAGCACGACACCATGGGCGAAGTCCGGGTGCCGATCGACGCGCTCTGGCGTGCGCAGACCCAGCGCGCCGTGGAGAACTTCCCGATCTCGGGCCGTGGCCTGGAGCGCACCCAGATCCGGGCGCTGGGGCTGCTCAAGGGCGCCTGCGCGCAGGTGAACAAGGATCTCGGGCTGCTCGACCCGGAGAAGGCCGACGCGATCATCGCCGCCGCCGCTGAGATCGCCGACGGCCGCCATGACGACCAGTTCCCGATCGACGTGTTCCAGACCGGGTCGGGCACCAGCTCCAACATGAACACCAACGAGGTGATCGCGAGCATCGCGGCGCAGAACGGCGTCACGGTGCACCCGAACGACCATGTCAACATGTCGCAGTCGTCCAACGACACCTTCCCGACCGCCACGCACATCGCCGCGACCGAAGCCGCTGTGCGGCATCTGATCCCGGCACTCGAGGTGCTGCACGAGTCGCTGGCCGGTAAGGCGCGACAGTGGCGCACGGCGGTCAAGTCCGGCCGCACGCACCTGATGGACGCGGTGCCGGTGACGCTCGGCCAGGAGTTCGGCGGCTACGCCCGCCAGATCGAGGCCGGCATCGAACGGGTGAAGGCGACGCTGCCCCGGCTGGGTGAACTGGCGATCGGCGGCACCGCCGTCGGCACCGGACTCAATGCCCCCGACGGATTCGGCCCCAAGGTCGTCGAGGTGCTGGTGGACCAGACCGGAGTGGCCGAATTGACCACGGCCAAGGACTCTTTCGAGGCGCAGGCCGCCCGCGACGGGCTGGTCGAGGCATCCGGCGCGTTGAAGACCATCGCGGTGTCGCTGACCAAGATCGCCAACGACATCCGCTGGATGGGCTCCGGTCCGCTGACGGGTCTCGGCGAGATCCAGCTGCCCGACCTGCAGCCCGGCAGCTCGATCATGCCCGGCAAGGTCAATCCCGTTCTGCCCGAGGCGGTCACGCAGGTCGCAGCGCAGGTCATCGGCAACGACGCGGCCATCGCCGTCGGCGGGTTGTCCGGCGCGTTCGAGCTGAACGTCTACATCCCGATGATGGCCCGCAACCTGCTGGAGTCGTTCAAGCTGCTGACGAACGTGTCGCGGCTGTTCGCCGAGCGGTGCGTCGACGGCCTGGTCGCCAACGAGGACCACATCCGCGAGCAGGCCGAGTCGTCGCCGTCGATCGTGACACCGCTGAACTCCGCGATCGGCTACGAGGAGGCGGCCAAGGTCGCTAAGGAAGCGCTCAAGGAGAAGAAGACGATCCGCCAAACGGTCATCGACCGCGGCCTGATCGGCGACAAGCTGTCACTCGAGGAGCTCGACAAGCGCCTCGACGTGCTGGCGATGGCGAAGGTCAAGGACGGCGACTGAGCCCTCCCAACGCGATTTCGGCGCGCTCACGTTCACTGAGCGAACGTCTCCGCGCCGAAACCGCTAGGGGACGCGGCGGTCGGTGATCGGGCCGCGGGTCAGGTCGCGCCGCAGGTTGGCCAGCATCGACCGGTACTCAAGCACCGGACTCTCCGTCTGCCCACCGTGGAGGAAGCCGTCGCCCATGTCGGCCATCGCCTCGGCCGACGAGTACCGCGGGGTCCAGTCGAGTTCGGTTCGCGCGCGGGTGGTGTCGAGCAGCGGCACGGTGAACGACAGGTCGAGCCAGCCCTCGTCGATGGGCTGCAGGCGCGCCCGCCAGCTCAGCGCGACGGCGGTGCGCAGCAGGCCCGACGGGACGTGCACCGGCTTGGCGCCGAGCGCCTCGGCGACGTCGTCGCGGCGCACCGGCGGCTCGGCCGCCAGGTTGAACGCGCCCGCCGCGCGGCGGTCGATGGCAGCGACATACGCCGCGGCGACATCCGAGGCATGCACGATCGGCACCACCAGCGAACGGTCGAGCGGCAGCACGGGTAGGAACCGTAGCCAGCTCGGCTCGATGAATGCCGGCAGGGAATAGCGGCGCAATCCGCCTGCGGCGTCGCGCTGCACGATGAAGCCGGGCCGCATCCGGGTGATGGTCACACCGTCCGGATTGTGCTTCTCGTACCCGTCGAGCAGGGCCTCGGCGGCGGACTTGTGCCGGCTGTAGGCCGACGACGGGACGCCCGCGGTTGACCACGACTCGTCGACGTACTGGCCGTAGCGGCCGGGCGCGTAGGTCCCGACCGACGACATGTGCAGTAGGTGACCGACACCGGCGGCGTCCGCGGCGGTCAGCACGGCCCGGGTGCCGCCCACGCCGAGGGCCTCGAGGTACTCGATGTTGCGGGTCGGCTGGAAGCCCCACGCCAGATGCACCACGCAGTCGGCGTCCTTGACGATCGGCTGCAGCCGCAGCGTGGCATCCCGCTCGGCGAGGTCGACCTGGTGCCATGTCGCCGAGCGGTAGATGCCAGAGTCGGGCGGTCGCCTGCGGGCGATGCCGGTGACGTCGTAGCCGCCGGCTTCGGCGAGGGCGGTCAACAGAGCAGTGCCGACGTTGCCGCTGGCACCGGTGATCACGACACGTGTAGCCATGGTCCTGCCATACCCGTCGCGCCGCGGCTCAACCCCTCACCAGACGAGGGGCACCAGGAACCGCTGGGCGTAGGAGCGCACGGCGTCGTCGTCGCGGATGTCGAGGGCGGGCGTCGGCACCTGGGCGAGCGAGCAGGCCAGCCGGATGTGCAATTCGGCGACGGCCTGCAGGTCGGCGTCGGGCATCGTGGCACCCGACGCGCGCAGCGCCTTGGCCATCGCGGTGGACGCGCTGGTGAGGAAGGTGACGGCCTCGGCGTAGACGCCGGCCACCGAGGTCATCTCCGTGTCGGGTTGCAGAAAACGTTGGATGACGGGTTCGGTGCTCATCAGCCGCAACCCCTCGCAGAAGGCCGCGACCGCAACGTCTTTGGGACCGGAGTCGATGCCGACCGTGCGCAGCCGGACCATCGCGGCCTCGAACGTGCGCCTGCCGAGTTCGGTGATCAGCAGGTCGCGGCTCGGGAAGCGCCGGTACAGCGTGCTGCGGCTGACACCGGCCTGCCGGGCGACGACGTCCATGCTGGCGCGGCCGATGCCGACGAGCGCGACCTCTTCCGCGGCGGCCTTGAGGATCGCGTCCTCCTGCTCGGAAGGGGTGGCGGTGCTGCGCGAACGGGCCATCGTCACCAGTGTGTCACCCGACGGGACATCCGCTCGGCGGCCCGAACGAGTCGAGGGACACCGAGCGGTGCAGCCGGACCAGCTTCTCGTACTGCAGCCGGTTGTAGGCCAGCGGGATCAGCAGCAGCCGGTCCGGCAGCGTGCGCCAGATGAGTTGCAGCACCCGGGTGTACACCGCGAACTCGGCGTCGTGGCGGGACTGCCAGTCGAAGCCGGTGAGCTCGCGGACGCCAGGATGCATGATGCCGAACGAGCAGACCTTGACCACGCGCCCGGCGACCGGCCGGACGGCAGCCCACAGCGGCGTCAGCCCGGCCCGAAGTGGCGGCGGCAGGAGAAGCGTCGGCAGCGGCAACCGGGTGAGGTTGTCAACGACACGGTCCAGGAACGGGTTGGCGGCGAGCTCGGTCGCCACCATGCGGTCGTAGTAGCTCACCGCGTCGGCGTGCGTGGCGGGCAGTCGGCCGGCCTTCCCGGGCAGTTCGATGGACCTGAAAGCCTCGAGGAGCTGCTGGTAGGCGGCTTCGCGTTCGGCCGGGTTCAGCGTGATGCCGGTGGCCGGAGTGAACGAGTTCAGGGTGATGAAGATGCCGCTGACCGCGATCCAGTTCCACAGGTCCGGGTTGAGTGCGCTGTAGCGGGTGTCGGCGAAGTCACCCTTGCCGCGTCCGCGCACCTCGCGGTGCATCGTCTTGAGGCGCTCGCCCTCGGCTTCCCGGTCGGCGGGATCGCCCCAGATCGCCAACAGCGCCGAGAAACCGCTGCGCACACCGCGATCGGCGAAGTTGCTCTCGAAACGGCCGGTCCGGTCGACGGCTGCGGCGACCGGCACCAGCGCGACTTCGTCAAAGGCCGCCGCGCCGAAGACGCCGGTGAGCACGCTGCCGCTGTGCTTGCGGAACTGCCGCATCACCCACGGCCGGACCGTCGCGTCCTCCGATACCTCGCGCACCCGCGCTGCCACTGCCTCGGTCATGACGACTCCCCTCGACCCGTTGACACAAAGACTAGGCTTCTGTGTCAACGTGTCAAGAGCACCGCGATTTCGGCGCGCTCCCGTTCGCTCACCGAACGAAAGCGCGCCGAAATCGCTAGGTCATGGCAGGGCGCCGGGGCTGAACTCCTCCAGCATCTCGGTGACCAGCGCGGCGATCGGCGAGCGCTCGCTGCGCAGCAGCGTGATGTGAGCGAACAGCGGGTGACCCTTGAGCTTCTCGATCACCGCGGCCACGCCGTCGTGCCGGCCGACACGCAGGTTGTCGCGCTGGGCGACGTCGTGGGTGAGCACCACCCGCGACCCGGCGCCCAGTCGGGACAGCACGGTCAGCAGCACGTTGCGCTCCAGCGACTGCGCCTCGTCGACGATCACGAAGGAGTCGTGCAGCGAACGCCCGCGGATGTGGGTCAGCGGCAGCACCTCGAGCATCCCGCGCGAGAGCACCTCCTCGAGCACCGCGGGGCTCGCCAGGCCTTCGAGCGTGTCGAAGACGGCCTGCGCCCACGGGCCCATCTTCTCGCTCTCACTGCCCGGCAGGTAGCCCAGATCCTGCCCGCCGACGGCGTAGAGCGGACGGAACACCACGACCTTGCGCTGAGTGCGCCTCTCCAGCACCGCTTCCAGGCCCGCGCACAGTGCCAGCGCCGACTTGCCGGTGCCCGCCTTACCGCCCAGCGAGACGATGCCCACCGACTCGTCGAGCAGCAGGTCGAGGGCGACGCGCTGCTCGGCGGAGCGGCCACGCAACCCGAACACCTCACGGTCACCGCGCACCAGCTGGACCCGCTTGGCCGCGTTGACCCGCCCGAGCGCGCTCGAAGTGCCGCCGATCAGCCGGATACCGGTGTGGCACGGCAGATCTCGTGCCGCGGTCAGGTCGATCTCGCCGTCGGAGAAGAGCGTGTCGATCTCCTCGGCGGTGACGTCGAGCTCGGTCATCCCGGTCCAGCCGGAAGTGACGACATCCTGGGCGTGGTACTCGTCGGCGGCCAGGCCCACGGCGCCCGCCTTCACACGCAGCGGAATGTCCTTGGTCACCAACGTGACCCGTTTACCCTCGGCGGCGAGATTCGCCGCACAGGTCAGGATCCGCGAGTCGTTGCTGTCGGTGCGGAAGCCCGCGGGCAGTACCGCAGGATCACTGTGGTTGAGCTCGATGTGCAGCGTGCCGCCCTGTGTCCCAACCGGAATCGGCTGATCGAGGCGTCCGTGTTCCAGCCGGAGGTCGTCGAACATCCGCAGCGCCTGGCGGGCGAACCAGCCCAGCTCGTGGTGATGGCGTTTGGCCTCCAGTTCGCTGATCACGATCAGCGGGACGACCACTTCATGCTCGGCGAATCGCGTCGCCGCCCACGGATCGGACAGCAGAACGGACGTGTCGAGCACGTAGGTCCGGGTGGAGGAATCAGTCACGTGGCGCTCCTCGAGTCCGCGCGACCCCGCACGAACCTCTCGGCGGACACTGCGGTCCCAGGACCGGGGCCGGCCCTCTCATCGGGTACCGCCCGGATAGCAGAGCATGTCGCTAGCCATCGACTGCGACGCTACTCCCGCAACGGCATCCGTGCCTTTCGGCGCGCCGCGTGTCGGTTGCCCGCCGGGTTACGCCTAGGTGAACTGCGCGAGGCTCGGCTCGTCGGCCACACCCCACGCCGAGATGCGGTCGGCGATGACCTTGCGCAGGGTCGCCTTGTCGAAGATGCCCGCCTCGGCCACCTGCGCCACCTTGTCCTGGTAGGCGTCGATGTCACCGCCGACGACGTCCATCTCGCCGGCGATGCGCGCGATCGCGGGGATGGTCTCGTCGCGCATCGATCCCAGGCAGTAGGCGACCAGGTTCGAGAAGAACTGTTCGTGGCGTTCCTCGTCGGCGGCGATGCGGCCGATCAGGCCCTTGAGGACCGGCTCGTCGATCTGCGCCTCGAGGTTGCGGGTGAACACCGCGTGCGCCCGCTCGAAGAGCGACATGAACACCAGCGTCTCGATCTGCGAGTGGCCCTCGGCGCGGTAGCCCTTCATCACATGCTCGACGCGCACGTCCTCGTTCGCCGTCGGATCCACCTCGCGAGTCACCACCAGGTAGTTGCGCAGCGCGACGGCGTGCAGGTGCTCCTCGGCGGTCCAGCGGCCGATCCAGCGTCCCCACTTGTCCTGCAGGATGAAGTTGAACACCATCTCGCGGTGGTATCCGGCGAGGTTGTCCTTGGTGATGAGCAGGATCTCGACCGCGTCGGTCACGTGCTTGGGCAGCGTGACCTGTGACGGGTCCCAATCGCGGCCGCCGAGGAAGACGAAGTTCTCGCCCTGGTCGAACGGCACGTAATCGTGTCCGTACCAGACGTCCTCGGTGTCGATGTGCCGACGGAACTCCTGGCTGACCACGGGCTCCAGCTCGAGCAGGAACGCGTTAGGGACAGGTATCTGTGCCATGGGGTTACATTAACCCAATCCTGTGGGAATCGTAAAATTCCCACGTCCGCGCGTCGCGGCTAGAGCGTCAGGCCCGGATACAGCGGGTTGGCCGCGAGCATGTCGGCCGACGCGGCGTGCGCCCGCGCGGCCGTGCCGTCGGCGATCGTGTACTTGGCCTTCGACGGACCGGACGATGCCTGCGTCGGGGTGGTGTTGTTGAGCACCTCGACCACCAGCTCGGCGACCCGGTCGAACTCGTCGGCGCCGAAGCCGCGCGTGGTCAGGGCCGGCGTGCCGAACCGGATGCCGCTGGAGTACCAGGCCCCGTTGGGGTCGTTCGGGATCGAGTTGCGGTTGGTGACGATGCCCGCGTCGAGCAGCGCCGATTCCGCCTGGCGGCCGGTGAGCCCGAACGACTGCACGTCCAGCAGCACGATGTGATTGTCGGTGCCGCCGGTGACCAGGTTCGCACCGCGCTTGAGGAAGCCCTCGGCGAGCGACTTGGCGTTGTCGGCGACGTTCTGGGCGTAGGTCTGGAACTCCGGGCGGCGCGCCTCGGCCAGCGCGACGGCCTTGGCCGCCATCACGTGGCTGAGCGGCCCGCCGAGCACCATCGGGCAGCCCTTGTCGACGGCAGGCGCGTACTCCTCGGTGGCCATCACCATGCCGCCGCGCGGACCGCGCAGCGACTTGTGCGTCGTGGTGGTGGTGACATGGGCGTGCGGCACCGGGTCCTCGTCGCCGGTGAACACCTTGCCTGCGACCAGCCCGGCGAAGTGCGCCATGTCGACCAGCAGCGTCGCGCCGACCTCGTCGGCGATCTCGCGCATCTTCGCGAAGTTCACCCGCCGCGGGTAGGCCGAGTAGCCGGCGACCAGGATCAACGGCTTGAACTCCCGCGCCGCGGCGGCGACGGCGGAGTAGTCGATCAGGCCGGTCTGGGGGTCAGTGCCGTAGCTGCGCTGGTGGAACATCTTGCCGGAGATGTTCGGCCGGAAACCGTGGGTGAGGTGGCCGCCGGTGTCCAGCGACATGCCCAGCAGCCGCTGGTTGCCGAGCTTGTTGCGCAGGCTCTCCCAGTCCTGCTCGGACAGGTCGTTGACGTGCTTGGCGCCGAGCTCGGCCAGCCCCGGGGCCTCGATCCGGGTGGCGAGGATGGCCCAGAACGCCACCAGGTTGGCGTCGATGCCGGAGTGCGGCTGGACGTAGGCGTAGGGCGCGCCGAACAGCTCGCGGGCGTGTTCGGCGGCGATGGACTCGACGGTGTCGACGTTCTGACAGGCCGCGTAGAAGCGGTGGCCGATCGTGCCCTCGGCGTACTTGTCCGACAGCCAGGTGCCCATCGTCAGCAGCACGGCCGGCGACGCGTAGTTCTCACTGGCGATCAGCTTCAGCGAGTCACGCTGGTCGGCGAGCTCCTGCCGGGTGGCCGCCGCGATGCGGGGCTCGACCGATTCGATGACCTCGAGCGCCGACCGGTAGGCCGCGCTGGCGGTTCCGGCGTACTCGGCTCCGGGAGCTGCCGACGAGGTCAGAGGATCTGCAGTCATGGTGTCGAGGGTAGTCGGGCGGGCCGTCAGTCCGGTACCGGCCACCCACGCGTCACGAACGTGCGGTCACTGCGAGATTCGCGCCGCTTTTTCGCACTGGGCGCGCGTTCGGCGCGCGGGTGTTTCACATGCGCCACACCCGTCCCTGGCCGGGAGAGCGTGTCCTCCCGCACGCGTCAACATGTGTTGACGGCGCGCCGACGCGAAGAAGTCAGGCGGCCCGCAGCGACGACGGGATCAGCGGCTCGTCGAGCAGCCGGCCGAACCGCTGGGTGAGGCTGACGTCGGCGGGACGGGCGTCCAGCCAGCCCCGCAGCAACCGGTAGCCCTCCACGTACGTCGACGTGTAGGCCCGCCACAGCGGCGACGACAGGAAGCGCAGCGTCTGCCGGGCGCGCTTGTCGTCGACCAGCAGCCAGTGCCGCAGGAAGTCGACGACGTCATCGACGTCGCGGTGCTCGTCGTGCAGCATCAGCGCGGCGTCCTGGCGGACGTCGGCCAGCGCGGCCGTCGCCTCGGACACCGCCTGGGCCCGATGGCCGTCGAACCGCAGCCCAAGATCGGCGTAGATCTCGGACGCCCACACTCCCCAGCCGGAGCCGATCGCGGCGTGCAGCGCCAGGTCGGCCAGACCCTCGGCCATCAGGCACTGCGGAGTGTTCACCAGGAAAATCGTCTGCTCGACCTGATTTTGGCCGGCCACCAATCCGAATTCTTTGCGGCAGTGTTCGGTGTGGTGGCCCGGGTAGGACTCGTGGGCGACGAGTCGCGGCAGGTTGGCCATCTGCTGCTTGAGGTCGGCGTTCACCGCGACCGTCGAGGTGTAGTTGCCGAGGTAGTAATTGAAGCCCGACCACGGCTTGTCGGTGACCACCTCGTAGTTGATGGTCTCGGCGTCGGGCAGCGGGAAGTCGGCGCGCACACGGTCGCGCAGGGCGCTGGAGAACGCGTGGATGCACTCTTCGAGCCGCTCCGGCGGGATCTCGTCGGCGGTGCGGTGGGCCTGCACGCGTTCGGCCAGCGGGCCGTCGCCGGGCAGTGCCTCCTCGAGTTTGGCGTGGGCGGCCTCGTAGCGGGACGGGTCGCCCTTGCCGATGCGCACGTCGAAGTAGGCCTCGACCTCATCGACGAAGCCGACCTGCTCGCCGGCGAACTTGCGGCCCGCACAGTCCAGCGCGCGCAGATGGGCGGCCAGGTAGTCGGCGCGCGCCTGTTCCAGTCCCCCGCTCTGCGGGATCTCGGCGAGCAGGCGCCGGGCCTGCCGGGCGAGGTCGGCGGGGTCGGGCGGGGGCTCGTCGGCGACGGCGCGGCGCAGCGCCGGATCGCCGGTGAACGAGTCGACGTAGCCGTCCTCGATGCGGTCGAAGCGCAGTCCCAGCAGCAGGTACTCACGGATGAGCGTATCGGCCTCCATGGCCGTCAACGCTACCCAGGCTCTGACGGGTCGCGCGCGTGCTGCAAGACTGGCCCCATGCCGCGGCTGAGCGAGCCGAGTCCGTATGTGGAATTCGACCGGGGTCAATGGCGCGACTTGCGCATGTCGACGCCGTTGAAGCTGACGGAACAGGAAGTCGCGCAGTTGCGCGGCCTCGGCGAGAAGCTCGACCTGCTCGAGGTCGAAGAGGTCTACCTGCCCCTGGCCCGGCTGATCCATCTGCAGGTCGCGGCTCGGCAGCGACTGTTCGCCACCACCGCGGAATTCCTCGGCGAGCCGCAGCAGAATCCGGACCGGCCGGTGCCGTTCGTGATCGGCGTCGCGGGCAGTGTGGCCGTCGGCAAGTCGACCACCGCGCGTGTGCTGCAGGCGCTACTGGCCCGCTGGGGCAACCACGCCCGCGTCGACCTGGTCACCACCGACGGGTTCCTGTATCCCAACGCCGAACTGCACCGGCGAAACCTGATGCATCGCAAGGGTTTTCCCGAGAGTTACGACCGCAGAGGCCTGATGCGGTTCGTGACGGCGGTGAAGGCCGGCGCCGACGAGGCGTGCGCGCCGGTGTACTCGCACCTGATCTACGACATCGTGCCGGGCGAGAAGCAGTTGATCCGCCACCCCGACATCCTGATCCTCGAGGGCCTCAATGTGTTGCAGACCGGCCCGGCGCTGATGGTGTCGGACCTGTTCGACTTCTCGGTCTACGTCGACGCCCGCATCGAGGACATCGAGGGCTGGTACATCTCGCGGTTCCTGAACATGCGGGCCGGCGCGTTCGCCGATCCGAAGTCGCACTTCCACCACTACTCGACGCTGACCGACGAGCAGGCGGTGTTCGCCGCCCGCGACATCTGGCATTCGATCAACCGGCCCAACCTCATCGAGAACATCCTGCCGACGAGGCCGCGGGCGACGCTGGTGCTGCGCAAGGACGCCGACCACAAGATCAACCGGCTGCGGCTGCGCAAGCTTTGACCGGCCCAGCGATTTCGGCGCGCTCGCGTTCGGTGAGCGAACGGGAGCGCGCCGAAGTCGGGCGGATCAGGCCGCGATGCGCTTGACGCCGACGTACTGCAGTTCGGCGAACACCGCGGTGTAGACGCCACTGGCGAGCATCATCACCACGCCGAGCGTCGTGAGCGGCCACACGTCGGTCAGCACGACGGCGACCGCCGCGACGGTGCAGATGACGTTGGCGATCGCGGCGCCGATGCCGGCGGTGCGGACGGCCGGCCGCGAGGCCAGCCAGGTGACGATGACGCCCCAGGCGATGAAGAACGCGGCCAGGCCGTACGCGGCGGCGACGGGAAGGCCGAGCAGCGGGGACAGCGGCTGTGCGGCGGCGGCGAAGACGATGCCGACGACACCGACCGGGATGGCGTCGGCACGCATCGCAAAGCGGAGCAGGGAGTCGGATGTGGTGGTCGAGACTGCGGTCATGACAGTTCCTTTCGGGATTATCGGATGAAGACCGGTGCGGGGCGGCGCGCCGTAACCTCTTGCGGCGGCGCCCCGCACCGGCGGGGAGGGAGTCACGCCGAGAGGCGGCGCACTCCGAGGTACTGCAGTCCGCCGAAGAAGGCGGTGTAGAGGGCCATCGCGAAGGTGACGGCGACGCCGGCCTGGGTGAGCGACAGCGTGCCCGCGGCCACCACGGCGATGGCGGCGACGGTGCACGCCACGTTGGCGATCGCGACGCCGATGCCCACGCCGCGCAGCGACTCCACCGCGGCCAGCGCGTAGACGATCAGGCCGTAGAACACCAGGGCGGCGCCCAGGCCGTAGGTCTGCGCGCCGGTCAATCCGGTGAGCGAGGCCGTCGGGCCGGCGGTGGCGGCGATGAGCAGTCCGGCGACGCCGGTGAGGGTGGCGTCGGCGCGGAGTGCGAAGCGCAGTAGCGAGTCGGTGGAATCGGACAGTGGTCGGTTGGTGATGGTGGCCATTGCGGGCTCCTCGGCGTTGAGGTCGGGGTGGAACACCACTGATGTTGCTTCCGAGGCACTGCCAGATCGACGCCTGCTACTGCCAGGCGCTGCCAACCGCAGGTCAGGGGCGTGTCAGTCGTCGGCGGTGACGAGGGTGCCGCGCAGATCGGCGGCGATGACGCGGGCTGCCGCGTTCTGCCAGTTGTGCAGGGAGCGTTGCGGGACCTCTGTGACGAACCACTGCCAGGCCTTGCGGGCGACCGGGTCGAGCCCTGAGGCGGTGGCGTTCTGGGCGTAGGCGCGCACGCCGACGACGTAGGGGAAGTACAGCGAGTTGTAGTGCCGCCAGTGTTCGGTGGTGCCGAAGTCGCCGCCGTCGCGCGGTTTCAGGGCGGCGATGCGGTCGGCCAGCAGGGCGCGCAGTTCGTTGGCGCGTTCGATGGGCTGGTCGGGTGCACCGCGGGCGGCGAGGCGCTCGTCGATGACGGGCAGCGCGGTGAGTGGGCTGGCGACGAGCTTGGACAGGTCGCCGTAGTGGCCGAGCGCGCGGCGGGTGAGACGGGCGAAGGTGTCGTCGTCGACGTCGTCGAGTGGGTTGGCCGACCGCAGGGGCAGCGCGGCCTCGGTGCGGCGCAGGGCGGCGCGATCGGCGCGCAGGTCGGGTGAGCGAGAGAAGGCGAGGCGGTCGAGCACGCCGGCGAGCGGGTCGGCAAGCACGTTGATGGAGATGGCGATGGCGAGGCTGGTGAACAGCAGGACGGTCAGCGCGGTGGCGGCGCCGTCGGTGGCGGCGAGGCCGACCAGCGCCTGCCCGCCGAACAGGAAGGCGACCACGGCGGTGGCCGTGAATGAGCGCAGCATGTCCGCGCGCAGCGCCTGGCCCTCGTCGAAGGCGTCCCAGATGGCGACGGCGATGCCGAGGAGAGCGACGTCGAAGCCGGTGGACGCGAGCGCGAGCCAGCTGGGCACCAGGCCGAGCGGGATGATGAGGATCGCGTTGCCGAGTGCGAAGAAGAGCGTGGCGATGACGAGGAAGCCGACGACGGGGACGGGCCGGACGCCCTGCAGGACGGCGCGGATCATCGCCCCCAGGGAGGACACGCTGACAACGGCGAACATCATCCAGTGGCCGGAGTTCAGCGGCCCGTCGACGGAGTCGGCCAGGTCGGCGCCGACGAGGGCGAGCGCGGCGATGACGGTGACGGCGGCGAGTTCACCGGCGCGGCCGCGCCAGGTCTCGATCGGGCGGGACAGTTCGACGACGACGGCGAACCAGGCGATGCCCGGCAAGGCGACGAGGTAGATCTCGATGCGGCCGAGCAGTTCGGACCCGGTGAGCACGCGGACGGCGTCGAGCGCGACGACGACGGCGAAGCTGGTGAGACCCAGAGCGGCGAGCACGAGAACGGGCTTGCGGGGGTCGCGGGCGAGCAGGTACAGACCCAGCCACCAGCTCAGCGAGAAGACCACTGCCGACAGCGCAGCCATGTGATCAGTGTGTCACGGCGATGAGTGCCTGAGCGAAGAGCAGACCGCCGGGTTACTTGCCGTAGCGGCGGTGACGTTGGGTGTAGTCGCGCAGGGCGCGCAGGAAGTCGACGCGGCGGAAGGCCGGCCAGTAGGCCTCGGTGAACCACATCTCGGAGTAGGCGCTCTGCCAGAGCAGGAAGCCGGAGAGCCGTTGTTCGCCGGAGGTGCGGATGACGAGGTCGGGGTCGGGCTGGCCGGAGGTGTAGAGGTTCTCGGAGATGGCGTCGGCGGTGACGGCGTCGACGAGCTGTTCGCCGTGGGCGCCGTTGGCGAGCGCCTTGCCGAGCAGGGCGCGGACGGCGTCGACGATCTCCTGGCGGCCGCCGTAGGCGACTGCGACGTTGACGTGGAAGCCGCTCCCGTTGCCGTTGGTGGATTCGACGGCGTCGCGCAGCCGGCGGGCGGCATCCTCGCCGAGCAGGCCGAGATCGCCGACGGTGCGAACGCTCCACTTGTTGGCGGGGGCGCAGATCTCTTCGACGACGTCGGTGATGATCTCGAGGAGTTCGCCGAGTTCGGCGGGATCGCGTTGAAGGTTCTCGGTGGAGAGCAGGTAGACCGTCGTCATCTCGATGCCGGCGGCCTGGCACCAGCGCAGCATCTCGGCGATCTTGGCCGCGCCCATGCGGTAGCCGTAGGACACGTCGTCGTGACCCTCGTCACGGGCCCAGCGGCGGTTGCCGTCGCACAGAACGGCGATATGGCGCGGCAGTTGGGATTTGGACCGCGCCAGCTCCTGGCGCAACCGCATCTCGTAGACCCGGTAGGCCGGCTCCTTGAGACGCGGGGGAATGATGTCCACGACGATCAAGACTACTGTGACGTTCGGGTACTCCAATGGCATTGGTGGAGGTGAGATGGCACAGATCGATACCGCTGACGAAGCCCAGCAACAGCCGCCGCGGGTGTATGCGGAGGACTTCCCCGAGGCTGTCGTCGACAAGGTCGCGCACTTCATCGGCAAGCCGAGGGCGCGCGGGTGGATCCACGTGTACTCGGCGATCGTGGCGCTCATCGCCGGCGCGGCGCTGGTGTCGGTGTCCTGGTCGTTGGAATCGCTGCGGGCCGGGATCGCGACGCTGATCTACACGTTCACGATCGTGGCGATGTTCACGGTGAGCGGGACGTACCACCGGGTGAACTGGACGTCGCCGTCGGCTCGCAAATGGATGAAGCGGGCCGATCACTCAATGATCTTCATCTTCATCGCGGGCAGCTACACGCCGTTCGCGATGCTGGCGCTGCCGGAGCGCAGCGGGGTGGTGCTGCTGGCGATCGTGTGGGGCGGGGCGCTCGCCGGGGTGCTACTCAAAATGTTCTGGCCGTCGGCGCCGGCGTGGGTCGGGGTTCCGCTGTACATCCTGTTGGGCTGGGTGGCGGCATGGTTCATCGGGCCGATCATGGACGGCGCGGGTGTGGCGGCGGTGGTGCTGCTGATCGTCGGCGGCGCGCTCTACTCGATCGGTGGGGTTCTCTACGCGGTGAAGTGGCCGAACCCCTGGCCGACGACGTTCGGGCATCACGAGTTCTTCCACGCGTGCACGGCCGTCGCCGCGATCTGTCACTACATCGCGATGTGGTTTGCGGTCTTTTAGGAAGTGGCGGCCTTACAGGCCGTGGAAACAGTAGTGACCAACCGCGATGCCGACTCGGATAAGAAATTATCTGCTGGGGAGTAGGTCGGAAGGGCTGCGACGTAGGCTCGCCGGTATTGCGCGGCTAGAACGGCTAAATCCTCCAGTATCGGATTTCCGCTCTGGCGGCCAAGACCTTCAATTTCATTGGCATTTGCGGTCATGATCGGAGCGACGGCGTCGTTCGTCGCCCTCTGTTCGGGACTCCATGCCGTTGAGGGAATGTTCGCGTCGATGCCACGCCATGCCGAACTGTCAGCGGCGAATTTAGCTCCCAATTCCTCCCACTGAACGCACACAGGATTCGTTGATGGGAGAAAGATGGCGGGCTCGCCAAGGTCGTTGGCATCACTGAGCGACGTAGGTTCTGCCGGCGGCAAGACCAGCGGTGCCACCTCTTCTGCACTTCCATAATCGATCGCCGAACAGATGTCGGCAGTTGCTGTCGTGATGGTGTCGGTAACAACCGCCAGGGCATCGTCCTGAGGCTTATAAGACGGTATGCGGTCCACGAAGGCGCGCGCATAGGCGACGAACTGGCCGTACAGCTCGCGCATCACACGATGCGGGGTATGCATTATTAAGCTCTCAGCCGTCTCCGCGGCGGCGAGCATAGCTTGGCCGACTGTGTCGTACATGGAGCGCTGTTCCGTTGTCCACTGGCTGCCCGCCAGCGATTGATCTCTTGAGCCCCAACCTGCCGCCTTAACTCGGTCCGCGTACGTGCGGGCGATTCGTCCCCACGCCTCACAGGTGGGGTCCTGCATGATGATGTTCACCGGCCCGGTGTCATCAGCACTCGCGAACTCCGAGTCACCGTTCTGCTGCGTCGGATCACCATTCCCGCCGCCACCATCAGCAGGCCGCACAACGAGCACCGTGATGACCACCGCCAAAGCGATCGCCAGAACAACAGCGATACCTCCGAGAATCCACTTCCCCCGGCCACCCTTCGGCGGCTGACCACCCGGACCGCCCGACCACTGCTGCGGACCCCACGGCCCCTGCGGCGCGGGACCATAACCACCGCCGAACCCCTGCGGCGGCATCCCGCCCTGCTGACTCCCCCACTGCGGAGGCACCCCACCACCCGGCTGACCTCCGCCATGAGGCGGCTGCGAACCGAAAGGATCCGGCGGGGGAGGCAGAGTCATCGGCACACCTTCACGTCTTGATCGGCATCACGGTCACGCAATCATTGGCGCGGAACGAAGGGATCCAGGCAACGGCTACCGCGGAGGAAGCGCACCTGTTTACGAGGGTTGAAGTTCGGACAGTGCATCCGAGGTGAGGACTCCGAGGTGCTGCCAGTAAATCCAGTCGGCGATGGCGGCGCGCAGTGTTGTCGCGTCGGCGGCGGTGTGCGCCGAGTGCAACGCCTTCTCCTGTGAGTAGTTCGCGTACTCGATGAAGGCCTTCAGGTGGAACTGCCCACGCTCGTCGGACTGGCTCATCATCGGTTTCATCACGCTGAACCACTTTTGGAACGTCTCATCAGCAGGAGGCGTCCCGTCGGCCGGCGCGACAGGCAACAACTCAGGAAGGTCAGCGTCGCTGACCGCCGCCAACTGCGCCGCCGCCTGAGGCGCAATCACTTCGAGGCGCGAGCGGCCCTGCATCTGCCCGTTCTCGGGGATGTCGTCGGGTTGCAGAATCATCTTCGCCGCACCGGGGTCGAAGCCCTGGAATTGTGACTCCGTCGCTATGACCATCCGCAGAGTGGTGCTGTGCTCCTCTGCCCACCCCTTGAGCGTCAACATCGGATACGTCGCCCACTTGCCACGGTCGACCGCCGGGATCGACTCGTCGGCGCTGGCCATCTTTACCTGCTCGGGCAGATTGACGCCCTCGGGGATGTAGCCGATGCCGTAGCTGTTCGCGACCACGATCGTGCCGTCGACAGTCAGCGCCGTCACCCAGTAGAAGCCGAAGTCCTGCGTCGGAATTGCGTTGAGCGCAGCAGCAATTCGCGTCGCCACTTGGGACGGATCATTGCCGCGACGACTTACCGCTGCGATGGCGTCACGTTCGCGCCGAGCTGTCGACACCGGGATGGGCGCTGCAGCCGCGGCGGCGGCCGGCGGCGCCGAGGCCGGCGCCACGGATGGCGGAGCCATCGGCGGCGGTGCAGCGGGCGACACTGTAGGCGGTGGAGCGAGCGGCATACCACCCATGCCGCCACCGGTCATCGGCGAGCCAGCGTTCAGCGGAGCGGCAGGGGCCGACTGACCAACCGGCGCAACGTTGCTCGGCTGATTGGTCGATGGATTGTGTCCGGCTGCCTGAGTTGAGGTGTTCGTCGGATCCGGCGCAACGGGCGCCGTCTGAGCGACCGGCGCAGTTGGCGAACTGCCCGCCGACGCCGGGTTCATCGAAGGCTCAGCCTCCGCGTATCCCTGCATAAATGCTTCGACCGGATTCGTCGGTGTGTGGCCGGCTTGGCTTGCGTTGGTAGACGACGATTCCGCCGTTGAAGAATCGGACCCTGTTGTCGCATCCGACCAAGAAGCGTCAGATGTTTGGCTTCCGCCAAGTGACGTGCCAGCCGAATTAGTGGCGGCTAGGCCCGCATTACTTGACGTTGAGGGATTGGACCCGTTCCCCGCCGCCGAATCTCCGGAGACGGAAGCCGGCGGAGGTGAAGTCCTCGCGGGATGTGATCCGGTCGATTGTTGCCCAGTCGCTGCATTTACGATCCCGGGCGTCATCTGGGTCTGGTCGGTTCGTGTTACTTCTACTGCAGCGTTCGGCTGGGATTCTTCTGTTGTGACAGACACACCAGTCGTCCCCCCGGATAATTGATCAGTTCGAACTGAATTCGAAGCCGTAACAATTTCGCCCTGTCCGTCGGGCGCACCTGGAGTCGTCGAGAGGGCTGCGTCCGCGACATCCAAGCCTGGCTTATCGCCCACCGCCCCTGCGGGCTGATCCGTCCTACTCATGGCCGAGAATGGCGCGCTATCACCGGTGTCACGAGCTGCCGCCTCATTCGAGTCGGCATCGTCCGGGTACGGCGGTGCTTCAGGTGCACCGGCCCGCCCTCCCAGGCTCACTGCCGCGTTATCAACAGTACCCTTGTTGGCTGCCCATGTTTCGTTGACAATGGCGTGGATGGCGTCAGTTGGATCCGCTTCGTCCTCTGCGGCGTTGTTTCGGACTGTGGTTATACGGTTTTGCGCGCCTTCTACCGCGCTCCAAATTTCATCCTTTGCTTTGGAGATGGTAGTTGCTGCGTTTTCACAGGAGGCAATAGCCTCTTCGAGTTGGGTTTTGTGCTTTGACAGAGCTTGAGAGACTGCGCTGACAATCCCCGCAGCACTGACAGAGCTCGGACCGGACCATACGTAGGAACCGTTGAAAATTAGAGCCTGTTGGGCACTCCACGAAGAGATTGCAGCGTTAAGTTTCGTGAGATTAGCTCTATGTTGTTCTCCTTGCTTTTGGAATGCTGACTCATCGGCTTCGGGCCAAGCGCCCGCACTCGTCATATCGTCTGCATACTCGCCCGACGGCTTGTCGCCGTTCGCACGCGAAACTCCAGCACCGATCATTGCGCCGCCCTACATGACCAGTCGATAGTCTTCGCTAGAAATACTGATGTCTCTGACAAAAAATTGTCCGCTGCAGCATAGTCGGGTATTGCTACGGCAAATCCGCGACGATACTGCGCGGCAAGTAATGCGATGTCTTCCACAACGGGATTTCCACTGTTGCGCGCCAGGCGCTCCATCTCATCAGCGTTCGCCGACATCACCGACGCCGCCGCGTCGTTGATGTTGCGCTGTTCTGTCGTCCATTGGCTTGCTGGGATCTTCGGATCCAAGGCGCGCCACGACGCCGTGTCTTCGCTGAAGCGGACACTTAATTGCTCCCACTCGCTGCAGATTTTCTGCCCCGGAAGCACCCGCTCCACGTCGTCGATGGTGCTGGGCGGAGGAACGGTCGCGGGACCTTCCGCAACGGAAATCAGAGGCGCAACCGCATCAGCCGCATTACTATTGATCGCCGAGCAGGCATTAGCCAGAGCATTGGCTATCGAATGAGCCACATCTGATAACGGCCCGTCTGCGGGAGTGTATGACGGAATTCTGTCGACGAAGGCCCGCGAATAAACAACGAATTGCTGATATAATTCTCGCACGGTACGATGTGGAGTCTGCTGCGCGAGGCGCACGGTAGAAGTGGCGGCCTCCGATAACGCATTGCTGGCCGTCTCGTACATTGCCCTGTCCTCTGGCGTCCAACGGCTGGCGGGCACAGACTGATCTCTGTCAATCCATTTCACTGCCGCGGTCTTCTCGGCGTAAGCCCGGGCGATCTTCAGCCACGCCGCACACGTCGGATCTTCCGTGATGATGTTCAC
This sequence comes from [Mycobacterium] manitobense, assembly GCF_025821665.1. Lineage (GTDB taxonomy): Bacteria > Actinomycetota > Actinomycetes > Mycobacteriales > Mycobacteriaceae > Mycobacterium > Mycobacterium arseniciresistens. Next base: position 32,919 of record NZ_JACKSJ010000093.1, read on the forward strand.
CGGCCCGGTGTCATCCGCGCTCGCGAATTCCGAGTCACCGTTCTGCGTGGTCGGGTCACCATTCCCCCCGCCCCCGTCGGCCGGCCGCACGACGAGCACCGTGATAACCACCGCCAAAGCGATCGCCAACACGACAGCGATACCTCCGAGGATCCACTTCCCCCGGCCACTCTTCGGCGGCTGACCACCCGGGCCGCCCGGCCACTGCTGTTGCGGTCCCCACGGCCCCTGCGGCGGCGGGCCATAACCACCGCCAAACCCCTGCGGAGGCACCCCACCCTGCTGACTCCCCCACTGCGGCGACACCCCACCGCCCGGTTGCCCTCCGCCATGAGGCGGCTGCGAACCGTACGGATCCGGCGGGGGAGGCAAAGTCATCGGCACACCTTCACGTCGATCGGCATCACAGTCACACGATTATTTGAGCATCAGAGCCCGCCGGACGGGTCGGCGCCGGTTTGGGCGCTGGTGCCGCCTCGGGCACCGCGCCGGACTGCGGCGCGTCCTGCCCCGGACCCGGCTGCGGCGTCCCCACCGGCGCTTTCTCTGCACCTGGCTGCCCGGGCGCACCGGCCTGAGTCGAGTCCTTCTTCTCGTCTTTCTCTTTGTCCTCGTCCCGCTCGCCACGGCGTTCTTCCTCGGACCGCTCGTCCCCGGGTGTCGCATCCTCCGCGCCGGGCACCTTGCCCGCCTCGCCGAGGTCGCCGCCCTTGCCGCCCGCACCAGCCAGCTGACTGATCTGCTGCATCCCCTGCGACACACCCTGGGCGATTCCCTGCGGGATCGACGCGGCCATCTGCGCCATTTGCGCACCCATCTGGCCGGCCATCTGCGCCATCTGCATCGGCATGCTCATCATCTGGCTGAGCTGACTCGACGGGTCACCACCTGCCGGTGACGAGCCGCCTGCGGCCGACTGCGATGACGCCCCTTGAACACCCTCGGCGCCCAATTGATCCGCCTGCTCGTACAGGCCGGCAGCCTTCAGGATGTTGCGCGCCGCGGCGAGAGCTTCGTCTTTCGTCTTCGGCAGATTCTCCGCGATCGGGGCCTCGAAGCCCTGCACATAACTGGTTGCCGCCGTCGACAGTGCATCGGTTCCACCACCCGAGAACTGCGGCAGCGGGTCCGGAATACCGTCCGCCGCACTCTCCAGTCCGGTGGCCCCGTTCCTCAGCTCCCCCGGGTTGACCCTGAGCTCACCGGACACCGCTAGCCCCCGCCTTCAGATCGCGACTGACCCACGCGAAATCGCGTATGACCAGCCCTTCACCAGTTCGATAGCAAATGCTACCGGAGCTGATCACACCTCAGGAGCACCAAATCCGGCGCCCCAAGCGTCCCAACCGCCCCACAGCGCTCAGAGCTGCTTCATGTGCTCCTGCGTCCAGTACGCCTTCATGGCCTGGATCTTGCCCTCGTCGTTGAACACCATCACGTCGATCGGGTCGACCTGCATCTGCGTCTCGCCGAAGTCGAGCGTGAGCCGGAAATGGAATGCCGCCTCGTGGCCGGCTACCCGCAGCGTCAGCAGCTCGGACTCGGCCTTCACACCCTCGACCGCGCCGTAGAACCCGCGGATCGCCTGCCGGCCGATGTGCACCTCGCCGCCCACCGGGTCCTCCACCGTCGCGTCGTCGGCATACAGCTCCGCCACTCCGTCGGCGTTGCCCTTGGCCACCAATTCGAGGTAGCGGTTGACGGTTTCGGTGATGTGCTCGGCACTCGACATGGGCTCGAAGCTACACGGGAACACCCAGCGCAACAGCCAATTCCGCGGTGGTCGTGACCGGCAGGTCGCACACCTGCCCCCGGCACACGTACGCCGCGTCGGCACCGCGCACCCTGTCCCGACCCGCCAGCAACTCCGACGAATCCGCAGGCCCGCCGACCACCACCGCACCGCCCGGTGCCAGCCTCCGTGCGGCACCCAACAGCTCCGACGACGCCGGATCGCACGCCACCGCGATCTGGATCGGACCGCGCACCGCCGCCTCCGCGACCGTCAGCCAGTGCCCACCTGCCCGCGGCGCCTTCGCCAGGATCGGCGTCGCTGATGCCAGAGTTTCCGAAGCCGCCTCCAGATACGTCGGCGAACCCGTCAGATGCGCCGCCAATTGCAGGGCCTCCGCCATCGACGACGCCCCCGACGGCGTTGCCCCGTCCATTGGGTCCGACGGCCGCACCATCAGCTTCTCCGCGTCGTCGGCCGTGTCGAACCACCGGCCCGGCACCTCGGGATCCGCGAAATGCTCGACCGCCACATCGAGCAGCCGCGAGGCCGCCCGCAGCCACGACGGCTCGCCCGTCACCGTGTACAGCGTCAGCAGACCCGTCGCCAGCATCGCGTGGTCCTCGAGGATGCCCGCACTCTCCCCCACCCGGCCGCCAAGGCTGGCCCGCCGCAACCGGCCGTCCACCACATGAAGCTCCACCAGACGGGAGGCGCCGGCCACCGCCGCGTCCAGGAGGTCCGAACGCCCGAGCGCCACCGACGCCTCCGCCAGCGCCGTGATCGCCAACCCGTTCCACGCGGTGACCACCTTGTCGTCACGCCCCGGCTGCGGCCGCTCCGAACGCGCCGCCGCCAGAGCCGCCCGTACCCGTGCGAACCGCTCGACGTCGTCCGGATCACGGAGCAGCTGCAGCACCGACGCGCCGTGCTCGAACGTCCCCTCCGCCGTCACGCCCAGAACGTCCGCCGCCCATGCGCCGTCGTCGGGCCCGAGTACCTCGGTCAACTGCGCCGGCGTCCACACGTACGTCAAGCCCTCGACGCCGTCGGTGTCCGCATCCAGAGACGACGTGAACATCCCGCCGTCACCCAGCGCGTCAATGAGGAAGCCGGCTGTCTCCGCGGTGACGCGTACGGCCAACGCCGAACCGGTCCGCCGGGCCCAGTGCGCATACAGCCGCAGCAGCAACGCGTTGTCGTAGAGCATCTTCTCGAAGTGCGGCACCACCCACGCGGCATCGACGCTGTAGCGCGCGAAGCCGCCGCCCAACTGGTCGTAGATGCCACCTCGGGCCATCGCGTCACATGTCCGCTCCACCGCGGCCAGCGTCTCGGCGGACCCCGTTCGTTCGTGATGCCGCAGCAGCGCCTCCGACAACGCCGACGGCGGGAACTTCGGGGCTCCGCCGAAGCCACCGCGCACCGCGTCGAAGTCCGCCAGCACCGCTGAGGCCGCCGCGTCGCACAAGCCCGCCTCCACCGCGGGGCCACCGCCCGGCAGTCCCGCCGCCCTCGCCCGCAGCTCGCCCGCGATGTGGTCGGATGCCTCCTCGACCTCCGCGCGCCGCGACCGCCACGTGTCGCCGACCGCCGCCAACAGCTCGAGGAAGCCGGCCTTCGGGTAGTACGTCCCGCAGAAGAACGGCCTGCCGTCCGGGGTCAGGAAGCACGTCATCGGCCACCCGCCCTGCCCGGTCAGCGCGACGGTGGCGTTCATGTAGACAGCGTCGAGGTCGGGCCGTTCCTCCCGGTCGACCTTGATGCAGACGAAGCCGTTGTTCATCGCGGCGGCCACCTCGTCGTCCTCGAACGACTCGTGCGCCATCACATGGCACCAGTGACAGGCCGCGTAACCGATCGACAGCAGGATCGGCACGTCACGCTCGGCCGCCTCCGCCAGCGCGTCCTCCGTCCATTCCCGCCAGTGCACCGGGTTGTCGGCGTGCTGGCGCAGATACGGGCTGGTCGCGTCGGCGAGACGGTTAACCGGGAGGCTCCTGGGTGCGCGGCTGGCCTTCCGGGCCCAGGTCGACGGTGCCCTCGTCGACGGCCTGGTCGGGCTCGGGGTGCTCTGGGTCGAAGGACTCCGGTAGCCGCTTGAGGTGCTTGTTCATCGACCACACCAGCAGGAACGTGCCGATCAGCAGCAGCACCACGACGATCAGGCCGAACGGGCTGGCCTTGCCGAAGTCCGGCCCGGTCTCCCGCGGCTGCTCCTGGGCCAGCATGGTCATGGCGAGCAGCACGGTGTCGGTCATCCGTCCGTCTCGATCCCGGCGAACAGATCCGTCTCCGGCAGCTCGACCGGGACGCGCGAGCGTGCCAACTCGTACTCCTCGGTCGGCCACAACTCCTGCTGCCAATCCATCGGGGTGGCGAAGAAGAAGCTGGTGGGGTCGATCTGCGTCTGGTGGGCGCGCAGCGCGTCGTCGCGCAGCGAAAAGTACTTCGCGCACTCGACGCGCGTCGTCACCCGGTCGGCGAAGATGTCCTTGTCGGCGTCCCAGTGCTCCAGCCACTTGGCGAACGGCCCCTCGAGCCCGCGTCTGGCGAACTCGTCCTGCAGCAGCTGCATCCGCTGCCGCAGGAAGCCGTGGTTGTAGTACAGCTTCGACACGGCCCACGGCTCGCCGGCGTCGGGGAACAACCGGTAGTCCGCGGCCGCCTCGTACGCCGCGACCGACACCTCATGGCAGCGGATGTGGTCCGGATGCGGATAGCCACCGGTCTCGTCGTAGGTGGTCATCACATGCGGCTTGAATTCGCGGATCACCTTCGTCAGCGCCTCGGTGGGCCCGTCCAGCGGGATAGCCGCGAAGCAGCCCTCGGGCAGCGGCGGCAGCGGGTCCCCCTCCGGCAGACCGGAATCGATGAAACCCAGCCAGTGGTGCTCGACGCCGAGGATCTCCGCGGCGCGGGCCATCTCGTCGCGCCGGATCTCGGCCATCCGGCCGTGCACCTCGGGCAGGTCCATCGCGGGATTGAGGATGTCGCCGCGCTCGCCGCCGGTCAGGGTGACCACCAGCACGCGCGCGCCCTCGTCCGCATAGCGCGCCATCGTCGCGGCGCCCTTGCTGGATTCGTCGTCGGGGTGCGCATGCACCGCCATCAACCGCAGTTCACTCATCTCATCTCATCTAACTACGGCGCCGGCGAACCTATGCCGCGGTGTCGATCACTTCTGTCGCCCTATAGTTCCAGTTCTGATTGTTCTCTCCGACCGACGGGCTGCCAAAACGAGATGATCGAACGTCCCGCCGACCGCTACGGGCGGCAGCGGTCGCCGCGCCGCAACCGCCGCTGGCTCGGCGTCGCGGCGTTGGCCGGAGCACTCGTGGTCGGCGTGATCGTCGCTCTGGTGGCGTTTGCGCGGTTCGGATCCAACGAGGTGGAGGGCGAACTCAGCGCCTACCGCCTGATCGACGACGAGACCGTCGAGGTGACCATCGGCGTCACCCGCCCCGATCCGTCGCTGCCCGCGGTGTGCATCGTGCGGGCCCGCGCCAAGGACGGTGGCGAGACGGGCCGGCGCGAGGTGTTGATCCTGCCATCGTCGCAGGCCACCGTGCAGGTGACGACGATCGTCAAGTCGACGCGCACGCCGGCGGTCGGCGACGTCTACGGCTGCGGCACCGATGTCCCGCCCTACCTGAAGGCGTCCTAGAACACCGCCGATCGGGCCCCGCAACAAACGCCAACCAGCGAATTCGTGAAAACCACACGTCGTGCCGGTGGTATGATCGGTCGGTACACGGTTCCCGCTGGGACCGTGTATTGCTGCATTTGCGGGGGGATATCTCGAGGGCTCGCGAAGCGCTGCGATACGCGTGTGAATCCCGGCGAACCCCACAACTTCGTATGCGAACAGCGCGAGACAACGACGACAGGAGCGCGAGGACATGACTGACACCCAGGTCACGTGGTTGACCCAGGAGTCCTATGACCGGCTCAAGGTCGAGCTTGACCAGCTCATCGCCAACCGGCCGGTGATCGCGGCCGAGATCAACGACCGCCGCGAAGAGGGCGACCTGCGCGAGAACGGCGGCTACCACGCCGCACGTGACCAGCAGGGCCAGGAAGAAGCCCGCATCCGTCAGCTGCAGGAGCTCCTCAACAACGCCAAGGTCGGCGAGGCCCCCAAGCAGTCCGGCGTCGCGCTGCCGGGTTCGGTCGTCACCGTCTACTACGACGGCAACAAGTCCGACGAGGAGACGTTCCTGATCGCCACCCGGCAGGAGGGCGTCAACGACGGCAAGCTCGAGGTCTACTCGCCGGTGTCGCCGCTGGGCGGCGCCCTGCTCGATGCCAAAGAGGGCGAGACGCGCTCATACACGGTGCCGAGCGGCAAGACCGTCAAGGTCACCCTCGTCAAGGCCGAGCCTTACCACTCCTGACGACGACGCCGGCGCATCCGCTCGGGATCGCGGGCCGCGTACGTGCCGGGTTACCCTCCGACCGTGGCGAAGATCGCCGAGGACCTCTTTCTCCTGCTGCTGGACAACGCGTCCGGCCAGCCTGGGCTCGACCGTGCGCGCCGTGAGCGGGTGTTGACGGCCGCCGTACTGCTCGATCTGGCGTACGCCTGCCACATCCGGCCCACCATGCCCGGCGAACCGGTCGAAGAGGGCCGACTGATCGCATTGACGGCCAACGCGCCGCTCGATCCGGTGACCGAGCCCGCCTTCCGGCTGCTTCAGCAGCGGCCGATGCGTCCGGCCGCCGTGGTCGGCAAGCTGCGGAAGCACACCGAGGACAACCTCGCCGAGTACCTGCACCGCACCGGGCAGATCGACCGGGTCGAGTTGCCCGCCAAGGGTTTCGGGCACGCCTACGCGTGGCCGCTGCTCAATCGCGACCGGGTGGGCCACGCCAGGGCGGCGGTGTTGTCGGCATTGTTCGACCGCACCGCACCGGCGCCGTCCACCGCCGCGATCATCTTCCTGCTGCACGCCGTCGACGGTCTCGGCGCCCTGCTCAGCCTCAACGACCGCGGCTGGCGCTGGGTGCACGGCCGGGCCGGCGAGATCGCGCTGGGCAGCTGGGTCGAGGAGTCCTCGTCGGCGCTGCCCGAGATGAACCTGGCCGTCACGGCGTCGGCACTGCGGTCGGCGTTACGCTAGCGCCTGCTCCAGATCGGCAAGCAGGTCGGCGGGATGCTCGATGCCGACGGACAGCCGTACCAGATCGTCGGGCACCTCCAGCTGCGAGCCTGCGGTGGACGCGTGCGTCATCGCGCCGGGATGCTCGATCAGCGACTCCACCCCACCGAGCGACTCGGCGAGGATGAAAAGCTCTGTGCGGGAGCACAGGTCGCGTGCCGCCTGCGCACCGCCGCGCATCCGGAGCGACACCATCCCGCCGAAGCCGCTCATCTGCCGGGCGGCGACCTCGTGTCCGGGATGGCCGGGCAGCCCCGGGTAGAGCACGGTCTTGACCGCCGCGTGGCCGTCCAGGAACTCCGCCACCAGGGCGGCGTTCTCACTGTGCCGCTGCATCCGCAGCACCAGTGTCCGCAGGCCGCGGATCGTCAGGTAGGCGTCGAACGGTCCCGGCACGCCGCCTGCCCCGTTCTGCAGGAACGCGAACGCCGCGTCGAGCTCCTGGTCGTTGGTCAGCAGCGCACCGCCCACCACGTCGGAGTGCCCGCCGAGGTACTTGGTGGTCGAGTGCAGCACGATGTCGGCGCCCAGCGACAGCGGCTGCTGCAGTGCGGGTGAGGCGAACGTGTTGTCCACCAACACCTTCACTCCCGACGTCGACGCCAGCTCCGCGATGCCCGCGATGTCGGCGATCGACAGCAGCGGGTTGGTCGGCGTCTCCACCCAGATCAGCCGGGTCTGCGGCGTCACCGCCGCGCGCACCGCGTCCAGGTCCGACAACGCCACCGCGGTGTAGCTGATCCCCCACTTGCTGAACACCTTGTCGATGAGCCGGAAGGTGCCGCCGTAGGCGTCGTCGGGGATGACGAGGTGATCCCCCGGCTGCAGCAGCGCCCGCAGCGCGCAGTCGGTGGCGGCCATCCCCGAACTGAACGCCCGCCCGTGTGCCGCGCCCTCGACCGCGGCCAGCGCCGACTCCAGCGCCGCGCGGGTCGGGTTGCCGGTCCGGGCGTACTCGAAGCCGTCCCGCAGCCCGCCGACGCCGTCCTGGGCGAACGTCGAGCTGGCGTAGATGGGGACGTTGACGGCGCCGGTTCGGGCATCGGGCCGTACGGCGTGAATGGCCGTCGTGGCCAGGCCCTGCCACTTGCTGTGTGCACTCATAACGCGTCGAGCCTATCCCCGTCCGCGCCCGCGGTGAGCGGGTGTAGACATGGATCATGACGACGCGTATCGACGACCTGCTCGACATCGACCAGATGCTGGAACCCGAGGAACTGGCGATCCGGCAGACCGTGCGTGAGTTCGGTGAACAGCGGCTGCGGCCGCACATCGCGGAGTGGTTCGAGGCCGGCGAGGTGCCGGTGCGCGAGCTGGCCACCGAGTTCGGCAAGCTCGGCCTGCTCGGCATGCACCTCACGGGCTACGGCTGCGGAGAGTCCAGCGCCACCGCCTACGGAGTCGTGTGCCAGGAACTCGAGGCCGTCGACAGCGGGCTGCGCAGCATGGTCTCGGTGCAGGGCTCGCTGGCGATGTTCGCGATCCACCGGCACGGCAGCGAGGAGCAGCGCCAGCAGTGGCTGCCCGGGATGGCCACCGGCGACACCATCGGCTGCTTCGGGCTGACCGAACCGGACTTCGGATCCAACCCGTCCGGGATGCGCACCACGGCTCGCCGGGACGGCTCCGACTGGATCCTCAACGGGTCGAAGATGTGGATCACCAACGGCTCGGAGGCCGACGTCGCGATCGTCTGGGCCCGCGCCGAGGAGGGCATCCTGGGGTTCGTCGTGCCGGGCGGTACGGATGGATTCACGGCGCGCAAAATGACGCACAAGCTGTCGCTGCGGGCGTCGAACACCTCGGAACTGAGCTTCGACGACGTGCGCCTGCCCGAGGACGCCCGGCTCCCCGGCGCGCGCGGGTTGTCGGGTCCGCTGGCCTGCCTGTCGGAGGCCCGCTTCGGCATCGTGTTCGGCAGCGTCGGCGCCGCCCGCGACTGCCTGCAGACCGCGATCGACTACGTCGGCACCCGCGAGGTGTTCGACAAGCCACTGGCTGGCTACCAGATCACCCAGGTCAAGATCGCCGACATGGCCGTCGAACTGGGCAAGGCGCAATTGCTGGCGCTGCATCTTGGGCGGCTGAAGGACGCCGGCCGCATCCGGCCCGAGCAGGTGAGTTTCGGCAAGCTCAACAACGTGCGCGAGGCCCTCGAGATCGCCCGCCAGTGTCGAACCCTATTGGGCGCCAATGGCATCACGCTGGAGTATCCAGTACTGCGGCACGCCAACAACCTGGAATCTGTGCTGACGTACGAGGGCACCTCAGAGGTGCATCAGATGGTCATCGGAGAGGCGCTGACGGGCGTCAGCGCCTTCCGATGAACCGTCCTGGTTACTGCTGAGGTCCGCCGTACTGCTGCCCCGGCTGACTCTGGAAGCCCTGCTCCTGACCGGACAGCGGCAGCGCGACGTGGTTCAGGATCTTGTCGACGAGCGTCTGCCGCTTCTGATCCCACAGCGGGAACAGCACGGCGACGATCCAGACGATGCCGCAGACCGCGGAGGCCACCCAGTACAGCACCTCGCGCAGGAACGACATGCCGAATCCGACGGGCTGACCGGTGCTTTCGCTCACGATCTTGAACTTCATCCGGCCCTTGCCGATGCTGGAGCCCGTCGTCCCCTGCTTGTAGCCGAGGTTCCAGACCCAGTAGGCGATACCGGCGATCCACGTGAGGGCCAGCAGGGCGAAGCCGATGCCGGAGAACTCGGATGTGCAACCGCCGCCGTAGCCGTAGGTGTCGCCGTAGCAGTTGTTGTCGGCGGTGGCGAACGCGATGCCGTAGCCGATGCCCAACAGTATGAGCACCGGAATGTAATCGATCAGGTAGGCGAGCACGCGGGTGCCCCAGGAGGTGTAGGCCTCCGCCGGCATGGCACCGACTCCGAGACCGTGCTGTGACGGATACCCCTGCGGTCCACCGAATCCGCCCTGCGGACCCTGGTAGCCACCGCCCTGCGGGGGCGGCGGATAGCCGCCCTGCGGCGGGGGCGGGGGGTAGCCACCGCCCTGCGGAGGCGGCGGATAGCCACCCTGCTGCGGAGGCGGCGGGTAACCGCCGGGTGGCGGCGGGGGCGGGGGCGGGTATCCCCCGCCACCCTGAGGCGGCGGCGGGTAGTCGCCAGGTGGTTGTTCAGTCATGTGTCCTCCGGGATCAGTAGGTGGGTTGGCCGGGTGTCTGGTCGAGCGGTACGCACACGGTGGTCATGATCTTGTCAGCAAGAGATTGCCGTTTGGGGTCCCACAGCGGAAAAAGAACGGCGACGAGCCAGACGACGCCGCACGCCGCCGACGCCACCCAGTAGATGATCTCGCGAACCAGCGAAAGCCCGAAACCGATGGGCTGCCAAGTCTTCTCGCTGACCACCTTGAACTTCATCACCGACTTGCCGATGCTCGAGCCGGTGGTGCCCTGGCGGTAGCCGTAGTTCCACACGCCGTAGGCCAGCGGCAGCAGGACGCCGAACAGGCCGAACGACAGCTGGCCGAGCGTCGACGCGCCTTCGGCGCAGAACTCGCCCATCTGGTACTCGGAACTGTCGGTGATGCACTCGGTCTCCCGAGTGCCCATCAGCAGCCCGTACCCGATTCCGGTCAGGATGATGACCGGCACGTAGTCGATCAGCCATGCCAGCACGCGGGTTCCCCAGGACGTGTAGGCCTCCTGCGGCAGTACCGAACCCTGTGGCGACGGGTACCCGGACCCGCCCTGCGGAGGCGGGTATCCACCACCCTGCGGCGGCGGGGGCGGTGGGTAGTTTCCACCCGGCGGTGGTGGAGGTGGGAGGTTTCCAGAGGACGGCGGCGGTTGTTCGCTCATGAACACCTTCCAGGTGAGGTAGCCGACGACAAGCGAGCTAACAGTACCTGAGATACCGCCTTGAGCAGCGTTTCTCGCAAGATCTTGAAGCTGCTGGTACAGCGGGCAACGACCACCGGGTATCGGTTTGCCGGGCTCGAATTCTGGGCGGCGAAGCCTACCTGCGGCCGCTGCCCTCGGACAGGAAACCGAGCAGATCATGACGCGTCAGCACGCCGATCGGCTTGCCGTCCTCGACGATCATCACCGCGTCGCATTCGCGCAACGTCTTGGCCGCCGTGCTGACGAGTTCGCCGGCGCCGATCAGTGGCAGCGGCGGACCCATGTGGTCGGCGACGGCGTCGGCGAGCTTGGCACGGCCCTCGAACACCGCCGAGAGCAGCTCGCGCTCGGAGACGCTGCCCGCGACCTCGCCCGCCATCACCGGCGGTTCGGCGCCGACCACCGGCATCTGTGATACGCCGTACTCCCGCAGGATGCCGATCGCATCGCGTACGGTCTCCGACGGATGGGTGTGCACCAGATCGGGAAGCGCACCCGACTTGCGGCGCAACACATCTCCGATGGTCGACTGCTCGATCGACCCGTCGAGCCTGCTGCGCAGGAAGCCGTAGGACGACATCCAGGCGTCGTTGAAGATCTTCGACAGGTATCCGCGGCCGCCGTCGGGCAGCAGCACCACCACGAGAGCATCGGGGCCCTCCCGCTCGGCGACCCGGATCGCGGCGACCGCTGCCATGCCACAGGATCCACCGACCAGCAGCGCCTCTTCGCGGGCCAGCCGCCGGGTCATCTCGAACGAGTCGGCGTCCGAGACGGCGATGATCTCGTCGGGCACCGCGGGGTCGTACGCCGAGGGCCAGAAGTCCTCGCCGACACCCTCGACCAGGTACGGCCTGCCGGTGCCGCCGGAGTAGACCGAGCCCTCGGGGTCGGCGCCGATGATCTTCACCTTCCCGCCGGAGACCTCCTTGAGGTAGCGACCGGCGCCGGTGATGGTGCCGCCGGTGCCCACGCCCGCGACGAAATGCGTCACCTTGCCGTCGGTGTCGGCCCAGATCTCCGGACCCGTCGTCTCGTAGTGCGACTCCGGTCCCATCGGATTGGAGTACTGATCGGGCTTCCAGGCGCCGTCGATCTCGGTGACGAGCCGGTTCGAGACGCTGTAGTAGCTGTCCGGGTCGTCGGGCGCCACTGCCGTCGGGCAGACGACCACGTCGGCGCCATAGGCGCGCAACACGTTTCGCTTGTCCTCGCTGACCTTGTCGGGACAGACGAAGATGCACTTGTAGCCGCGCTGCTGGGCGACCAGCGCCAGGCCGACGCCGGTGTTGCCCGAGGTGGGTTCGACGATGGTGCCGCCGGGCTTGAGCTCGCCGCTGGCCTCGGCGGCGTCGATCATCTTGATCGCGATGCGGTCCTTGGAGCTGCCGCCGGGATTGAGGTACTCGATCTTCGCGGCGACCGTGCCAGCGCCGTGAGGGACAACGGAGTTCAGCTGTACCAGAGGGGTATTGCCGATGAGCTCACTGACGTGCCGGGCGATGCGCATGAGTCCATCGTGTCAGGCCCGCGGTCAGCTCACCACGTGGCCTCACGGATGTACTCGCCGATCTGGCGCAGCGACCGCGTCGCCTCCTTCACCATCGGAGCCGCGATCTGGAAAACGTGCATCTGACCAGGCCAGATGCGGATCTCGACGGGAACACCCGACTCGGCGAGCAGCCGGGCCGCCTTTCGCGCGTCGCTGATCAGAACCTCCGAGCCGGACACGTGGATCAGCGTGCGCGGCAGGCCGGGTTCGATGTGGTCGAGCGGTTCGTAGATCTCCGGCGCCGCGCCATCGACGGGATTGCGCCGATTGGCGTGCTCGATGAGGTCGACCAGGGCTCCGAACGCGTGCGCCGGGAACATCGCGTCGCTGCGGACGTTGGGGTGCTCGGCTCGGCGCTCGTTGTCGATCTCGAACAGGGGCGACATCGTTACCATCGCGGCCGGCTCCTCGCCCTCGGCGAGCAGACGCTGGGCGAGCGCCAGCGACAGGTAGCCACCCGCCGAGTCGCCGGCCAGCACGATCTGGTCGGGCTCGTAGCCCTTGAGCCGCAACCACTGGTAGGCGTCATAGCAGTCGTCGAGGGCCTGGCCCACCGAGTGCCTGGGGATCATCCGGTAGTTCACCACCAGCACGGGGCTGTCGGCGTAGCCACTCAACGAGTTGACGATGCGGTGGTGGCTGTTCACCCCGCAGGTGATGAACGCGCCGCCGTGCAGGTACAGGATGACGCTGCGCTTGCCATCGGCGGGCAGTACACCCGGCGCCCGCACCAGCTGTGCATTGCAGTTCGTCAACCCGATCGTCGCCCGGACCGTGCCCGGCGGCGGCCGCAAGATCCGGCAGGCGAAATCCACCATTCCCCAGGGCCAGGGCATCTTGGGGGCGTAGCTACCGATGGCCAGAGTTGGCTTGATCGTCGCCATCGCGACCAGTCCGACCAGCCGTCCTGCGAGGCTGGGACCGTCCTCGAGCACCTCGACCGGCGCCCCGTCACTGACCGGATATCGACGCGGTTTATTGGCTCTAGCTGCATGAATGGCAGCACGAGGAGTGCTGGGAACCTTACTAGGTGCGGTCATCGCCACCACTTCCTACGCCGTTGTAGTGCCCCGGGGGGCATGTTGTGTCAGCCAATCCCGGTGACTTAGCTTGACACCTGTATCCGATTTCCTAGCCTGTTAAACCAATTTCGTACCGGAGTTGATACCGCACCGTGACTGCCAGTAGGCGCCGCCACGCGGTCAATGACCGATTCGGCACCTAAACTGGCCGCGTGGGCATACGTGCACCGCGAAAAACGACCGTCGCTCTCGCCGCTGCGGCCACGCTCGCATCGACGGGCTCCGCCTATGTCGGAGCCCGCAATCTGCTGATCGGGCAGGCCGATCAGGCACGTCAGACCATCCCGAAGGCCTTCGACATCCCGCCGCGCGCTGACGGCGTCTACTCCCCCGGCGGCGGACCGGTCGAGAAGTGGACGCGTGGGGTGCCGTTCGACATCCACCTGATGATCTTCGGCGACTCCACAGCCGTCGGTTATGGCTGCCGGGTGGCCGACGAAGTGCCGGGAGTCCTCCTCGCACGCGGGCTGGCCGAAGCGTCGGGTAAGCGGATCCGGCTGAGCACGAAGGCCATCGTCGGCGCCACGTCGAAGGGTCTGCAGGGCCAGATCGACGCGATGTTCGTCGCCGGGCCACCGCCGGACGCCGCGGTCATCATGATCGGCGCCAACGACATCACGCGGCCCAACGGCATCAGGGCCTCCGCGCGCCGCCTCGGTGACGGAGTGCGACGGTTGCGGGCCGCGGGCGCAGTCGTCGTCGTCGGCACCTGCCCGGACTTCGGCGTGCTCACGGCGATCCCGCAGCCGCTGCGCACGGTGACCCGCACTCTCGGCCTGCGGTTGGCGCGCGCACAGGCCGGTGCGGTGCGGGCGGCCGGCGGCATGCCGGTGCCGTTCGCCGACCTGCTGTCACCCGAGTTCCTCAACGCACCGGACCTGATGATCTCCGACGACATGTTCCACCCGTCCGCCGACGGCTATGCGCTGGCGGGCAATCAGCTGCTGCCCGCGTTGTGCGCCGCGCTGGGCGTCTCAACCGCGGACACCGACACGGCGCTGGAGCCGCGCGCCCCCGAGGGGAGTTCGCTGCTCGAGCGGATCGGCGGCGTCTCACGGCTGTGGCGCCGGCCCACCACCGGGGTGCCCGCGCCGATCGTCGGGCCCGCCAGCTAGGTTCTTCGGTGACCAGCAAGTTGAGGAGCCGTCATGCCTGAAGCCGTCATCGTCGCCACCGCCCGCTCGCCGATCGGCCGCGCCAACAAGGGGTCGCTGGTCGACATGCGACCCGACGACCTGGCCGCCCAGATGGTCCGCGCTGCGCTGGACAAGGTCCCGTCACTGGACCCGCACGACATCGACGACCTGATGATGGGCTGCGGCCAGCCCGGCGGCGAGTCCGGCTTCAACATCGGCCGCGCGGTGGCAGTCGCCCTCGGCTACGACTTCCTGCCCGGCACCACCGTCAACCGCTACTGCTCGTCGTCGCTGCAGACGTCGCGGATGGCCTTCCACGCGATCAAGGCCGGCGAGGGCCACGCGTTCATCTCCGCGGGCGTCGAGACGGTGTCGCGGTTCGCCAAGGGCAACGCCGACGGCTGGCCCGACACCAAGAACCCGCTGTTCGCCGAGGCTCAGGAACGTTCGAACCAGGCCGCTGCCGGCGGCGACGAGTGGCACGATCCGCGCGAGGACGGGTCGCTGCCCGACGTGTACATCGCGATGGGCCAGACCGCCGAGAACGTCGCGCTGCACACCGGCATCAGCCGCGAAGACCAGGACCACTGGGGCGTGCGGTCGCAGAACCGGGCGGAGGAGGCCATCAACAGCGGCTTCTTCGAGCGGGAGATCTCGCCGGTCACGCTGCCGGACGGCACCGTCGTGAGCAAAGACGACGGCCCGCGCGCCGGCACCTCCTACGAGAAGATCAGCCAGCTCAAGCCGGTGTTCCGGCCAAACGGCACGGTGACCGCCGGAAACGCCTGCCCGCTCAACGACGGCGCCGCGGCAGTGGTCATCCTGTCCGACGAAAAGGCCCGCGAACTGGGCCTGAAGCCGTTGGCGCGCATCGTCGCGACCGGGGTGTCGGGGCTCTCGCCGGAGATCATGGGCCTCGGCCCGATCGAGGCGTCGAAGAAGGCGCTCGCCAACGCGGGCATGAGCATCGGCGACATCGACCTCTACGAGATCAACGAGGCGTTCGCCGTCCAGGTCCTCGGCTCGGCGCGCGCGCTCGGCATGGACGAGGAGCGTCTCAACGTGTCCGGCGGCGCGATCGCACTGGGCCACCCATTCGGCATGACGGGCGCCCGCATCACCGCCACGCTGCTGAACAACCTGCAGACCCACGACAAGCAGTTCGGCCTCGAGACCATGTGCGTCGGTGGCGGCCAGGGCATGGCGATGATCGTGGAGCGCCTTTCCTGATTTCTTGCCGTTGACTCTGCGCTCACGGCGGCGAAGTGCGAGTGTTGAGCACCCTGGCCGCAGAGTCAACGGGACAAGAGCCGCCATGCGCGCTCCACGCGTTGAATGACGTCGACTTCTGAGTGGCGCGCCGCCACGCGAATGACGTGCCAACCCATCGTTGCGATGTCCTCGGCGCGCCGGATCTCGTATGCGTAAAGCTCTTTCGACGTGCGATGGTGATCGCCGTCGTACTCGACGGCCAGCTTGCGGTCCTCCCAACCCATGTCGAGGTAGTAGGTCCTGTAGCCACCGGGACTCAGCACCGGGATCTGCGTGCGCGGTCGCGGAAAGCCGTTGCGAATGAGTAGGAGTCGCAGCCTGGTCTCCTGCGGGGACTCGGCACCGGCGTCCACGAGGTCGAGGGCTCTCTCGAGCTGGCGCAGCCCGCGCGTGTGCCGGTGTGCTGCAGCGAGAATCTCGATGTCGACGGTCTTGATGTCCGTCGCTCGGATCAACGCGTCGAGCCGGGCTACCGCCGTCACGAACGGTCCGCGGCGGCCCAGATCGAAACCCGTCCGCGCGGCAGAGGTGACGAGAAGACCGTCAAGCGTGAGCACCTCGTCCTCGATCAACGTGTCGGCGCGGGTTATGACACCGGTTGGTGTGCGTGCATTTCGCCAGATCAACTCGACGGGTACGTCGTCGTCGACCCATCTGGATCCGTGCAGTGATGCGGCCGCCAGCCCCGCAATGACGCCTTCGCGTTGCGTCCACAACCAGGCCGCCGTTGTCCGTCGATGCAACGACGGCTCGGCCCGCCGCTCGACGTAGACGTCGGGCATCACCGCTCGGTGATACCGGCGGAGTTCGTGGCGGGTCAGTCGGCCGGCCGCGAGCGCCTCGGAGCCGATGAAGGGTTCGCCGTCCATGAATGCAGGGTCACGACGGCAGCCGACAATTAGGACCTCTGATCTGCCGCGGCGATCCCGCCTGTGGACGGATCGCCCTCTGTTGAATACCGCCCACCCTCGCGACTCTGCGCTCAAGGCGACGAAGTGCGAGTAGCGACCACCCTGCACGCAAAGTACGCAAAGTACGCAGAGTCAACGCAAAGCGCCTCCACAACGCAGAAAGCCCGACACCTCGTCCGGTGCCGGGCTTCCCTCGCGAAGGCTGCTAGTCGTTCTGGAAGTACGTCAGCAGCCGCAGGATCTCGAGGTAGAGCCAGACCAGCGTGACGGTCAGGCCGAGGGCGATGCCCCACGCGGCCTTCTCCGGCGCGCCGGCGCGGATCATCTGGTCAGCGGAGTCGAAGTCCAGCAGGAAGCTGAACGCCGCGATGCCGATGCACACCAGCGAGAAGATGATGGCCATCGGGCCGCCGTCACGCAGCGGGCCGGCACCGTCGGTGAACATCGCGAAGACGAAGTTGCCGAGGGCGAGAACGACCACGCCGATCATGGCGGCGACGAGCATGCGGGTGAACTTCGGCGTCACGCGGATGGCGCCGGTCTTGTAGACGACCAGCATGCCGAAGAACACGCCGAAGGTGCCGAGCACCGCCTGCGAGATCAGCCCGCCGGCGCTGGCGCCCTGGATGTTGAAGGTCAGGAGGAACGACACCGCACCGAGGAACAGGCCCTCGAGCACCGCGTAGCTCAGCACGATGGCCGGGTTGTCCTGCTTGCGGCCGAACATGGCGATCATCACGAGCGCCAGGCCGCCGAGGCCACCGATCAGGGTGAGCGGCATGGCCAGCCCGATGTTCTGGGTGACCAGGAAGAAGGAGACCACGGCCGAGACCGTCAGCACGGCCAGCGTCATGCCGGTGCGGGTGACGACGTCGTCGATGGTCAGCGGCCGGGCGACGCCCGTCTGCTCGGGGTACTGAGCGGTATAGGGCTCAGCGTGTACCTGCTGGGCACCGTAGCCAGCGGCTCCGGTACCGAATGACGCGTATCCGCCCTGCTGCCCCTTGGGCAGCGAGCGGAATACCGGGTTGCTGCTCTCGCGCACCGTCGGATCCTCTCCTGTGCTGTGGTTCGAGTGACGAACACACTCTCAACGATCACCGGCGCCGAGTTGGTTCCCGAGATGACAAGGGATCCTGGGAACTTCCTGTGGCCGGTTCGTGGCAAAACATTACCCGTCGGACGTGAGAGGCGGGCGACGATCTAGATTGCTACCCGTGGCAGAAAACGAGGATGTCCTAGTAACCGTCGAGAACGGCGTCGGCCTGCTCACCCTGAACCGGCCGAAGGCGATCAACTCGCTCAACCACGGCATGGTCACGGCCCTGGCCGAGGCGCTCGACGCCTGGAGACACGACGACGCCGTCCACACCGTGCTGCTGACCGGCGCCGGTGAACGAGGTCTGTGCGCCGGTGGTGACGTCGTCGCGATCTATCACAGCGCGAAGGCCGACGGCTCCGAGGCCCGCCAGTTCTGGTACGAGGAATACCAGCTCAACGCGGTGATCGGCCGCTATCCGAAGACCTACGTTGCGATGATGGACGGCATCGTGATGGGCGGTGGGGTCGGCGTCAGCGCGCACGGCGACGTCCGTGTCGTCACCGACACCACCAAGATGGCAATGCCCGAGGTCGGCATCGGCTTCATCCCCGACGTCGGCGGCACCTATCTGCTGTCCCGCGCGCCGGGCCTGCTCGGCCTGCACGCCGCATTGACGGGCGCGCCGTTCTCCGGCGCCGACGCCATCGCAATGGGGTTCGCCGACCACTACATCCCGCACGATTCACTGAGAGCGTTCACAGAAACACTCGTGGCCGACGGGGTCGAGGCCGCTTTGAAGGCCCACACCGTCGAGCCGCCGGCGAGCCCCCTGCTCGAGCAGCGGGAGTGGATCGACGAGTGCTACGCCGGGGACACGATCGCCGACATCGTCGCGGCCCTGCGCGATCACGGCGCCGAACCGGCCGCCAAAGCGGCCGACCTCATCAGCGGCCGCTCCCCCGTCTCACTGGCCGTCACGCTCAAAGCCGTGCGCCGCGCCGGCGAACTCGCCACCCTGGAGGACGTGCTGCGCCAGGAGTACCGGACGTCGTGCGGCTCGCTGCGATCCCACGACCTCGTCGAAGGCATCCGTGCGCAGCTGGTGGACAAGGACCGCAACCCGAAGTGGTCGCCACCTTCGATCGCCGACGTCACCGAAGAAGACGTCGAAGCCTACTTCGCCCCCGCCGACCCCGACCTGACCTTCCCGGAGGAACAACCGTGACGTCCTACGAGACCATCCTCGTCACCCGCGACGACCGCGTCGGCACCATCACCTTGAACCGGCCGAAGGCGCTGAACGCGCTCAACAGCCAGGTGATGACCGAAGTCGGCGCCGCCGCAATCGAACTCGACCAGGACCCGGGCATCGGCGCCATCATCGTCACCGGCAACGAGAAGGCCTTCGCCGCGGGCGCCGACATCAAGGAGATGGCGACCCTCGAATTCGCCGACGTCTTCGCAGCCGACTTCTTCGCTCCCTGGGGCACATTCGCTGCGACCCGCACTCCCACCATCGCCGCCGTCGCCGGCTACGCACTCGGCGGCGGGTGCGAGCTGGCGATGATGTGCGACGTGCTGATCGCCGCCGACACCGCGAAGTTCGGCCAGCCCGAGATCAAGCTCGGCGTGCTGCCCGGAATGGGTGGCTCGCAACGGCTCACCCGTGCGATCGGCAAGGCCAAGGCGATGGACCTCATCCTGACGGGCCGCACGATCGGCGCCGAGGAGGCCGAGCGCAGCGGCCTGGTGTCGCGGCTCGTCCCTGCCGACACGCTGCTCGACGAGGCCAACGCCGTCGCGAAGACCATTGCGGGCATGTCACTGAACGCCGCCAGGATGGCCAAGGAGGCCGTCAACCGCGCGTTCGAATCCTCACTGGCCGAAGGCCTGCTCTACGAGCGCAGGCTCTTCCACTCCTCCTTCGCCACGGCCGACCAGAAGGAGGGGATGGCGGCCTTCAGTGAGAAGCGCCCGCCGAACTTCACCCATCGCTAAAGTGCTCTGGTGACCGAGACCGCGGAGGCCGAACCGCAGGCGCCTCCGCAGGACGAGCAGCCGCCCGCCAAACGACCTTGGTGGCTACGCAGGTACACCTTCTTCGGCACCGCCCTCGGTCTGGTGTTCCTGTGGTTCTCGATGACCCCGTCGCTGCTGCCGCGCGGGCCGCTGTTCCAGGGCCTCGTCAGTGGCGGCGCCGGCGCATTCGGCTACGCGCTCGGTGTGTTCGGGGTGTGGCTGGTCCGCTTCATGCTCTCGCGGAACTCCAGTCCGCGTGCCCCGGCGTGGGCGTGGCTGGCGCTGCTCGTCGTGGGCGTCATCGGCCAGGTGCTGATGATCGTGTACTTCCATGTGTGGCAGGACCAGGTCCGGGACCTGATGGGGGTGCCGCGGCTGGGATTCTGGGACCATCCGCTGACGGCGGTGCTGTCCGTCGTGGTGCTGTTCGCCCTCGTGGAGGTCGGTCAGCTCATCCGCAGGCTGATCCTGTTCCTGATGCGCCAGCTCGAACGCGTTGCCCCACCCCGCGTTTCGGCCGTCGTCACGGTGACACTGCTGCTGGTGCTGACGATCGCCATCCTCAACGGCGTGGTCGTGCGCTTCGCGATGAGCACGATCAACAACACCTTCGAGGCGGTCAACGACGAGACCGACCCCGACTTCGCGGCGCCCACGTCGACACTGCAGTCCGGCGGCCCGCAGTCACTGGTCAGCTGGGAGTCGTTGGGCCACCAGGGGCGGGTGTTCGTCTCGGGCGCGACGCCGACGGAGAGGCTCACGCGGTTCAACGGCACACCGGCCGTCGAGCCGATCCGCGCCTACGCCGGACTGAACTCCGCGGACGGCATCAAGGCGACCGCCGCACTCGCGGCGCAGGAACTCTTGCGCACCGGCGGCCTGGACCGCGAGGTGGTCGCGGTGGCCACCTCGACGGGCACCGGCTGGATCAACGGCGCGGAGGCCGCCGCGCTGGAGTACATGTTCAACGGCAACACCGCGATCGTCTCGATGCAGTACTCGTTCCTGCCGAGCTGGCTGTCGTTCCTCGTCGACAAGGAGAACGCCCGCCAGGCCGGGCAGGCGCTGTTCGAAGCCGTCGACGCCCTCATCCGGGAGATGCCCGAAGCGCAACGGCCACGACTGGTGGTCTTCGGCGAGAGCCTCGGTTCCTTCGGCGGCGAGGCGCCGTTCCTGGCGCTGAACAACCTCGTCGCCCGCACCGACGGCGCGCTGTTCAGCGGGCCGACGTTCAACAACACGATCTGGACCGACCTGACGCTCAACCGCGACGCCGGATCGCCGGAGTGGCTGCCGATCTACGACAAGGGCGAGAACGTCCGGTTCGCCGCCCGGCCGGAGAACCTCGAGCGGCCAGCCGATCCGTGGGGCGTGCCGCGGGCGGTGTACCTGCAGCACGCCTCCGACCCGATCTCGTGGTGGAACCCGGATCTGCTGTTCGCCCGGCCCGACTGGCTCGAGGAACCGCCCGGCTACGACCGCACCGCCCGGATGAAGTGGATCCCGGTGGTGACGTTCCTGCAGGTCTCGGCCGACATGGCGGTGGCGATCGACGTGCCCGACGGGCACGGTCACGTCTACGTCAGGGACGTCGCCAACGCGTGGGCGGCGATCATGCAGCCGCCGGGGTGGACGCCGGAGAAGACCGAGCGGCTGCGGCCGATGCTGCGTTCCGGCGAGAGCAGCTAACTAAACCGGTCACCGATTGACCGAAGCAATTTCATGCAATTGCCATATGTTCCCGGGTCGAGGGCTAAGTTTCCTGCATCGGCGTCAATTTGAGGAGCAATCATGACGCTTGTCTCAAGATCGATCTGCACCGGAGTGGCCGTCGTCGGAATCAGTGCACTTGTCGCATCGCCGACGGTGACGCCACCCGTGACCGAAACAGCCGCCGTGCGGTACGTGGCCGACGTCCGGCCCGCCGCGCAGACGAGCCAGTTCCCGGAACTGTACGAGTGGTGGCAGCAGACATTCTGGCCCAGCGCATCCCGTCCGGTACCGCAGCCGCCGGTTACTGGGCCGCTGCCCACGCCGGGTTCTGTGGCCGACGGTCTCGAGCAGGCGTACCACATCATCGAGCCGTGGGTCCGGTACGGCTTCGAACTCGGCGAGTACGCGGTCGGATGGATCCCGTACGTCGGGTGGCTCGCACCCCAAGTGATGATCCTTTACAACTTCGGCGAGCGCATCGTCCATGCGATCGTCCACAACACGCTCGACTGGATCGACGGCGACGGCAGCTTCGGGCAGAACCTCGCCGAGGGCCTGTCGTGGAGCTTGGACGCGCTGATCCAGCTGGGGATCGACGAGTTGAACTTCTTCCTGCCGAACCTGCCCCCGCTTCCGCCGTTTCCCGGGTCGACGGAATTCGCCGAGGGGTATGAGGGTT
This sequence comes from [Mycobacterium] manitobense, assembly GCF_025821665.1. GTDB lineage: Bacteria > Actinomycetota > Actinomycetes > Mycobacteriales > Mycobacteriaceae > Mycobacterium > Mycobacterium arseniciresistens. The sequence goes on from NZ_JACKSJ010000093.1 coordinate 55,087, forward strand.
TTCGTACTTCGGTGCGGGATTTCCTCGGCGACCTGTCGGATCTGCTTCCGTATCACGATGAAGAGCGGCCACCGGTGGGATCGACATTGGTCGACGTGAGCCTGGCGACGACAGAGGTGGCGCCGACGGCCAAGGAAGACGTCGCCATCGATCCGGCGGAACCGACCGGGACTCTGGTCGACGCGCAACCCGGCACGAGCGTCGAAACCGTCGTCGATCCAGTCACGCCGGAGCCGGCGGCTGCGGCCGATCCGCAACTCGACATCGGCCCGGCCGTGCTCGATGGCGCACCCGTCGACACCGCACCCGCACCCACGCTGCCCTCGACGCCGAAGACGGAGAAGCAGCTTCTGCGCCCCGCCGGCGTGATCGGCGAGGTCAGGAGCAATCTGAAGCAGGCGCGGGACGAACTTCGCGGCGCCGCAGCCGAAACGAAGAAGTCGTTGACCGGCCGAGCGGATGCGGCGCGCGAGGCCGACGATTCGGCGAAGCCGGCGAAGGACCTTCGAACGCGAATCAAGAACCGCGTCGAAAGAGCCACGGACCAGATCCGTTCCAGAACCGAGCGCGCGACGTCGGACGCGGCCCCGGCCGCGGACCGAAAGAAGAAAAAGGCCGACGCAGAGAGCTAGACGAGGACGCCTTCGGCCTTCAGCGCGTGGTAGCCGCCGATCACGTCGGTGGACCGGTGCAGCCCGAGATCGAGCAGCGCTGCGGCGGCCAGGCTCGAGGTGTAACCCTCGGAGCACAGCACCACCCATTCGACGTCGTCGTCGACGGCCTGGGTGATCTTCGCGTCGCTGGTCGGGTCGCAGCGCCACTCCAGCACGTTGCGTTCGATCACCAGCGCGGCCGGCACGTCACCCTCGCGTGCCCGCTGCGCCTGCGGACGGATGTCCACCAGCAGGGCGCCGCGCTCCAGCGCTGCGGGCACGTCGCGGGCCGGCATCCGCTCGAGACGCGACCGCGCACTCTCGAGGATGCGGTCGATGCGGCTGGCCATGCTCATCCCTCCGGGTGTTCGGTGAGTTCGGTGCGGTTGCGCCGCAACGTCTGCCGATCGGTGACCTCGTAGAACGACATCGCCGTCAGCGGCGGCGAGTAGGCGTGCACGCTGAGCGTAGGCGTCGGGACGGGGTCCGGCGCCCACACCACATCGTGCACCCACCCCAGCGGGAACCCTGCCTGATCGCCCGCCGACAACCGCCGGCGGCGCAACGCCTCGCCGTCCCAGCGGGTTTCGGACAGCGAACCCGACACCACGGTGAGCGCGCCGAGCGAGCCGCCGTGGTCGTGCAGTTCGGTCGACCGGTCGGGCACCCAGCTGATGAGCCAGATGTCGAGTTCGTCGTCGCCGTACATGCGGGTGAACCAGCGGTCGTCACTCGGAACGCCGCGCTTCGGCAGCAGGTGGTCGTAGCGGCCGCTGAGCACCTCGTCGGCGCCGGCGTCGGTGGCGTGCAGCAGATCAGGCAACCGGAGCCGGGTGGGCGCCGAGACGGCCGGGGCGATCGCGACGGGCGGCAGCGTGAGGGGACGCGTGGAAACCGCGGAAACCATGGAGGAGCTCCAAAGGGGTGTGACGGGACGGATCGAGGGCGGGCGTCAGGCCCGACAACACTCCAGACGGTCAGTCGTCTTCGTCACAGCGCCAAGTGTTCCACAGCCCGGGACGGCCCGGTAGCCGCCGGCTTTAACCTCAGGATGAATCTGGAAAAGCGCTGGTCGGCTCCCGAGCGCCGGCGGAGCGAACAGAGTGTCGAAGCGTTGGTTCGACGCCTTCGCCCGGGGGTAAAGTCGTGTTCGGGCCGTGGGGAGAAGCTGCAGGAGGCCTGCAATGAAGATCAGACATCTGGCAGTCGCCGCGGCTGCCTCGTTCGCGCCGCTGTTGTTCGTGACGGTCGCGACGCCCGGTGTGGGCAGTGCCGCCGAGTGCGGCCCCGGCACGGTGTACGACGCGCCGTCCAACTCGTGTGTGGGTGCTCCCCCGCCACCGCCACCCCCGCCGCCCCCGCCACCTCCCCCACCGTGGAACGGCGACCCGACCCCCGGGTTCTCGATCGGCGTGTGTGCGCCGATCCCGTTCGTCTCGCTCTGCACCGGCATCTGACGCAGGCGGCGGCGGGCCGCTTCGCGCGGTTGCCTAGATTGAGCGGTATGCGCAGCTACCTCGCAGTGGTGTTCGCGGCCGCCGGTGTCCTCGCCCTCGCCGGCTGTTCGTCGGGCTCCGACGACGCCGTCCCCGGCACTTCGCCGCAGCCCGGCCCGTCGACGACGGCCACGTCGGAGACGCGCACGGCGGCCCCGGGCGCGCAGGAGGTGACGCCGGGCGGGGTGACCACCGCCGTCGGCTCGCCCGCGGAGTCCACCGAGGAGGAGTACTTCCAGGCGTGCAACGCCGCCAGGACGTGGATGACCGAGAAGGGTGGCGACCTCGCGTCGCAGATCGAGCCGTACCTCGGCGAGCTGCAGCGTTCGGACTCGGCGGGGCCCGGGACGTTCGGCACGCCGTGGTCGAAGCTGACACCGCCGCGGCAGGCGGCGGTGATCGTCGCGGTCGAGGCGGCCGCCGGCGAGTTGTGCGGCTGACCGTTTCGAACCGGCAGGGCGCACAATAGCGCCATGAGCAAGCGGGTCGCTCTGGTGCTGGGCAGCGGCGGGGCTCGTGGCTACGCGCACATCGGGGTGATCGACGAGTTGCGCGGCCGCGGCTACGAGGTCGTCGGGGTGTCGGGATCGTCGATGGGCGCCCTGGTCGGGGGCCTGCACGCGGCGGGAAAGCTCGACGAGTACGCCGACTGGGCGAAGGGCCTGACGCAGCGTGCGGTGCTCCGGCTGCTCGATCCGGCGATCACCGCCGCCGGGGTGCTGCGGGCCGAGAAGATCATCGACGCGGTCCGCGAGATCCTCGGCGAGGTGGCGATCGAGGACCTCCCGATCCCCTACACGGCGGTGACGACGGACCTGATCGCGGGCAAGTCGGTGTGGTTGCAGCGCGGTCCGCTCGACGAGGCGATCCGCGCCTCCATCGCCATTCCCGGCGTGATCATGCCCTACGTGCTGGACGGCCGCTTGCTCGCCGACGGCGGCATCCTCGACCCGTTGCCGATGGCGCCGATCTCGGCCGTCAACGCCGACCTGACGATCGCGGTGAGCCTGAGCGGCAGCGAGTCCGGCGGGCGCGCCGAACCCGACGGCGACCAGTCGGGCGTCAACACCGAATGGCTGAATCGCCTGCTGCGCAGCACATCTGCGCTGCTCGACACCAAGTCGGCCCGCGCAGTGCTCGACACGCCCGCGGTGCGGTCGATGCTCAGCCGGTTCGGCACCACCGAAGACCCGGAGGACGGCACCGTCGACGACGCTGCCGACGGGGACGGCTCCGAGAACCTAGACGAGGACGTCGTGGTGCCCCGGCTGAGCAGCTTCGAGGTGATGAACCGCACCATCGACATCGCGCAGGCAGCGCTGGCCCGCCACACGCTGGCCGGCTACCCGCCGGATCTGCTGATCGAGGTCCCTCGCACCGTCTGCCGCAGCCTCGACTTCCACCGCGCCGCTGAGGTCATCCAGGTCGGCCGCGAGCTGGCGACGCGCGCGCTCGACGAGCTGGAGGCGCCGGGCCTCAGCCCGCTGCTGACCCCCTAGCCGAGGAACGCCGCGATCTCGGCGGCAACCCGGCGGCCCTGTGTCCGCCCGGCCCGCGCGGACGGGACGCGGCATGCCGGGTCGAGCGGGTTGGCGCCGAATGCGGCGAGCGCGTCGTCGTCGGCGAACACCCCGAGCACCCGGTCACCGTGTGAGGCGATCTCTTCGGCAGCGCCGCCGCCGAACGGCGACGGCGAGTTCCGGCCGGACGGCACCAGCACCACGACGGCGTCGCAGTCGTCCACGAACCGCAGATTGATGGTGCTGCCGACACCACCGTCCATGTAGCGGCGGCCGCCGATCGTCACCGGCGGCCAGGCGCCGGGCACCGCACAACTGGCGGCCACGGCGTCGACGAGGCCGACACCGGCGGACCGATCGAACGCGACGAGTTCACCGGTCGCGGTGTCGATCGCGGGAATCCGCAACACCCGGTCGGGCCACTCGTGCGACGGCAGCCGGGCGGCGATCACCTCGCGCCGCACCGCCTCGTCGACCGTCGGGGTGGACAGCGCGATCTCACCGATACGTTGCAGCTTCTGCGTGGTCGTCAGGCCGGGCTGCGCCATCGCACCGACGAACAGTTCGACGATGCCCTCGATGCCGACGGCCGGACTGAGTTCGGCAGACGCCGTAGCCAATTGGCGGTCGAACAGCGCTTCGAGGCTCGTGCCGCTGCTGATCTGCGCGGCGACCGTCGACCCGGCCGAGGTGCCCAGCAGGACGTCGGCATCCAGAAGCGCCTGCGCCGTCGACGGCGACTCGTCGGCGATGCCCCGCAGAATGCCCGTCTCCCAGGCGATACCCGCTATCCCGCCGCCGGCGAGGACCAGTGCCCTTTTCGTTGTCACGGGTCCCGAGTGTGCCAGCCGTCGCCTACCGTGAGGCGGATGGCCACCATGCGCGCGCAGCGCTTCTACGCCGACACCAGGACCGTCACCGTGGAGGACGTCCCGATTCCCGCGCCGGGCCCGGGTGAGGTGCTGGTCAAGGTCGCGTTCTGCGGCATCTGCCACTCCGACCTCAGCCTGATCAACGGCACATTTCCCTCGCAGCTGCCGGTGGTCACCCAGGGGCACGAGACGTCGGGCACCGTCGCGGCCATCGGGCCCGGCGTCACCGGCTGGGCGGAGGGCGACCGCGTGGTGGTGGCCGCCGGCAAGCCGTGCCTGGAATGCGTGAACTGCCGCCGCGGCGACATGTCGAACTGCCTGCGCATCCGGTTGATGGCGTTCGCCTACGACGGAGGCTGGGCCGAATACACGGTGGCTCAGGCGTTCGGCCTGACGAGGATTCCGGACAACGTGCCGATGGAGCAGGCCGCGATCCTGGCCGACGCCGTCTCGACGCCCTATGGGGCGGTGGTCCGGACCGCCGGTGTCGGTATCGGCGAGTCCGTCGGCGTCTGGGGTGTCGGCGGATTGGGCACGCACATCATCCAACTCGCCCGGCTGGTCGGCGCTGCCCCGATCATCGCGGTCGACATCAAACCCGCCATCCTCGACAGAGCGCTGGCCGTCGGCGCCGACCACGCGTTCGACGCGCGCGACCCCGACCTCGCGGGCAAGATCGCCGAGGTAACCGGCGGACGCAACCTCGACGTCGCGTTCGACGCGGTCGGCCTCGGGTCGACGTTCGAGCAGGCCCTGAACAGCCTGACCGTCGGCGGCAGGCTCGTCGGCGTCGGGATGAGCGCCGACGCCCCAACCATCGGGCCGACCTCGATCTTCAACCTGTTCAAGCGCCAGGTGCTCGGACACCTCGGGTATCAGAACTCCGACATCGGCACACTGGCTCAACTGGTTTCGCTGGGCCGCCTGGACCTGTCGCGCTCGATCAGTGCCGTCGTCCCGCTGGAGGACGTCGCACTCGGCATCGAAAAGCTCGAGAAGGCCGACGGCGATCCCATCCGGATCCTCGTGCAGCCGTGAGTTTTCGGGTCAGCGCAGCCGCGGCGCCGCCTTGGCGCTGATCAACGGCAGGTCGAGGTAGGTGGCGATGCCCGGCGCGGCGGCACACACCGCGGGCACCGAGTTCACGCAATGCGCCGCTGTCGCCACGATTCCGTTGTTGCACTCGAGGCCCTCCGCCACGCTCTCGGGCTGAAATCCCTTGATGGTCACCGCGAAGTCCGGGTTGCCCTTCGCCTCCATCTCGTAGCGCTCGCCCGCCGGTCCGAAATCCCATGGCGGATCCAGGTTCTCCTGCCCCATCAGCCAATTGACGGTGACCCGCACCACGACCTCGTCGCCGACGAGCGCCTCCCAGTGGAACTTGCGGCCTGCGACCTGCCCGGGTTCGATGGCGCCCATCGGGGAGTCGATCGGCGCGGTCGCGACGGCGATCTCCTGCGTGGCGCGAATCTGCGGGTCGGCGTTGAACCCCATGGCGTCGACGATCATCTTCACCGACTGAATGAAACCGCCGTCGAGCAGCTTCTGCATCGGTCCGGTGAGCGCCTTCTCGGGGGTGTCGCCGAAGCCCATCACGTAGCGCAGCACGTCCGGCGCGTCGTAGGTGCGCAGATCCGAGAACTCCTCGGCGCGAACGAACGTCACTCCGGTCGACATGATCGACATCATCAGCGGGAACTTGTCGCTGATGCCGCCCGGCGCAATGCCGGTGCCGTGCAGCGTCACACCGCCTTCGACGGCGGCGGTGCGCAGCGGTGCGCTCTCCTTCTCCCCCGGGTAGAACCAGCCGACCGGGGTGACGACGTTCTTGCCCGAGCGCAGCAGCGCCTCGACCTCCTGGGGGTTGGGCAGCAACGGCGCGTAGATCACCGCGTCGGCGTCGAGGGCGAGGATGTCCTCCACACTGTTGGTCGCGGCGATGCCGATCCGGTCGACACCCACCAGGTCCCCGACGTCGCGTCCGGCCTTAGCCGCTGAGTGCACCCAGCATCCGGCGAGTTCCAGGTCGGGGTGCTCGAGCACGCCCTTGATCGCGGCGACCCCGACTCCGCCCGTCGCCCACTGCACGACCCGTAGGCCCACGTCACCCTCCTTGTCGGCGAATTAGAACACGTTCTATTGTGGTCTACACCACTTGCGGTGATAAGCGAAGGGCCACAGCCATGCCTGAAAAAGTGTTCGTCGTCGGCGTCGGGATGACGAAGTTCGAGAAGCCCGGCCGCCGCGAGGGGTGGGACTACCCGCAGATGGCCAAGGAGTCGGGCACCAAGGCGCTCGAGGACGCCGGCATCGACTACTCCGAGGTGCAGCAGGGCTACGTCGGCTACTGCAGCGGCGACTCGACGTCGGGCAACCGCGCGCTCTACGAGCTGGGCATGACCGGCATCCCGGTGGTCAACGTCAACAACAACTGCTCGACCGGGTCGACGGCGCTGTTCCTGGCCGCCCAGACCATTCGCGGCGGACTGGCCGACTGCACGATCGCGCTCGGCTTCGAGAAGATGCAGCCCGGCGCGCTGGCCGGCGGCGCCGAGGACCGCGAGTCGCCGCTGGGCCGCCACATCAAGGCGCTGGCCGAGATCGATGAGTTCGCCTTCCCCGTCGCGCCGTGGATGTTCGCCGCCGCCGGCCGCGAGCACATGCGCCAGCATGGTTCCACCGCAGAGCATTTCGCCAAGATCGGCTACAAGAACCACAAGCACTCGGTGAACAACCCGTACGCGCAGTTCCAGGAGGAGTACAGCCTCGACGACATCCTTGGCGCGCGGATGATCTCCGATCCAGTGACCAAGCTGCAGTGCTCGCCCACCTCGGACGGCTCCGGGGCGGCGATCCTGGCCAGCGAGGCGTTCGTCGACAAGCACGGACTGGCGGGCCAGGCCGTGGAGATCGTCGGCCAGGCGATGACCACCGACTTCGAGTCGACGTTCGACGGCAGCGCCAAGAACGTCATCGGCTACGACATGAACGTGCAGGCGGCGCGCCAGGTCTACGACCAGTCCGGTCTCGGCCCCACCGACTTCCAGGTGATCGAGCTGCACGACTGCTTCTCGGCCAACGAACTGCTGCTCTACGAGGCCCTCGGCCTGTGCGGCGAGGGTGAGGCCCCGAAGCTGATCGACAACAACGACACCACCTACGGCGGCCGCTGGGTGGTCAATCCGTCGGGCGGGCTGATCTCCAAAGGCCACCCGCTCGGCGCCACCGGGCTGGCGCAGTGCGCGGAGTTGACGTGGCAGCTGCGCGGCACCGCCGACAAGCGTCAGGTCGACAACGTGACAGCAGCGCTGCAGCACAACATCGGGCTCGGCGGCGCGGCCGTCGTCACGGCCTACCAGCGCGCCGAGCGTTAGTCACCTTCGGAGCGCGAGCAGGGAGAACGTCAGTCCCGCAGCTCGATGACGTCATAGGCGCCGTCGGCGTGGCGGGCGCGGATCGTCTTCTTGTCGTACTTGCCGACGCTGGTGCGCGGCACCTCGTCGACGAACGTCCAGCGCTCCGGCAGCCACCAGCGGACGACCTTGTCGGCGAGGAACTCCCGCAGCTCGGCGGGATCGGCGGCCGCGCCCTCGTTGAGCACCACAGCCGCCAGCGGGCGCTCCTGCCACCGGTCGTCGGGCACGCCGACGACGGCCGCCTCGAGCACCGCCTCGTGCGCGATGAGGTGGTTCTCGAGTTCGACCGATGAGATCCACTCGCCGCCGGACTTGATGACGTCCTTGGCGCGGTCGGTGAGTGTGACGAAGCCCTGCGGGTCGACGCGGCCGACGTCGCCGGTGCGCAGCCATCCGTCGTCGAACTTCTCGCCGTCGCGGCCGCGGTAGTAGCCGCCGGTGATCCACGGCCCGCGGACCTCGATCTCGCCGACCGCCTTGCCGTCGTGCGGCAGCGGGTTGCCTTCGTCGTCGACGATCCGCACCTCGACCCCGCACGCCGGGCGGCCCTGCGACGCACGCTGCATCCACCGCTCGTCGTCGCTCACGCCGGGAGTCGGATGCGCCACGGTCGCGAGCGGCGATGTCTCGGTCATCCCCCACGCCTGCACGATCCGCACACCGAGCTGCTCGTAGGCCCGCATCAGCGAGACGGGCACCGCCGACCCGCCGCTGGTGATCAGGCGCAGCGACGAGATGTCGTGCCCCGAAGACGATTCGATCCGGTGCAGGATGTCGTTCCAGATGGTCGGCACCGCGCCGGCGACCGTGGGCCGTTGCGACTCCACGACGTCGATCAGCGATGCCGCGTCCATGAACCGGTCGGGCAGCACCAGATCGGCGCCGGCCATCAGCGCCGCGTACGGCAGACCCCAGGCATTGGCGTGGAACATCGGCACGATCGGCAGCACCGAGTCGCTGTAGCCGATGCCCGACGCGTTGGCCGTACAGGCGTTCATGGAGTGCAGGTAGCTCGAGCGGTGGCTGTAGACAACGCCTTTGGGATTGCCGGTGGTGCCGCTGGTGTAGCACATGGCCGCGGCCGAGGTCTCGTCGATCGCCGGCCAGTCGAAGACCGGGCGTTCACCGGCGATGACGTCGGCATAGCGCAACACCTTCATGTGCGGCGAATCGAGCCGGTCGAGGTCACCGTCGCCGACGGCGATCACGGTGTGCACCGTGTCCAGCAGCGGCAGCACGGGCGCCAGCTGAGCGACCAGCGAGACGTCGGCGATGACCACCCTGTCCTCGGCCTCGTTGGCGATGAACGCGATCTGTTCGGGCGACAGCCTGATGTTCAGCGTGTGCAGCACCGCACCCATCGACGGCACCGCCAGGTAGGCGGCCAGGTGTTCGGCGTTGTTCCACATGAACGTGCCGACGCGTTGGTCGCCGGTGACGCCGAGCCGCCGCAGCGCGTTGGCCAGCCGGGCGGCCTGGTCACCGAGTTCGCGGTAGCTCATCGTGCGGTAGCCGCCCTCGCCGGTGGCGGTGGTGACGGTGCGGTCGCCGTTCACGGTCGCGGCGTGCCGCATGATCGCCGCGATCGTCAACGGACAGTCCTGCATGGTGCTGCGCATCGAACGCCTCCCCTTCGGTTGGGCGCGATGCTAATGCGGGGGCGGCGGTGGAGTCCGCCGATTGGTGCTGTCGAACGCCCGGGCTCCGGAACGTTTGGGCTTCCGCCGGCGATGTATTCAGAGGATGGTTGAGGTGAACCAGGAGGTTCGGTCATGAATGCGAAGACAGCACTGGGCGCGGCGGTACTGGCGATGTGTGCGGTGCTGGCCGTACCCGCCGGTCTCGCGTCGGCCGAGGAAACGGCGCTGGAGACCATCACCCGCTACGAGGACGCCGGTTACACGGTGAACATCGACCGGGTCGGTTCCGCACCGCTCGACCAATGCACCGTCACCGGGATCCGCAATCCCCAAGAGACCACACGGCTGGAACCCAACAACGGTCAGTACCGATGGTGGGACGACGACTACGACGACAGGTTGATCGAGGTCGTCATCCGCACCATCTCCATCTCGCTGAATTGCTCACGCTGACACCCTCAGCGTGAGCAGTCCACCGAGACGGTGATCGTCTGGCGTCGGTTGTTGCCGGTGGCGAACGGATTGTCGCCGTCCTCGTCGCGCAGGACGAAACCGGCCTGCCTGCGCGGGTTCTTGATGTCGGTGACGACGCACTGGTCGATCGGCGCGCTGCCCAACCGGTTGACCTTCACGTCGAAACCCTGCGCCTCGAGGGTGGCGATGGTCAGGTCCGCCGATTCGGCGGCCGCCTCGGCCACTGCCGCCGGTGCGAGGATCGCCGCGCAAGCCGCGGCCGCGATGCCGGTGGAGATCAACAGGTAGGTCCTCATCGTCGTGCCCTTCATTCGTCGTTGACTGCTTCAGAAGGGTCGACGGGCGAGGCGCCGAAAAGGTTCATCGCAACGAAAAGCCCGGCCGAAACGTGTCGGCCGGGCTCTTCGCTTGTCGCTCAGGCGGTGACGGTCTGACGCGTCTGCTCGTGGTCGTCGTCCACCATGGTGAGTTCGTCGAACGGATCGTCGCCGCGCAGGACGGAGTCGACCCTGCCCTTGTCGATCGTGTGGGTCCACGAACCGACGAGGATGGTGGCGACGGCGTTGCCGGAGAAGTTGGTCAGCGCGCGGGCTTCGGACATGAACCGGTCGATACCGACGATCAGGCCCACCCCGTCGAGCAGGTCCGGGCGGTGCGCCTGCAGGCCGCCGGCCAAGGTGGCCAGGCCGGCGCCGGTGACCCCGGCCGCACCCTTGGACGCGACGATCATGAACACCAGCAGCCCGATCTGTTCGCCGAGCGAGAGCGGGTCGCCGAGTGCTCCGGCGATGAACAGCGACGCCATCGTGAGGTAGATCGCGGTGCCGTCCAGGTTGAACGAGTAGCCGGTCGGGACGACCACGCCAACGGTGCTGCGGTCGACGCCGAGGTGCTCCATCTTGGCGATCAGGCGGGGCAGCGCGGACTCCGACGACGAGGTCGACACGATCAGCAGGTACTCGCGGGCCAGGTAGCGGACCAGCTTGAAGATCGACACGCCGGACACCACCCGCAGGATGACGCCGAGCACGCCGAACACGAAGATGATGCAGGTGATGTAGAAGCCGAGCATCAGGCCGAGCAGTTGCGTCACCGCCGACCAGCCGGTCTGACCCACCACGTTGGCGATGGCGCCGAACGCGCCGATCGGGGCCAGCCACAGGATCATCACCAGGACCTTGAACACCAGCTTCTGCAGCGAGGCGATGGCCCGCAGCGCCGGCTCACCGGCGGTGCCCATGCCCTGCAGCGCGAATCCGACGAGCAGCGCGACGAACAGCGCCTGGAGCACGCTGCCGGCGGTGAGCGAGGAGAACAGCGTCTCGGGGATGATGCCCTGGACGAAGTCGAGCATCCCGCCGGACTCGTGGGCCTTCTCGGCCAGCTCGGCGCCCTTGCCTGCGGTGCTGTCGGACAGGTTCAGCCCACTGCCGGGGTGCAGGATGTTGCCGACCACCAGGCCGATGGCGAGGGCGAAGGTGGACATCGCGAGGAAGTAGACGAAGGCCAGGCCACCGACCTTGCCGACGGTGGCGGCCTTGCGTACCGATCCGATGCCCAACACGATCGTGCAGAAGATGACGGGGGCGATCATCATCTTGATCAGGTCGACGAACATCGTGCCGAGGATGCCGACGCTCTTGCCGACCTCGGGGGCGAGCAGGCCCACGATCACACCGGCGACCACCGCGACGATGACGCCGATGTAGAGCCAGTGCGTGCGGTCGCGGCGCTTGGGCGGCGCCGGCGGATCGGGTTGCGACGGCGGGGGCGGGTCCAGGGTCACGCTCATGGCTCTTCTCCAAGGTCGACAGCGAATGTGATCTGCAAGTAGGTTCGGCGAGGACGTGAGCCAGGTCACGCTTTAGTTCATTAAGTTCGGGCGTGCGCTGTAGTCGGGATGTGAACGCGGTCGGCGACCGGAGGCGGTGAACAGGTGAACTGGGCGGTCGGCGCCGGGGTGGTCGGCGTGGTGCTCGTCGCCATCGCCGTGTGGTGGCAGGCCAGGCAGCGGCCGGCGGGGCCGGGCGGGGCTCGGGTCGACTGGTGGACGTGTCCCCGGTGTCGCTTCCTCTGGTACACCGTCAGCCCACAACGGGTGGTATGTCCCGCCTGCGGCGCCACCATCGACGACGAGGACTGAGTCGACCGGTTCCTGCTGGAGGACGCGGTCGACGATGGTTCACTACGGGCAGCTGAGAGGACGTATGGGCGCTTTGGACAACCACGTGAGGACACCGGACGGACGCGTGCTGGCGTACGTCGAGGTCGGCGACCCGGGTGGACCCTTGGTGCTGCACAACCACGGCGGTCCCAGCAGCAGGCTCGAGGCGCACCTGTTCGCCGACGCGGCGACGGCGCGTGGGTTGCGGTTCGTCTGCGTCGACCGCCCCGGCTTCGGGCGCTCCACCCGGCAGCGCAACCGGACCTACCGCGGCTGGACAGAGGACCTCGTCACGGTCGCCGACGCCCTGGGCCGCCACGAGTTCGGTGTGACGGGCTGGTCGGAGGGCGGCCCGTGGGCGCTGGCCGCCGCCGCCTACCTCGACCCGGCACGGCTGCGCCACGTCAGCAGTCTGGCCCCGGGCAGCTACGGCGCCTTCGGTGACAACTGGGCGGCCGGCCGGCTGTCGAGAGCCGACGCGTTCGGCGGCACCCTGGCGCTGCGCTTCCGGCCGGGCTTCCATCTGATGTACGCAGCGGTCGGGTTGACGGCCACCCGCTTCCCGCGGAGTTACCTGAAAGAAGTGCGCAAGGCCGTCAACGACTACGACCGGGAGATCCTTCAGCAGGCCCACAACGCGGCCGCCTTCGCCGACGCCGGCGCCGAGTGCTTCGCGCAGGGCAGCGAGGGATTGGTGCGCGACGCCGATCTGCTGTACCGGCAGTGGGCTTTCGACGTGACGGCCATCGAACGTCCGGTGCATCTGTGGCAGGGACTCGACGACCGGCTGGTCCCGGCGTCGATCAACGAGACCGTGGCCGAACGGATGCCCGGCGCGCAGTGGCATCCGGTACCCGGGGCAGGGCATTTCGTCGCCGTCGGCTGCGCCGACGAGGTCTTCGCAATCGCCGCAGCGGATCTCGGCGCGGACTAGGCGGGCGCCCGGTGCGGTGGACAGCCTGGCCGCGGTCACTGGCCGGTCAGGCGATCGCGATGCAGATCGTGGTGATCGCCGTGATCGTGCTGGCCGGCAGCGTGCTGGCGCTGCTGGACGCGCGCCGCGACGGCGACGAGGCCGCGCGTCAGCAGGTGATCGCCATCGCCACCGCGCTGGCCGACGCACCGTCGACGGCGTCGGCGATCGAATCCGGCACTGCCACAGCGGCTCTGCAACCGGTCACCGAGGCGGTCCGGATGCACACCGACATCGCGTTCATCACCATCATGGCGCCCGACGGCATCCGTTACACCCACACCGATCCCCGCCAGATAGGCGGCCGCTACCTCGGCACGACGGAGCCCGCCCTGCGCGGTGAGACGTTCAGCGAGGTCTACACCGGCACGCTGGGTCCGTCGATCCGGGCGGTCGCGCCCGTGCGCAACGGGTCCGGTGAGATCGTCGGGCTGGTCTCGGCGGGGATCACCCAGCAGACCCTCGCGCAGCGATGGCGTGGCCAGGTCCCGACGATCGCCGCGGTGAGCGTTGCGGCGCTTGTGGTGTCGTCGCTCGGGCTGTGGCTCGTCCGGCGACGCCTGCTCCGGCAGACCCACGGCCTGCGGCCCGACGAACTGCGGGTGATGTACGAACACCACGACGCGATCCTGCATTCGGTGTCGGAGGGTCTGATCGTGCTCGACCGCAACGGCGTCGCGCTGGTCAACGACGAGGCCCGCCGCCTGCTCGGGCTGCCGCCCGGCCCGGTGGACGCCTCGGCCCTGCCCGACTTCCTGCGCGCCCACGACCCCGGTGTGCGCGACGAGGTGCACGTCACCGACGAACGGGTGCTGGTGGTGAACCGCTCGCGGGTCGCCGAATCGGACTCCGAGGTGGTGACGGTCCGCGATCGCACCGAATTACAGGGTGCGCTCGGCGAACTCAGCTCCCTGCAGGTGCTCGCCGACTCGCTGCGCGCGCAGGCGCACGAAGCCGCCAACAAGCTGCACACCGTCGTCACCATGGTGGAGATGGGCAGGCCGGAGGACGCGGTGACGTTCGCGACCCGCGAGCTGGAGCTGTCGCAGCGCCTGGTCGACCGGCTCTCCGAGGCCGTCGGCGAGCCGGCGCTGGTGGCGCTCCTGCTCGGCAAGACCGCGCAGGCCGACGAGCGGGGCATCGCGCTGACCGTCACCGAGGACACCCACCTGCCGTCGGATGCCGACGACGTGCCGCTGACCGGTCAGGAGATGGTCACGGTGCTGGGCAATCTCGTCGACAACGCGATGGACGCGTGCGACCGCGACGACCCGTGGGTGGAGGTGACCGTGACCCTGGACGACGACACCCTGCTGATGCGGGTGGCCGACAGCGGGTCCGGGATGGACGCCGAGGCGTTCCGGCGGGCGATGCAGCGCGGATACTCGACGAAGTCCGGCACGGACGCCGACCAGCACGGCCTCGGACTCGCGTTGGTGGCGCAGGTGGTCGACCGCCATCGGGGCACGCTGACCGCCGACGTCACCTACGGTTCGGTGGTGACGGTGACCGTGCCGCGGGAGGCGTCGTGATCTCGGTGCTGATCGTCGAGGACGACCCGTTGATCGCCGAGGCGCATCAGGTGTATCTCGGCCGGCTGCCGGGGTTCACGACGGCGGCCGTCGCGCACACCGCGCGCGACGGCATGCGGTTGGCGGCCGAGGCAGCGGCGTCGGACGCTCCGATCGACCTCGTGCTGCTCGACATCGGACTGCCCGACGCGAGCGGGATCTCGCTGGCGTCGGCACTTTCGGGGTTGCGGCCCGCACCCGACATCATCGCGATCACGTCGGAGCGGGATCTGGAGATGGTGCGCGCCGCGGTGTCCCACGGCGCGCTCGCGTACCTGCTCAAGCCGTTCACCTTCGCGGCGTTCCGCGACCGCCTCGAGCGCTACCGCCGCTACCGCGACGCGTTGCCCGCAGGCACCGACGCGGCCAGTCAGGTCGAGGTCGACCGGGCACTGGCCGAACTGCGGGTCACCACCGACAGGTCGGTGACGCCCAAGGGTGCGGCCGCGGGCACCACCGACGAAGTCGCCCGCATCGTCCGCGACGCCGACGAGGGTCTGACGGCCGACGAGGTGGCCAGGCAGATCGGGGTGTCACGGGTGACGGCGTGGCGCTACCTCGAGCGGCTCGCCGACGACGGCACCGTCACTCGCGCCACCGACTACGGAAAGGCCGGCCGCCCCAAGACCCGTTACGAGTGGCGCTGATCCCGGTCAGACGGCGACGAGTTCGCGAGCCTGAGACGGGATGCGGTCGGTGGCCGCGGTCTGCGAGTACACCAGCGGCTGCATCGACGTGACCGAGAACGCGGTCACGGTGCCTGCGTAGTCGGCGACGTAGAGCCGGCTGCCGTCGGCGCTGAGCGCGATGCACGACGGGCGCGCCTCCACCTGGACGGTGTGGAGCACTTCGTTGGTCCGCGTGCACAGCACCGCGACATGGTTGTAGTCGACGATGTAGGCCCGGCTGCCGTCGGCGCTGAGCGCCAACTGCACCGGCGCGCGGCCGATCTCGACGATGCCGGTCACCTTGTTCGTCGAGAGGTCGACGGTTTCGACGGCGCCGCCGAGGGTGCGGTGTGACGTGAGCACGTAGGCGGTGGTGTCGTCGACGAGGGCGAGGTCGCGGATCGGGCCGCCGATCCTGACCGTCGCCACGATCTGGGTGGTCTCCACGTCGACCACCAGCAGGCGACTGCCCTCGGTGTCGGAAGCCGCGACGTAGAGGCGCTTGCCTGCCGCGTCGATGCGCAGCGCGTCGACGTTGATCCCGGGGCCGGTGGCCACGTCAACGGTGCCGGCCCGCTCGGCCGTGGTGTCGATGACCGCGACGTCGACGTGGTCGTAGCTGCTGCGGCCGGCGAAGACCTTCTTGCCGTCGGGGCTGACCGCCAGTGCGGTGACGCCGAAGGCCAACGGGTACTCGGCGAGCACCGACGCGCCGACCGTGTCGATCACCGCGACGCCGTCGGTGGTCGACGATGTCGTCGTCACGTACGCGCGGTCACCGGTCGCCGCGACGGCGAACGGCTCCCCCGGCGCCCGGACGAGGGCGGTGACCGCCGCCGCGTCGGCGTCGAGGACCGAGACCGCGCGCACCCCGAGGTGCGTCGCGACGACCGCTCCGCTGTCGGGGTCGACGGTCAGGTCACCGATGGGTCGGCCGATCGTGACCGATCCGATGACGGTGAGGTCCTGATCAGTGGTGACGACGTCTGACGACTCATCGTGTGTGGGCCCGCTCGCGCGGGTGAAGATATTTGCCATGGTGTTCGGCACCTCCGCCGGTATGGCTGTGCACCGGCTCTCGATTGCAGCTGTCTCTGCGCCCCCAGGGCGCGGTCCCGATCGAGTGTAGCGACGTGAATTGGGCGGATAAGACACCGAGTTCGCCGGGCCACGGCAGTAACGTTCTTTGCTCTCAGGCCATGCTTAAGAAACGGATCGTTATACAGTTGTTACCCTTCGACGGCGAAGATCAATATCACTCTGAGCTGGACTGATATTCTTACAGCAATTTCCGCTCGATCATTTTCGTCGTGTAAGCGACTAAGGCTTTCTTAGTATTCAGCGTGGAAGTGAGGGGTAAATCACAGGTGCAGGCCTCAGCAAACATCTGACAGCGACCGCCACCGCATGGGCCCTCGAGGTGGGGGTGGCCTGCGCGGGCAGATACCGCCCCTGGGTGTGTTCGCTGGGCCGTCGATAGAGGCGTCAGACCCCCGCGTCGGCCACCGATCGTGCGCCGACCGCCGGGACGATCCGCAGCTGAAGGGCGGCAGCCGTCGCCGGCCCGACCACCCCGTCGACGACCAGGTCAGGGGTGCGTCGCTGGAACTCCCGGACCGCCGCCTCGGTCTGCCGGCCGTACACGCCGTCGATCACCAGGTGCCCGCCGTACGCGGCATAGCCGTACTTCAGTCGCCGCTGCAGTTCGGCGACCTGAGCGCCCGTCGAACCGCGAAACAGCAGTGTGTCGGCGTACTGACCGATCGGCAGCCCCGGGGCAGGCGTCGGCGCGGACGCAGGCAGCACACCGATGCGCGCCTGTACGTCGCGGCGGAGCAGGTGCATGTCGATCGCTCCGGGATCCCACTTGCCCTGCGCCCGACCTGCGTACTCCTTGTGACCGATGGTGCGGTCCGCCGGGTGCGCCAGCCGCCGGTTGATCGCGGCACAGCAACGGACGAGGGCGAGATACTGCGCGTCGGGCCAGTTCATCCGGTGCGGCGCGGACGGGCCGGTGCCGCTGTTGGCGCATTCGATGCCGATCGTGTGCCAATTGCCCATGTTCGTCGGCAGCCAGGGATACATCCCGACGCCCGCATGCCAGGCCACGCCCGCGGCGACGACGGTGACGGTGCCGTCGCGCGCGACGTGCAGCTGTGAGAGCGGGCCGGGCAGATCGGGCCGTCCGTTCGCGATGGATGCGGCGTCGGCCCTGTCCGAACCGGTGTGGTGGACCATGACGCCGCGGATGTCGCGGAAGTCACCGTGCCCGCGTGTTCGCCAACCGGGATGTTCGACCGGATGCACGCCCTCTGTTCGCAGTACCTCGGCCAGCCACACCGGATTCCCGGTCCAGGAAGTCTGAGGCACCGGTAGCACCCTACCGGGGCGATTGAACTGCCCTGCAGCCGAATTGCCCGCCGGCGCCCGGCCTCACTGCAGGAAGCGGTGCGGCGAGTCGAGCCGTAGCAGGTCGGGGAATGCGAACGCGGGAACCCCGAGCAGCGCGGAGAGTTGCCTGGCGTACTCGCGGGCGATCGTCAGACCGTCACCCTGCTCGTCGAAGGTCCCGGTGAGGTCGACGGCGATGCGGCAGCCGAAGGTGTCGGTGACGGAGCGGTCGTCGACGACCGCCTCGAGCACACCATCGGGCAGCGGCAGGTCGGTCACCGCCGCCCGCACCGCGGCTGGACTGGCCGCCATGTCGACGTAAACCGATGCGAAAGCCTCCACCGGCCCATGATCCCTGCCCCGGGGTGAACCCACACGTCGATAACCCTGTCGCTACTCCGTGTTCACCCACCGGCCACATGTCGCCAGAACCCGTGCGCGGCGACACTTCGGCCGCCGTTCGCCGGCCCGAAACCTCGCGGCGGTAGCTTCGCCGAGTGTGATCCTCGCGGCGGGCCCGGAGTTCCTCGATCCGATGTACTGGCTCGGCGAGGGCGGACTCTTCGCGTCGGCGATCGTCGTCGGCGTCATGGTCATCGTGTTCATCGAGTGCGGCCTGTTCTTTCCCTTCCTGCCCGGCGACACGCTGCTGTTCACCGCCGGCGTGATCGCCGCACAGGCAGCGGCCGACGTCAGCATCTGGACGTTGATGCCGTGCGCCACCGTCGCCGCGATCGCGGGCAGCCAGTGCAGCTATCTCGTCGGGCGACGGATCGGGCCGAGGTTGTACGAACGCCCGGACTCCCGGATCTACAAGCGGCGCTATCTGGCCGAGTCACACGACTTCTTCGCCAGGTACGGTCCGAAGATCCTCACCATCACACCGTTCATCGGCGTTGTCCGCACCTTCACGCCGGTGGTGGCCGGGATCGCAGGCATGCGCCACACGGTGTTCACGGCTTTCAACGCGATCGGTTGCGTCATCTGGGGTTTCGGATTGCCCGCGGTCGGATACCACCTCGGCAACGTCCCCTTTGTCTCGCGCCATCTCGAACTGCTGGTGCTGGGGATCGCGTGCCTGTCGTCGCTACCGGTGATCGTCTCTGTCACCAAAGTGATGCTGACGCGACGTCGCCGCGCCGCCGATCCCGAAGCCGGGTCACTTCCCGCAGACGTCGGGTGAATCGCCGCGCGGTGGCGCGCCGGCGGGCAGGGTGTAGTTGACGACCACCGTGGCGTCGACGGGGCCGTCGTTCTCGACGCGGTGCGGGACGCCGGCCGGGATGAACACCGCCTGGCCCTGGCCGTACCGCACGACGGCGCAGCCGGGCGCCTGCTGCAGGGCGACACCGCCTGCGGTGATGACGGAGAACTCCGTCCCGTCATGGGTGTGCCAGCCGCTGTCCGCCCCCGGCTTGAGCACGAGGTTCTGCACGATCAACGTCGTCGGCCGTCCGGCCTCGGTGACGATGGACACGGGCGCGTCGGTGACGCCCTTGGCCAGATCGGTGCGGAGTACGTCCCCCTCCGGAGGAGTGGCCGCGGCCGACGCACTGAATGCGGCGGCGCAACCGATCGCACCGATCACCACTGCGCAAAGTCGTTGGATCTTCATGCTTTCCTCTCCCCCGGATCGTGCGAAGAATCGTAGATCAGTCGCATGGTCGGCGGTGAGAGTTGTCGACGCGTGTGACCCGGCGCAAAGGACACTAAGGCCGCCGCCTGAGAGACGAGCTAGACCCGTCCCGCGGCGAACGCCGCGGCCTGATTCACCAAGCCGTTCCGAACGTATGCCGCGTGTGCCCCCATGTCCCAGCCGCCCTGGAAGCAGATCGGGTCGTTGGGCACGCAAAGGTCGATGAGCTTGCCGGCGTAGGCCGGCGCGATGACCGGCGACGGGCCGGGCGACAGGCTGTCGGCGAATGTGCTTCTGGGACCGCCGAAGTCGGCCACCGCTGCGACGTGGTCGGCCACCTCGGGCGGCAGTTGACCGGTGGCCATGTCGATGACCGCAGCACCCTGGGAGTACCCGCCGAGCACCATCCTGGTGTTCGGGCAGTTCGCCGCCGTCGCCTGGATGCGGCCGGCGGCGTCGCGGGCACCCGCCGGTGTGCTGGAGTCGAAGTCGTTGCTCGCGGGATAATTCACCGCGTACACGCCGAGCGAACGCGAACCGAGTTGAGAACGGAGCGCCTCGACGAATGCCCCGCCCGTGCCGCCCACGCCGGGCGGTTCCGTGGTCCCCCTGGCGAAGACCACCTCCACGTCCGGGCAAGGTGCGGCGACCGCGTCGGGCGCGACAGTGGTGATCAGCGCAAACAGGGCGGCCGGTGCCAACGCAGAACCGATGATTCGAAGCTTGTCCAAGGTCATGCCGGTATGTCGCGCGGCGCGCACGAAACGTGACAGTCTTTGCCAAATCCACAATAGGCGAGCGCTTCTGGCGGGCGTACGCTTGCCGCATGTCGGCCATGATGATCGTCATCGGCGTTGCCGGGCTGGTCGTCGCAGTCGTCGCCGGAGCGATCGTCATCTCTCGTCGGTCCCCCCGCAGAGCTGCGGGGGGACACAGCGATTGGGGCTTCTGGATGGTCGGCGGTGGCAGTGACCACGGCGGTCACGGCGGAAGCGGCTGCGGAGGCGGTGGCGGCTCTAGTAGTGGCGGCGGCGGGGGCGGCTGTGGCGGCGGCGGCGAGTGACCTGCCATGGGCGCCTGGATGGTTCTGGCCGGCATGGTGATCGTCGTGGCGCTCGGGATGGCAGCGCTGCTGGTACCGAGTCGGCATGACGGCGGCGGCACGAGGAACAACGCACTCGAAGAGCGCCATGACCGCGGCCACGACGAGTGGACCGGTGGCTTCGGCGGCGGTAGCGGCGGTGGCGGCTGCGGCGGGGGTGGCGGCTGCGGCGGCGGCGGCAGCTGAGCCGGCGCATTCAGCGGCTGACGTGCGCTCCGGCGTCGCGTGGGAGCCGAATCGTCTCGACCAGGGTGACGGCCAGCACCGCACCCAGCACCAGGTACGCCGTCTGATACGACGCGAGAACGCTGAGTAGCAGTGCGGCGACCGCAATTCCGAGTCCGGCCGCCAGCTCCTGGACCGATGCGTTCAGCGTGTTCCCGTGCGTGAGGTCGTCGCCTTCCACGTCGGAGAAGGCCAGCGTGGCATAGGCGGTGAATCCGATCGAGCGCAGCGCGCCACTGACGAACAGGATCACCGCGATCACCGCGACGGGCAGTCCGGGCCGCATCGTCGCCAACAGCCCGAACCAGCCGACCGAGGCTATTCCGTTGACCAGCAATACCTGTCGGATGCCGAACCTGCGCATCAGCGGAGTGGTGGCGGGCTTGATGCTGAGATTGCCGGCGAACAATGCGGCGACCATGAGGCCTGCCGCGACCGGCGACCACCCGAAGACGAGCTGGAACTGAAGCGGCAGCAGGAACGGCACCGCGGTGATCACCATGCGGTACAACGACCCGGCTGTCACGGTGACCCGCAGCGTCTGAACGCGCAATACCGCGAGTCGCACCAACGGCTCCGGCACACGCAGGAGGTGACGGAACGCAGAACCCAGCAGCACCAGGGCAGCCGCGCCGCCGATCCCGACGAACCACCAGTCGGTTCCGCTCACGCGGATGTGTTCGAGTGAGATCAGCGCAGTGGCGATTCCCGTGCCGATGATCAGCATGCCGCGCCAGTCCAGCGACCTCGACGACGACGTCGGACCACCGCGAACGAGGCGAAGCGCCAACAGGAATCCGATGATTCCGATCGGAATGTTGATCAGGAAGATCCATCGCCACGATCCGTAGGTCGCGATGGCGCCGCCCAGCGCCGGCGCCAGCACGGGCGCCGTCAGCGCGGGCCAGGTGAGTAGGGCGATCGCCCGGACCCTGTCCGACTTGCCGGATCGGCGCAGCACCGCCAGCCGCCCCACCGGCACCATCATCGCGCCGCCGACCCCCTGCAGCACCCGCATACCGACCAGCATCGGCAGTGTCGTGCTGACCGCGCACCCGACGGAGGCCACGGTGAACAGCGCGATGGCGGTGATGAAGACCCGCCGTACGCCGAACCGGTCGGCCATCCATCCGGTGGCGGGGATGAGGACCGCGACCGTCACCATGTAGGCCGAGATGGCGACGTTGACGTCGACCGCCGCGACGCCGAACGAGTCGGCGATCAGCGGGATGGCCGGCGCGATGACCGTGGCGTCGAGGATCTCCATGAAGAAGGCACCGGCCACGAGCAGCGCCATTCCGCGCGGGAAGGCAGACGGCGTGGACATCGCGGTCAACATAGTGCGCCCCGCCGCGACGCGGCGAGTCGCTGCACGATCGAGCAGGGTCTCCCCCGGTCGGCGCGGTGCCGTTCTCCGCGATCAGGTGGACGCGCGTGACCCGATCACCGTCACCGCTGCATTAGGTTCTCGATGAACGAATGTGCGGCGCCGCATGGCCCTCACCAGCGGTAGTCAAGGAACTTCCCGTCGAAGGTGACCACCACCCGATCGCCGTCGGGGTGCGGCCGCCGCCCGAATTCGATGTTGAAGTTGATGGCGCTCATGATGCCGTCGCCGAACTCCTCGTGGATCAGCTCCTTGAGCGCCGGACCGTACACGGCGAGCGCCTCCTGGAACCGGTAGATCGTCGGGTCGGCGAGTGCCGCCGGGTCGATGCCCCGGCCGGGTTGCCGCTGCAGGCTCTCCGAGACCGGCCCGTCGAGTTCGAGCAACGCACACACCTTGTCAGCCTGCGCGGCCGTCATCGGGTGTTGACCGAGCAGCGCGGCCACCGTCCACACCAGCGGCGCGTCGATCTCGGCGGCGACGTCCGCCCAGCTGAGCTTCTTGCGGATACGGGCCGCCACCACGAGTTCGGCCGCCTCGGACTTCGGCATGATCGGTGTCACGAACGCGCCCCGTTCGTCTCGAGCGCGATCGCGACCGCCGCAGGCACGTCGGGCACGACGGTGCGGGGCGCCGCAGTGCGCGCGTGGGTCGCGAACAAAGTGAGCCCGACGAACGTCACGCCACCCACGATGTTGCCCACGATCGTCGGGATCTCGTTCCAGATCAGGTAATCGCCGATCGAGAAGTCACCGCCCAGCATCAGGCCCGAGGGGAACAGGAACATGTTGACCACGGAGTGTTCGAAGCCCATGTAGAAGAACAGCATGATCGGCATCCACATCGCGATGACCTTGCCCGAGACGCTGGTCGACATCATCGCGGCGACCACTCCGGTGGACACCATCCAGTTGCACAGCACGCCGCGGATGAACAGGGTGAGCATCCCCGCGGCGCCGTGTTCGGCATAACCGACGGTGCGGCTGTGACCGATCTCGCCGAGTTGCTGCCCCACGGCGTTGGGATCCACGCTGAAGCCATAGGTGAAGACGATGGCCATCAGCAGCGCGACCAGCAGTGCCCCTCCGAGATTGCCCAGGAACACCAGTCCCCAGTTGCGGAACATCGCCCGGACGGTCACTCCGCGGCGCTTGTCCAGCAGCGCGAGCGGCACCAGCGTGAACACGCCGGTGACGAGGTCGAATCCCATCAGGTAGAGCAGGCAGAAGCCGACGGGGAACAGCACCGCACCGAGGAGCGGATTGCCGGTCTGGACGGTGATGGAGACGGCGAATGCGGCGGCCAGGGCGAGCACCGCGCCCGCCATGAAGGCGCGGATGAGGGTGTCCCGGGTGGCCATCAGCGCCTTGGTTTCTCCGGCTTCGATCATCTTGCCGACGAAGTCGGGCGGACTGACATAGGACATGACTGACCCTTCCGAGAGAAAACGGTTTCGAGCAGCGTCGCGCAGGGCTATTTCAGGAAGGGAACGTGACTGCTGCGCCGATGTTGCGGGCTCCGCACAACGCCGACCCGCGCGCTGTGAGCTGAGGGCTCGAATACCGCGACGGCGCGCCGCGTCGGTGCTGCAATGGCGGGATGAAGATCTCGAGGACGGGCCTCGCCTGCGTCGCCATGGTCGCGGCGACCGTCACCACCGCTCCGATCGCGTCGGCCGTCGATCCCGTCGCTCCGCCTGACTTCGTCTCGCTCAGCGACGTCGACCCCACGATCCTGATGGACATCCGCTACGCGACGCCGCACAACTTCACCGGCGATCCGGTCGACGGATACCGCGCGCCCATGTGCATCCTCACCCGCCCGGCGGCCGAGGCGCTGCGCCGCGCGCAGCAGCAGTTCCTCGAGGACGGTTACTCGCTGAAGGTCTACGACTGCTACCGGCCGCAGCGCGCCGTCAACGACTTCGTCGCATGGGCCAACGATCCCCTCGACCAGCGGATGAAGGCCGAGTACTACCCACGGGTGGACAAGTCACAGCTGTTCGCCGACGGGTACATCGCCGACAAGTCCGGCCACAGCCGGGGCAGCACAGTGGATCTCACGCTCGTGGCACTGCCCGCGCAGTCGGCACCACCGCCAGCCCCCGGCCGTCCGCAAGTCGACTGCACCGCCCCCCAGCCCGAACGGTTCCCGGACAACGGCATCGACATGGGCACGGGCTACGACTGCTTCGACACGCTCGCACACACATTGGATCCGAGGGTCCAGGGCGACCAGCTGAAGAACCGGCTCCGCCTGAAGGACGGCCTGGCGGCGCAGAGCCTGGAGAACTACCCGAACGAGTGGTGGCACTTCACCTTCAAGCCGGAGGCTCATCCGGACACATACTTCGACTTCGTCGTCGACCCGTCCTCGCTGGCCGGAACCTCGCGAGGCTGAGGCCTCGCGTCACTGCTCGATGAGGCCCGCCGACCGGGCTGACCCGACGACGCGTTCCCACCCGATCATGCCGACGGCGATCAAGGTGATCGCGGTGGCGAAGCCGGCCAGCGAGGCGACCACGTGCGCCCACTGGCCCGTGGCGTACATGAGGGCGAGCAGCATCACCATGAACGCGGCGGCGAGGGCGGTTCTGGCGGCCAGGGCGCTTCGCCACCATCCGCGACGTCCGTTGCCGGACGCTGCGTCGGCGGACCTCCGGCGGGGTGCGATCGAGGCGGTCATGACACCACTGTGCGCGCGAGTACTGAGGGAGCTCGAAGGGTTGCTTGTGGAAATCCTCTGGATTGCTGAGCGATCGCTGGGTCCAACCGGTTACCGCGCACGACGTACGTCATCGGCAATGTCACCCCGCGGTGGCGCAGGCTGAGTAGCGTGATCCACATCACAGGTCGAAGCCTCGGCTGATCCCTCAGTACGAGAGAGGTACTGATCATGACGACGACCGATCACGCCGACCAGCCCGCCGACGCCGCCGCACCCAAGACGGCCAAGGGCGGCCTGGTGTACCCGGGGATGGGCCTGCTGTTCGTGGTCCTGATCTGCTGTTTCACCGCCTGGGGCGTCGCTGCCGACCTCACCACGCCGATGGTGGCGGGGTTCAAGCAGATCTTCGACATGAACACCTTCCAGGCGTCCCTGGTGCAGCTGGCGTACTTCGGGGCGTACTTCCTGCTGGCAATCCCGGCGGCGTTCATCAACGAGCGATTCGGATACAAGGCCGGCCTGCTCTCGGGCGTACTGCTCGCCGCTGCGGGGGCGATGGCGTTCTATCCGGCCAGCAAGATCATGACCTACGAGGCGTTCCTGATCGCGCTGTTCGCCATCGCGGCCGGCTGCTCGATCCTCGAGACGTCCGCCAATCCCTACGTGCTGTCACTGGGTCCCGAGGAGACCGCGACCCGACGGCTGAATTTCGCGCAGGCGTTCAACCCCGTCGGCACGAACATCGGTGTGCTCCTGGCCGCCACCCTCATCCTGCCGAAGCTGGACGAGCCGGTGAACATGGCCAATCTGACGCCTTCTCAGGAACACACCGTCCGGGCCGGCCAGCTCGGCGCCGTGATGGGGCCGTACCTGGGCCTCGGCTTCGTTCTCATCGCGATCGGGTTGGTGATCGCGATCAAGAAGTCACCGCCCATCGTCGAGGAGTTCGAGTCGGGCGACCTGGACAGCAGGCGGCCCCTGAAGATCCTGTTGTCGAACAAGCGCTACGTCTACGGCGTGATCGCGCAGTTCTTCAACGTCGCCGCGCAGGTCTG
Organism: [Mycobacterium] manitobense; assembly: GCF_025821665.1. GTDB lineage: Bacteria > Actinomycetota > Actinomycetes > Mycobacteriales > Mycobacteriaceae > Mycobacterium > Mycobacterium arseniciresistens. The sequence continues at coordinate 80,997 of NZ_JACKSJ010000093.1, forward strand.
CACATGGACGTACCTGATCCAGTACTCGCAGCAGGCGCTCAACGGTTCACTGGAACTCGGCGGCTATCTCCTGCAGGTCAGCCTGATCGTGTTCCTGATATCCCGGTTCGTCATGACGTGGGTCATCGGCCGGATCCGCGCCACGAAAGTCCTGATGGTGCTCGGCGCACTCGCGGTGCTGCTGTGCGTCTTCGCCATGTTCTCGCCGAACGTGGCGGGTGTGGCGGCTGTCGTCGCGCTGTCGTTCTGCCTGTCGCTGATGTTCCCGACGATCTACGGCGTGGCCCTGCAAGGCCTCGGTCCGGCGATGAAGTTCGGCGCGGCCGGCCTGGTGATGGCCATCGTCGGCGGCGCCGTCATGCCTCTCATCCAGGGCTGGCTGCTCGACGAGACGAGCCCGGCGTTCTCGTTCATCGTGCCCGCCTTGTGCTTCGTCGTCGTCACCAGTTTCGCCGTCTTCGATCTGAAGGCGACGCCGAACCAGGTTGGAGAACGATCGGCATGAGGCGATATTGGTTCATCACGCTGGCATTCGTGCTCGCCGCCTGCAGCGGCGGGCAGCAAGCCAACTTCTCTGAAGCGACCGACCGGCTGGAGGTCGTCTCCTGGTGGGCTTCGTCCTCGGAACGGCCCGCGCTGGACGTGCTGCTCGACGCCTTCACATCGGCCCATCCCGACGTCGAGATCGTGGACGGCGCCATCACCGGCGGTGGTGGCAGCAATGCGCAGGTCGCGCTCGCCGCACGCCTGCGGGCCGGTGATCCGCCCGACGTCTGGCAGACGTTCCTCGGCAGCTCGCTGCGGGCCTGGGTCGACGCCGGCCGCATCGCCGACGTGTCCGCCGTGTACGAGCGCTCCGGCCTGGATCGCACCATGCCGCAGGCGCTGCTCGACGCGGCGACCTATCGCGTCAAGGCCTGGGGTGTGCCGACCGGCTCGCACCGCGGAAACGTGTTGTGGTTCAACCAGCGGATGCTGCGAGATGCCGGAGTGAAGGCACCTGGCCCCGGATACTCGACGGCCGCGTTCGAGGCAGACCTCGCGAAGGTGTCGGCAAGCGGGCGGACCGCATTGTGCCTCGGCGCCAAGGACAGGTTCACCGCCACCGAACTGTTCGAGAACACGCTGCTCGGGGCCATCGGCACGGACGGCTGGTCGAGGGTTTCCGACGACTCCTTCGACTGGCGGGGAAGCCAACTGCGACAGGCGCTCTCGGCGTTCGCGCAGATCGTCTCGTACGCCGACCCGAATGCGGGCGGGCTGACGTGGGACCAGGCGGCGAAGAAGCTGGCCGCCGGACAGTGCGCCTTCCTGTCGATGAACGATTCGGTCTACGGCGAACTCGTGGCGAACAAGTCCGTCGAGGGCAGGGACTTCGGGTACGTGCCGTACCCCGGCACGGCCGGGGCGTACCTGGCGATCGTCGACACCTTTGTGGTCTCCGCCGAGGCCGAGGACGGCGTCAATGCCATGGACTTCATGGCGACCGTCGCGGACCCGAAGACGTCGTTGGAGTTCAACCGGGCGAAGGGTTCGGTGCCGATTCGCGACGACGTCGACGTGTCCTCGTTGCCCGCCTACCAGCGGCAGGCCTCGCAATCGCTGTGGGAGGACAAGGTCGTTCTGTCGATCACCCACGGCGAACTGATGTCCACCGACTTCCAGCAGGCGGTGTACGACGCCGTAGCCGCGTTCGTCGGCAGCAAGAACCAGGACGCCTTCATCGACACCCTGCAGAACTCGATCGAGGTGCCCGTCGCGGGACGGTGACACCGGGCGGCATGGCACGGAATAACGTGACATGTCACGCAGTTGTCACGGGTACGGCGGAACGGTCCGCCCGCGACAGTCGAGGAGTACCCGTGAATCAGCTCACTGGAAAGACAGCTCTTGTCACCGGCGGAACGTCGGGCATCGGCCTGGCGACGGCGCAGAGGCTCGCGGCCGAGGGAGCACACGTCTTCCTCACCGGTCGGCGGCAGAGCGGTGTCGACGAAGCCGTCGCCTCCATCGGTGCCGACGCCACCGGGGTGCAGGGTGACATCACCGACGCCGACGACCTCGAACGGCTCGCCGGCGCCATCCGCGAACACGGCGAGGGGCTGGACGTGGTCTTCGCCAACGCCGGTGGCGGCGAGTTCGCCACCTTGGCCGACGAGACGCGTGAGCATCTGTTGGACACGCTCACCCGCAATGTCGGCGGCACGGTGTTCACCATCCAGAAGGTGCTGCCGCTGCTCAACGAGGGCGCATCGATCGTGCTGACCGGTTCGACGGCGGCGTCCGCCGGAGTGCCCGCGTTCGGCGCGTACGCGGCGTCCAAGGCGGCGATCCGCTCGCTGGGACGTACCTGGGCGGCCGAGCTGGTGGACCGCAAGATCCGGGTCAACACCGTGGTGCCCGGCCCCGTGGAGACGCCCGGACTGAAAGGGCTGGCGCCCGACGGCCAGCAGCAGGCGCTGCTCGACGGCGAGGCCGCCAACGTGCCACTGGGCCGCCTGGGACGGCCCGACGAGATCGCCTCGGCCGTGGTGTTTCTGGCGTCGGATCAGAGCAGCTTCATGACGGGGACCGAGCTGTTCGTCGACGGCGGCTCGCGCCAGCTCTAGTCCGGCCTCGGCAGAGTGCCGTGCCGCAGGAGGCTCTCGTAGACGACGGCCAGCGCGTCGGCCAGGGCGGTCTCCTGCGCCGGGTCGAGATCGGCGAAGAAGGCCTGCGCCACCCACGCGGCGTGCGCCGGCGCGGCGGCGCGCAGCTCGCGCCAGCCGGCGGCGGTCAGCACCGCGTCGGTGGCGCGGCCGTCGGTGTCGGACTTGACCCGCTCAACCAGGCCCCGGCCCGTCATCCGCTGGAGATGGTGTGACAACCGGCTGCGTTCCCACCCGATGGTGGTGGCCAGGTTGGTGAGCTGAGCCCGTCGTCCCGGCGCCTGCGACAGCGCGTTCATGACGGTGTAATCCCCCAGCGAGACGTTGGAATCCGCGAGCAGCTGACGGTTCATCTCGTACTCGAGGCGGTGGTACACCCGCATGTAGTTCAGCCAGGTGCGCTGCTGAGACTCGTTGAGCGGATAGGGTTCACGCTTCGGCACCGCGACACGTCTCCGATCAACAGATGGGTGACCTGTCACGCATCCTATCGCCGTCAGGCGAGAGCGTCGGACCGTCCGGCGTGCAGCCGCGACCATTGCGCTGTCGGCCGGCCGTCATGGCGGAACTGCTGCCCGTCGGTCCCGAAGGGCTGCGGCCAGCCCTCGGGCGAGTCCTCCCACGTCTCCTGGCGCCCGTAGACGGTGAGGTCCAGCAGGTGATAGCTCGTCGCGCCCGCCTCGGTCCCGCGACCGGTGTTCCAGTAGGTCTCGAAAACCCTTGTGCCGTCGCGAAGGTAGCTGACGTACGCGCCGAAAGACCGTCCTGCGAGTAGCTTCTCGGCCCCGTCACGCAGCGAGTACCAGGGCATGGGCCAGCCCATGAACTCGCGGTAGCGGGAGCTCTCGGGGTAGGGCCCCTGGCAGAACGTCGCATAGGTGACGTCGCGATCGTGCAGATAGGACAGCTCCTGCGCGTGACCGGTGAAGAAGGTGCAGCCTTCGCACTGCTCGGGAGCCGGGTTCCCGTCGTACCACATGTGCAGGTACACGAGAAGCTGGCTGCGGCCCTCGAAGACGTCGATCAGAGGAATCTCACCGTCGGCGCCCACGAGGGGTGTCGACGCGTCGACCTCGACCATCGGCAGCCGACGTCGTGCTGCCGCGATCGCGTCTCCCTCCCTGGTGTGCGCTTTCTCGCGCACCAACAGCCGGTCGATTTCGGTCTGCCACGTCTGCCGGTCGACGACCGGGGGCAGCGGGCGGGCGTTCTCGGTCGTGTCCATGGTTCGTCTCCTGTGTCGATCGCCTGTACACGGTCCATAGAGGTAGACCCCGGCGCGCCTGAGAATTCATCGCCGCGGATGCAGGGAGCAGTGCGTCGAGGTTGGCACCGACGTCGGTGCACACCGGTAAGATCGAACACATGTTCGATACGATGTCCGATGCGGAGGTGGCGGAGGCCATCGAGGAGTCCGCACGGGCCTGCGCGGCGTCGGACGCCCACCGGCTGGCCGCGATCGCCGAGCTGGTCAGTCGCCGAATCGATCTCGACGGAGAACGCGAGTACTGGGCGTGTGACTTCTGGGACGCCGCCTCCGCCGAAGTCGCCGCCGCCATGGGCATCAGCGCACGCGCGGCCGCCCGGCACATGCACATCGCCCTCGCCCTGCGTGACCGACTGCCCAAGGTCGCCGCGCTCTACGCCCAGGGATGGATCAGCTCCCAGCTGATCTCGACGATCACCTGGCGCACCCAGCTGGTCGACGACGACGCGGTCGGGGCCGTCGATACCGAACTCGCCCGGCGGGCGGGCAGATGGGGACCGCTGTCGGTTTCGCGCCTGGAACAGGCGATCGACCAGATCATCGACACCCACGATCCCGGCGCCCGCCGCCGCACCCGCACCGCCGCGCGCACCCGCGACCTGACCATCGGCGACCGCAACGACGTCACCGGCATCACCTCACTGTGGGGGCGGCTGTTCGCCACCGACGCCGCCCTCCTCGACCACCGCTTGACCGAAATGGCCCGCCAGGTCTGCGACCAGGACCCCCGAACGATGGGGCAGCGCCGTGCCGACGCCCTGGGCGCGCTGGGCGCCGGCGCGCACACCCTGGCCTGCCAGTGCGACACCCACGACTGCCCTGCCACCACCGAGGACGGCCGCGCCACGCACGTCGTCATTCATGTGGTCGCCGATCAATCCGCGCTTGATGCGCGCCCCGATCCGGCCATGCACGGCGACCACGACACCCCGGCAGCCGCACCCGAACCGGCCGAGAGGCCCAGGGCGGCGCTGATCGTCGGCGGAGGCATCATCCCTGGCCCACTGCTGGCCGAACTCATCGCCCGCGGCGCCCGCGTGCGCGACATCCGCACTCCGTGCGAGGCGGCCGAGCAGCGCTACCGGCCCTCAGCGGCGCTGGCCGACTTCGTCCGCATGCGCGACATGACGTGCCGCTACCCCGGCTGCGACCGCCCCGCGGTGATCGCCGACATCGACCACACCGTCGCGCACCCCCGCGGCCCGACTCACGCGTCGAATCTCAAATGCCTGTGCCGCCATCACCATTTGCTCAAGACTTTCTGGGCGGGCTTCTCGGATCGACAGCTTCCCGACGGCTCGATCACCTGGACCACCCCGGCCGGGCGTACCTACACCACCCACCCCGGCAGCCGCCTGTTCTTCCCCGACTGGCACACCACCACCACCGAGTTGCCCCCACCGACAGCCACATCACCACCGGCCCGCCGCGGAGCGATGATGCCCCGCCGCCGACACACCCGCGCCCAGGCCCGCGCTCAACGCATCAAAGCCGAACGCGCCCTGAACGACCCCTACCTCGCGCACCGGAACAAACCACCACCGATGTGACCGCACTGTCATGCGCTCACCCCGAGGGCGTGTTCAGGCCTCGGGCGAGATGACGAACGTCGTCTGCTGGAACAAGCTGTCGGCGCTGCCGATCGCCGCCCCCCGGGTGGCCAACACCGTTCCCACCAGGTTCGAATGTGTCGCGAGTTCGGGGCGTGGTTCGACTGGTAACTCCTGGACGGTCCCCGGGCGGTAGCCGCTGAGGTTCTCGAAATGCCAGTCCGTACCGAACGTGACTCCGGTGTCGAGGTCGGTGACGAAGGGTTCGTAGTGACTCGGCTCGCCCTTCTTCTGCCGGTGTCGCGCAGGAAGACCCGCACCTCGATCCGGTGGCCGACCGGGATGGGCACGGAACCGAGGACGTGGACGGTGACGGGGCTGATATCGATGAAGACAAGATACCGGCGGACGTCAGCTCGGGGTCATCGACACCAGCACGAAGGTGCGCACCCGGCCTGACGCCTTCGCCGAGCACATCGAGAGAAGCGGTTCGGACAACTCCTCGGCGAGCACGACCTCCACGGGTCCCGCGTCGCCACTGAGCACGACGCGGACGGTGTGGTCATCGCGTTCGACGTGGATGGGCGACAGCGCCGCGATGCGGTCATCACCCGAGGCCGCCCGGACGAAATACTGTGCGGCCTGAACCGGGTGCGGTAACGATGTCCTGCCGCGGAGGAATCGGTTGTCGAGCCTGCCGTCGAGGTACTTGCGCACCAGTTCCGCCGAGTCGGTGGAGTCCACCCGGCCGTAGCACAGCCCCTCGGGCAACACGAGCATCGTCGCGGCGAACCGGTCACCACCCAGATGCGAGCATTCCCAGGTGAATTCGGGGAACTCAGCGGCAATGGCCGCAGTGGCGGAGCGCCCCCGTACCGCGCAACACTGATCGTGCTTGCCGTGGGCACAGACGGCGACGAGTGGATCGGTGCACACGTGGCCGTCGGAGCCGTCGAGGGCGAGGTCCAGGTACCCCCGGGCATCGTCGACCTCACCGTGGTGGAGCACCTCGCTGCCCTCGTCGCAGTGTGCGACGAACCAGCGCCAGCGCGGGGTGGCGGAGCGACGACCCGGGCGGCGGATCGCGGCGATACGCATGCCCTCGGATTCGGCCCGTCGCGCGATCGCACGACCGAGCTCGCGGTCGATGACCGTGGCGGAGTCCAGGAATGCCGAATGCCCCCACGGCCCGGCCAATTCCAGCATCAACCAGGAGTGCCCCGCCGAGGCCGTGCCGTACATGGTGTCGTTGCGGGCGAGGGACTGATCACTGCACGGTTCGCGCTTCGCCGAGGTCATCCTCCGCTCACCGGCACCACGACGGCCTCCCGCAGCAGCCTGCGGACGAGCACCGTGCCGTCCGCGCGGTCGAGGCCGGGCAGGGAATCCGCGTCGACGACCGCCCCCTGGTGCAGTGCCTCGACCGCGGGCGCACATGACTCGGGGAAGGTGATGGTCCGGTCCGGCAGACGCAGAACGACTGAGCCGTCGCGGTTCTGGACACTTCCGACGAGGCCGTGACGCCACCGGACCGTGACGGCGCCTGCATTCTCGGTGGCCACCAGCGTCGCCAGTGGGCGGACCGCCACCGGGCGGGTGCGATCGGCGTGGCGTCGTGACAGTCGCTGCGCCGCACCCTCACTGATTTCGGCGGCGCGGTCGCGCAGACTCTCGATCGCCTCGGCCATGATCTTCGAAGCGGTCGCCACCATCTCGTCGGTGTCGGTGGCATCGAAGCCCAGCGGCAGCGACGACCGGAACTCCTCGACCGTCGTCAGGGTGTCGACGACGGCCTGCACGACGTCGAGGCGGGTCACCGCAGAAACGCCGACGGTCAGGTGAATCGACGTGGTGTCGAGCGCGTGCGCCGAATGCACCCAGCCCCGTGGCAGATACAGTGCGTCGCCCGCGGAGAGCACCGTGTCGATGACCGGTTCTTCCTGCGCTCGCCGGGCGATCGCCCCACGGTGGTCGGTCCACGGCTGCGACGGCAGCGGGTGTTCGTGCACCGGTTCGTGCACGATCCACCGCTTCTGCCCGGCGGTCTGCAACACGAACACGTCGTGAACGTCGTAGTGCGTCTCGAATCCCGTCTGGTTCGGCGGCGTGACGTAGGCGTTCGCCTGAACGGGGTGCCCGAGGTCGTCGACCATGCCGCGCACGAAGTCGATCATGGGCGGCCACAACCGGTGCAGACCCTGGAGGACGATGGTGGCGCCGGCGGCGAACTCGGTCAGCACCTTCGCCGAGTCCACCTGGTCGGGCATCTCTGCACCGAAGCCGGCCGAGTCGAGGTAGCAGTTGCGCGCCAGTACGTCGCCGGCCTTGGCCATGCGGATGAACGGTGCACGTACCCCGCGCTCGGCGATCAGCTCGTCGACCATCGCGGGCGACAGCAGATCGGCGAAGTCGCGGGGCAGTGCGCCGGACCGGCTGAGCAGAGGCCTACGGCCCCAGTACTGCGCCGCGAACTCCGCAGGGTCGACGGTGACGCAGCGGCTCAGCATGAGAAGGGGCTACGCGGTTCCGTCCGCGCCGCCGTCGTGGCCNTCNGGGTTCGAACCGCCGTCAGCGGTTCCCTCCCCGCCCGCGGTGCCGTCCGCGCCGCCGTCGTGGCCCTCGGGGTTCGAACCGCCGTCAGCGGTTCGTCCGCGCCGCCGTCGTGGCCCTCGGGGTTCGAACCGCCGTCAGCGGTTCCCTCCCCGCCACCGGATGTCGTGATGTCGTCGTCGTCGAGTGCCATGGTGAATCCTCTCGGGGCTGCGTGCGTACCACCTGTGTTCGCAGTATCTACACCCTCGGGGTGTTGCCGCCAGAGGCCTGACCGAAACGCTGCCATCATGACGTGATGACCTCCCCCGCGCCGCAGCCGGTGCCACACTCCCCGTCGCGGCGGATCGGCCGGTCGGTGGTGGCTCTCGCGGTCGCCGCGGTGGGCGTCGTCGCCGGATGGCTCCTCGTCACCGGGGTGCTTGCGCTGCCACTGCGGGAAGGCGTGCTGCTGGCCCTGAGCGGACTGGCCGCGGCGGCGTTGCTGGCCGGCGCGGTGCTTGTTCGTCGGCTGTGGGTGCGTGCTCTTTTGGCCGGCGGCTTCCTCGGGGTCGCCGCGTCGCTCGCGCTGGTACTGCTCGTCGTCGCGTCGTGAACGACGGCGCGCAGGGCTGATCAGCCCCGGTCGAGCAACGCGAGCAGTTTGGTGGTTGTCGACCAGCTCCGGATCGTCATCAGTTGATACTCGGGCTTACCCACGATCCGGCTCATCCGGCTCTCCGTCCGCCTGGCGCTCAGGCGGGCGAAGTACACCGCGCCGGTTCCGGGCCACGCCTGGTCGACACCGTCGCGAAGGTCGACGATGTCCATCGCCCGCGCGGCGGTCAGCGGCGGCTTCAGGAACACGACGTCGGAGTGATAGGTGTCCGGCTGCGCACCGAAGCCGGGAGGCGCACGGTGCACCACTGCCCGCAGCTGCCGGTGCGAACGCACCACGACCACGAGGGGGATCCCCAGCCGCGCTTCGAGCATGCCCTCGATCGAGGGCTCGAGGGACACACGTGGCACGTCCGAGGCGAACAGCACGTTCCCCGACTGGATGTAGGTGGTGACCGCCTCGAACCCGAGCGACTCGAACGCCGCTCGCAGGTCGGCCATCGGGACCTTGTTGCGCCCGCCGACGTTGATGCCTCGCAGCAGCGCGACGTAGCGCGTCGTCCCCATGAACTGGACGGTACCGAGTCGACGCGGGTCGCGGTGCGGAGTGGCCGAGGTGCTAGTCCCTGACTTCCTGGACGTCGTAGGCGTTCTCGGCGTACCGCGACCGGATCAGTTTCTTGTCGTACTTGCCGACGCCGGTCTTCGGCACCTCATCGACGAAGGTCCACCGCTCGGGCAGCCACCATCGAACCACTTTGTCCTCCAGGAACTTCCGCAGCTCGGCCGCGGTGGCATCGGCGCCGTCCTCGAGCACCACGGCGGCCAGTGGCCGTTCCTGCCAACGCTCGTCCGGCACGGCCACCACGGCCGCTTCCAGTACCGCCGGATGCGCGATGAGGTGGTTCTCCAGCTCCACCGACGAGATCCACTCGCCACCGGACTTGATGACGTCCTTGGCGCGGTCGGTCAACGTGACGAACGCCTGCGGGTCGATGCGCCCGACATCACCGGTGCGCAGCCAGCCGCCCTCGAACTTGGATTCGTCACGTCCCCGGTGATAGGAGCCGGTGATCCACGGGCCGCGGACCTCGATCTCCCCGACCGCCTTCCCGTCGTGCGGCAGCGGGTTGCCCGCGTCGTCGACGAGCCGGGTCTCGACGCCGCAGACCGGTCTGCCCTGACTGGTCCGCACTGCCCAGAGCTGGTCCTGCGGGGTGCCCGGCGCCGGACGCGCCATGGTGGCCAGCGGCGAGGTCTCGGTCATCCCCCACACCTGGACGATCTCCACGCCGTGCTTCTCCTGGAACGTCTTCATCATCGAGATGGGCACGGCCGAACCACCGCAGGGCACCAGCCGGAGCGACGAGAGGTCGTGGCCGGGGTTCTTGTCCAGGTAGCGCATGACGTCGTTCCAGATCGTCGGCACCGCACAGGCCACCGTGGGGCGTTGCGTCTCGATCAGGTCGACCAGCGACCTGGCGTCGAGGAACCGGTGCGTCATCACCAGGTCTGCGCCGGCCATCAGCGCCGCGTAGGGCATCCCCCAGGCGTTGGCGTGGAACATCGGCGCGATCGGCACCAGGGAATCTGCGCAGTTCAGACCGAGCCCGTTGCCCGAGCACACCGCCATCGAGTGCAGGTAGTCCGAACGATGGCTGTAGACGACGCCTTTCGGGTTGCCCGTGGTTCCGCTGGTGTAACACATCGCCGCCGCGGAGTCCTCGTCGATGTCCGGCCAGTCGAAGATCGGCGACTCTGCGGACAGGATGTCGTCGTAGCGCAGCACGGTCTTGCCGGGCGACGACAGCGCGTCGGCATCGCCTTCCCCGACGGCGATCACGGTGTGGACGGTCTCGAGCAACGGCAGCACCGGAGCGAGCTGCGCGACGAGTGACAGATCGGCGAAGATGACCCTGTCCTCGGCATCGTTGGCGATGAACGCGATCTGTTGCGGGGACAGCCGGATGTTCAACGTGTGCAGCACCGCGCCCATCGCCGGCACCGCGAGATACGTCGTCAGATGCTCGGCGTCGTTCCACATGAAGGTGCCGACGCGTTCGTCCCCGGTGATTCCCATGCGGCGCAGCGCATTCGCCATTCGGCCGGCCTGCTCGCCGAGTTCGCGATAGGTGACGGAGCGATACTCGCCGCCACCCATCGACGTGGTGACCCTGCGATCGCCGTGCACCTCGCAGCCGTGTCGCATGATCGTGGTGATGCTCAGCGGGATTTTCTGCATGGTGCTCTTCATGACGATCCGCCCTTCCGGCAACCGGCAGTAGGCGCGATGTTACGACCGCCGGAGATCAGTTTCAGCGAATTGACAAAGCGCGCCCGTGACGTTGCGCGGATGACTCTCACCATTGACGTGAACGACAAAATAACGTCCTGAAGAGCGAGTATCCGCTGTAGCCGGCTAGGCGCTGCAAGCCGACCCGCATCCCGCATCGCCTAGTGCAGCTAACATATGGCCGGTTGTGCCGGGTTTGTGCGAACCGTCACGTCGCCATGCCGGATGTGCAACCGTTTCGGGACAGGGCGAAGGAGAGTGCAATGGCCGTATCCGAGGAGAAACTCAACGCATTTCTGGGACGGGCGGTCGGCGACCTCTCGGCGTCGGTGAGCGCGGTCCTGATGTTGATCGGCGACGAGCTCGGACTGTATTCGGCACTCGCCGGTCATCGCTTGTCGGCAGCAGCGCTGGCCGACAAGACCGGGACGAGCGAGCGTTATCTGCGGGAGTGGCTGGCCAATCAAGCCGCGGGCGGATATGTCGAATACGACGCCGAGACCGATGAGTACCACATGACCGAGGAGCAGGTGTTGTGCCTGGCGGATCCGAACGGGCCGGTGGATCTGCCCGGTGCCTACCAGATCGTCAACGACCTGTTCCAGGTGCGCGAACGCGCGGTGGAGAATTTCCGCACCGGCAAGGGCATGGAATGGGGCGAACACCATCCCTGCCTGTTCGAGGGCACCGAGCGGTTCTTCCGTGCCGGCTACAACGCGAACCTGTTGGCCTCCTGGCTTCCTGCGCTCGACGGGGTGGTCGACAAGCTCAACGCCGGGGCTCGGGTGGCCGACGTCGGCTGTGGCCATGGCGCGAGCACGATCCTGATGGCACAGGCGTTCCCGCAGTCGGAGTTCGTCGGGATCGACTATCACGAGGCGTCCATCCAGACCGCACGTGACCGGGCCGCGGAGGCAGGCGTGAACAACGCCCGCTTCGAGGCGGCGGATGCGACGTCCTACCAAGGTGGTGACTACGACGTGATCGCGTTCTTCGACTGCCTGCACGACATGGCCGATCCGGCGGGTGCCGCCCGCCGGGCGAGGGAAGCGCTCAAACCGGACGGGCACTGCATGCTCGTGGAGCCGATGGCCGGCGACCACCTGACCGACAACCTGAACCCCGTCGGCCGCCTGTTCTACGGTGCGTCATCCCTTATCTGCGTACCGGTTTCGCTGTCCCAACAGGGACCTGCACTCGGTGCGCAGGCCGGCGAGCAGCGGTTGAGGAGCGTGATGGTCGACGAGGGCGGCTTCACGCGGTTCCGACGGGCCACGGAGACTCCGTTCAACATGATCTTCGAAGCGAGGCCATGATGCCCGCTACCCAGTGCCGGACCGCCGACGCGCAACCAGACGGCGATGAGCGCCGCAGCAGAAACCACGGCGGCCGACGCCATGAGCGCGTGCCGAAAGCCCCCGTGCAGTAGGGGTGCGACGATCAGCGGGCCGAGGATCTGACCGACCGAGTACCCCGCGGTGAGGACCGCGACTGCACGCGGGAAGGCGAGCAGACGGCCGGCCGCCAACGCGACGGTGCTCACCCCGATGAAGGTGCCGCCGAACAGCACAGCGCCGATGAGCGCTGCGGCGGCGCCACCGGCGAAGGCGGGCAACGCGATCCCCACCGCCTGTAACGCGAGTGCCACCGCCAGCAGGGTGGCGTGCGACCAGCGTCTGCTCGCCGCGGCCCACAGCGCTGCCGACGGCGCGGCGGCCAGTCCGACGACGATCCAGGCACTGTTGCCCAGCCATCCCGGTGAGCTCTGTCCGATGGCAGCCACCAAAAAGGTGCCCGCGATGATGTAACCGATCCCCTCGAGGGTGTAGCACGCGAGGAGAATAGTGAACCAGAAGCGCGAATCGGATTGTGCGTGTCCCTCTTTCGCACTCCCCAGGACAGGGACGGCGCCCCTCAGGTGCCAGGCCACCGCGGCGATGATCGCGGCCATCGCCGCAGCCGCCCACCAGGCCACCCGCCACCCTGAGGCGGGCAGTAACAGCACCAGCGCACCCGACAGCGCGATACCGACGCCGACGCCCCCGAATCCCCAGCCGGTCAGGATGGACCGCCGCCCGGCGTGATCGAGCATCCAGTCGACCGCGATGACGAACAGCACGGCACTCGCGAATCCCGCGAGCGTACGGATCGCCATCCACGCAACGACACTGTGCGTCAGCGGCATCGCGGCCAGACTGCACACCACCACAACCAGCGCGACACGCAACGTGACGGTTGTGCGCACCAGACGCGGAACGAGCACACCCGCCAGCGCACCCGCCAGGTAACCGACGTAGTTGGCGGTGGCAAGGCCGCCGGCGGCCGCCGCGCTCAGCCCCGTCTGGGCCGTCATCAGAGGCAGGATGGGCGTGTACACGAAGCGGCCGATGCCCATGGCCGCGGCCAAGGCGGCTGCGCCGCGGGCGATGTGGATGTGTGGGCGGTGGCGGCTCATGCTGCCATCGTCAGCACGGCGAGGATGCGACGCCACGACCGGTTTGCTCTCAGCTGCAAGGTGCCGGCTCTCACTCGGAGCGGGTCCCCGGCGCAGTCGACCTCGGTAGTCTCACGCTGGACCCCGCGGCGACAACGAAGGACCAGATGACCGGAAGTGAACGGAGGCGGCGCACCCGCGGGCTCGGGAAGCGCGCGAGCCTGGTCACCTGGTCGATTCGGCTGGTTCTGTGGACGCTGGGATTCACGCGCATCATCAGGACGAGGATCGTCGGTGCCGAGGTGGTGCCGGACAACGGCGCAGTCATCCTCGCGGCCAATCACACATCGATGATCGACGTGCTGTTCATCCTGGCGGCGCTGCGCCGTCAGGCGATCGCCATGGCGATGGCAGAGCTGTGGAAATCACCGCTCACCCGCTGGCTCGTCGAGGTGCTCGGCCAGATACCGGTCGTGCGCGGCGACGCAGAGTCCGGGAAACAGGCGATGGAGACCGCCGCCGACGCCTTGGCGGACGGGGCCCTGGTCGGCATCTTCCCGGAGCAGAAATGCGTGCTGCCCGGGGAGGTCGCCCCGTACCGTCCCGGTGTGGCCGTCCTGTCCAAGCGCTCGGGTGTGCCGGTCATCCCGGTGAGCCTGGTGAACGCCAACAAGGTGCTGCCGGTGGGTCGGAGATCCCCGTCGTTCGGGCACACCGTCTACGTCCTCTTCGGTGAGCCGATCGACCCGGACGACTTCGAGTCCGTCAGCGATCTGCTCGAGGAGATCCACTCGCGTATCACCACAATGGCAGAGGAACGTGCGAAGTGAGGTGGGTCGAAGGTGCTGTGGTACAACAACATCAAGAGGCACTCCCCCGCCTGATCGGCGACCCTCCCGGATGCCGCAAGGGCGCACCGCGCCCGATGACCTCACGTCGCGGGCATCTGCACTCGAAAAGCGAAACGCAATGGAAACGTGCGCACCGTTTCGGCGAACAAACGCGCCGGGTAGAAGACATATGACGCAATGGCGCGGACCGATGGGCTGACCGAACGCCGAGCGAGGAGACCTCCATGACCGAATCGCTCGCGAGGACAGCCGCGCAGACCCTCGTCGCCGGCATCGGGCGCCGCGACTTCGTCCGCGCCGCGGCGCTGCTGGGCGCGGGCACCGGAGTGGCCGGCGTCGCGGCGGCCTGCTCACACGACGTCGCATCCGCACCGAGCAACGCAGCCGTCACCGGCGCCGTCACGGTGCTGCAGCCCGGACAGGGCGACACCCCAGGTGACCACTACCTGCCGTCCACCCCCGATCAGGTGCTCTGGGGGTACGTGCCGAATGTGCACGCCACCGCGGCGATGCAGATGCGGTCGGGCGAGACCGTCACGATCGACGCCGTCTCGCACGAAGGCATCCTCGAAGACCAGGGCCGCGACCCGGTCACGTATTTCGGCGGCCACGGCGTCGCGCGGGGTGACGTGCTCGAGGACGCCGTCGCGATCGCGAGCGACTACCGGCGCACGCCGAGGAACTTCGACAAGGACGGCCCGCACGTGGTGACCGGCCCGGTGTTCGTCGAGGGCGCTCAACCGGGTGACGTGCTGAAGATCGAGACCCTCGAAGCCGTGCCGAGGGTGCCGTACGGCGTGGTGTCGAGCCGGCACGGCAAGGGCTCGCTGGCACGAACCGCCGACGGTGGCGCTCCGGCGGGCATCTCGCTGGCCGAGGTGATGCCACCGATCGCCACGGACGGCAGAGCCACCAAGAACCCGACGTCCTACGGCAACATCTCGACGTTCACGGCCATCGAGGACGGTCAGGGCGTGATGGCCTACGGCGACGCCAAGGTCCGCTTCCCGCTGCAGACGTTCATGGGAATGATGGGCGTCGCGTACTCGCAGGACCCCGAACTGACTGCGCCGACCGCCAATTCGGTGCCACCGACCCTCGGCGGCGGCAACATCGATATCCGGCTGCTGGGTAAGGGGTCCACGTTCTATCTGCCGGTCGTCGCCGAGGGCGCACTGTTCTACGTCGGCGACCCCCACATGGCGATGGGCAACGGCGAGGTCGCGCTGACGGCGATGGAGGGATCGTTGCGGAGCACCTTCCGCCTCACGGTGTGCAAGAAGGGATCGGGCGATGCGCCGTCCGTGGCCTTCCGCTATCCCTTCGCCGAGACCGCCGATGTGTGGGTGCCGATCGGCCTGTCCGATCCCGACGGCGCCCTAGACGGCCAGGGCAGCGACCTCGATGTCGCGATGCGTCGCGCCGTGGTCAACGCACTCGACTATCTCGAGACCGACCGCGGTATGGACCGCGCCACCGCGTACGCCTATCTGTCGGCGGCCTCGAACTTCCACGTCTCGCAGGTCGTCGACAAGACGGTTGGCGTGCACGGCGAGATCTTCAAGTCGCACTTCGCGTGAGGCGGACGGCCCGCTGTGCGGTCGAATCCGGATGGCCGCCGAACTGGTCGGCGGTGCCCTATGCCAGCAAAGTATCGACTGGCGTAGCGCGGCCCGTGTATCCAGCCGAATCAGTTAGCTACGAGGTTCCTCGACGCCCCTTTCGCTCAGTAAAGCCAGCTTGTCGCGGTTGGCCGGCCAATCGCCTCCTCGCAACGACGTCATCGGTTATCGGGGACATCGTGCAGACACAGCAACCGCGAGCTGCGTTTGGTTGAAAATGGCACAAATTCATTCGGCAGCCCGCCTCTTCGACAAGAAAAGCGTCTTTGCTCGCCACCTACTGCTGCTGCGCCGCGAACCGCCGAATGAGTCCGTCACCGCCCCCGGCCAGGGATGCTGCCCGATAGAGCGCCGCGACGCTTCCATCCCGATACCCGGCCCCGGCGGTCGGTTCCTAGAGCACCGAAACTAGTTCTTCTGCAGTATCTTTCAGATGTTAGTGGAGCTTCGGCGCTTGCCACCCAAGGGCCGGCGGGTGTGGAGCTCCGACGGCACGCGTTGCACAGCCGACACCGCGGGCATTCCGGCAGCGCGACGGAGGCGATCCAGTATGGGGCATGATGTGAATTCGCGACAGCTTTTCCTGACCCAATATTTCGGCGCAAACGGGGGTCGGCTTCAAGATTGCTAGATGCTTAACAAAAGCAACGATTCGAATGGCCGGTGGCCGTCACTCATCCGATGCCCCAACCAGCGACAAGACTCCGATAAACGCCAGTATCTCGAAATTGACGCTCAGCGAAGCCCCAGCTTGCTACCTTCCGTAGACAGTTTGCTGCAGCGGGGCAGCGTTCAGATCGTCGAGGGAGCATCGGATGGGGTATGCGGGTTACGTGGGGCGCGTCGGTGCGCTTGCGGTTGCGCTCGGGGTTGGGTCGGCCGTAGCGGCGTCGCCGGTCTGGGCGACACCGACGGATTCCGGTGACTCGGGTTCGTCCTCGTCATCGGGTTCGGCTTCAGGTAACACCGGTTCGTCGAGCTCGAACACGAACGGCGACGGTTCGACGTCGACCAACGATTCGGGGACGCCTTCGGCAGGAGGTTCGACGACGGGCGATTCAGCGACTGGTGGCTCGCCGTCGGCCGAAACCCCTAAGTCGACACCGAGAGTCAAGTCCTCGACCAAGAGGTCGAGTAAGCGAGCCGCGGCTGCAGCGGCGAAGAAGGAAGCGCAGAAGGCCGCGGCCGACGCCGCATCCTCGACCGATACGAAGACCGCGGCGGCCAAGGACACGTCCACGCAGTCGACGACGAGCAGGACCAGGACGTGGCGATCGCAGCGGGCGGAGGTGTCGTCGAGCACCACTACCGCCGACACCGCAACCGGCGACCTGTCGCAGTCGGGCGCGCCGAAGACCGTGTCGACTGTGCGGGCCCAGTTCGGGTCGTTGACGGCCGCGACCACCGCTGCCGAGGAGTCGAAGACGGTGGCCATTGCGGCGCCGACGGCGGTCACCAAGACCGGGTTCGGCGTGTTGTCTGCGCTCACCCTGCGGGTGGGGGCCACCGGGGCTCCCGTTGCGCCGGTCGAATCCCCGGCTGTCTGGGTGGCTCTCGCCGCGGCCCGCCGCGAACTGGGCAGCCTGGACACCGTCAAGATCGCCAACACCGCAGAGTCGCTGCAGACCACCGGAGAACTCCTGCCCGAGGCCGACGTCTCCGCCGCGGTCGACAACGGGGCACCCACGATCACCAGGACGACGGTCGGCCGGCCCAGTTCCACGACGGGGGTGGTCAAGGGCTCGGTCACCGCGACCGACCCCGAGAAGAACCCCCTCACGTACGCGGTCACGCCCACCAGCAGTAAAGGTGGCACGGTCGTCGTCGACACCAAGGGCAAGTTCACCTACACGCCCACGACCGCGATGCGTCACGCCGCCGCGTTGACCACCGCGACCCCCGTCGACAAGACCGACACCTTCACCCTCAGCGTCGCCGACGACCAGGGCAACGTGACCCAGCAGGTGGTGACGGTCGCGATAGCGCCTGCGAACATCAAACCGACCGCACCCGGCGCCGCTGCGGGACAGCCGAATTCGACCACCGGCGTCGTCATCGGCACCGCGTGGGCGACCGACGCCGACAAGGACGCCATCATCCTGGGCGGACCGACCGCCACCAAGAAGGGCACGATCGAGTACGACAACACCACGGGCACCTTCAGGTACACGCCCACCGCGGAAGCCCGCGCAGCGGCCAACGCGCCGAAGGCGAGCGCGGCGGTCAAAACCGACAAGTTCACCATCACCCTCAGCGACGGACACGGTGGCACCGTCACCACCTCGGTCACCGTCAATCTCGCCAACGTCGACCAGAACACGTTCCCCGGTGTCAGTTCCGGCAAGGTCCTGACGGGAACCACGGGCACCAAATTCGAGTTCGTCAACGCACTGAACGGCTCGGCCAGCGGGCGGACGTCTCCCACCAGGGTCATCGTCATCAACCCCGATGGGACGGCCGCGGCCACCGTGACGATCACCGGCGTCCCCGATTTCAAGAACGGCGGCCTGATCGCGGCGCCGGGCGGAGGTGCCTACTTCACCACCATCAACGGCACCAAGACGCAGGTGTCGGTGATCAGTGCGACCGGCGCCCTCACCACGTCGACCGCGATGGCCGGAGCGCCGTCCGGACCGATCACCGTGGCTCCGGACGGAACCGGCTATCTGACTGTCGGACAGTTCAACACCACCAGGAAGACCACCATCTCGGTCGTCCAGATCAGGCCGAACGGCCAGACGATCGTCACCAAGCTCTCGGGCATCGCCACGGGCGGGGTCTCGGTGGCCTCCGACGGGACCGCCTATCAGGCGTACCAGGACGGCACCACGACCAAAGTCCTTGCCGTCGCTCCCGACGGCTCGGTCAAGACACTCTCGGCGCCGGCAGGCCAGACGGTGGTCGGGACGGCGGTGGGAACCGGCGGCACCGCGTATCTCACGACGCGTAATCAGACCGCCGGCACCACCAGCGTGTACACGATCGACGCCGGCGCTCTCTCCGCGCCGCGCGTGCTCACCGGCAATGCCGTGGGAGCAGTCGCGGTAGCACCCGACGGGACGGCCTACCAGGTCACCACCACGGGTTCGACGGCGTCGATCTCGGTGATCACGCCGACCGGCGCCGTCCAGGGCCCGGCCATCGACTACCTCCCGGGCTACAACGGCAAGTTCACCACGCTTCAGTTCGCCGATGACGGGACCGGTTACCTGCTGGTGAGCAACGCGAGCGGAGGTGCGGTCGTGGTGGTCCGTCCCGGTGGAAACGATGCCCCGGCGGCTATCCCCGTCCCGCTCGACGAGATCAAGACGCTGAAGGTCGGACCCGACGGCAGATTGTTCGTCAACACCACGCACACGGTTTCGTCGACCGGCGCGGTCACGGCACTGCCCGGGTCGGCGGGCACCGAGGATCTCGAATTCGGCCCCGACGGAACGCCGTATGCGGCATACGTCACCAGCACGGGTATCGGCTTCGTCAACCTGAACACCGGCGTGCGCAGTGCTGAGATCCCGGGTGCCACTGCCCCGTCGAATTTCAACGGCAGCCTCGGCGACGGCTTCGATCCACTCACCATCGGACCCGACGGCACGATCTTCGTCAGGTCCTACGCCGGCGTGCCGGAGCAGGGGACCCGCCAGGTGTCGGTGCTCGTGGCCAGTGCGGACGGAACGAACGTCGTCAGCTTCACCGATGACGGCTACGGCGTCTGGCTCACTCCGACGGGTGACGGCGGTGGATACGCCACCGTTTACGACGCCGACACACGCACCACCAAGGTGTGGCGGGTCAACGCGACCACGGGCGAGAAGACCATCATCCACACGATCGCGAACGGCGTTGCGACCGGCGGAGTCGACGTCCGTGCGGACGGCTCGTTGTCCGTGACGACCATCGACGGCAGCAGGCCGTCGAACGTCACGACCACGTTGCACGAGTTCGCGGGCTGACACGCACCCGCGCAGGCGAATCGAATCGCCTGCGCGGGTGGCTCGTCCCTCGTCTCGCAGCCATGACAGGCCAAAGCCCGACACGCCTCGTCGGGATCGTGACTCGGGCATCGCATTCGATGGATGATCGTCACGGCCCGCAGCGTTGCTCGAGGGGTGCAGGAGGTGATCGAGTCGGTCTCATCGCAGCAGGAGTTTGTTGCGTACGGCCCATCTCATCTGGTGGTGCTGGGTGTGTTCGCGGTCGGCGCAGCCGTTCTGGTGTGGCACGGTCGTCGCGAGAGCGGGGCGCAGGCGCGCCTGGTCAGTCGAATTCTGGCGGTGCTGCTGCTGGCGACTTTCACTACGGCGCTGGTCTACAAGCTGATCCGGCCGGACCTAGCCACGTCGATACCGCTGCAGCTGTGCGACATCGCGGAACTGACGGCGGCCTATGCGTTGTGGACGCAGCGACATCGGGCGTTTGTGCTCACCTACTTCTGGGGTCTGCTCCTCAGCTCGCAGGCGCTGCTCACCCCGGACATCGGCACTCCCGAGGAGGGGGCGCCCGACTTCCCGAGCCACCTGTTCCTCACGTTCTTCGTGCTGCATGTGCTCGTGGTGTGGTCGGCCGTCTATCTGACCTGGGGACGTGGGATGCGTCCGCGGTGGCGCGACTATCGGTTCGCGGTCGTCGTGACGCTGGGATGGGTGGCGTTCACGTTCACGTTCAACACGCTCGCGGGAACCAACTACGGATATCTCAACGGGAAACCGCCGACGGCCTCGATCCTGGACGCGCTCGGCCCATGGCCGCTGTACCTCGTGATCGAAATTCTGATCGTGATGGGTGCGTGGGCACTGATGACGTGGCCGTGGGAAAGGCTGAGGCGACAGGCGACGTCCCGAGCTGATCGACCCTCGCTACCCGGCCCCGACCGCCGCACCGGCGTCGCGCGGCAGTCGCCACGCCGTTGACCACGGCTGTCATCATCGCGGCAGGGAATTCATCCGCGGATAGAGGATCGCCGGGCCGAGCCATCGCCCAATGAAGTGGCGCAGTTCGGCTCCGTCGCGGGGCCGCTCCCCCGGATCGGTCAGCAGGGACTGCACCGTGCGCAGGGTCATCTCGGCAAGATCATGAAGGCCGGTGGCGTCGAAGCCGTGAAGCTCCCAGTCGACGTCGAGACGTTGGAACACCGACAGGCAGAATGCGATCGCCGTGTCGGATGTCAGCGAGGTGACGGCCGCGTCCTCGGCCGGGCGGGTGAGCAACTTCTCCAGTTGCGGATCACCGGCCAGCTTCTCGATTCCGAACGACAGGCTTTCGACGATCGCCGTCACGGGGTCGTTCTGTCCGCGGACGTGTCGCACGACTTGGTCGATGAACCCGTCGACGGCCCGCATGGAACTGGCGATGAGCAGCGCGTCGGCGTTGGGAAAGTAGCGGTACACCGTCTGGCGGGTGATTCCGAGCCTGCGAGCGACATCGGCAAGACGTAAAGCCGCCCCATGCTCGGCGATCTCCTCGTCGGCCGCGTCCAGGATGCGGGAGATGGCTTCTTCGTCCGATGCGGGTGTGGCACCCGCCCAGCCACGACTACGCATCCGCCGTCACCAGTTTTTCGCTGGTGAAACCGATGGGCAGGGTTGTGGGACCGGTCATTCCCAGCAGAGGTTTCCACGGTGCCGGTCCGATGCGATGGGTGGTGGGGAGGCGGCGAGTGAGGACTGCGAGCGCTTCCGCCAGTTCCCGGCGCGCGAGGTTCGCGCCGAGGCAGTAGTGAGCGCCGCCGCCGAACGTCAGAATCGCGGGTGCGTCCGCTCGAGAGATGTCGAAACGGTCAGCGTCGGCATAAATCGCTGGATCTCGATTGGCCGCAAAGGTGTTCACGAGCACGAAGGTCCCCGCCGGGAATCTGTAACCGGCGAAGTCGACATCGCCACTCGCGACGCGCGGGACGATACTTGCTGCCGGTGAGTGGCGCATGCTCTCCTCGACCGCCTGCATCGCAAGCTCTGGTTGGTTGCGCAGTCTTGCCCATTGATCCGGGTGCTCGCAGAGCACCTGCACGGACGCGGCAAGCTGGTTCCGCGTCGTGTCCGTACCCGCCATGAGGAAGCCGGCCACCAGCATCCGGAGTTCGTCGAGATCGAGACGGTCGCCATCGCTCTCGGCGCGAATGAGTTCGGAGAGCAAGTCATCGGTCAGATTGTCGCGGCGACCGGCGACCATGTCGTCGACGTAGGCGTCGAGCTCACCCCATGCGCGCATGATCTCGGCTTCATCGAAGGTGGCATCGGGCTGAAAGTTGAAGGCCTTGAACACCTCCTCGGTCCAGTCCGCGAACAGCTGCCAGTCCTCGCTCGGCGCTCCGAGCAGCGCGCACATGATCGGGGTGGGGTAGGGACGCGCGATGTCGGTGACGACGTCGCACCGTCCGGCGTCCGCCACCCGGTCGATCAGGCCGTTCACCACCTCGTGAATCGTGCCCTGGAGACGGGCTGTCGCGCGAGGAGTGAACGCCTTGGACACCAGTTTGCGTAGCCGAACATGTGGTGCGCCGTCGAGACCCAACAGGCTGTTCGCCATCTTGTCGTACAACGGACCTGACGTGATGCCCTGCGACGCAAGAGTGATTCCTGCCGGTAGGCCGAATCTGTTGTCCCGCAACATCTCGCGCGCCAGCTCGTAGGACAGGATCTCTGGCCCGAGGGGCCCGATGGCGATCGGGGCGCGTGCTTGCGCGTCTCGGACGTCGTCGAGGATGTCGTGTGGGCTGGCGGTCAGGCTGTACGTGAACGTGGGAAGGCCGGCGTCGAGGACGTTGGGGGTGCCGTGCACGTTCATATGACTCAACCTCCGGACGAGCATCCGTTGCGGACACTCCGCGACTGAGCGTATGACCATGACCGCGCATCGTCAACCTTAGTGCGGTATATACCCAGCTCGTGCGGATTTAATCCGGACCGTGGTCATACGTACATACCTATGACGTCGAACGGTGGCCCGCCGAAGAGTCGAGCCCACGGGCGGAATGCAGTCCGCTTCGTGACGATGGCAGTCGCTCGCCCGCGAGGGCGGGTGTTGGCACGTAACGTCGTGTCATGGTGTTGACACGGGAGCTGGGTGCGGTCAGAAGTGGGCTGGGGCGCGCGCTGTTCGGATTGGTCGCCGGACCGGACGGGCCGGACAACCGCGCCCGCATCCACGGGACACCGGGTCCACGCTGGTTCGCCGAGGACCGGCCGATCCGCCGCGTCCACGGCGACGCGTCGATGTTCGTCGGCGGACTGCGCGCACTGCTCCTACAGTCGCTGCATCCGCTGGCGATGGCCGGCGTCGCCGAACACTCGGACTACCGCGGCGATCCCTGGGGGCGCCTGCAGCGCACCAGCACCTTCCTCGCCGTGACAACCTTCGGACCGGCGGCCGACGCGCAGCGAGCCGTCGACAAGGTCCGCGGGATCCATCGCCGCGTCCGCGGAGTGGCGCCGGACGGCAGACCTTACGAAGCCTCTGACCCCCACCTGCTCGAGTGGGTTCACATCGCCGAGATCGACAGCTTTCTTCTGGCGCACCAGCTCTACGGCGCTCAGCCCCTCGACCAGGCCGGCCGCGACCAGTACGTCGCCGACACCGCCCGCGTCGCAAGCGCTCTCGGAGTGCTGGACCCGCCGCGCACCGAGGCGGAGCTGCGGGCGCGGATCGAGGCGTACCGACCAGAGCTGCGCAGCACGGCAGCGGCGCGCGAGGCGGCCCGGTTCCTCTTGTTGACACCGCCACTGCCGTTGCCTGCCCGAGCTCCGTACGGTGCGTTGGCCGCCACCTCTGTGGCGATGCTGCCGGGGTGGGCGCGCAAGCCGTTGCGGCTGCCGCATCTGCCACCCCTCGAGGCGACGGCCGTGCGGCTGTCTGGGCGGGTGCTCGTCGGTGGAATCAGGTGGGTGCTGACGGCCGGACAAGAGGAGATCCAGCACGCGACGTCGGCGTGACCGGTTCGCCTTTCCCGGTGCGCGCCTACGTCAGGGCAAGGGGTTGGGTCGGTCAGGTAACCGCGTCCGAGGACGCGAACAGGACGCGAAGCCAGGCGTCGAGGCCTTATACCGGCGTACCGGGGTCAACCCGTAGAGCCCGCCTCGGTCAGCACCACGGCGGCCTCGTTGTAGGGAAACGCTCGGTAGAGAAGCCTAGAGCGCGGTATGACGAGGGCCGCGGCCTCGGCCTTGCTCACAACCCGTGGGTTGACGAGCGAAACGGTCCGTCCATGCTTGCGCAGCATCGTCGGTCCACCGGCCAGCACGTTCTTCAACCAGTCCGTCTGCAGGCCGTAGCCGATGAGGATGGCGTAGCCATCGTGGGTCTTGAAGACCAACAGGGGCGTTCGATATCGCTTACCCGACTTCCGCCCGACGTGCTCGAGAGTCCCCAAGTTCGGAAGCCACGGCGAGATCGTGCGAGCAGCCGGATTGGTGACTCGCTTGTTGAACTCTGCGACTCGGCGAGGCACGCGCATCTCCGGAGTCTAGATATCGGCGAAGTTCCTCGCCGACGCGGTGCTGACGTATCGAGCGGCGGATGCGGTGAGCACCCAATGCCAACTGGCCCAAGGACCGCTTCCACCTGCAACAGGTCCGGTGCCCCCAGTCGGACTCGAACCGACACTTGGCGGATTTTAAGTCCGCTGCCTCTGCCAATTGGGCTATGGGGGCGAGGTCCGGCTAGCACGCTACCTCGCCCGCCGACTGCCAGATCCGGAGCCGCGGAACAGCGCTAAACGCGGCTCGAGCCGGCGGCCGCATGCACACTCCCGCCGCTCCCGCTGTCCAGGCCGTCGGCGATCGACACCACCAGACCACCGAGCATGAATGCGGCGATCGCCGCGACGAGTGCCCCGGTGCTCAGCGACGGGATGTACCGGCGCCACCCGGTCGCCTGGCCGCCGCCGTGGTGGTACTCGTGCGTCAGCGCGTGCCCCTTCCCGCGTTGCAGCAGATAGCGGTTCACCGGATAGGCGGCCGCGAACGCCGCTGCGAGCGCGATGGCCATGCCGATCCAAAACACGGCGTTCACCAGGCCGGCGTTCATCGCGCCCGGGATCAGCGCCATGACGAGGTTGTCGACGATCTCCATCGTCAGGATCGACAGGGTGTCGGCCGCGAGCACGACGCTCAGCGCGGTGCCGACCGCCAGACCGGCCTTCAGCAGCGGCAGCGTCGACAGCGAGTAGCCGAACAGGAAGGCGAGCGCGACGGCGATCGCAATGGTGGCGACGTTGCTCAACCCCAGGGCGGTGCCGATCATCAGGCCCACGATCTCACCGATCGCGCACCCGGTCAGGCAGTGCAGCGTGGCGCTCAGCGCCATCGTGTTGACGTTGCCGCCCATGTCGTGGCCGGTGTGGTCATGGTGTTCGGTCATCCCTCGTACTATACCCCCATGGGGTATACGAGCTTCTTCGTCGGCTTAGTCCCCACCCACCAGTGCGGCCGCGTGCAGCGACAGCCCGAGCGCCGGCCGCGGATACCGCAGTTCGGCGCACGCCTCCTCGACCGTCAACTGCAGCCGGTGCACCCCCTGCCGCAACGCCTGCGCGTCGCCGCCTCCATGCCCGAAGCCCGACAGGCACAGCCTCGTGAGAATCACGTCGTGCGAGCGCCGCAACCGCGCCATCTGCTCGAGCATCGCCTGCGCCGCCTCCCCCGCGTTGTCGTCGTCGCCACTGATCCGGTGGCGTAGACCCACGACGTCCACCCTGGCCGCCGCCATCAGCGTGGCTGCCATCCGATCGCCGGGGCCGTTCGTCACGTCGAGCAGCACCCGCGGCGCGGACGGCCGGCACCGCGCCAGCAGCATCACCTCCGACCAGGTCCCGATGATGAATCGCCCGACCCTCGCCGCCACCGCCGCCTCGATGGCCGCATCATCCGCGCACTGCGCCGCCACCCGCTCCGCCGGCACACCGGCCGCCAGCGCCAGCCGCAGATCCTCGGCGCTCGACACGTCGACACCCCACCCGCGCCGGCGCACCCACTCCGCGACCGACGCGGTCGTGAGCAGCTCGGCGGGCACCTGCAGCGGCGTGCCCCGCAACGCGCGGCGGCACAACGCATACCGGGGTGATGCTTGAGGACGGCGCAAACGGTTCATGCCACCGATCGTGACTGCGACGACTGACATCGCACTGAGCGCGGCCTGTCAATCCGCCTCGCGAGCGTGAAGTTGTGCGCGTGAAAACACGGAGAACACGTGCACAGCTTCACGTTCGCCGCCGCCCCCGCGCGAAAGCCGTAAAGGACCGCCCACCGCCCATCAAGAAAGCGTCAAGATCGGGTCGACATGCCTGAACTGGACCGATGCTGGTGCAGGCGCCGAAATCCGGCGCCGCGTCAACGTCTGGAGTGGCATGTCCGTAGTCGCCTACATCGCGGTGACGGTGGCGATCTTCGCCCTGCTCGGCCTCGTGCAGAAGTGGGTCGAGCAGCTGTGATCCAAAACCTCGTGGGCCTGGCGCTGGCGGTGGCCATCGCCGTGTTCCTCTTCGCCGCCCTGCTGTTCCCCGAAAGGTTCTAGTGAGCACCACCACCGCGGGAATCCTGTTCCTCGCTTCCCTCGTCGTCGCCCTGGTGGCCGTCCACGTCCCCCTCGGCGACTACATGTTCCGCGTCTACGCGTCGGAGAAAGACTTGCGCGCCGAGCGCGCCGTGTACCGGGCGATCGGCGCCGACCCGCGCGCCCCGCAGAACTGGGGCTCCTATGCCCGCAGCGTGCTCGCGTTCTCCGCGGTGAGCATCCTGTTCCTGTTCGGGCTTCAGCTGATCCAAGGCAGGCTCCCGCTGCACCTGGAGGACCCCGGCACCGCAATGACACCCGCGCTGGCGTGGAACACCGCGGTCAGCTTCGTCACCAACACCAACTGGCAGGCCTACTCCGGCGAATCCACCCAGGGCCACCTTGTCCAGATGGCCGGCCTCGCGGTGCAGAACTTCGTCTCCGCCGCCGTCGGCTTGGCCGTCGCGATGGCGTTCGTCCGCGGACTGGCCCGCCGAAACACCGGCGACCTCGGCAACTTCTGGGTCGATCTGCTCCGCGGATCGCTGCGCATTCTGTTGCCCCTGAGCATCATCGGCGCCATCATCTTGCTGGCGGGTGGCGTGGTCGAGAACTTCGCGCTGCACGACCAGGTGGTCACCACGCTGACCGGCACCCAGCAGGTCATCCCCGGCGGACCCGTCGCGAGCCAGGAGGCCATCAAGGAACTCGGCACCAACGGCGGCGGCTTCTTCAACGCCAACTCCGCCCACCCGTTCGAGAACCCCACCACCTGGACCAACTGGGTGGAGATCTTCCTGCTGTCCTGCATCGCGTTCTCACTGCCCCGCACCTTCGGGCGCATGGTCGAGAGCCGCAAGCAGGGACTGGCCATCGCCGCGGTCATGGGCATCATCGCCACCGCCAGTGTCTCGCTGCTGATGTTCTTCCAGCTGCAGGCCCACGGCACCGTCCCCACCGCCGTCGGCGCCGCCACCGAAGGCGTCGAACAACGCTTCGGCGTGGCCGATTCCGCGGTGTTCGCCGGGTCCACCACCCTGACCTCGACGGGTGCGGTGAACTCGTTCCACGACTCCTACACCAGCCTCGGTGGGCTGGTCACCATGTTCAACATGCAACTCGGCGAGGTCGCGCCCGGCGGCGTCGGCTCCGGCCTCTACGGCATGCTGATCCTGGCGATCATCACGGTCTTCGTCGCGGGACTGATGGTCGGACGGACGCCCGAATACCTGGGCAAGAAGATCACCCCACGCGAGATCAAGCTCGCCGCAACCTATTTCCTGATCACCCCGCTCATCGTGCTCACCGGCACCGCTGCCGCGATGGCCATGCCCGGCCAGCGCGACAGCATGCTCAACACCGGGCCGCACGGCCTCTCGGAGGTGCTCTACGCGTTCACCTCGGCCGCCAACAACAACGGCTCGGCCTTCGCCGGCATCTCGGTCAACACCGAGTGGTACAACACCGCACTCGGTCTGGCCATGGTGTTCGGGCGCTTCCTACCGATCATCATCGTGCTCGCCCTCGCCGGATCGCTGGCCCACCAGGGCAGGACACCGGAGTCGGTGGGCACGCTGCCCACCCACCGGCCGCAGTTCGTCGGCATGGTCGCCGGCGTGACGCTGATCCTCGTCGCCCTGACCTACCTGCCCGTGCTCGCGCTCGGCCCCCTCGCCGAAGGAATCCACTGACCATGACACTCACCACCCACGAGGCACCCACCGCCGAACCGCGGAAACTCCAAGCGCGCGAGCAGGTCCGGAGCGGCCTGCTCGACCCGTCGATGCTGTGGCGTTCTTTGCCGGACGCCCTGCGCAAGCTGGACCCGCGCACCCTGTGGCGCAACCCGGTGATGCTCATCGTCGAGATCGGCGCGGTCTGGAGCACCGTACTGGCCATCACCGGTCCGAGCTGGTTCGCCTGGCTGATCGTCGGCTGGCTGTGGCTGACGGTGCTGTTCGCCAACCTCGCCGAGGCCGTCGCCGAGGGCCGCGGCAAGGCCCAGGCCGCCACCCTGCGCAAGACGAAGACCTCGACCATGGCGCGCAGGCTCACCGCATCGGGCCGCGAAGAGGAGGTCCCGGCGGCACTCTTGCAGAAGGGCGACGTGGTGGTCGTCGAAGCCGGACAGGTGATCCCCGGCGACGGCGACGTGCTGGAGGGCATCGCCTCGGTCGACGAATCCGCCATCACCGGCGAATCCGCCCCGGTGGTCCGCGAATCCGGTGGCGACCGCTCAGCCGTGACGGGCGGCACCACCGTGCTCAGCGACCGCATCGTCGTGAAGATCACCCAGAAACAGGGTGAGAGCTTCATCGACCGGATGATCGCGCTCGTCGAGGGCGCCAACCGGCAGAAGACGCCCAACGAGGTCGCGCTCAACATCCTGCTGGCCTCGTTGACGATCATCTTCGTCTTCGCCGTCGTCACCCTGCAGCCCCTGGCCATCTACTCCAAGGCCGGCAACCCCGGTGTGCCCGACACCCTCGCGCTCAACGGAAACGGCATCACCGGGATCGTGATGGTGTCGCTGCTGGTGTGCCTCATCCCCACCACGATCGGAGCGCTGCTCAGCGCGATCGGCATCGCAGGCATGGACCGCCTCGTCCAGCGCAACGTGCTCGCCATGTCCGGTCGCGCGGTCGAGGCGGCCGGCGACGTCAACACCCTGCTGCTCGACAAGACCGGCACCATCACCCTGGGCAACCGGCAGGCCGCCGCCTTCGTCCCGCTCGACGGCGTCACCGAAGAACAACTCGCCGACGCCGCGCAGCTGTCCAGCCTGGCCGACGAGACTCCCGAGGGTCGCTCCGTCGTGGTGTTCGCCAAGGAGCACTACGCGTTGCGTGCCCGCACGTCGGGCGAACTGGCCAACGCACGCTGGGTCGAGTTCACCGCGGTCACCCGGATGTCGGGGGTCGATCTCGACGGACGGCAGCTGCGCAAGGGCGCGGCGGCGTCGGTCGCCGAGTGGATCCGCAACGAAGGCGGCACCGTGCCCGGTCGACTCGGTGAGATCGTCGACGCCGTCTCCGCCGCGGGCGGGACTCCCCTGGCCGTCGGTGAGCTGCGCGACGGGCATGCGCATCTGCTGGGCGTCATCCACCTCAAGGACGTGGTCAAACAGGGCATGCGGGAACGCTTCGACGAGATGCGCCGCATGGGCATCCGCACCGTCATGATCACCGGCGACAACCCGTTGACCGCCAAGGCGATCGCCGAGGAGGCCGGCGTCGACGACTTCCTCGCCGAGGCGACGCCCGAGGACAAGATGGCGCTGATCAAGACGGAGCAGGCCGGCGGCAAGCTCGTGGCGATGACCGGCGACGGCACCAACGACGCCCCCGCGCTGGCCCAGGCCGACGTCGGCGTCGCGATGAACAGCGGCACGTCGGCGGCCAAGGAGGCCGGCAACATGGTCGACCTCGACTCCGACCCGACCAAGCTGATCGAGATCGTCGAGATCGGCAAGCAGTTGCTCATCACCCGCGGCGCGCTGACCACCTTCTCCATCGCCAACGACATCGCAAAATACTTCGCGATCATCCCGGCGCTGTTCGTCGGCCTGTTCCCCGGATTGGACGTGCTCAACGTCATGCGGCTGCACAGTCCGCAGTCGGCGATCCTGTCCGCGGTCATCTTCAACGCACTGGTGATCGTCGCGCTCATCCCACTGGCCCTGCGCGGTGTGCGCTACACCCCGAGCAGCGCGTCGAAGCTGTTGAGCCGCAACCTGACTCTCTACGGGGTGGGCGGCATCGTGGCGCCGTTCATCGGCATCAAACTCATCGACCTGCTCATCGCCTTTCTCCCGGGAATGTGACCATGAAACTCACCGCCGTCCTCCGCCAGCACTGGGCGGCGCTGCGCGCGCTGCTCGTCCTCACCGCCATCCTCGGCATCGCCTACCCCGCCCTCATCTGGCTGGCCGCCCAGCTGCCGGGGCTCTCCGACAAGGCCGACGGCTCCATCGTCGAAGCCGCGGGAAGACCGGTCGGCAGCAGCCTGATCGGCCAGCTGTACACCGACGCAGACGGCAATCCGCTGCCGCGCTACTTCCAGGGCCGGCCGTCCGCGGCGGGCGACGGGTATGACCCGATGGCGTCGGGCGCCAGCAACCTGGGTCCCGAGGACGTCGTCGACACCCCCGACCGGACCAGCCTGCTCACTCTGGTGTGCAGCCGGAGCAGGGCGGTCGGTGAGCTCGAAGGTGTCGATGGCGGGCGGCCGTTCTGCACCGGCGGCGGTGTCGGCGCGGTGCTGTCGGTGATCGGGCCGCGGGACGCGCGCGGCGATGTGGTCGCCCCCACCCGGGTGGTCAGCGTCAACGAGCCGTGCGACACGACCGCGCGCCCGTTCCTCGACACGTACGAGGGCGTGCGGGTCGAATGCGCTGCGCCCGGGGAGGACTACCGCCTCGGTCAGATCGTGCCGATCCACGGCGCGGCCGAAGCGCTGGTGCCCGCCGACGCTGTCACGGCCAGCGGCAGCGGCCTGGACCCACACATCTCGCCTGCCTACGCCGAGCTGCAGGTGGCGCGGGTGGCCAAGGCCCGCGGCGCCGGCGCCGACGAGATCCGCCGGATGGTCGCCGACCACACCGACGGCCGCACGCTGGGCTTCCTCGGCGAACCTCGGGTCGACGTGCTGGCACTCAACGTCGCACTCGACGAGAAGTACCCGGGTGGATGATGGTCGGGTGAGCACGTCGAACGCCAAGCGGGGTGAGCTGCGCATCTACCTCGGCGCAGCTCCCGGCGTCGGCAAGACGTTCGCGATGCTCGGCGAGGCGCACCGGCGGCTGGAACGCGGCACCGACCTGGTCGCCGCGCTCGTCGAGACCCACGGCCGCAGGCGGACCGCCGAACTGCTCGACGGTATCGAGGTCGTTCCGCCCCGCCACGTCGAGTACCGCGGCGGCCGGTTCCCGGAACTCGACGTCGACGCCGTGCTCGCGCGTCGGCCCGAGGTCGTGCTCGTCGACGAACTCGCCCACACCAACACCCCGGGCAGCCGCAACCCGAAGCGCTGGCAGGACGTCGAGGAACTGCTCGACGCCGGCATCACGGTGATCTCCACGGTGAACGTGCAGCACCTGGAGAGCCTCAACGACGTCGTCGCCCAGATCACCGGCGTCGAGCAGCAGGAGAAGGTGCCCGACGACGTGGTGCGCGGGGCCGACCAGATCGAGCTCGTCGACATCACCCCTGAGGCGTTGCGGCGCAGACTCTCCCACGGCAACGTCTACGCGCCCGAGCGGGTCGACGCCGCTTTGTCGAACTACTTCCGCCGCGGCAATCTCACCGCGCTGCGCGAACTGGCGCTGCTGTGGCTCGCCGACCAGGTCGACGCCGCGCTGGCCAAGTACCGCGCCGACAACAGGATCACCGACACCTGGGAGGCACGCGAGCGGGTGGTCGTCGCCGTCACCGGCGGCGCCGAGTCGGAGACGCTGGTGCGCAGAGCTTTTCGCATCGCGTCGAAGTCCAGTGCCGAGTTGATGGTCGTGCACGTCGTCCGTGGCGACGGCCTCGCCGGGGTGTCGGCACCCGGAATGGGCAGGGTCCGGGAACTGGCGGCCGACCTCGGCGCGACGCTGCACACGGTCGTCGGCGATGACGTCCCGGCCGCGCTGCTGGACTTCGCCCGGGAGCGCAACGCCACCCAGTTGGTGCTCGGCACGTCCCGGCGATCGCGGTGGGCACGCATCTTCGAGGAGGGCATCGGCGCGGCCGTCGTCCAGGAATCCGGAAAGATCGACGTGCACATGGTGACTCATGACGAGGCCCGCCGCGGCACGAGCACAAGGACTCCGCGGCACCGGCACCTGGCGTCATGGCTCGCCGCGATCATCGTGCCGTCGCTGGTCTGCCTGGTCGCGGTGCTGCTCGACCCACTGCTCGGGGTCGCAGGCGAAAGTGCGCTGTTCTTCGTCGGCGTGCTGGTGGCGGCGTTGCTCGGCGGTGTCGCACCCGCGGCGCTCTCGGCCGTGCTGTCGGGCCTGTTGCTCAACTACTTCCTGATAACCCCCCGGCACACCTTCACCATCGCCGATCCGGACAGCGCGGTGACGATCGTCGTGCTGCTCGCGGTCGCGGTCGCCGTCGCGGCCCTGGTGGACAGCGCCGCGAGCCGAGCCCGCGACGCCCGCCGGGCGTCGCGGGAGGCCGAACTGCTCGCCCTGTTCGCCGGTTCGGTGCTGCGCGGCGCGGACCCGACGGCGCTGTTGGAGCGGGTGCGGGAGACCTACGGCCAGCGGGCGGTCAGCCTGTTGCGGGTCGGTGCGGGCATCGTCGCCTGCGTCGGCACCGATCCCTGCGTCGAGGTCGACACCGCGGACACCGCAATCGAAGTCGACACCGACGGCGACGAGTTCTGGCTGCTGCTGGCCGGCCGCAGCCTGGCGGCGCGTGACCGGCGGGTGCTGTCCGCGGTGGCACGCCAGGCCGCCGGCCTGGTCCGGCAGCGTGAACTCACCGAGGAGGCGGGGCGCGCCGAGGCGATCACCCGGGCCGACGAACTGCGGCGCTCGCTGCTGTCGGCGGTCAGCCACGACCTGCGCACGCCGCTGGCCGGGGCCAAGGCGGCGGTGTCCAGTCTGCGCAGTGACGACGTGCACTTCTCCGAGGACGACACCGCGGAACTGCTCGCCACCGTCGAGGAGTCCGTCGACCAACTGACCGCGCTGGTGGGGAACCTCCTCGACTCGTCGCGGCTGGCCGCCGGCGTGGTGCGCCCCGAGCTGCGGCGCGTGTACCTCGAGGAGACGGTGCAACGTGCGCTGCTCGGGATCAGCAGGGGCACAACGGGCCTCGGCCACGGGGTGGACCGCGTCAAAGTCGACGTGCAGGATTCGGTGGCGCTCGCCGACGCCGGCCTGCTCGAACGGGTGCTGGCCAACCTGATCGACAACGCACTGCGGTACGCGTCGGCCGGACAGGTGCGCGTCACCGCAGGCCGGGTCGGGGACCGCGTGCTGATCACCGTGGCCGACGAGGGTCCCGGTATCCCCCGCGGAACCGAGGAACAGGTGTTCGGCGCGTTCCAGCGCCTCGGCGACAGCGACACCAGCAGCGGCGTCGGTCTCGGCCTTTCGGTGGCGCGCGGATTCACCGAGGCGATGGGCGGCACACTCACCGCCACCGACACCCCCGGCGGCGGGCTCACGATGGAGATCGAATTGGCTGCGCCGGCGCAGGACACGCCGTGACGGCCACCAGGGTGCTCGTCATCGACGACGAACCACAGATCCTGCGGGCACTACGGATCAACCTGTCGGTGCGGGGCTACGAAGTCACCACCGCGGCCACCGGCGCGGAAGCCCTGCGTTCGGCGGCCGACCACCGGCCGGATGTGATCGTGCTCGACCTCGGCCTTCCGGACATGTCCGGCATCGAGGTGCTGGCCGGTCTGCGGGGCTGGCTCAGCGCGCCGGTGATCGTGCTCTCTGCGCGCACCGACTCGGCCGACAAGGTCGAGGCGCTCGACGCAGGCGCCGACGACTACGTGACAAAACCGTTCGGCATGGACGAGTTCCTCGCCCGGCTACGCGCCGCGGTCCGTCGCGGCACCGTCTCCGACACCGACGAACCGGTGGTCGAGACGGCTTCGTTCACGGTCGATCTGGCGGCCAAGAAGGTGACCAAGAGCGGTACCGAGGTGCACCTGACCCCCACCGAGTGGGGCATGCTCGAGATGCTGGTGCGCCACCGCGGCAAGCTCGTCGGCCGCGAAGAGCTGCTCCGAGAGGTGTGGGGACCGGCCTATGCGAAGGAAACCCATTACCTGCGCGTGTATCTGGCACAGCTGCGGCGGAAGTTGGAGGACGACCCGTCGCACCCCGTGCACCTGCTCACCGAGGCCGGGATGGGCTACCGCTTCCAGCAGTGAGATCCGGCGGCTCGACTTCGTCCTGCTCGAGGCCGGCATCGGTTACGGTCGGTAGCGATGACCCCTCCCGCGGCGAGCAGTCGAGGCGTGACTGCGCTGCTCACCCTTGTCGCTCTCCTCCTCACCGCACCGGTCGCGACGCCGCAGCCCGTCCACGACCTCACCGCGGCGCTGGACGCAGCCGTCGACAGGGTCTTCGCCGAGGCCGGCGTCCCCGGCGCCATCGTCGGGCTGTCGATCCCCGGCACCGTCGAGTACGTCAGGACACTCGGCGAGGGCGACACCGCCGCCAAGACACCGATGTCG
Source organism: [Mycobacterium] manitobense (assembly GCF_025821665.1). Taxonomy (GTDB): domain Bacteria; phylum Actinomycetota; class Actinomycetes; order Mycobacteriales; family Mycobacteriaceae; genus Mycobacterium; species Mycobacterium arseniciresistens. The sequence continues at coordinate 115,487 of NZ_JACKSJ010000093.1, forward strand.
CTCGACGACCACACCCGCATCGGCAGTGTCACCAAGACGTTCACCGGCACCGCCGTACTGCAGCTGGTGGACCAGGGCCGGATTCGGTTGAGCGATCCCATCTCCCGCTACGTCGACGGCGTGCCGTCCGGTGGCGTGGTAACCCTCGACATGCTCGGCCGGATGCGCAGCGGACTGTTCAACTACACGACCGACGAACAGTTCCTCGACCGCTACCTCGAGGAAGGCGGGCAGGGGCCGGACGCGGCGGCGTTCACCCCACGCGAACTCGTCGACATCGCGTTCGCGCACCCGTTGAACTTCGCGCCCGACACCGAATTCGAATACTCCAACACCAACACGGTGCTCCTGGGCATGGTGATCGAACGGGTCACCGGTCAGCGCCTCGGCGACTACCTGGCCCAGCACGTCACCGGCCCGCTCGGACTGACCCACACCAGTTTCCCGGCCAACGGGGCGATGCCCCAGCCCTACACCCACGGTTACGCCGAGACGCCGGACGGCGAACCGGTCGACACGACACTGTGGAATCCGTCCGTCGCCTGGGCCGCGGGCGCGATGATCTCCACCTACCGGGATCTGCGCGCCTGGGCGCCCGCCGTGGCGAGGGGTGCGCTGCTGCTGCCGTGGACGCATCGCGAGAGAACGGCCAGACCAAGCGAGGCCGCGCCCGGCATCGGCTACATGTTCGCCCTCGCCGACTTCCACGGCTGGATCGGCCACAACGGCGACATCCCCGGTTATCAGACCGTCGCGGTGTACCTGCCGGAGCGCGACGCCACCCTCGTGGTGATGGTGAACTCCGATGTCTCCGAGTCCGCCTCGACGAAGCTCGCGGAAGCGGTCACGACCGTCGCCACTCCCGGAAACGTCTACGCGCTCCCCGAGCCTGCCTAGCCCCCTGCCCGTACAGAAGCACATCTCGCGATTGACCGTGGACTGCCGGTGATATGTGAGGTACGTTTTTCATACCATCAGTACCATCAACGTCCCGGGAGGTTGTCCGATGGGTTTGCGCGAGCAGACGATGAGGACGGTGTACGAGGTCAGCGGCCGGCACGATGAACCCGACCTGTACGGCGGCCCGCCCGGCGATCCGGGTCTGTGTGGCGGCCCGACCAGCGTGTCGTGGGAGGTCAACGGCGACCTCGGGGCGGTCGCGACGGCGGGTGTGGCGGCGATCGTGCTGGAGATACTGCACCCGTCGGTGGTCGCCGGCGTGCAGGACCATTCGAACTACCGTCGCGATCCCTTCCGGCGAGCACGCACCACCATGGGTTACGTACTCGGCACCACCTTCGGAAACACCGCGGCGGCAACCCGACTCATCGACGGAGTGCGGAACAGGCATGCCACGGTGAGCGGCGCGCGGCCCGACGGACATGCGTACCGAGCCCTGGATCCGAAGCTGCTCGCGTGGGTCCACACGTGTATTCCGTGGATGGTGATGACCGCCTTCGAACGGTTCAACCGGCCGCTTACTCCGGCCGAGCGCGACCGGTACCTGGCCGAGCAGGCGGTGATCGGCCGGATGAGTGGTGCGGACGCGGTGCCCGAGTCCATCGCGGAACTGACCGAATTCGTCGCAGAGATGCGTCCCAAGCTGGCGGTGACCGAACAGACCCGGACGTTCATCGACTTCCTCCTCACCGCGCCGTTCCTGCCTCCGCTGCCCGGCCCACTCGATGCCGCCGCACACCACTTCTACGTGCGCGCGGGAATGACGTTGGCGCCCGAATGGGCTCGCAAGATGACCGGCCTGGAACTGCCCTCACCGCTGCATCCGTGGGCCACCGGTGCGTATCTGCAGGGCAACGCACGAATGATCCGGTGGGCGTCCGAAGTGCCGCCACACGTCGCACTCGCCACCCAGCGGTTCGGCTCCACCGCACACGACGCGGCCCTGAACGCTGTCGCGCACGGCAACGCGCCCGGATGAGCGCCTCGGAATTCGCGATCCTCGTCGGCCAGGCCGCGGGCGGCCACACGCCGGATCCGGACACCACCCGGGACCGGATCCTGGACGCCGCCTTGGCCGAGGCCGCCGCCGTCGGGCTCGACCGCGTCACCGTGGAGGACGTCGTGCGCCGCAGCAAGCTGGGACGGATGACGGTGTACCGGCGGTTCCCCCGGCGCGACGACATGAATCAGGCGTTGCGGCTGCGGGAGATCCAGCGCTTCCTCGCGGCGGTGGCTGCCGGGATCGACCGCGCCGAGAACCGGCGCAGCAGGGTCTCCGAGGCGTTCGTCGCGGCCGTCACCTTCGCACAACAACATCCGCTGCTGCGACGACTCGCCATCACCGATCCCGGCCTCGCATTGGAGACCGTCGCCGCCAACGACAACGAAATACTCTCCATGGGCGCGGCATTCATTGCGCGCGAGATCCACGGTGACGCCCCCGGCGAGCCCTCACAGCGGGTGCGCTGGGTCGCCGACACCTTCGCGCGGCTGTTCATCACCTATCTGGGCGCTCCGCCCGCTGATCCCGCCGTCAACGACGAAGCGCAGCTGCGCCGCTTCGCCGATGACGTGCTGACCCCCGTCGTCGAGAACGCAGTGGGAGACGCGCACTGAGGCCGGCCGCCGTTCAGCCAGTGCCCTCGAGCGCATCACCGTCACCGACCAGGATCGGATGACGCACGGCGGCCAGCTGCCAGTTGCGGAAGAACCCGTGCACCCAGTGCTCGGTGGCGAACTCACCGAAATCATGCGGCTGCTCGATCTCCGCGACCCGGGTGCGCCCGTCGGCACACTCGCTGGACAGCAGCACCGGTCCGCCGAACAGGTTGCCGCTGAACGTGCACGTGCGCGCTGCGCCGGCCGGAGTATGGATGTCGACCACGTAGGTGACATGACCACCTGCACCAGCCGTCCGGATGATCCGCCGGACGGTCGCCCCCTTCACCGTCATGCGGCCGTTCTCCGTCGTCGCCTCCATAGGGGGCCTAGCTTTCAACAACGCAAAGATAGAATCAACGGCGTTGACATAAGGAGTGAGCTGTATGCCGGAGCCACGACGGCAGCCCGCCGCAGGGCGTCGCCGGCGTCGAACGCGATCCGGGACGACGCTCTCCCGGGATGTCTACATCGACGCGGCGGTGAACCTGATCGAGAACCGTGGCGCGACGATCATGAGTGCCCGCACCCTGGCCACCGCCGTCGGCGCCGACGCGTCCGCCCTGTACCGCTACTTCACCGGCATCGACGACGTCATGCGCGCCGTCGCCGACCGGATGATCGGGATGGCCCTCGACCGCTGGTCTCGCAGTGACCACTGGATCGACTCGCTCGCCGACCTTGCACGGGCGCTCTACCAGGTCTACGTATACGAATTCCCGCAGACCGGGTTGGCCGTGGCGGCCCGAACGACGGGACTGCCCAACGAGATCCGGGCGGTGGACCTGACCGTCGGGCTGCTGCGCGATGGCGGCTTCGACATCGAGAGCGCCGCGCACTGGTTCCGGTCGCTGTCGGACTTCCTGCTCGGTCAGGCGATACTCGAGAACGCCTTCGTGTCGCTGCCCGAACGGGTGCAGGAGAGCGACGATGCCGCATGGCAGGAACTCGGCGCCCGTCTGACCGGCGCCGAGGCATCCCATGCCGAAGCCGCCGCGCCACACCTGCGCTCGCGCATGCTCCGGTCGTCCTTCGAGGCGACCCTCGAGCTGATCCTGCGAGGTCTCGAAGCCTCGCCACGGCAGCTCGCCTGACGTCAACGCAGGAGCAGCGAGTTCACCGCCGCGGTGAGCCTGCGCCGCGGCCAGCCCCGCACCCCTGCGGACGCCAGCGCCGCGCGCGCGGCATTGCGACCGCAAATCCCGTGCACCCCGCCTCCCGGCGACGCGGCGGCGCTGCCGAGGAAGACGTTCTGCACGGGGGTCTCGGCCCGTCCGAAGCCCGGCGCCGGCCGGAAGATCAACTGCTGGAAGATCTGTGACGTCCCGCCGTTGACCGCGCCGGTGTGCAGGTTGGCATCGCTGGCCTCCAGGTCCGACGGCCGCTGGATCGCCTTGCCCACGATCCGGTCGGCGAAGCCGGGCGCATGCTCCTCGAGCACCCGGTCGACGGCCACCGACAACCGGTCGGCGGACTCGTCGTCGGCCATCCCGCGCGGCAGGTGGGTGTAGGCCCAGGCACTCTCGGTGCCCGCCGGTGAGCGGCCCGCATCCGCGGTGGTCATCTGACCGAACAGCATGAACGGGTGCTGCGGCACCGTGGCCGTGTTGAGGTCGGCCATCCACCGGATCAGCCCGTCGCGGTCGGCGCCCAGATGCACCGTGCCCGCCTCGTTCAGGTTCGGCGACCGCCACGGAATCGGTCCGTCGAGCGCGTAGTTGATCTTCAGGACCGGTGTGTCCCAGACGAATTGGGCCATCGCCCGGTGCACCGCCGCGGGCACCGCCGCCTCGGGCAGCAGGCTGCCGAACAGGCGCGGCGCGGAGGTGTCGGCGATTACGGCGCGCCCGACCCTCACGGTCTGTCCGTCGGCGGTGCGGACGGCGACCGCACGCCCGCCGCTGACGTCGATCCGCGTGACCTCCCGCGAGCACTCGATGCGCGCACCCGCCGACTCCGCCCGGCGCGCCAGGGCCGCGGTGAGTTCGCCCGCTCCGCCCTCGGGCACCGGGAAACCGCCGTCCTGGGCCATCATCACCAGCAGGTAGCCCATCAGCCCGCTGCCCGGGGCGTCGATCGGCACGTCCGCGTGCATGGCGTTGCCCAACAACAGAAGCCGCGCGGCGTCACCGTCGAACAGCTGCTCGGCGAGCACACCGGCCGGCAACAGCAGCCGATGCAGGAACCGCAGCGCTTCGGCACTGCCGAGGCGGCGCAGCATCCCCGCCGCCCCGCGAACCGGCGGGAAAGGCGCGAACAGGGCCGACAGCACCGGGTCCTTGATGTGCTGCCACTGGTCGAACAGCTCACGCCACCGGTCACCGTCACCGGGCGCGCGCCGTTCCAGATCGGCTGCCGTGCGGTCGATGTCGCGATAGATCACCGGCGCGTCGTCGTCGTGGGCCGACCGTGCATGGCCCACCACTGCCGGCGCGTGCACCCACCGCAGGCCGTGCTCCTCGAGATGCAGCGCCCGTAGTGCCGGCGACTCCACCGAAAGCGGATAGAACGCGCTGTAGAGGTCGGACACGTACCCCGGGAACAGTTCCGCACTCTTGACCGCGCCACCCGGTTCGGCCTGCGCCTCGAGCACCAGGACGTCCCAGCCGGCATCGGCCAGCAGCGCCGCGGCGACCAGGCCGTTGTGGCCGGCGCCGATGACGACCGCGTCCGCCGATTCGCTCACCGTGCCCGCTTGTCCAGAGGAGTCATGATCAGCCGGTTCGCCGTGGCCTTCACCGAATCGGGCAGCACTGAATTCGCCAGTGCCGTGGCCTTGGAGAGCGGCGACGCGGCGACCACCCTCGCCTCACCGCGCATCATCGCCCGGTAGCCCTGCTCGGCGACCTGGCGCGGATCGTCCTTGCCGGGAAGCCGGCCGAGCACGGTGTCCAGCATCCCGGTCCGGCGGAAGAAGTCGGTGTCGACCGGGCCCGGGGCAAGCGCCGTCACCGTCACCCCGGTGTCCCGCAGTTCGTCGTGCACGGCGGTGGCGAACGACTGGAGAAACGACTTCGACGCGTTGTACATGCTGTTCTGCGAGCCCGGCATGGCGGCGACGATCGACGACGTGATGAGGACCCGCCCGGAGCCCCGTGCCGCCATGTCGGTCAGCACGAGCTTGGCCAGGTGCACCGTGGAGCGCACGTTGAGGTCGACGACGCCGAGGTCGTCGTCGAGCGGTCCGGTCACGAACGGCCCGGCCCGGGCCGTGCCCGCGTTGAGCGCGGCCGCATCGAGCGCGCGGCCACCGGGGGTGGCCACCCGGTAGAGGCGCTCGACGCCGTCGGGGTCTCGCAGGTCGACCTGGACGGGTTCGATGTCCACACCGGCATCGGCCACCGCCTCGGCGACACCGTGGACGCCCTCGCCATCGGCGGCGACCACGACGTCATAGCCGTCCGCGGCGAACAGCTTCACCAACTCCAGACCGATACCACTCGACCCGCCGGTGACGAGTGCCCGCGGACGCTGCGCTGCCATGGCCACCGACTACCCGCCGCCCCTCGCGTCAAACGACGCCGAAGCGGACCACCCTGGGGGTTACCGTACGGAGATGGGTGCCTACCAGGAACTGTTCGACGCCAGCATCACCGACCCGACGGCCTTCTGGGCCGACGCGGCGACGGCGGTCACCTGGACGCGGGAACCGAAACGCATTCTGGACGACGACAATCCGCCGTTCTACCGGTGGTTCCCCGACGGGGAGCTGAACACCTGCGCGAATGCATTGGATCGCCACGTCACCGGTGGCCGCGCCGAGCAGGCCGCGCTGATCTACGACTCGCCGGTCACCGGCACCACCCGCACCTACAGCTACCGCGAACTGCTCGACCTGACGTCGCGCTTCGCCGGCGCACTGCGCGGACTGGGAGTCGGCAAGGGCGACCGCGTCGTCATCTACCTGCCGATGGTGCCCGAGGCCGTGATCGCGATGCTCGCGTGCGCCCGGTTGGGCGCCGTGCACTCGGTGGTGTTCGGCGGCTTCGCGGCGCACGAACTCGCCGCCCGCATCGACGACGCCCGCCCCACCGTCGTGGTGACGGCGTCGTGCGGCATCGAACCGACCCGCATCGTCGACTACAAGCCGATGCTCGACGCCGCACTCGAGCGCGCCGAGCATCAACCGACGGCCTGCGTGATCCTGCAGCGCGAGCAGTCGCCGTGCACGCTCACCCCCGGCCGCGACCGCGACTGGGCCGAACTCGTCGCCGGCGCCGAAGCCGTCGACCCGGTTCCCGTCGCCGCCACCGACCCGCTCTACGTGCTGTACACATCCGGCACCACCGGCAGGCCCAAGGGCATCGTCCGCGACAACGGCGGGCACGCCGTCGCGCTGCTGTGGAGCATGCGCCACGTCTACGACACCGCGCCCGGCGACGTCTACTGGGCGGCGTCCGACGTCGGCTGGGTCGTCGGCCACTCCTACATCGTCTACGCGCCGCTGCTCGCCGGTGCGACGACCGTGCTGTACGAGGGCAAGCCCGTCGGCACACCCGATGCGGGCGCGTTCTGGCGGGTGGCCGCCCAGCACCGGGTCAAGGCGCTGTTCACCGCGCCCACGGCCATCCGGGCCATCAAGAAGGAGGATCCCGACGGCCGCCACATCGGCGACCACGACCTGTCCGCGCTGACGTACCTGTTCCAGGCCGGCGAGCGGCTCGACCCCGGCACCTACCACTGGGCCTCGGAGAAACTGGGAGTGCCGGTGATCGACCACTGGTGGCAGACCGAGACCGGCTGGGCGATCGCCGCAGACCCGATGGGCGTCGAGCAGATGCCGGTCAAGCCGGGCTCGGCAACCGTGCCGATGCCGGGATACGACGTGCGCATCCTGCGGCCGGACGGATCGCCCTGCGACCCCGACGAAGAAGGCGCGATCTGCGTCCGGCTGCCGCTGCCGCCGGGCACCCTGCCGACGCTGTGGGGCGACGACGACCGTTACGTGTCGTCGTACCTGTCGGCGTTCCCCGGCCACTACCTGACCGGTGACGGCGGCTACCTCGATGCGGACGGCTACCTGTTCGTGATGGGCCGCACCGACGACGTCATCAACGTGGCCGGGCACCGGATGTCGACGGGGTCGATCGAGGCGGTGCTGGCAGACCATCCTGCGGTCGCCGAGTGCGCCGTCATCGGGGTGGCCGACGACATCAAGGGACAGGTGCCGCGCGGGTTCGTCGTGCTGAAGTCCGGAGCCTCGGCCGACGGACTCGCCGAGGAACTCGTCGAGGCCGTACGCCAGAACATCGGCGCCGTGGCGGCTTTCAAGGCCGTCGACGTGGTGTCGGCGCTGCCCAAGACGCGCTCGGGCAAGATCCTGCGCAAGACGATGCGCGGTATCGCCGAGGGCCGCGACGAGCCGTTGCCGTCGACCATCGAGGACCCGTCGGTGATCGATGCGCTCACACCGGTGCTGAGAGACTGACCGCCGTCACCCCTGCGGTGGCGTGTATTGGCTCAGCGTCAGCACGGCGCCCTGTGGGTCGCGCACCGTGGCCGTCTTCGACCACTGCGAGTCGTCGGACGACAACACGGTGGCGCCGAGTTTCTCGGCCAACGCCACCGAGTCGTCACGATCGGCCACGGAGAACGTGACATGCCAACGGTCTGCCACACCGGGCGTCGGCACCAGCCAGCCGATCGCATCTTCGAAGCCCTGCGGCGCGGAGACGCCCTTCTGCCGATCGCGAATGCCTGGGTCGACCGTCACCTCGAGATGGTCGCCATAGCCCGGCCGACGGATCATCGTCGCGAACCCGAGATCCTCGAACTGCCAATCGAAGACCGAGGCGTAGAAGTCGGCCGCCGCAGCGGGGTCGGCGGTGTGCAGGTCGCTGAAGTTCCAGCCGCCCGGCGCGTTGACCAGCTGAGCACCCGGCCGGCGGCGCGCCTTCCAGAGCCGGAAATCCGCTCCGGCCGCATCCGTGCACCCAGCCATTCGCCCACCGGGTCCGGCATCGACGGGGTCGATCGTGACGGCGCCGCCGGCCTCGAGTACTGCCGCCACGACGGATTCGGTGTCGTCGACGGCGATGTAGGTGTTCCACTGCGGTTCGTCGTTGCGTGCCGCAGGGCCGATCGCCGCGACGTCGCGGCCGCCCAGTGAGGCGATCAAGTATGTCCCGGGCGCGGCGGCGGGGACCGCGTCAGAGAATGTCCAGCCGAACAGGCCGGTGTAGAAGTGTTCCGCCGCGTCGACGTCGGCCTGCTCGGTGTCGACCCAGCACGGGACGCCTGCCGGGTAGGTGTGCTGGTCTGCCATCTCGCGGGCTCCTCCGGGTCATCCGATCGGCGACAGGTTAATCGCACCACAGCGGGGGTACTTCCTTCACCTACCGACCCGTCAATAACGGTTGGAGGGAGGTACGGCGATGACAACGAAGACTCCGAAGTACATGGCGGTGCAGGCTGCGGCGATCATCGTCGCCGCCGCGTTCCTGATCGTCGGTGCCGCCGGTTTCATACCGGGCCTGACGAGTCACTACGACCGGCTGGAGTGGGCGGGTCACCACTCGGGGGCGATGCTGTTCGGCACGTTCGCGGTGTCCGGACTGCACAACGCGGTGCATCTCGCGTTCGGCGTCGTCGGCCTGCTGTCGGCGCGCAGCTACGTCGGCTCCCGGCTCTACCTGCTGGGCGGCGGCATGGCCTACCTCGGACTCTGGGTGTACGGCCTGCTGATCGACCGCGGCAGCCCAGCCAACTTCGTGCCGTTGAACAACGCCGACAACTGGCTGCACCTCGGCCTGGGCGCGGGCATGCTGCTGCTCGGTCTGACGCTGAGCGGACGGCGCGACCCGACGAAGCAACGCGTGCGCAGGCGGGCCCCGGCCTAGGCTTGCCCGTGTGCTGAGCGCGCTGCTGTGGGGTGCTGTGGCAGCGTCCTCGTTGGTGATCGGCGCGCTCGCCGGGGTGGCGCGCAAGTGGAACGGACGACTGGTCGGCTGGGTGCTCGGTTTCGGTGCAGGCGCCCTGGTGTCGAGCATCTCGTTCGAACTGGCGGAGGAGGGTTTTCGCGTCGGCGGCGCGGTGGCGGTCTCGGCCGGTCTGGCACTCGGCGCCGTCACCTTCTTCGTTGCCGACCGGGCCGTCGACCGTCTCGGTGGCGTCGGATCGGCAGCCAGCGGCTGGCCGCTGCTGCTCGGCGCCCTCCTCGACGGCATACCGGAGCAGGCCGTGCTGGGCATCGGCATCGCCGGTGGCGGCGCCGTCAGTCCGGCGCTGGTGCTCGCCATCTTCGTGTCGAACCTTCCGGAATCCATCGGCTCGGCCACCGACATGCGAGCCGCGGGGCGCCCCGCCAAGCGCATCGTGGCGGGCTGGGGCGCCGTTGCGCTCGTCTGCGTCGCGGCGACGGCCGCGGGCTACCAGCTGCAGGAGTTCGCCGGTGACCAGACGCGCGGCGGCATCGACGGGTTCGCCGCAGGCGCGCTGCTCGTCATGCTGGTCGGCTCGATGATCCCGGAGGCCACCGAGAAAGCCCGGGAGTCCGCCGGATTGGCCGCCGTACTCGGCTTCGCCCTCGCGGCCGGACTGTCCCTGTCGTCCTGAGTGCCGCGATCGGGGTGCCCGGCCCCCGTCAGACGCGATAGGTTGCGCCCATGGTTCCCGCCTGGCACGTCGGACCGCTCGCGGTACCGGTGCACGGCGTGTTCGTGGCGCTCGGTGTGATTGCGGCGATGGCGGTCTTCGTGCACGAGGCCCGAAGGCGCGCAGCGGTGAACGAACAATCGCTCGTTGCCGTCGCGGGCGCCCTGATCGGCGGGGCGATCGGCATGCGGCTGTCCGGCTGGGCCCGCCATCTGGACTTCTCGGCCAACCCGAGCCTGGCCGAGGCGTGGCAGTTCGGCTCGCGCAGCATCCTCGGCGGCCTGCTGGGCGCATACATCGGGGTGCTGGTCGCCAAGAGGGTCGGCGGATACCGCGGCAAGACCGGCGACCTGTTCGCGCCCGCCGTGGCGCTCGGCATGGCGATCGGCCGCATCGGATGCCATCTGACCGAGGCTCCCGGCCGCCCCACCGACCTGCCGTGGGGCGTGCACGCCCCCGCCGAGACCCCGGAATGCCCTGGCTGTCTCGCCGGCCTGGCCATGCACCCGTCGTTCCTCTACGAGATCGCCTTCCAGCTCACCGCGTTCGTCGTGCTGCTCTGGTTGCGACCGCGGATCGGCAGGCCCGGGGAGTTGTTCGTCATCTACATCGCCGGTTACGCGGCGTTCCGGTTCCTGGTCGAGTTCACCCGCGCCAACGAGACGGTGTGGCTGGATCTCACTCGGCCGCAATGGTTCCTGTTGCCGTCGCTGATCGTGATCGCCGTTCGGCTGTGGTACGGACACCGGCGTGGGTACTATCGCTCACCGGCCCGCAACCAGGAAGTACCTGTATGACGTTCCCGCCATCGGAACCACCGCCGGAGGACTACCCGGAAGACGGCCGGCCGACGGGTCCACCGCCCGGCTACCCGCAGGGCCCGCCACCGGGGTACCTGCAGGGTTACCCGCCGCCAGGCTATCCGCAGGGATACCCGTACTATCCACCGCCTCAGCAGAAGTCGCGCCTCAGCGCGGGCATGGCGGTGCTCGGCACCCTGCTGTACATCATGATCAACTCCGTTCTCGCGTTCGCCGCGTTCATCGTGGGAGCGCAGTACCGGGATTCCGACGCGGTGTTCGGAGGAGCGGCGGTGATGCTGCTGCTCATCGCATTCGGCGGCGGCGCGGCGTTGTTGCGATCGGCGAACCCCGGCGCCAGAGGCCTCGGGCTCGGCCTGATGATCGGCTGGGCGGTCACCTCACTGGTCACCGTCGGCTTCTGCACCGGAATCAACCCCGAGCTGTACACGACATGACGCCCGGGATGTCGCTGCGCGGCGACCGCATTCACCGCTACGTCACCGCCTACTGCCCCCGCTGCCACGACCAGGCACCGGAGCGACCACTCGCCGACGTCGTCCGGCTCAACGCCTGGCTGGTCGAACGTGACGGCCGGGTGTGGCTCGAACGCGGCTGCCGCGAGCACGGCCTGGTGCGCACCCTCTACGACGAGGACCCCGAGATCCTGAGCTACCTCGAGGAGTGGACCGCGCCGACCAAGGCCCATGTCCCGGACGTGGCCGGGAACTTCGACCCGGTGCCGTCTGCGTATCTGCGCGGGTTGCCCGAGATGCAGACCCAGCACACCTGCATCCTGCTGGAGGACATCGCCGAGACCTGCAATCTGCGCTGCCCCACCTGTTTCACCGACTCCTCCCCCGATCTGCGCAATGTCGTGCCGGTCGCCGACGTGCTAGCCAACGTCGACCAACGGCTGGCCCGGGAGAACGGCCGCATCGACGTCCTGATGCTCAGCGGCGGCGAACCGACGCTGCACCCGGACCTGGCGCGGCTGCTCACCGAACTGACCGCGCGGCCGATCACTCGGATTCTGGTCAACAGCAACGGCATCCGGATCGCCACCGACGACGCGCTGCTCGACCTGCTCACCGAGCACCGGCAGCGTGTCGAGGTCTACCTGCAGTACGACGGCCAGGCCGCCGCGACGCACCGCTTCCACCGCGGCGGCGACCTGAGCCGGATGAAAGCCACTGCACTGCAGCGACTCTCCGAGCGGGAGATCTTCACGACTCTGGTGATGACCGTGACGCTCGGGGTCAATGACGACGAGATCGGGCAGATGGTGCGGCTGGCGCTCGACACCCCCTACGTCGGTGGGCTGACGATCCAGCCGCAGTTCGGGTCCGGCAGGTCGGGGCTGATCGACCCGCTCGACCGGCTCACCCACACTGGGGTGCTAAGCCGGCTGGGTCCGCAGACGGACGGGCTGGTGACGTGGCGGGACCTCACCGCGCTGCCGTGCTCACATCCACACTGCTGCTCGGTGGGCTACCTCATCCGCGACGACAGCGACCGGTGGCGTTCCCTGGTGTCCCTGATCGGGCACGACGTTCTCAAGGACCGGCTCGGCCTGGTGGCCAACCGCATCGCCGACGCCGAAATCCCGCAGCAGCTGCGGGTCGCTGTGCAGGAGTCATTGCTCGGCCTGCTCTCGGAGCAGTCGTCGCTGTCGCATCCCAAGATCGGCGACATCTGGCGGATCATCTGCGAGAGTTGCGATCTCGGTATGTCGACGATGTTGACGCTGGCATCCTCGGCGCTACCCGGACGTCGCAACAAGATCCGCCGGCTGCTCGGCGAACGGGTCGTCCGGCTCACCGTCAAACCGTTCATGGACATGTCGACGATGATCGAGGAGCGCCTGGTGCAGTGCTGCGTGCACGTCGGCACCAGGTCCACCCAGGACCAGTGCGCCCCGTTCTGTGCGGTACAGGCCTGGCCCGCGCTCGGCCGGCAGCGGCTCTCGATCGCCGCCGGCCGCGAGCTGCCGCTGATCGAGGCCACCTAGCGGCGGTCTCGACAAACTATTTCGACGGTGCGTATGGTGGGACGCGGCTGCCCAGCAGTCGACCGGCTCGAAGGCGTTCTCCGCCTTCCTTTCTTCCCCCTCGTTGGCGAAACAGCGTGCGGACGACGAGTTCACCATGTTTGAGGGTCCTCTCGGCGAATGGACATCTGCGGCGTCAGCGCTCCGGCAGTGCCACGTCCGACGCACGGCTGACCCCTGCGACACGTTTCTCGAGACGTCCGAACACCCCGATCCACGTGAGGGAAAAAGGATAGGTCGCGTCCATATCCCCACGAGGTGGTCGCCGGGAGCAACCCTGACGTTAAAAAAGCAGCGCAGCCCGACGCACCGCCGACAAACCATCCCTGAAGCGACGCGATGGCCACACGGCCGACATCTTCGTCGCCGCGCCGCGAATGTACGAGGGGTCGTCGCGGCACCCCGGTGCGGCGGAAGGTAGCGGGCCTGCTGTTGATGCGACCACGCCAACCGCGCGAGGAAGACCGCTACTACTGGCTGACCGCGTACTTCGCGAGTCACGACCTGCAGGTCGTGATGTGCCGGGCCATCGCCGCCACCATCGTCGGCCTCGGAGTCGTCCCGGCTGTCCTGCTCGCCAGTCCCGCCGGGCCCCAGGGTCCGCTGAACCGCGGCATCGCGGTCGGCATCGCGGTGTGCTGCCTGGTGATGGGATGGGTGTGGCGCAGGCCCCGGTGGCCCACCCGGGGACAGTCGCAGACCACCGTCGTCGTCGGCTCGGGGTGCATCGCGGCCGCCTGCCTGATCCAGCACGAACCCGTGGTCGGCATGCTCGGCGCGACAGGCCTGGCAACGCTGTCGGCGTTCACCATGCTCTTCCACTCGGGCCGGCTGCTTGCCGTGCCGTGGGCCGTGGGCGGGTCCGTACTGGCGGTGCTCGCGGCACGCATCGCCGTCGACGACATCGCCCGTGCCGTCACCGCGGTCGGTCTGGTGCTGCTGGTCACCGTCATGTTCACCGTCGCCTGCCGGACGGCGATCCAGTTGATCGGCATCGAACCCCGTCACACCGGGATCGAACCGCTCACCGGTCTGCTCACCCGGGAGACCTTCGACGAGCGGATGGCCACGCTGCTGGGTGCGCGCAGCCGTGGCGATGACCGGTATCTCGTGGTCCTGGTGGTCAGCCTGGACAGCTTCTCGTTGCTCACCGGCCTGCACGGCCCCGCGACCGGCGATCGCGCCCGGGTCGCGATCGCGCAACGCCTGCGGGAGAACGTGCGGCGCGACACCGTTCTGGCCCATGTCGCGGACACCGAGTACCTGATCGCCGACCTGTTCACCGTCGCGGACCCGGAACCGCTGACCGACCGCATCCACGCCACAGTCAGGAATGCGCCCTTCCGGCTGACGGCCAGTATCGGTGCCGTCAGCACGTCACTGATGCCGCTGAGCGACCAGCCGGTTCCCGAAGTGGTAGACGAACTGCTCGGCGTCGCCTCCGCCGCCATGGCCGCTGCCCGCAGAGATGGTGGCAGCCGGACCGCGCTGCGGCTGTCACCGCGGTTGCGGGTGCTCGACCGGCTCGACGACGACTGGCATTGACTTCCTGGGGATTTCGGCGCGCTCGCGATCGCTGAGCGAGTTTCCGCGCCGAAATCGCTAGGAGACCGACAGGGCGATGCCGTCGAGGATGTCGTGCTCGCTCACCACCAGCTCGTCCAGACCGGCCCGGGCGCCCAGGGCGTCGGCCAGCTCCTCGACGATGAGCGCACCGCCACCGATGACGTCGACCCTGCCCTCGTGCATCGGCCCGAGCACCGCACGCTGCGCACGCGTCATGGTCAGCAGTTCGTCGCAGACCTCGCGGAGCCGGGTGAACCCCACCCGCGACAGATGGATGGCCTCGGAGTCATAGGTCGTCATCTTCGCGCCAAGCGCCGCCAGGGTCGTCATCGTCCCGGCCACCCCCACCCAGGTCCGGGCGCCCTCGACGGGCACCGCACGGAACGCCGCGGCCAGCCCGTCGCGCACCACTTCTCGTGCGGCCGAGATCTCCTCGGCGGTGGGCGGATCGGAGCGCAGGCACCGCTCGGTGAGCCGCACGCAGCCGATGTCGGCCGAGTAACTCGCCTCCACCTCCCGTCGGCCCACCACCACCTCGGTGGAGCCGCCACCGAGATCGACCACCACGAACGGCCCCGCGTCGGGATCCAGTTCGCCGACCGCGCCGCGATAGGACAGCTCGGCTTCCTCGGTGCCGCTGATCACCTCGGCGACCGCACCCGGCACCACGTCGCCGAGCACCTCGGCCGTCATCGCGAAGAACGCCTCCCGGTTGGCCACGTCGCGTGCCGCCGACGTCGCGACCATCCGCACCCGCTCGACGCGGTGGTCGCGCATCAGGGCGGCATAGTCGACGAGCGCGGCCCTGGTGCGCGCCAACGCTTCCGGAGCGAACTCGCCGGTGGCGTCGACGCCCTGCCCCAACCGGACGATCCGCATCTCCCGGTGCACGTCGCGCAACCGGCCATCGACGGGATCGGCGATGAGCAACCGGATCGAATTCGTGCCGCAGTCCACGGCCGCGACTCGGCTCACGTCCACACCTCCGGGTCCAAAATGCCCTCCATCCCAGGTTCTGCGGCCAGCACCGCCAACGCCTCGTCACCGAACGGGTTCACCCCCGGCCCCTTGGCCAGCGAATGCGCGATCACCACATGCAGGCACTTGACGCGGTCGGGCATGCCGCCGCCGGAGAACGTGGTGCCCAGCGATTCGATCGCGTCGCGCTCTGCGAGATACGACTCGTGCGCCCGCCGGTACGCCGCGGCCAATTCCGGGTCCTGATGCAGCCGATCGGTCATCTCACGCATCAGACCCGCCGACTCCAGCCGGCTGGCCGCCGCCGTCAGCGCCGGGTGGGTCAGGTAGTACAGCGTCGGGAACGGGGTGCCGTCGGGCAGTCGCGGCGCCGTCTTCACGACCGCCGGGGTGCCGTCGGGACACCGGTAGGCGATCTCGAGCACCCCGCGGGCCTCGCGGCCCAGTTGCCGCGCGATGGCCTCGAGGTCGGCGCGCTCAACCACCGGGCGGGGGCGCGGGCGGGCCGGGCGGCGGAC
>NZ_JACKSJ010000094.1 GCF_025821665.1 [Mycobacterium] manitobense
GCCCAGCGCCTCACCGACCGGAACGCCGACCGGCTGAAGCAGCCCGGCGTTGATGTCCTGCTCCACCATCACGTCGTCGGCCAGCCGAGCGTCCAGCGCCGTGGCGCCGGCGTCGGTGGCCGCCCGGTACAGCCGTGCGGCGCGGGCCGGTTGGCCGCGGACCCAGCCCGCCAGTTCGGTCAGCGCGGCCGCCAGCCGTTCGTCCCGCAGCCCGTGCTCGGCCAGTTGCAAAGCGAGATCTGCTGTCAGCGTTGACATCTCGAGCTGGGTCACGAGCAGGGAGATCTCGATGTCGTGATGGCGGGCCGCGCCGGCGATCTGCGCGGCGCCGTGATGGACCGAACGCAGGAACGCCGGGTGGTGCGACGGGTCGATCAGGCCGCTGGCCCGGGCGCCGTCGACGAGGTCGAGCGCCTCGGCCTGGCTCACCCGCAGTGCCGCCGCCACGTCGTCGGGCCCGAGGTCCGCACTCAGCGACGACACCAGCAGTGTGTCGAGGACCGGTCCGTCGATGCGGCGCAGCCGCTCGGTGAGCGCGACCGCACCGGCCCTGCGGATCGCGCCGGGCGCGGTGGCCGCCGCGGTGAGCCCGTCGGCCGCC
>NZ_JACKSJ010000095.1 GCF_025821665.1 [Mycobacterium] manitobense
GGGCCCCCACCGCCCGGTCGTGCTCATGCCCGGTCGCCCGGCGATGCGCGGCCAACCCGGCTCGCGTCGGCGTCCGCGCCGGGCGCGTGCCGGATCGCGGTGTCCAGCGGGTCGGACGGCTCGTCGTCGATGTCGTCGTCGAGGTCGGCACGGTCGGGCTGGCCGCGGAACCGGTGCCACAGCCGCCGGCCGACCAGCAGTGCCAGCACCGCGCCGCCGGTCAGCGTGATGAAGAACAGCACCTTGCCGTAGGCGTTGGAGTGCACTGACAGCCGCACCGGTTCGCCGAGCGGCAGCCCGTCTTCGGTCTGCAGTGCGACGTCGACCGCCACCCGCTGGGTGAAGTGCACCTCGATCGGCACCCGCAGCGGCAGGAAGCCCGGCGGTAGTTCGATGACACCCATGTCGGTCACCGACATGCCCGGCGGGGCGTCGACCTGCAGGCGCACCCGCACCGGGACCGGCAGGTCGTTGCGCAGCGCCAGCGGCAACGGGCTGCGCTCGGTCGCCAAGGTGTAGGCGCCGCCGGGATTGACGACCGTGACCGCGCCGAACAGGTCGTCGACGGTTTCCGCGACACGCGAGAGCCGTTGCTGCGCAAGCCCGTTGCGGGCACCGGGCGGCACGGCCAGGCTGAGCGCGCGCAGCATGTCCTCGCGCAGCGGCGCGGTGTACTGGGTGCCCGTCAGGCCGGTGCGCGTGTCGGTGGTCAGCGCCGCCGAGAGTCCGTTGAGCCGGCCGACGGCCGCGGCGATGCCGGACGTGACCGCCTGGTCGATTCGGCCGTCCGGGTTGCCCAGTTCGGCGGGCGGGGGCGGGGCCAGCGGCTGCGGCGGAAGCGCGTCGCCGTCGGCGATCACCTCCGCCAGCGGACGTGGCACCGCGAGGCCGGCGCGGATCGCGGTGGCTGCGGCGGTCAGGATCGCCTGCGCGTCGTCGGCCCGCACGTTCCACGTCAGCGGCGGCATCAGCAGCTGGCTGCGCGGCGCGGCGTCCGGACGCAAACCACGCCACAGCAGTGAGCCGAGCGCATCCTGGCGGCGGGCCACCTCGGAGTCGTGCTGGACGGGGACCTCCAGCGACGGATCCAGGTAGGTGGGGGCGACCGGCTCGGAGCCGACCCCGGCGAGGGCCGCCCCGACGGTCGGGTCGAACGGCACCGCGACCAGGTCGGGAGCGAGGCGCATCGGGGCGAGGTCGGCGGTGCTCAGCACACCGGTCGCGGAGTCCTGCGCGGTGAGGTCGGCCGCGGCGATGGCCACCCGGCGGCCCCGCGCGGACAACAGTTGCGCGGCCGGTCCGGTCAGGGGACCGTCGCCGACGATCGTCACGCCGCGCACCGACGGGATCCCCAGCAGCTGGTCGACGATGTCGGCGGCGCCGGTGGTGGCGATCGTGCGCAGCGCCGGGTCGCCGACGCGCTGCACGGCGTCGAGGTCGGCCTGGGCGTAGGTGGTGGGCGCGACGCACATCCGCTGTGCCAGCGCCTTGAGGCGGTTGAGCCAGCTGATCGCGGCGTCCTGACCGGTGCCGGGCCGGGTCGGGGTGCCGGGTCCGGCATCGACGCCCTCGTTGACGACGTAACCGGTGGTCATCGCGTTGACCGTGACGAGCAGATCGGGGTCGACGGCCAGGCAGAGGGCGCCGCTGAGCTGACCGCCTGCGTCCACGGTCGGCCCGACGGCGAAGTCCACCGCCGACAGCAGGGTGTCCAGCCGGCCGCCCGGCGCCAGCGAGGTGGCCAGCTCGTCGTCGACCAACCGCACGGGCGCCGCGCCGCCGGGGACGCCCGGCGCGAGGCGCGGCCGGTCGGCCAGTGGCCAGAACATGGTCAGGCGGACCGGGCGGGATGTGTCGGGCGGCACCACGGAGGTGAGGGTCTCGGCGACCGACGCGGCGGCGCCGTCGGGCGGGACGCCGAGCACCGGCAGCAGGAACCGGGCGTCGTCGAGCCGGGCCGGCGCGCCGTAGTCCGGAGTGCCGTTCACGTTGACCAGCACCGGGAACACCCCCGGCGCGCCGATGGCCAGTGAGGGCTGGTCGGGGGAGCGCAGCGGGTAGCGCAGGGTGAACGGCACCTGCCTGCCGCGCTGCAGTTCGGGAGCGAGCGTGACGAATTCGGCGACGGGCGCGAACTGGTCGACGTTGCCGGTCAGGTTGGTGCGCAGCCCCGCGGAGGAGTCCACCGCCGCGGCGTGTTCGAGGCGCACCATCACGTCGCGCACCGGGCGGTCACCGACGTTGAGCACCACGCCGGACACCGTCACCACGGGTTCGCTGGTGGTGGTGACGACGTCGGGGGTGACCCGGTCGATCCGCAGCTGCAGGAACGGGGTGGCGCCCGGCTCACCCGCGGCGGCCTGTGGCAGCGCGGCGGGGACGGCGAAGAGTACGAGCAGCGCCACGGCGGCGAAGAGCCGCGGCAGCACAGCCGGGCGGCGCCGGGCGGTCACGGCCCCTGTCCGCATCCGTTCGTCCGCCGGCCTGTTGTGGGTGGGCTCGACTCGTCGCGACGACGGTTGCGGGTGTGGGAGTGGGTCTGCGGGCGCCGCCGCGGCGAGCTGTGCGGCAGCGGCGGCAGCGAAGCGGGGCCGTCTGAGTGCAGTTTGTCGATCAGCTCGCCGGCCACCTCGGCGAGGCGCCGCTCGTCGGCGTAGGCGAGCCGCGACGGCAGCTCCTTCAGCGGCACCCACGCCACCTCGGTCACCTCGACGTCCTCATCGGAGAGCTCACCGCCGAGGAACCGCATGAGGTAGTGGTGCACGGTCTTGTGGACGCGGCGGCCCTCGGTGACGAACCAGTAGTCGATGCTGCCGAGCGCGGCCAGCACGCTGCCCTGGATGCCGGTCTCCTCGGCGACCTCGCGGATCGCGGTCTGCTCGGCGGTCTCGCCGAGTTCGATGTGGCCCTTCGGCAGTGACCACAGCATCCGGCCGCGGCGGTCGATGCGACCGATCAGCGCGGCGACCTGACCGTCCTTGGGTCCGTCGAGACCGTCGATGACGAGGCCGCCCGCGGAGGTCTCGTGCACGGTGCGCAACCGTTCCGGCGGGCGGCGCGGCCGGTTCTTCTGCTGCTTGGCGTGTTCGGCGGGGGTGCGGGGCGGGGTGGGCGCCGCGGAATGGTTGTGCGGGCCGACGACTTGCTGACCAGCCTGCTGGCCGGCTTGCTGGCCGGCCTCGGGCGGGCCTGCCGCGCGTCGGCCGCGGCGACGCCCGCGGCGCCGTCGTGGTTTGGCCTGTTCGCCTTCCGACACCCAAGCGATAGTAGCTGCCACCTGGTATACGTCCCGGCCGCACTCACCGGTCGGTGCAGGACCGTTACCGTCTAGGCTCATCGAACGTGTCCGACTCCGCTGCTGACCTCGAACTGCTGGCCGGTGCGGTCGCCGCGCTCCACCGGCACGATTCGCTGCTGCGCGAGCTCGGCGCGGTGTTCGCCGATGCGGGTCACGACCTGTACCTGGTCGGTGGCAGTGTGCGCGACGCACTGCTCGGCAGGCTCGGCACCGACCTCGACTTCACCACCGACGCGCGGCCTGCTCAGATGCAGAAGCTGCTGCGCGGGTGGGCGGACGCGTTGTGGGACACCGGCATCGAGTTCGGCACCCTCGGCGTCGGCAAGGACGGTCACCGGCTGGAGATCACCACGTACCGCGCCGACAGCTACGACCAGGTGTCACGCAATCCCGAGGTGCAGTTCGGCGACACACTCGAGGGCGACCTGGTGCGCCGCGATTTCACGGTGAATGCGATGGCGGTGCGCATCACCGCCGACGGCATCGGCGAGCTGCACGACCCGCTGAACGGCCTGGCCGCCTTGCGGTCGCGGTTGCTCGACACGCCGTCGGCGCCGGAGGTGTCGTTCGGCGACGACCCGCTGCGGATGCTGCGGGCCGCGCGGTTCGTGTCGCAGCTGGGGTTCGGCGTCGCCCCGCGGGTGCTCACCGCGCTCACCGAGATGGCCCCGCAGCTCGGCCGGATCACCGCCGAGCGGGTGGCCGCCGAGCTGGACAAGCTGCTGCTGGGCGACGATCCGGTGGCGGGCATCGACCTGATGGTGCAGACCGGGCTCGGTGACGTGGTGCTGCCCGAGGTGGGCGCGATGCGGATGGCGATCGACGAGCACCACCAGCACAAGGACGTGTACTGGCATTCGCTCACGGTGCTCAAGCAGGCGATCGACCTCGAGGGACCCCGGGGGCAGGAGCGCAGCGACTCGGGGGATGTCGGAGGCCCGGACCTGGTGCTGCGCTGGGCGGCGCTGCTGCACGACATCGGCAAGCCGTCGACCCGCCGCCACGAACCCGACGGCGGCGTGAGTTTCCATCACCACGAGGTGGTCGGCGCGAAGATGAGCCGCAAGCGGATGCGCGCGCTCAAGTACTCCAAGCAGATGGTCGACGATGTCTCGCAGTTGGTGTACCTGCACCTGCGGTTCCACGGCTACGCCGACGGCAGCGGGACCGGCCGCTGGACCGACTCGGCGGTCCGCCGCTACGTCGCCGACGCCGGACCGCTGTTGTCGCGGCTGCACAAACTGGTGCGGGCCGACTGCACCACCCGCAACAAGCGGCGGGCGGCGCGGCTGCAGGCGAACTACGACGACCTGGAGCACCGGATCGCCGAGCTGGCCGCCAAGGAGGATCTGCAGCGGGTCCGGCCCGACCTGGACGGCAACGAGATCATGCGGCTGCTGGACATCCCGGCGGGTCCCGAGGTCGGCGAGGCGTGGCGGTATCTCAAGGAGCTGCGGCTGGACCGCGGGCCGCTGGACCACGACGAGGCCGTCGACGAACTGCTCGCCTGGTGGAACACCCGCCAGAACACGTAGGGAACCGCCCGCCACGGCGCGGCGTCTGACCCACATGGAGTACTGCCTCGGCGACGGTGACGGGTCGGCGACCATGTGGACCGCGGAGCCCGACGTCGACCTCGACGGTGACGGCCGGCCGGACGCGGTCGGCCTGGACTTCGACGGCGACGGCCGCCTCGACGACGTGATGGCCGACCGCGACGGGGACGGCCTCGCCGAGCAGGCCGCCCTCGACCTCGACGACGACGACCGCGCCGAGGCGCACTTCACCGACGACGGCTCGGGGACCTGGCTGCTCAGCGTCGACCGGGCCGGTCAGGTGCGCTGGTTCGGGCTGGACGGCGCCGAGCAGGTGGGCGGTCCGCTGGTCGACGTCGACGCCGACGGTGAGGCCGACGACCGGCTGGCGGACAGCGACGGCAACGGCCTGGCCGACCGGGCGTTCTCCGAGGGTGTCGCGCTGGTGGACACCGACGCCGACGGCCGCTGGGACGTCAGGCTCACCGACTCCGACGGGGACGGGAAGGCCGACGCCGCCACCGAGCTCTGAGCCGCCACCTTGACGGGGCTGTCACTTAGTGACACAGTCGAGATGTCACTAAGTGACACGGAGACGGGAGGCGACTGCGTGGACACCGACGCCAAGCGGCTGACCGTCTCGCGGCACGCTGCGGCGTTGTTCTGGGAGAAGGGAGTGTCCGCCACCAGCGGCGACGACATCGCCGCGGCCGCGGGGCTGTCCACCCGGACGATCTGGCGCTACTTCCGCACGAAGGAGAGCTGTGTGGAGCCGCTGCTGGCGCGTTCGGCCGACCGGTTCCTCGAGATCCTGCACCGGTGGCCGCTCGAACTGTCCCTCGGCGAGCACCTCGCCCTGGACACCGCCCGACATCCACTCGACGAACAGGGCATCGAGGACGAGTGGAGCGGTATGCGCATCAGCACCATGACCGAATCCGAACCGGCACTGCGCACGGCCTACCTGATGGTCCACGACCGGCTCGAACGGGGCCTGATCCCGGTGGCCGCCGAGCGGTTGCGCCTCGCGCCGGACGATCTCACGGTGCGCCTCTGCGCCGCCGCCGTCACCGGCGCGTTCCGCGTCATCGACGAGGACGTCAGCCGGGCGATCATCGTGGACAACCGCAAGGTCACCCAGGCCGAGGCCCTGGCACTGATGGACCGGGCGATCAACGATGCCACCAACGGCAGGCTCGGTGGCCCCGTGACCACCTGAGCCATCAACCGCCACAACCGAATTCCGCACTCCGCCCGGTCTCACCGCCGGGGCGGTCGATGGCGCGCGCCGCCGTCAACAGAAAGGATCGACATGCCACTGCCACCACCGATCACCGTCGAGGAGCTCTTCAGCCCTCCTGTGCGCGCCCGCGCGACGATCTCCCCGGACGGCACCAGGATCTCCTACCTCGCGCCCTGGCGGAACCGGCTCAACGTGTGGGTGCAGCGCACCGACTCCACCGACAACGGGCGCTGCGTGACCGCGGACGCGAACCGCAGCGTCATGGGCTCCGACTGGACCGGCGATTCCCGGTGGCTGCTCTACCTGCAGGACGCCAACGGCGACGAGAACTGGCACGTCTTCCGGGCCGATCCGGACGAAACCGATTCGCCCGCGGTCGATCTCACACCCTTCCCGGGGGTGCGGGCGTTCTATCAGCTGCTCCCCGGCCGGCCCGGCACCGCGATCGTCCAGATGAACAGGCGCACTGTCGAACTGATCGACGTCTACGAGCTCGACATCGCCACCGGCGAGTTGACGATGCTCGCCGAGAACCCCGGCAACGTCGCCGCGTGGGTGGTCGGTGGTGCAGGCACCGTCCTGGCCATGGCGACCCTGCCGAACGGCGACATCGAGATCCAGCAGTGGGAGGGTGCGGCGGCGGGACTGCGTCGGGTCGCGGTGTTCGACGGGGCCGACCACCCGCTCGGGATCTTCCCGTTCGACATCACCCCCGACGGCACCGGCGTCTGGTTCGGGTCGAACCGCGGCACCGACCGCACCCGCCTGGCCCACCTCGACCTCGCCACGGGCGAGGAGACCGAGGTCGACAGTGACCCCGTCCTCGACCTGGACACCACCGGTCTGGTCGTGCCGTTGTTGCCGTCGCCGCTGATCCAGGACCGCCGGACCGGCGAGTTGATCGGGGTGCGTTACCAGGGTGAGCGGCGGGTCGTCCGGGCGCTGAACCCCGCCTTCGCCGCCGTGCTGGAGAACCTGATGAAGCTGTCGGACGGCGACCTGGCCCTGACGTCGTCCGACGACAGTGGGCAGCACTGGGTGGTCACCTACTTCCACGACCGCGAACCGGGCTTCACCTACTACTACGACCACGGCAGTGGTGAGAGCCGACTGCTGTTCCGGCCGCTGCCCCACCTCGACCAAGCCACGCTGGCGCCGATGACACCGGTGACCGTGACGGCGCGAGACGGCTTGGCGCTGCCGTCGTACCTGACACTGCCGGTCGGTGTCGAACCGGCCGGGCTGCCCACGGTCTTGGTCGTGCACGGTGGTCCGTGGGCCAGGGACAGCTGGGGCTTCGACCCGACGGTGCAGCTACTCGCCAACCGCGGATATGCGGTGCTGCAGGTCAACTTCCGCGGCTCGACGGGCTTCGGCAAGGCGCACATGCAGGCCGCGGTCGGCGAGTTCGCCGGCGGCATGCACGACGACCTCGTCGACGCCGTCGAGTGGGCCGTCAAGGAGGGATACGCCGACCCGGACCGGGTGGCGATCTTCGGCGGCTCCTACGGCGGATACGCCGCGCTGGTCGGCGTCACGTTCACCCCCGACGTGTTCGCCGCCGCGATCGACTACGTCGGGATCTCCAACCTCGCCAACTTCATGCGGACCCTGCCTCCGGGCGCCCGGCCGCACCTGGCCGCGAACTGGCACCGCTATGTCGGCGATCCCGACGATCCCGAGCAGGAGGCCGACATGCTCGCCCGCTCGCCGATCAGCCGGGTGGACCGCATCCGCACCCCGCTGCTCGTGGTGCAGGGCGCCAACGACGTCCGCGTCGTCAAGGCCGAGTCCGACAACATCGTCGAGGCGCTGCGGGCGCGGGGCGTCGAGGTCGAGTACATGGTCAAGGACGACGAGGGCCACGGCTTCCTCAACCCGGAGAACCAGATCGACCTGCACCACGCGGTCGAACGCTTCCTCGCCCGGCACCTCGGCGGGAGGGCGCCGACGGTCTAGTCGCGACCCGCTCCCGGCGGGCCGGCGAAGGCCTGCGCGATGGTCAGCCACGTCTCGGCGTCGGCGCCGTCGGCCCGCACGTCGAGCTCGGCGCGCGGGCGGCGCTGCGTCACGAGGTAGCAGAAGTCCTCGGCCGAACCGGTGACGCGCTGTTCGGCGTCGGGCGGGCCCCAGGTCCACGACGACCCGTCGGGTGCGCGTAGTTCCACGTGAAACGGTGCCGCAGGAACGGGCAGTCCGTGCACGGCGAATGCGAAGTCCCGGGTCCGTACGCCGATGTGGGCGATCGACCGCAGCCGCGCCGTCGCAGGGCGCGTCACACCGAGCGCGTCGGCGACGTCCAGGCCGTGCGCCCAGGTCTCCATCAGGCGTGCGGTCGCCATCGACGCGGCGCTCATCGGCGGGCCGAACCACGGCAGCTTGCGGCCGTCGGCGACGCCGAGGAGTTCGTCATGCAGGCGGGCCCGGGTGTGCCGCCAGTCGGCCAGCAGCTCGGTGGGCGCGGTCATGGCCAGCTCGGCGGCGCCCTCGTCGACGAAGCCGGTCGGGTTGGTCGCGGCGGCGCCCAGCACCTCGGTGAAGGCGGCCTCGTCGGTGACCGAGAGCAGCGCGACCCGGTCGGTCCACAGCAGGTGGGCGAGCTGATGGGCGATGGTCCAGCCCGGTGCGGGCGTCATCCGGGTCCACTGCTCGGCGGGCAGGTCGGCGATCAGCGCGTCGAGGTCGTCGCTCTCGGCGCGGAGATCGGCCACCACCGCCGCTGCTGCCGCCATGCCGGTCAGGTTAACCAGCCGGCGTGCGGCGCCCGACGGCGGCGTGCGCGGCCAGGCCGAGCAGGTACACCACCGACCCCGCCACGGCCAGCGCCGGCGCGTGCCCGCCGGGCGGAATGAAGAAGGCCGCCACCGTGATCGCCCCGATGAACGCCACCCAGAACAGCGAGTCCTGCACGGTGAACACGTGGCCGCGCAGCGCGTCGTCGACGTCGATCTGCATGGCGCTGTCGGCACACAGCTTGACGACCTGACCGGCGATGCCGAGCAGGAACCCGCACGCCACCATCATCGGCAGCTGCAGACCGGCGCCGGCGAGCTGGACCACCACCGCGAACGCGAGCGCGCCGTTGGCGGTGGCGTAGCGGCCCCACCGGCCGACGGCGGGTGGGGTGAGGAAGTTGGCCAGGAACTGCCCGACGGCGCCGGCGGAGAGGAAGCTGACCGCCGAGCCGAGCCCGGCGACGGCCTGGGTGTCGCTGTGCCGCACGATCACCAGCACCAGCAGAGTGTTGATGCCGATCGCCATCCGGTGCGCGGCGAGCCCGGCGAGCGTCGCGGCCACCGTGCGGACGCCGACCGCGGTACGGATGCCGTGCACCCAGCCGGTCGCGACGGCGTAGAGCGCCGACCCGTGGATCGACCGGACGCTCTCGTGGGGGCCGAGCACGTTGGGCGAAAAGCGCACCGAGAGCAGCAGTGCGAATGCCACGGGCGCGGCGACCAGGAAGATGATCGTCGATGCGCCGGTGTCGTCGTCACCGAACAGCCAGCGCAGCAGCAGCATGAAGACGGCGCCGGCGAAGGCGGCGATCCCGCCGACGGCCGTCGCCACCGAATTCATCCCCACCACCCGATCGCGCGGCACCACGTCGGGCAGCGCCGCCGACATGCCCGACGAGACGAACCGGGTGAACCCGTTCGCGATCAGCGCGCCGAACAGGATCGGCAGGTCACCCACTCCCGCGGCGAGCATTGCACCGACGCCGAGCACCAGCAGCAATCTGCCGACGTTGGCGCCAATGAGGACGACGCGCCGGTCCCAGCGGTCGAGCAGCGCGCCGGCGAACGGACCCAGCAGCGAGTACGGCAGGTACAGCACGGCGAACGCGCCCGCGATCTCCCACGGAGTGGCGGCTCGCTCGGGGTTGAACAACAGGGCGCCGGCGAGCCCTGCGGCGAACAGCCCGTCGCCGAACTGGCTGACGGCGCGGAGCTCCAGCAACCGCCGGAATTCCGGCAGTGCCCGCACCGACCGCCACACCATCCGGGCCGGACGCGAGTCGACCACGGCGAGATCACGTCCTCTACAAACAATGGGGGAGCGGCAACCCGGTCCAGCGTACAAATCTTCGCCCGCGAGGCGGTTGTTGGCCACGTCGGCCAGCGGCTGATGCCATGATGGAGTGGTGGCGCAGTCAGAGGATCCGGAGGATTTCATCGCCCCCGCTGCCCACCGGGTGCGCGCGGGAACGCTGCTGCTGGCGAACACCGATCTGCTCGAACCGACGTTCCGCCGCAGTGTCATCTACGTCGTCGAGCACAACGACGGCGGCACCCTAGGTGTCGTGCTCAACCGGCCCAGTGAGACCGCCGTCTACAACATCCTGCCGCAGTGGGCGAAGCTCGCGACCAAGCCGAAGACGATGTTCATCGGCGGCCCGGTGAAGCGGGACGCCGCGCTGTGCCTGGCGACGCTGCGGGTGGGGGTCGAGGCCAACGGCACGCCTGGACTGCGGCACGTACAGGGCCGGATGGCGATGGTGGACCTCGACGCCGACCCGGATTCGGTGGCGCCGCTGATCGAGGGGGTGCGGATCTTCGCCGGGTACAGCGGCTGGACCATCGGCCAGCTCGAGGGCGAGATCGAGCGGGACGACTGGATCGTGCTGTCGGCGTTGCCGACCGACGTCCTGGTCGAGCCGCGGGTGGACCTTTGGTCCCGGGTGCTGCGGCGTCAACCGCTGCCGTTGTCGCTGCTGGCGACCCATCCGATCGACATCAGCCGCAACTGACGCCGGTCAGGAGGCGACGTCCTCGGCCTTGGGCATCGCATGCCGTGGCGCAGAGGCTTCCGTCGGCCAGGTGTAAGGATCTTCCGGCGGTATCGGGCTGCCCAGCAGGAAGGTGCGGTCCGTGCGGCTGGCCCTGGCGATCGTCATCAGCCACGTCGCCAGCGTGCTGACACGGTTCTGCACGCCGGTGAGGAACGCGATGTGGATCACGCCCCAGCCCACCCAGCCAAGGAAACCGGCGAGCTGGATCGGTCCCGCCTCCAGCAGCGCGTGCCCGCGGCTGATGTAGGCGGCCGAACCAAGATCGCGGTAGCGGTAGGGCTTGCGCTTCTTGCCCTCGAGGTCGCGCCGCACGCACGCGGCGGCATGCATCCCGCCCTGCATGGCATTCTCGGCGACGCCCGGTAGCCGGTCGCGGCCGACGAGGTCGCCGATCACGAAGATCTCCGGATGGCCGGGCACGGAGAGGTCGGGCTCCACCGCCATGCGTCCGGCACGGTCGGACTCGACGTCCAGCACCTCGGCGAAGCGCCGGGCGAACGGCACCGCTTCGACGCCGGCCGTCCACAGCGCGGTGCGTGCGGCGTAGTGCTCGTCGGGGCCGCCGTCCTTGGGCGAGACGGTGACCTTGTCGCTCAGCACATCGGTGACGTGCACGCCCATGTGCAGTTCGACGCCGAGCTCTTCGAGCGTCCTGGTCGCCTTGACGGCCAGCCGCGGTGAGAAGCCCGCGAGCACGCGCTCACCGCCGTCGAAGAGCAGGACGCGGGCCTCGGTCGGTTCGATGCTGTGGAACTGGTTGGCCAGGGCCCGGGTGGTGATCTCGCGGATCTGACCGGCCAGCTCGACGCCGGTGGGTCCGCCGCCGGCCACCACGAAGGTGAGCCAGCTGTCGCGCTCCGGTCCCGGCGGAAGGGTCTCGGCGATCTCGAAGGCGCAGAACAGCCGCCTGCGGATGCTCAGCGCGTCGTCGAGGGTCTTCATCCCGGGCGCGAACTGGGCGAACTCCGGCTTGCCGAAGTACGACTGCTGCATCCCGGCGGCGAGGATCAGCACGTCGTAGTCGACGGTGAACATCGATTCGTCGGGGCGCCGGGCCGTCACCACCCGCTCGTCGGGGTCGAGGTCGACGGCCTCGCCGAGCAGGGCCCGCACATTGCGGTACTGCTCCAGTTCCTCCCGCAGCGAGCGACTGATCTGCCCGATGCTCAGCGTGCCGGTCGCGCACTGGTAGAGCAGGGGCTGGAAGACGTGGCAGGCCGCACGGTCGAGGAGCGTGACGTCGACGTCCAGGCGGCCGAGCCGGCGGGCGCAGAACAGGCCGCCGAAGCCACCACCGATGACGAGTACTTTTGTGCGTTCGCTCACAGCAGGGGCGTACCCAGCGGCCTCGCGCATTACGCGCGGGCCTGGTCAGTGGCAGGACAGCGTGCACGCGGCGCACGAGCCGGCGCAGCCTGACCCGTCTTGGGCCGTCGCGGCGTTGCGTGCGGCGGCGAGTTTGGCGCTCTGCCAGCAGCCTGCGGCGACGGTGCCGACCGCTCCGGCCACGCAGACGATCACCACCAGCAGTGCGGTGTGCGGTTGGGCCGCCAGGGCGACCGTCCCGCCGGCGGCCAGCATGACCGCGGCGGCGAGTTGGGTGGGCGCGACGGTCCGCAGCACCTGCCGCACGGGGTCGGCGGGCCGGGGATGGGTGAGCAGCCAGAGGCCGACGCCCGCGATCGCGACGGCGGCGCACAGACACAGCACCGCGGTGATCAGCATGGGTCACACGATACGAAACGCGGGTAACGCCCGCTCAGATGGGGCGCCCCCCGGGCGCCAGGCTTCGCCCGGGGGACGTCGTCTTCTAGCCCGCCAGTGCGGACACTGCCGGGGTCCGGGGCGGCGCGGGCACGACTGGCGGCACCGCCGGCACCGCCGGGGCCGACGCTGCGGCGGGTGACGCGGCTGCTGCGGCGGCCG
>NZ_JACKSJ010000096.1 GCF_025821665.1 [Mycobacterium] manitobense
GGCCCGGGTGGCGGTCGCGGGCAGCAGCGCCGGCGGTGCGCTCGCGGCGGGGCTGGCGCAGCGCGCCGCGCGTGGCGATGTGCCTTCGGTGCTGTTTCAGCTGCTGCACCAGCCGGTCCTCGACGACCGAATGACACCGTCGCGGCGGGAGTTCGCCACCACACCCGGATTCGACAGCGCGGCGGTCGATCTCATGTGGCGGTACGTGGCGGCCGGGTTGGCGCCGCCGGACGCGGTGCCCGCCCGCACCGCCGACCTGAGCGGTGTCGCACCCGCCCTGATCACGTGCTCGGAACTCGATCCGCTGCGCGACGAGGCGATCGACTACGCCGCCCGGCTGCTGCGGGCCGGTGTGGCGACCGAGCTGCACGTGTACCCCGGCACCTGCCACGGGTTCGACTCCCTGCTTCCCGACTGGGAGCTCAGTACCCGGCTGTTCGCGTTGCAGGGCGATGCGCTGAGGCGCGCCTTCGAATGTCAGAAGACGCCGCGGTAGGCGTTCAGCGCGGGTTGTCCCCCCAGGTGGGCGTACAACACCGTGGAGTCCGGCGGGATGTCACCTGATGTGACGAGGTCGATCAACGCCGCCATCGACTTGCCTTCGTACACCGGATCCAGGATGACGCCCTCCAGCCGGCCCGTCAGCCTGATGGCGTCGACCGTCGACGCGACCGGGATGCCGTAGTAGTCGCCTGCCCAGCCTTCGAGGACAGTGACCTCCTCGCCGCGCAGGGGACGCCCCAGCCCGATCAGCTCGGCGGTTCTGTGCGCGATCCGCCCGACCTGCTCGCGCGTCTGCTCCACCTTCGCGGACGCGTCGATGCCGATCACCCGGCGCGGCCGGTCCTGGCCCGCGAAGCCGGCGATCATCCCGGCCTGGGTGGAACCCGTGACGCTGCAGACCACGATGGTGTCGAAGAACACCCCGAGTTGCTCCTCCTGTCGTTGCACCTCGTATGCCCAGTTCGCGAAGCCCAGGCCGCCCAACTCGTGATCGGAGGCGCCGGCGGGGATGGCGTACGGGATTCCGCCTGCTCGTTCGACGTCGTCGATCGCGTTGCGCCAGCTGTCTTTGAACTCGATTCCGAAGCCGGCCGGGTCGAGCCGGACGTCGGCGCCCATGATGCGGGACAGCAGGATATTGCCGACCTCATCGGCCACCGGGTCCGGCCAGTCCACCCATCTCTCCTGCACGAGAACGGCTTTCATGCCCAGCTTCGCGGCGACCGCGGCCACCTGGCGGGTGTGGTTGGACTGGACGCCACCGATCGACACCAGCGTGTCGGCCCCGCGCTTCAGTGCGTCGGGGATCAGGTACTCGAGCTTGCGTGTCTTGTTCCCGCCGTAGGCCAGACCGGAGTTGACGTCCTCGCGCTTGGCCCAGATCTGTGCGCCACCGAGGTGAGCGCTCAGCCTCGGCAACCGATGTACGGGGCTGGGGCCGAAGGTGAGGGGATGGCGTTCGAAGTCTTCGATGGGCATCCGCTCTCCTCACATTGGCGTCGCGACCGGCGACGCCCTCTGGTCAGCCGTCCACGGCGGAACGGTCGTGAGATACGATATATTGCATGCCGGTCCCGGACGAAGTCGGTAAGCACAAGAGGTCGCTGCTGCGGGAGAACGCCTACATCTCGCTGCGGGACGCCATCGTCAACGGCACGCTCGCCCCCGGCGAGAAGCTGCGCGACCCCGAACTCGAAGCATGGCTGGGGATCAGCCGCACCCCGATCCGGGAGGCGATCGCCCGGTTGGAGACAGCCGGGCTGGTCCACACCCTGCCCGGGCGTTCGACGGTCGTGGCGACCATCGAACGCAGGTCTCTGCTGGATGCGCAGGCCGTCGCCGCCGCGATGCATGCGCTCGCGGTGCGCACTGCCGTCCCGCTGATGGGGAAGCGGGAGATCGCCGCGATGGTGAAGGCGAACAAGGACTTCGCCGCCGCATTCTCGGCCGGTGAAGCGGAGTCCGCCATTCGCGCCGACGACGAGTTCCACGCGGTCGCCGTGGAAGCCAGCCAGAACCGGACGATCCCGATGGTGCTCGAGCAGGTGACCCCGGTGCTGCGGCGACTCGAATTCCTGCGCTTCTCCTCGCTGTCCGGCAGGGAGTCGATCGCGCAGCACAAGCGGATCATCGAGCTGTGTCGTCAGGGCGACGCCGATGCCGCCGCGGAGGCGACGCAGCGCAACTGGGAGACGCTGTCACTCCTGATCGACCGTCAGGAGTTCGCTTAGAAACTCCGGGGCGGCGCGCTCAGGCCGTCGACGCCTACCGGCTGATGGTCGACGAGGTGCGGGCCGCGACGATCGGCCGGGACGGCGCCCAGCCGGGAGACCCCCGGCGCGGAGTCCGCGCCGTGATCGACGCCATGGCTCAGGACGCACCTCCCCGGCGGCTGGTGCTCGGCAACGAGGGCTTCGACGCCGCGGTCAGCACCTTGGAGGCGTCGCTGGCCGAGATCCGAGATCTCGAATCGCGCTCTCGTGGAGCGGATTTCCCTCCCGAGCAATGAGCCGGACGCGGGCGCGGGCACGGGAGGCCGCGCCGTGCGCCGTGGCGCTTGACAGAACGCCATCCAAAACGCAATATATTGCATATCAACCGACGGCGACCGGTGGGTCGTCACGTGAGGAGAGATGATGAGAAGGACGTTCTTCACCACGATGACCGCAGCGGTGGCGCTGGCGACTCTCGCAGCGGGATGCGGCAGCCCGTCGGACGAGCGACGCGCAGCCGAGGTCACGGCGGCCGAGCAGTCCCCGGCGGGGGACAAGCCGACGGTGGTGCTGGTGCACGGCGCCTTCGCCGACTCGTCGAGCTGGAACGGTGTGATCGACATCCTGGAGGGCGCAGGCTATCCCGTGATCGCCGCCGCCAATCCGTTACGGGGCCTGCGCTCGGACGCTCAGTACGTCCGCAGCGTGCTGGACAGCGTTCCCGGCCCCGTGGTGCTGGCCGGCCACTCCTACGGCGGCTCGGTGATGAGCGAGGCCGCCGACGGCAGCCCGAACGTCAAGGCGCTGGTGTTCGTCGCCAGCTTCCTGCTGGAGCCCGGGGAGAGCACGGGCCAACTGGCCGCGAAGTACCCCGGAGGCGAACTGGGCCCCGCCCTGCACACCGTGACCGTCCCCGGGCCCGGCGGGGGGACCGGCGTCGACAGCTACATCAAGCAGGACGAGTTCCAGCGGGTCTTCGCCGCTGACGTCCCGCAGGACGTCGCCGTCCGGATGGCGGCCACCCAGCGGCCGATCACCACGGCCGCGCTGGAGGAGCCCGCCACGGCGGCGGCCTGGAAGACGATCCCGTCCTGGAATATGGTGACCACCCAGGACCTCGCCATCCCCGCGGCCTCCATGCGGTTCATGGGCGAGCGCGCGAAGGCCCACAGCGTGGACATCGAGGCGTCCCACGCGGTCACCGTCTCCCGGCCCGACGCCGTCGCCGACCTGATCGAGCAGGCCGCGACCGCTACCACCCGCTGATCGCCTGCCGCACAACGCGGTTGAACCGACCACAGATGAGAGGAACCCGATGGACGTCGCAGGCGTCGACGGCGACGGCCGGTTCGACTACGTCGTGATCGGCGGCGGGTCCGCCGGCTGCGTGATCGCCGCCCGGCTCAGCGAGGACCCCGCCGCCCGGGTGCTGCTGCTCGAATCCGGTTCGGGCGACAGCAGGCCCGAGATCGCCGCGCCGCCGGCGTGGCCGGCGTTGTGGGGCACCGACGTGGACTACGCCTACCGCACCGTCGCACAGCCGGGCACCGCCGGGCGGGAACACGACTGGCCACGCGGGCACACCCTCGGCGGCAGCGGCAGCATCAACGCGATGGTGTACCTGCGTGGCCACCCGAACGACTTCGACAGCTGGGCGAAGTCCGGGTGTACGGGCTGGGACCACGATTCGGTGCTGCCCTACTTCCGCCGGATGGAGACCGTCGGCGGCCGGGATCCGCACCACCGCGGGACCGACGGGCCGTTGTCGCCGGCGCCCGCCGCGGCCCCGGACGCCAACCCGCTGTCCCAGGTGTTCCTCGACGGTGCGGCGGCCGCGGGGTTCCCGCTCACCGACGACATGAACGGGGCGGACGCCGAGGGTGCGGGCTGGCACGACCTGTCGATCACCGGCGGGACCCGGCAGAGCACCGCATCGGCCTACCTGCATCCGGTGCGGGGCAGACCGAATCTGACCGTCGCCACCTCGTCGCGCGCACTCACGCTGCGCTTCGACGGACACCGCTGCACGGGAGTTGATTTCGTGCGTCGCGGCCGGCACATGACCGCGCACGCCGACGCCGAGGTGGTGGTCAGCGCCGGCGCCGTCGACTCTCCACGGCTGCTGCTGCTGTCCGGCGTCGGCGCCGCCGCCGAACTCGAGTCCGCCGGCGTCCGCGCCGTGCACGACCTGCCCGGGGTCGGTCGCAACCTGCACGATCACCCGCTGTGCCCGGTCGTTCACGAGGCGGCGCGGCCGATTCCCGTCGGCCGGACCAACCATGCCGAGACGTCGATGCTGTGGCGCAGCGACGCGTCGCTGGGCGGACCGGACATGCAGCTGATGTTCATCCACGTGCCGTTCCACCCGCCGCACCTGGCCGCCCCGGCGAACAGCTACACCTTCGCCATCGCCACGGTGCCCGACGCCCGCGGCTCGATCCGCATCGCGAGTGCGGATCCGGCTGCTCCGCCGTTGATCGACCCGAACTACCTCGGCGAGGAATCCGACGTGCGCCGGCTGATGCACGGGATGGAGGTGGCGCGCGACATCGCAACGGGCCAAGCCTTCGCGCCCTGGCGGGCCCGTGAGGTGCTGCCCGGGCCTGCGGTCCGCGATGCGGCGGCGTTGCGCGCCTACGTGCGTCACGCCACCAGCACGTACTACCACCCCGTCGGCAGCTGCGCGATGGGCACCGGCCCCGAGGCGGTGGTGGATACGGACCTGCGGGTGCACGGGCTGACCGGGCTGCGGGTGGCCGACGCCTCGGTGATGCCGAAGATCCCGTCGGTCAACACCAACGTCGCGACGATCATGATCGGTGAGAAGGCCGCCGACCTGATCCGGGGCCGATCACCCGCCCTCGGCCTGCGCGCCGGCTAACCGGCGAGCTCGCGCGCGACGGCCGCGTGATAGGCGTCGATGTGCGCCGGGTTGACGATGCGGAAGAAGTTGTCCGACAACGGCGCATCGCGGTACGCCTCGATCGTCATGGTGCGGGTGAACAGCGTGGTGTCCGGCGCCGGTCGGGTGAAGCGGTACTCGACGGCCATCCGGCCCTCGAGGCCGCCGTCGCCGTCGCCGCCGGCTCCCAGGCGGCCGACGGAGTGGAACACCCAGACCCGCGGGCGCGCGGCGACGGCCAGTTGCCACGTGAACACGCGGTCGTGCGTCGGGTGGGCCTCCTTCCACGTGTCACCGACCCGCAGGGGCAGCTCGTCGGGGACACCGCTGATCCGCGGCCCGCCCGGATAGGTCCTGGCCCAGTTGGCCGGATCGGTGACGAAGTCGTACACCGCCTCGGCCGGCTGGGTGAACAGTGTCTCGGAACTGGTGGTCACGATGCCCAATGGGAATGCCTTCCTCGCGCGGTCCGCCGGTGGCCAGCCTATACGAGGCGTTACACTCGCCTTCAGAAGTGTCACACCGTTATCTGAGTGGCGACGCCGCGATCGGTTCCAGGGTCACCGTCTGCTCAGAGATGATCGACGAGACGGCGAACTCGGCATGGTCCTCGGCGAAATCGCGACTGGCCCGGTAATCCTCTGCAAGTCGTGTCGGGTCCTCGCCGGGCGGATAGCCGACGAGCGCCATGACTCGGCAACCGTCCGCGGTGGTGTCTGTCCAGACGCCGTGAACGACGATGCCGTACCTGCGCAGGGTGTGGATGTGGCGGGGCCAGAAGATCGTGGTGTAGCGGCGCAGCGCCGTTGCGTCGGCCAGGGTGTAGATGCGGAGTTCGGTCATCGCGCCCGCTCATGGCGGTTGTCGTGGCCGAGGGGGTCCGCCTGGTCGGCCGTGATGTCGTCGGCGGCGGTGGAGATGCTGAGCGCCTTCGACTTCTCGTCGGCCGCAAGGAGTTCCCGTCCGGCGGCTGTGGCGTATCGGTAGGCGTCCGGGCCGACCAGGAGCCGGGCGGGCGGTTCGGCCGTGTCGACGATCTGCAGCACGAGCGCGGCGACTTTGACCGGGTCACTGGCGCCGAGGTTCGTCGAACTGCTCACGGCGGCAGCGGCGCCGACGGTCGACGCGTACTCGTCGCGGATGGTGTCGACGTGCATGGAGGCGCCCGCCCAGTCGGTCCGCATGCCGCCGGGCTCCAGAACGGTGACCTTGATTCCGACCGGGGCCACCTCCTGAGCGAGCACGCCGGAGAACCCGGTGACCGCCCACTTGGCCGACTGGTAGGCGGCCAGGCCGGGCCGGACGACTCGGCCGCCCACCGAGGAGATCTGCACGACGTGACCGCTGCGCTGAGTGCGCATGATGGGCAACGCCGCTCGAGTCAGGCGCACCACTCCGAAGAAGTTCGTGTCGATCTGGGTTCGGAAGTCCTCGAAGTCGACATCCTCGATCGCCCCCATGTTGGCGTAGCCGGCATTGTTGACCAGCACGTCGAGCCGGCCGAATCGCTCGACTGCCATCGCCGTCGCGGTGCGGACGTCATCC
This sequence comes from [Mycobacterium] manitobense, assembly GCF_025821665.1. Classification (GTDB taxonomy): domain Bacteria; phylum Actinomycetota; class Actinomycetes; order Mycobacteriales; family Mycobacteriaceae; genus Mycobacterium; species Mycobacterium arseniciresistens. Next base: position 6,664 of record NZ_JACKSJ010000096.1, read on the forward strand.
TCGTCGGTGACGTCGAGTCGGACGACGGCGAGGGTGTCGGGATACTCGTCTGCGAGATCGTCCAGAGCCGAGGCGGTACGCGCACCGGCGACGACACTGTGCCCCGCGGCCAATGCGGCGCGGGTGATGGCACGCCCCAGTCCGCGGGAAGCACCCGAAATGAGGAAGACGAGTGGTGGTGTGGTCATGACAGTTCCCTTCGTTGTCGAACGTGTCGTCTCACGAGATGGCGCGGACGGTGCCGCCGTCGACATCCCATCTCCGCGACGATTCTCCTTGGATCTACAGTCGTAGACTTCGCGTATGTATACATACGTAGACTCGGCCGGATCAATTCCCTAACGTAGAGGGATGCCGACTGTTCCAGCGCGATCCCGTGACGCCGCCGCGACCCGGGAGGCGATCCTGAACTCGGCCATCCGGCATTTCGCGAGGGCGGGCTACGACGGTGTCGGCGTGCGCGAGATCGCCCGCGATGCCGGGGTCACCGCGATGATGGTGAACAGGTACTTCGGCACCAAGGAGCGGTTGTTCGCAGAGGCGGTCGACGTCTCGTTCGCACCGCCGGTGTTCGTCGCCGCCGGCGTCGACGCCCTGGCCCGCAGCACCGCCGCTGCGCTGGTCGCTCGTTCCGAGCCGGATGTCGATGGCCTGGAACCGTTCTTCATCATGCTGCGGTCGGCCTCGAATCCGCGTTGCGCCGAAATCGTTCGCGACGCGATCGAGCGCCATGTGGGCAAACGACTGACCGGACAGCTGCCCGCGCCGGGACGCCGCCTCCGCGGCGACGTCGTGCTGTCCGTGATCAGCGGAGTGCTGCTGATGCGCCGCGTCGTCGGTGTACGCGCGCTGAACGGCCGACAGGCCGATCGGCTCGAGAACCTTTTGGCTGCGGTGTTCGACGCCATCATCGACACCGACCTGAATTGAGAAGCCACCTGAACCGACCCCTTACACTTGCGCGTAGGTTTGTCACGCTGTGGAAACTGACGGGAGCCGTGGATGGACTTCTCGCGGGTCGAACTGGACGACGGCGACCGCGCCTTCCAGGATGAGCTGCGGGCGTTCCTGACCGCCGTGGTGACCGAGGACGTGATCGCCCGCGACCGGCTGACGGGTGAGAACTTCGACGAGGCGGTGCATCTCGCGCTCGGCGCCGCAGGCTACCTCGCCCGCGACTTCACGGCGGCGAGCGACGGCGGCTTCACCGCGGTGCAGCGGCGGATCTGGGAACTCGAGGTCGGCCGCGCCCACACCCCGTGGTTCCACTGGCCCACCACGGCGATGGTCGCCCACAGTGTCGTCCGGTTCGGATCGGCGGAGTTGCGCGACGAGGTGCTGCCGAAGGTGCTGTCGGGCCACCGCCGGCTGTGCCTCGGCTACACCGAACCCGAGGGCGGTTCGGACGTGGCCACCTGCAAGACCCGCGCGGTCCGCGACGGTGACGGCTGGATCATCAACGGTGCGAAGATGTTCACGTCCAACGCACAGAACGCGCACTACGTCTTCCTGATCACCAACACCGATCCCGGCGCCGCCAAACACCAGAGCCTGACGATGTTCCTGGTGCCGCTGGACTCGCCGGGTGTGGAGATCCAGCCGCTGCGGACCGTCGACGGCGACCGCACCAACATCACCTTCTACAGCGACGTGCGGGTGTCCGACAGGTACCGGGTCGGTGAGGTCAACGGCGGCTGGACGGTGCTGCGCGACGCGCTGCACGCCGAACACGGCACCGTCGAACGTGACGCGGGGGGACTGTCGAAGCTGGCGACGATGTCGGAACACCTGCTGGTGACGGCCGAGGCGGTCGACGCCGTCGCCGCGGCGGTCGCCGAACCCGGCGCCGACGGGGGCCGTCTCACCGACGACGGCTCGGTGTGTCACCGGCTGGGCCGGGCGGTCGCCCGGCTCGAGGCGGCGATGAGCACGCCGCAGATGTACGGGCGGGTGGCCATTGCGCAGACCATGCGCGACATCTCGCCCGACCTGATGGACGTTCTCGGCGTGGCGGGCGCCCTGCCGGCGGACACCGCGGGCAACGGGGGAGCGGAGTACATCTTCCGGCTGGCCGGCCCCACCGGCATCTACGGCGGAACCCTCGAGGTGTTCCGCAACATGATCGCCCAGCAGGCCCTCGGGCTCGGCCGGCCGAACTACTCGCCGGCCCGCACGTCATAGCGCGGCGATCACCGAGGAGGCCAGCAGGTCCAGCGTCGCGTCGGACGCCCGGTCGTGAGTGAACAACACCACCTGGGTGAAGCCGAGCTCGCGCAGCTCGTGCAACCGGTCGACGATGGCGGGCGCGGTACCCACCAGGCCGCCGTCGTGCAGACCGAAACCGGCTCCACCGAAACGTTTCTCGGCCAGCGTCCGAACCTCGGGCAGGGCGGCGTCGTCGGGGGTCAGCGCCATCACCGCCTCGACCGACATGACGATCGACGCCGGGTCGCGACCGATGTCGGCGCAGGCGGACCGCAACGCCGCGACCTTGCGCTCCAGGTCGCCGAGCGCGTACGTCGGGACGTTCCAGACGTCGGCATAGCGGGCGACCAGCGGCAGGGTGTAGCGCTCGCCCACCCCGCCCACCACGATGGGCGGCCGCGGGCGCTGCACCGGCCCGGGCTTCACCGGCATGTCCCGGACCGTGAAGTGCTCGCCGCTGAAGTCGATGCGCTCGTCGGCGAAGGCCTGGTGCAGGATCTCGAGCGTCTCGCCCAGGCGTTGCGAGCGCTCCGCGAAGGTGCCCCACGGCAACCCGGTGCGCTCGTGCTCGTCGGCGATGGAGCCGCTGCCGATGCCCAGCTGCAGCCGGCCCGCCGAGATCTGGTCGAGCGTGGTGGCCATCTTGGCCAGCACCGCCGGGTGGCGGAACTGGTTGCACAGCACCATGTGTCCGACCCGCAGCCGCTCGGTGCGGCTGAGCAGCGCCGTCGCCAGTGTCCACGCCTCCAGTGACGGGTAGTCCGGAGCGCCCGGCCCGTAGAGGTGGTCGTAGAGCCACAGCGTGCCGATTCCCGCCTGCTCGCAGCGCTGCGCGCGGTGCAGCACGTCGGCGTAGGAGAAGCCGATCTGCGGCACGTAGACCCCGATGTCGAGGTCGGTCATGGCCGGCCGGCCGGAGTGAAACTCTCGTTATTCATCAGCGAGAATCGTATTCTCCGGAGAACGCCCCCACAACGCAGCCGACTCGACGTGTCCCGAAAGGCCGACGATGCACTTCGCGATCACCCATCCGATGCACACCCACCCGTACAACCCGGAGCTGGTGACCGGAGCCGGGGTGGCGAAGGTCGCGGTGGCCGCCGAGGCGGCCGGGTTCAGCGGGTTCGGCTTCACCGACCACCCCGCGCCCACGCAGCGGTGGCTGGAGGCCGGCGGCCATGACGCGCTCGACCCGTTCGTGGCGATGGCCTTCGCCGCGGCCCACACCACGACGCTGCGGCTGGTGCCCAACATCGTCGTGCTGCCCTACCGGAACCCGTTCGTGGTGGCCAAGGCGGGCGCCACGCTGGACCTGCTGTCCGACGGACGCTTCACGCTCGCGGTCGGGGTCGGCTACCTCAAGCGCGAGTTCGCCGCGCTCGGCGTCGACTACGAGAACCGCACCACCCTGTTCGAGGAAGCGCTGGCGACCATCCGCGCGGCGTGGACGTCGGACGACTTGAGCCTCGAGGGCACTGGCTTCACCGCCACGGGCATCACCGCCCACCCGCGGCCGGTAACGCGGCCGCACCCGCCGGCGGGAACACCGCGGCCGCGCGCGACCGGGTGGTGCGCTACGGCGACGGCTGGTGCCCGTTCGCGGCGCCCGCCCAGCTGGCCAAGACCGCGCGCACGGCGGCACTCGACTCCGTCGACGCGCTCGGCGCCGCTGTCGAGGACCTGCGCCGGCGAGCGGAGTCGGCCGACCGCGACCCCGCCACGCTGGACGTGGCGTTCAACAACCGCGAAGGCGGCGACCCGGGTTCAGCGGACTTCGACGCCGCCGCGTACCTCGCCGGTGTCGAGAAGCTCGCGGCGGTGGGCGTCACGTGGATCCAGGTGACCGTCCCCGGCGACAGCCTGGCGCATGCCTGCGAGGCCGTCGAGCGATTCGGCGCCGAGGTGATCGACCGGGTCTAACACCCGCAGCCTGTGCCGGTCTCGGGCAACTCGGCGAGCATCTCGGCGCGGGAGCCGTCGAAGCTCAGATGGTCGGCGATCGGCAGGCACTCCGGCGGCGGATCCGGGTAGCTCCACGCGACATCCGCCACGACGTCCCCGTCGGCCGTGACCGCCGACCAGTAGGTGGCCCAGCCCTTGTAGTTGCAGTAGCTCGTCGTGTCGCTGCGCCGCAGCAGGTCCGTGCGGACCCGGTCCGGGTGCACGTAGAGCACCGGCGCCAGGGCGGTCTCGAACACGGCGACCGTGTCGACGGTGTCGACCAGCACCGTGCCCGCCACGCTGACGCGCAGGCCGCGCCGGCCCGGGCGGCAGTCGACGCGGTGGTACGGATTGGGCGGGTAGTGCACGAGTTCGCGGCCCTCCTCGATCCACCGGTCGACCGCGCCCCACGGGACATGGACGTAACCCGGCGCCTCGTCGACCGGATGGTGTGGCAGCGCGTTCACCACCGCCTCGGGGAAGGCGTAGCTCAGCGGCAGGCCGCCGCGATGCACCAGCAGGGCCGCCTCGGTGTCGATCACGGTCTTTCCCTGCGCCACCGCCTGGATGCGGCGAGGATGGGGTTCGACGAACACCGTGCCGGGACTCACCGGCGGGTGGAACCAACCTGCGGGATCGGCGCTGAGCGGGCCGCGACCGGTGACGAGGCTCATGCGCCGAGATTACAGACGGCCGACGGAGTGTCTCGTCGCCGTCGCGTCGGCGCCGTGCGTGCGGTGTAGGCCGCGCCGGTTGCGGGCACACCGTAGTGGGGCGACGAATGGGGGACGCGTGAGACGGCTTAACGGCGTGGACGCGCTGATGTTGTACAGCGAGACGCCCGAAATCCACATGCACACAATGAAGATCGGCATTCTCGACGTGTCCGGTGTGCCGGGCGGATTCAGCATGGAGATGTTCCGCCGCGTCGCAGGCCCGCGCCTGCAGGCGTTGACACCGCTGCGCCTGCAGCTCGTCGACATCCCACTGCGGGTGCACCATCCGATGTGGTGCGAGAACGCCGAGATCGACCTCGACTACCACGTCCGGTCGGTGCGGGTGCGCGATCCCGGCGGCCGCCGGGAACTCGACGAACTGATCGGCCAGATCGCCAGCACGCCGCTCGACCGCAGCCGTCCGCTGTGGGAGATGTACATCGCCGAGGGGCTGGCCGACGACCGCATCGCCATCATCCACAAGGTGCACCACGTGCTCGCCGACGGCACCGCGTCCGCCAACCAGATGGCCAGAGCGCTGGCGCCCGACGCACCGCCGGAGACGTCCGTTGTCGCCAGTCCGCCGGAGTTGCGGACGACCGGCAGCCTGCTCGCAGCCGCAGGCCGCGACCACGCCCGGCTGTTGCGCCGGCTGCCCCGGCTGATGCGCGAGACCGTGGCGGGCGTCGCGCAGGTGCGCAGGCATGTCAAGGACCGTGGCGGCCATCCCGACCTGGCGCGCAACTTCGCGCCGCCACCGACGTTCATCAATCACGTGGTCTCACCGGTACGCCGCTTCGCCACCACGCCGCTGGCGCTCGCCGACGTGAAGGAGGCCGCGTCGGCGCTGGGCGTCACGCTCAACGACGTGGTGCTGGCGGCGGTGTCGGGGGCGTTGCGCGAGCTGCTGCTGCGCTATGACGGCAAGGCCGACCAGCCGCTGATCGCGGGTGTGCCGGTGAGCATCGACCCCTCGCCGGATCGACTGGTGGGCAACGAGTTCAGCTATCTGACGCCGTCGCTGCCGACCCACGTCGACGACGTCGGCGAGCGGGTCCGGCTGACGGCGCTGTCCACGTCGATCGCGAAGGAGACCCACCGGCTGCTCGGCCCGACGGTGGTCGCGTCATGGCTGAACTACCTGCCGCCGCAGGTCACGCCGCCGCTGTTCCGCTTCCAGGGCAGGCGGGTGGAGTCGAGCACCATCATGAACCTGACCGTCTCGAACGTCCGCGGCCCTGCGCGTCCCGGCCGGGTGGAGGGGGCGGCGGTCACCGAGATCTACTCGGTCGGTCCGCTGGTGGCGGGCAGCGGGATGAACATCACCGTGTGGAGTTACGTCGACCAGCTCAACGTCTCGGTGCTCACCGACGACCGCACGCTGGCCGATCCGCACGAAGCCACCGACGCCATCCGCCGGGCGTTCTGCGAAATCCGCGCCGCGGGCGGTATTTCCAGCCCACTGACCCCGACCGTCGACACCTTGCCGCTCGCCGCGGCCGTGGGCTAGCACCACCGGGGGCGCGCCGGGCCGGGGGCCGTCACGACGTCGCAGGCAGCTGACAAAACTGTAACGGCGCTTTACAGAATGCGGTTCGAATGTCACGCTGAGGGCGCCGGTCGACCAGTGAACGGAGCTGCCCATGGCCACCCAGTCCGCGCGCACCGACGGGGACCTGCGCCGAGGTCGCCCGGATGTGCGCGACATCGGCTCCACCAGCAGGTTGGTGCGCTACCGGCTCGACGTGCTGGCGGTCGACGCGACCGATGCCGCACGATCCGCGGGCGGCTGGCTGTTCGACCGCGCGATGGCCGGCTGGCAGGTCAACGTGCTGGTCGCCGACGCCCGCGAGACGCGGCCGATGCAGATTCTCGGTGCGAGGGTCCTCGATCTCGGCGCCGCGCTCGAATCCGTGGTGGCCGACCCCGAGCACGCGGCCGGATTGGCGGTCTCTGCGGCGGCGCTCGCCGACGAGCGAGTCCTCGACGCGGTGCAGGAGCTGCTCGCCACTGGCAGGACCGAGGTCGCGATGTGGGGCGGGCACTGGCCGGACCGGTTCGGCGGCGCCGACGCCGTCGGCTACCGGTTGAGTGCCGCGGCGCGGGTGTTCAAGACCCACGCCATGGCGGCGGCGGGCATCGACACCCCGGTCGGGACCGTCGAGAGCATGAAGCGGGGCGGCTACCGCCCGATCGACTCCGACCTGGTGCCGATCGATTGACTCAGCGGATCCAGCCGCGGCGGCGCAGCCACCAGTCCCGCGCCACCCAGGCGACGAGGACGGCGGCGAAGCCGATGACGAACCAGTCCTCCACGCGGCCGACGTGGTTGCCGCGCAGCATCGTCAGCAGGAACCCGGCCGCCAGCAGCAGCCCGATGTGGATGATGCGGTGGTTCTCCTTGCTCCAGCCCCACTCGGCGGAGGGCACATCTTCGACGTCGACGCCGGTGTGTCGTTCCACTTCGGTGCTGGCCACGGAGTGCTCCTCACGGTCGGGCTGGGCAACTGCCCATGATTCTGGCACATCGCCGCGGGCGTACGACAGAGCGTCGTACAGGCCCGGCCGCGGCCGGCGGGCAGCTCACCCGAGATCGGCGTACCGGCGCAGCGCCTCGGCGCGTTCCGTGGCGTGATCGACGATCGGCTCCGGATAACCGGCAGGCCGCCGATCGGCAGGGGTATGCACGTCGGCGTCCACCGGCAGGTCGGCCAGCTCGGCGACCCAGCGCCGGATGTACGTGCCGTCGGGATCGAACTTCCTGCCCTGGGTGGTCGGGTTGAACACCCGGAAGTACGGCGCCGCGTCGGTGCCGCTGCCCGCGGTCCACTGCCAGCCGTGCTGGTTGTTGGCCATGTCGCCGTCGACGAGCTGCTCGAGGAACCACCGGGCACCCCACTGCCACGGCAGGTGCAGGTCCTTGACCAGGAACGAGGCCACGATCATCCGTACCCGGTTGTGCATCCAGCCGATCTGGGCGAGCTGGCGCATCCCCGCGTCGACGATCGGGAAGCCGGTCCGCCCGTTCTTCCACGCCTCGAAGGCCTTCTCGGCCTCTGCACCCTCGTCGGTCTTGATCGCGTCGAATCCGCGGTTCCAGTTCCACCACACGCTGTGCGGCCACTCGTGCAGCACCGAGGCGTAGAAGTCGCGGAACGCGAGCTCGCGCAGGTATGCCTGGCCGCCCTTGCCGCGGCCGAGATCGCCGACCATCGACCGCGGGTGGATGGTGCCGAACTTCAGGTGCGCCGACATCCGGCTGGTGTTGTCGAGATCGGGCCGGTTGCGGTCGTCGGCGTAGCCGCGCAGCGCGGCGCCGACGAACTCCTCCCACTGCGCGCGCGCGGCGCGCTCGCCCGCGGGCAGGTCGAGGGCGACACCGTCGTCGGGGATGTCGACCCCACCGGGCGCGTCGGCCGGATCGATCCACTTCGCCGACTCCGGACCGGTCCGCGCCGGCGCCCGCCAGCCGTGCTTGCGCCACGCGGCGAAGAACGGGGTGAAGACCTTGTACGGTTCGCCGTCGCCCTTGGTCACCCGGCCGGGCGCCACGAGATACGGCGAGCCGGATGCCTCCAGCGGCACACCGTCGCCGATGCCGTTCAGCGCATCGCGCACGGCGTCGTCGCGGCGCCTGCCGAAGGGCGTGTAGTCCGCCGAGACGTGCACCGACGTCGCCCCGACGGCCTCGACCAGCCCGGGTATCCGCTCCTCGGGGCGACCGCTGACGACCAGCAGCCGGCCGTCCAGGTTGTCCCGCAGCTCGCGCAGCGCGTCGTGCAGGTACTGCAGCCGCCGCGGTCCGGAGGAGCGGGCGAGCCGCGGATCGAGCACGTAGCAGGCGAGCACCTCGCCGTCGGGCTGCGCGGCGTCGAGCAGCGGCGGCAGATCGTGCAGCCGAAGGTCGCGGCGGAACCACAGCAGTGTCGGCATGTCTGTGATGCTGCCCTCAACCGGCGCGCGGGAAACACCGTGGGACTGACGGAAGGATGACGTATGCAGTTCTGGAGCGGGGCGACGTTCCTGGAGACGACCGAGGCCATCGCCGTCGCGAAGATCCTCGACGAGACCGGGTTCGACGGCATGGTGTGCTCGGACCACATGGTCTACCCCCGCGAACTGTCGTCACCGTACCCGGACTCGCCGACCGGCAAGCCGATGTGGGCGCCGGACACCGCGTGGCCGGACTCCTGGGTGCTCATCGGCGCGATGGCCGCCGTCACGACGAATCTGCGGTTCGGCAACGCCGTCTACATCGCGCCCGCCCGCCCGCTGATCGAGGTCGCCAAGGTGGTCGCCACCGCGGCGGTGGTGTCGCAGGGCCGGGTGTCGCTGGGTGTCGGCGCCGGCTGGATGCGCGAGGAGTACGCGCTGATGGGGCAGGACTTCGCGACCCGCGGCAGGCGGCTCGACGAGATGATCCCCGCGCTGCGGGCGCTGTGGCGCGGCGGCTGGGTGTCGTGGCGGGGCGAGCACTACGACGTGCCCGAACTGATGCTCGAACCGCACCCGCCCGCGCCGGTGCCGATCCTGTGCGGCGGTGAGTCCGAGGCGGCGCTGCGCCGTGCGGCGAGGTTGTGCGACGGCTGGGTCGGCTACGCCTACGCCTGGGACGACGCGGTCCGCTACGTCGACCGGCTGACCGCACTGCGGCGCGAGTACGGCCGCGACGGCGAGCCGTTCGAGGTACTGCTGGCGTTGCGCGAGCAACCCACCCCCGATCTGTACCACCGTGCCCGCGACGCAGGCATCACCGCGGTGATGTGCGCGCCGTGGCTCGGCCCCGGCGGCGCGGCCGGTGCCGGCGAGCACCCGGACGACCGCTTCCGCCGACCGATCGAGCGGTTCGCCGAGGACGTCATCGCCAAGGTGCGCTGACGCCGGCCCCGCCTGCTGCCACAATCCCGGCATGACGCCTGACGGCTACCCGAGGGACATGGTCGGATACGGCGCGCACCCGCCGCATCCGCAGTGGCCCGGCGGCGCCAACATCGCCGTGCAGTTCGTCCTCAACTACGAGGAGGGTGCCGAGAACAACGTGTTGCACGGCGATCCGGCGTCCGAGACGTTCCTCTCGGAGATCGTCGGCGCCCAGCCGTTCCCGAACCGGCACATGAGCATGGAGTCGCTCTACGAGTACGGATCGCGGGCGGGGCTGTGGCGGGTGCTGCGGGTGTTCGACCGGCGCGGACTGCCGCTCACCGTGTTCGGGGTCGCCGACGCGCTGGCCCGCAACCCCGAGGCGGTCGCGGCGTTCCTCGCCCGCGGCGACGAGATCGCCTGCCACGGCCTGCGCTGGATCAGCTATCAGCTCGCCGATCCCGACGTCGAGCGCGACCACATGGCCCGGGCGGTCCGCCTGCTGACCGAGCTCACCGGCGCCGCGCCTGCCGGCTGGTACACCGGGCGCGACTCGCCGCACACACGGCGACTGGTGGTCGAGCACGGCGGATTCCTCTACGACTCCGACTCCTATGCCGACGACCTGCCGTACTGGACCACCGTGGACGGCCGGGCGCACCTCGTGGTGCCGTACACCCTCGACACCAACGACATGCGTTTCGCCACGCCGGGCGGATTCCCCAGCGGCACCGAGTTCTTCACGCACCTGCGCGACGCGTTCGACGTGCTGTACGCCGAGGGGGCGGCAGGCGCACCGAAGATGCTGTCGATCGGCCTGCACTGCCGGCTGGTGGGCCGGCCGGCCCGAACGGCGGCGCTCGAGCGCTTCCTCGATCACGTGCAGGGCCACGACCGGGTGTGGATCACCCGGCGGGTGGACATCGCCCGGCACTGGGCGAGCCGGTTCCCAACGTGACATTGCGGTGATGTCATAGTGGTGTCATGATGACATCATGAATTTGCAGCCCTACGTCGACACGGTGCGCCGCGAGCTCGACGTCGCCGCCCGCGCAGGCGGGCCGGACGCCGCCGAACTCGCCGACCGGCTGACCGCTCCACTCGAGTCCGCGCTGCGCCTGGCGCTGCTGGAGGCGCTCTCCGAGGCGGCCGAGCTGATCACCCGCGAGTTGGCGCCCGGCTCCGTCGACGTCCGGCTGCGCGGCCGCGACCCCGACTTCACGGTCACCCATGCCGAGCCGTCCGAGCCGCCACCGGCGCCCACCGGCCCCGAACCGGACGACGAGGGCGGCACCTGGCGCGTCACCCTGCGACTGCCCGAGAGCATGAGGCCGGGAGTGGACGCGGCAGCGCGCGAAGCCGGGGTGTCGGTCAACGCCTGGCTGGTGCGTGCGGTGGCAGGCGCGCTCGCGCCCCAGCGGGGCCGCCCCCGCCCGCCTTCCGGCAAGTCCTTCAGCGGCTGGGTCCGCTGACACCCGCGACAAGAGGAGATCCGATGCCCAGTTTCCCGACACCAGAACCGATCGTCGCCCACATCGAGGTGGTCGCCGGGTCGGTACGGCTCACCGCGGGCGACCGCCTCGACACCGTGGTCGAGGTCCGGCCCCGCGATCCGTCCCGCGCCTCCGACGTGCGGGCCGCCGAGCACGCCCGCGTCGAGTTCGGCAACGGCCGGCTCACGGTCGCCGCCGGCCCGAAGATGCTCGCGCTGGGCCGCGGCGGAGCGGTGAACGTCGACATCGCCCTGCCCTCGCGCTCACGGCTGCAGGCATCGACGGCCTCGGCCGACGTGCACGCCGACGGCCTGCTCGGCGACTGCCGATTCTCGTCGGCGAGCGGGCGGGTCACACTCGACGCCGTCGAGGGAGATCTCAAGGCGGACACCGCTTCCGGAGACGTCGGCGCCACCAGCGTGCTGGGCTGCGTGTCGATCTCGACCGCCTCGGGCGACGCGGTCGTGCAGGCCCTCGACGGCGAGCTGAACTTCCAGGCGGCCAGCGGCGGGCTGACTGTCGGGTCGCTGCGCGGCAACGCACGAGCGCAGACCGCTTCCGGCTCGACGGTCGTGACCACCGCCGTCAACGGCTCGCTGAGCGCGCGGACCGGCAGCGGTGACGTCGAGATCGGCGTGCCGCACGGCACCGCGGCCCGTCTCGACGTCAGCACCTCCTCCGGCGCGGTCCGCAACCGCCTGCAGCCGTCGGACGGCCCCGCCGACGGCGACCGAACCCTGGATGTGCACGCGCGCACCGGGTCCGGCGACATCGTGGTGCGTCGCTTCGACCCGGCGATGGGCTGACCGGCTCGTCAAGGCCTTGGAGCGCAGACGTCCCCCGCCACAGGGGGGAACGTGGCGGGGGACGGGTTCAGTGCCGGGTGGTCATCACGCCGGCGGCATCAGCACCGTGTCGATCATGTAGACGGTGGCGTTGGCGGTCTGCACGCCGCCGCACACCACCGACGCGTCGTTGACCTTGAGGTCGTTGCCCTGACCGGTCACCGTCACGTCGGCGCCCTGCACCGTCTTGTGCATGCCGACCACCTGCGCGGGCTCGGCCCGGCCGGGGACGACGTGGTAGGTCAGGATGTTGGTGAGCAGCGGCCCGTCGGTCTTGAGCTTCTCGATGGTCGCCGGGTCGATCTTGGCGAAGGCCGCATCGGTGGGGGCGAACACCGTGAACTCGCCGCCGTTGAGGGTGTCGACCAGGTTCACCTGAGGATTGAGCTGCCCGGACACCGCCTGGGTCAGGGTCTTCAGCATGGGGTTGTTCGACGCGGCCGTCGCGACCGGCTCCTGGGCCATGCCCATCACCGAGCCGGGACCGGTCGGCACCTGCTGCGCGTAGCCGGCGCAGCCCGGCCCCACCAGGCCGGTGGCCGGATCGGCGGTCGCGACCGCGGCACCGCTCAGGGACAGACCCACCGCGGCAACCGCCGCACATCCTGCTCCGGCAACCTTCTTCGTGAGATTCATCGACTCGCGCTCCTTTTCGTCATGGGGCGACAGGTGTCGCCGTCCTCGTCACTTCGACTGCTATTCGGCACCGATCGGCTCACGGATGGGTAATGGACTCAACGGATTTCGAATACCGGCAGCGAGGTGCGGCGGTTTTCGCGCACGACATCCCCCGGGCACGTCGGGTGCCCGGGGGACGGTCGCTACGGGAGCGTCGGTCAGCTCGCCGGAGGCATCAGCACCGTGTCGATCATGTAGACGGTCGCGTTGGCGGTCTGCACCCCACCGCACACCAGGCCCGCGTCGTTGACCTTGAGGCCCTCGCCCTCACCGGTCACCGTGACGTCGGCGCCCTGCACGGTCTTGTGGGTGCCTGCCACCTTGTCGGGAGCGGCGCCCGGACCCGGCACGACGTGGTAGGTCAGGATGCTCGTCAGCAGATCGGAGTCGGTCTTGAGCGTCTCGATGGTGGCCGGGTCGATCTTGGCGAACGCGTCGTCGGTCGGCGCGAACACGGTGAACTCGCCACCGTTGAGCGTGTCGACCAGGTTCACGTTCGGGTTGAGCTGCCCCGACAGCGCCTGGGTCAGCGTCTTGAGCATCGGGTTGTTGGACGCCGCGACGGTCACCGGGTCGGCCGCCATGCCGGTCACCGAACCGGGGCCCGACGGCACCTGCTCGGCGTAGGCGGCGCAGCTCGCGCCGACCAGGTTCGCGGCCGGGTCGGCCGCCGCGCTCGACGGTGCGGACGACGTGGCGCTCTCCGCGGCCGACGACGCCGCGCTGCTCCCCGACGAAGCGGTGGACTCGCTGCCACCGCTCGAACACGCCGCGACGCCGAACACGGCCAACGCGCTCAGGCCCGCTGCCGCAACGGCCTTGCGGTGGACGCTGTACCTCTTCGTTGAAACCACTGCCACTCCTCGGTACGCGGAGGCGGCGGCGCCGCCGTCCTGGTGATCTGACACCGGGGATTCGGGGTGGTGTGCGTCACGGACGGGCCGGGGGAGCCGCCGTCACAAACGCGTCACATTCAAGATCGGGGTGCGGTGTGCGCCGGGGCGGCTCCCGGAGGCGGCACAATAGTCCGGTGAGCTCATCCGGATCTCGGCAGCGGGTGCTGATCCTCGGCAGCACCGGGTCGATCGGCACCCAGGCGCTCGAGGTGATCGCCGCCAATCCGGACCGGTTCGAGGTGGTCGGGCTGGCCGCCGGCGGCAACAACCCCGACCTGCTCTCCCGCCAGCGCGCCGAGACCGGCGCCACCAGGGTCGCGGTCACCGACGCCGCCGCCGCGGAGCGGATCGGTGACGTCACCCACAGCGGCCCGGACGCCGTGACCCGGTTGGTGCAGGACACCGAGGCCGACGTGGTGCTCAACGCCCTGGTCGGGGCGCTGGGACTGGAACCCACCCTGGCCGCCCTGGCCACCGGCGCGCGGCTGGCCCTGGCGAACAAGGAGTCGCTGGTGGCAGGCGGTCCGCTGGTGCTGCGGGCGGCCGCACCCGGCCAGATCGTGCCGGTCGACTCCGAGCACTCGGCGATGGCGCAGTGCCTGCGCGGCGGCACCTCCGGCGAGGTCGCCCGGCTGGTGCTCACCGCATCCGGCGGCCCGTTCCTCGGCTGGTCGGCCGAGGATCTCGACTCGGTGAGCCCCGAACAGGCGGGCAAGCACCCCACCTGGTCCATGGGGCCGATGAACACCCTGAACTCGGCGACGCTGGTCAACAAGGGCCTCGAGCTGATCGAGACGCACCTGCTGTTCGGCATCCCGTACGACCGCATCGACGTCGTCGTGCATCCGCAGTCGATCGTGCACTCGATGGCGACCTTCACCGACGGGTCGACGCTGGCACAGGCCAGCCCGCCCGACATGAAGCTACCGATCGCGCTCGCGCTCGGCTGGCCGGACCGGGTGCCCGGAGCCGCCGCCGCCTGCGACTTCTCCACCGCCGCCACCTGGGAGTTCCTGCCGCTCGACGACGAGGTCTTCCCGGCGGTGCGGCTGGCCCGCGCGGCAGGCACCGCGGGTGGCTGCCTGACCGCGGTCTACAACGCGGCCAACGAGGAGGCCGCCGCGGCGTTCCTCGACGGCCGCATCTCCTTCCCGGCGATCGTCCGGACGGTCGGCGAGGTGCTGGCCGCCGGCGACGAGTGGGCCGCGGAACCAGCTACCGTGGAGGAGGTACTCGAGGCGCAGCGATGGGCCCGCGAGAAGGCCCGCTCCGTGCTCACCCAGGAGGTTCTGCCCGCCCGATGATGTTCGTTGTTGGTGTCGCGCTGTTCGCGCTCGCGATTCTGGTCTCGGTGGCCCTGCACGAGTGCGGCCACATGTGGGTGGCGCGTGCCACCGGTATGAAGGTGCGCCGCTACTTCGTCGGCTTCGGGCCCACGCTGTGGTCCACGCGCAGGCCCAACAAGCTGGGGGAGACCGAGTACGGCGTCAAGGCCATCCCGCTCGGCGGCTTCTGCGACATCGCGGGCATGACCCCGGTCGACGAACTCGACCCCGCCGACCGGCCGTACGCGATGTACCGGCAGAAGGTGTGGAAGCGGGTGGCCGTGCTGTTCGCCGGTCCCGGCATGAACTTCGTCCTCGGCATGGTGATCATCTACGGCATCGCCCTCACCTGGGGTCTGCCCGACCTGAACCCGCCCACCACCGCCGTCGTCGGCGAAACCGTGTGTGTCGCGCCGCAGGTGTCGAAGACCGAGTTGGGTGAGTGCACCGGGCCTGGCCCCGCCGCCCTGGCCGGTATCCGGCCCGGTGACACCGTGGTCAAGGTCGGCGACACCCCGGTGGCGGACTTCAAGGAGATGGTTACCGCCGTCCGCACCCTCGACGGGCCGACGCCGTTCACGGTCGAGCGCGACGGCAGCCAGTTCACCACCGTGGTGGACGTCACCCGTGTCGAGCGCTTCACCAGCACCGACGGTGACACCCCGTCGAAAGTCGGCGCCGTCGGCATCGGCGCCCCGGACCCGCTCGACTGGGCGCAGTACAACCCGCTGACGGCGGTGCCCGGCACCGTCGCGTTCACCGGCGACCTGGCCGTCCAGCTCGGCGAGGCGCTGGCGAAGATCCCCACCAAGATCGGCGCGCTGGTGGAGTCCATCGGCGGTGGCGAGCGCGACCCCGAGACCCCGATCAGCGTGGTCGGCGCCAGCATCATCGGCGGTGACACCGCCGACGCCGGCGTGTGGGAGTTGTTCTGGCTCTTCCTGGCTCAGCTCAACTTCGTCCTCGGCGCGGTGAACCTGATCCCGCTGCTGCCCTTCGACGGCGGGCACATCGCGGTCGCGGTGTTCGAGAAGATCCGCAACATGATCCGGTCGGCGCGCGGCAAGGTGGCCGCGGCGCCGGTGAACTATCTCAAACTGATGCCCGCTACTTACGTAGTCTTGGTGGTGCTGGTCGGCTACATGCTGCTGACCGTGACCGCCGACTTCGTCAACCCGATCAGGTTGCAGTAGCCGGCCCTGAACCCTGGAGACGCTGTGACCTCGATAGGCCTGGGCATGCCGGCACCGCCGGCGCCGGTGCTCGCGCCACGCCGCAAGACGCGCCAGTTGATGGTGCGCGATGTCGGTGTCGGCAGCGACCACCCGATCGCCGTGCAGTCGATGTGCACCACCAAGACCCACGACATCAACGCGACGCTGCAGCAGATCGCCGAACTCACGGCGTCCGGCTGCGACATCGTGCGCGTGGCGTGCCCCCGGCAGGAGGACGCCGACGCGCTGCCCGCCATCGCCAAGAAGTCGCAGATCCCGGTGATCGCCGACATCCACTTCCAGCCCAAGTACATCTTCGCCGCGATCGACGCCGGCTGTGCCGCCGTGCGCGTCAACCCGGGCAACATCAAGGAGTTCGACGGCCGGGTCAAGGAGGTCGCCAAGGCGGCGGGTGCGGCCGGCATCCCGATCCGGATCGGCGTCAACGCCGGCTCGCTGGACCCGCGGTTGATGAAGAAGTACGGCAAGGCCACCCCGGAGGCGCTCGTGGAGTCGGCGCTGTGGGAGGCGTCGCTGTTCGAGGAGCACGGCTTCGGCGACATCAAGATCAGCGTCAAGCACAACGACCCGGTGATCATGGTCGCGGCCTACGAGCAACTCGCCGCGCAGTGCGATTACCCGCTGCACCTCGGCGTCACCGAGGCGGGGCCCGCGTTCCAGGGCACCATCAAGTCCGCCGTCGCGTTCGGGGCGCTGCTGAGCAAGGGCATCGGCGACACCATCCGCGTCTCGCTGTCCGCGCCTCCGGTTGAGGAGATCAAGGTCGGCAACCAGATCCTCGAATCGCTGAACCTGCGGCCGCGTGGCCTGGAGATCGTGTCCTGCCCGTCGTGCGGCCGGGCCCAGGTGGACGTGTACACGCTGGCCAACGCGGTCAGCGCGGGGCTGGACGGCCTCGAGGTGCCGCTACGGGTCGCGGTGATGGGCTGTGTCGTCAACGGGCCGGGGGAGGCGCGCGAGGCGGACCTCGGCGTCGCGTCCGGAAACGGCAAGGGACAGATCTTCGTTCGCGGCGAGGTCATCAAGACGGTGCCCGAGGCGCAGATCGTGGAGACCCTGATCGAGGAGGCGATGCGCATCGCCGCCGAGATGGACTCCGGCCAGACAAGTGCGAGCGGTTCACCGGTTGTCACCGTAAGCTGAGTGCGGCCCTGTGGTCGGGGTCACGACCGCTCGAACAGAAAGACGCGCGATGTCGGCACCGCCGCTGTTCCGCCATGTCGACGAGCGACGGGTGTCGGTGGTGCGGGACGCCGCCGCGGTCCTCGAGGTGCTCGACCAGGATCCGATCGGATCGTGCATGGTCGCCGCCCGGGTCGCCGATCACGGCGTCGAGCCCGGTGCCATCGGTGGGGAACTGTGGACGCGCCGGGGTGCCGCCGATTCGCTGTGTTACGCCGGTCCCAACCTGATCCCGCTGCGCGGAGAGATCGACGACCTCAACGCCTTCGCCGACCAGGCGATGAGCACGGCGCGGCGATGTTCGTCGCTGGTGGGCCGGGCGGAGCTGGTGCTGCCGATGTGGCGCAGGCTCGAGGCGGCGTGGGGCCCCGCGCGTGACGTGCGTGAGCACCAGCCGCTGATGGCGCTGCACTCCGCGCCCCAGTGCTCGATCGACTCGGCGGTGCGGCCCGCCCGCATCGAGGAACTCGACGCGTATCTCACCGCGGCCATCGACATGTTCATCGGCGAGGTCGGCGTCGACCCGCGGCTGGGCGACAACGGCCGCGGCTACCGGCGCCGGGTGGCCGGGCTGATCGCCGCAGGCCGGGCGTGGGCCCGCTTCGAGCGCGGCGAGGTGGTGTTCAAGGCCGAGGTCGGCTCCCAGTCGCCGACCGTCGGCCAGATCCAGGGCGTGTGGGTGCATCCGGAATGGCGTGGCCGCGGGCTGGGCACCACCGGCACCGCGGCGCTGTCGTCGGCGGTGCTGCGCAGCGGGCGCATCGCCAGCCTCTACGTCAACAGCTTCAACACCGTCGCCCGGGCGACGTACGCGCGCATCGGATTTGAGCAGGTCGGCACGTTCGCGACGGTTCTGCTCGACTGACCGCCGCCCGGTTCCCCGGGCGCGGGCAGCAGCCCTTAGGCTGCCGTCATGACCGAATCCGACCCCAAGGTCGCCCGCCGCGAGATCGCCGACACCCTGGTGCGGGCGCTGGACCACAGGCACGAGGTGCTCGACGCAATCGTCGACTCCGAGGACCACGACGCCGCGATCGAGGCGGTCGCGTCGCTGCTGAAGACCTCGGCGCCCAGTGCCGAGGCAGTGCTGCGGTTGTCCTTCGACCGGCTCACCAAGGTGTCCCGGCGGCGCATCGCCGCCGAGTTGGAGGATCTCAACAACCAGCTGAGTTTCACCAGGGGCGAGTCGGGGTCCGCGTCGCCCGACTCGCTGACGCTGCGGGCCTTCGATGCGACCGCCGACGGCGACATCTTCGCCGCCCGCACCGCCGATGTCGGCGCGGCGGGCGACGGATCCGGCAGTCCTGCAGGTGATCTGGCCGACGAGATCTCCGCTGCCGTGGCGCGGGTCGCCGCCGAGGAGGCGGCGTGGCTGGTGGCGATCGACGGCTCCGACAAGGTCGGCATGGTGTTCGGCGAGCTGGCCGGCGGCGAGGTCAACGTGCGGGTCTGGATCCACCCGCAGTACCGCAAGAGGGGGTACGGCACAGCGGCACTGCGGAAGTCCCGCTCGGAGATGGCTGCATTCTTCCCCGCGGTCCCGCTGGTGGTGCGCACCCCGGCCGCCGGGTCCTGACAGCTATTCCGGCTCGGCCTTGGTCAGGGTGTACTGGCGGACGTCGACGTGGCGCCAACGGAACCGGTCGGCACAGCCGGTGAGATACCGGATGTAGGTCTGGTAGGTGTCCTCCGAGGCGATGCGTACCGCGTCGTCATGGCGGGCGGCCAGTGTCTCCGCCCAGATGTCCAGCGTGCGGGCGTAATGCGGCTGCAACGACTGGACCTGGCGCACCGCGAAGCCGGCCGCCTCGGCGTAGGAGGGGATGCTCTGCGGTAGCGGCAGCTCACCGCCGGGGAAGATCTCCCGGCCGAGGAACGCCCAGAAGTCGACGTCTTCACGGGTGATCTTGCGGCCCATCCGAAAGATGTCGCGGCCCATGGTGACGATGGAGTGCAGCATCATCCTGCCGTCGCCGGGCAGGATGTCGTACGCCCGCTCGAAGAACATCGGGTAACGGGCGTACTTGAAGTGTTCGAACGCGCCGATCGACACGATGCGGTCCACCGGATCGTGGAACTCCTCCCATCCTTGCAACCGCACCTCGGCGTGTCTGCCCGAGTCGGTGTTCGGCCGGGAAGCGAGCAGCTTCTGCACGTGCTGGTACTGGTTTTCGCTCAGCGTCAGCCCGATGACATTGACGTCGTGACGCTCCAATGCCCGCAGCATCGTGGCGCCCCACCCGCAACCGATATCGAGCAGCGTCATCCCGCGCCGAAGGTCACACTTGCCCAGCGACAGGTCGATCTTCGCCAGCTGCGCCTGTTCCAGCGTGAGGTCCGGGGGCTCGAAGTATGCGCAGCTGTAGGTTTGCGTGGGATCCAGGAAGAGCCGGAAGAAGTCGTCGGACAGGTCGTAGTGGTGCTGTACGTCGCCGAAATTCGGGGACGGATCGGTGTCGGCCATCGTCGATCACGGTATATGCCCCGCACCGCTTACCGTCACCACCGGGCGCTTCGCCGGAATGCGGTGGATCGGCTCCGCCGCCGGCGAGCCGAGGTGATTGTCACGGTCGGGTCTCGGTGCGCCTCCCCGACATGCGATGCCAAAGTTCATAACATCTGCCCCAATGGCAACTCGAACCTCAGCAGTATCACGCGCGTCCGCGTTGGCCGCGCTGGTGATGGTTGCGGCGGCGGCGTCGCTGAGCGCCTGTACCCCCCGCCCCAACGGTCCCGAACCGACGGCCGAGGAGTTCTTCGCGGCGCTCGGCCGCGGCGACACCGGAGCCGCCGCCGAGCTCGCCGACCGGCCCGACGAGGCGCGGACCGACCTGAACGAGGCGTGGGCCGGTCTGCAGGCAACCACGCTGGACGCCCAGATCCTCAGTGCCCGATACGCGGAGGACACCGGCAGCGTGACCTACCGCTACACCTGGCACCTGCCCAAGGACCGCACCTGGACCTACGACGGACGGCTCAACATGGTCCGCGACGAGGGCCGCTGGCAGGTGCGGTGGAGCGCCACCGGGCTGCACCCCCGGCTCGGCGAGAACCAGACGCTCGCGCTGCGCGCCGACGCACCGCCGCGCGCCGCGGTCAACGAGCGGGGCGGCACCGACGTGCTGGTGCCGGGCCGGCTCTACAGCTACGCACTCGACGCGGGAGCCGCGGGCGGCGCGCTGATG
>NZ_JACKSJ010000097.1 GCF_025821665.1 [Mycobacterium] manitobense
GGCGGCGGGCGCGCCGAGCAGAGCCGGCGCCGCGGCCATCGCCGCGACGGCCAGCAGCCCCGCGGCGCGGGTGCAGAGCATGCGTGACTTGGCCATCGTCTGCGCAGATTAAGCGACCGGCGACCGCATTGCGCGGAGGCACGCTGTGACAGGAGTGGTTGATGTGACTCGAGCCGGCATTGAGTTTGCTTCCAGATCGCGATCGCGGGCCGAATCGCGATCTCACGACAATCTCAACGTCAGGACAGCGACAACTCGCTCAGCGGGACGTGCGCGACGGCGTCCGAACCGATGCAGCCCAGCCAGAGCCGGTCGCCGGCCTCGACCAGACCGGTCACCATGCCGAAGTCGGGATGGGTGGTGCGCAGCCCGGCGACCGGACGGCCGTCGTCCGGATCGAACGCCACCGCCCACACCTCGGGTGCGAGTTGCGGCGCGAACCGCTCGGGCAGCCGCCAGAGGAGTTGGCGCAAGAGCGTCGCACGGGGCGCCAGCCACTCGGCGGTGGTGTTGAGCGGCGACACCATCGCACACCAGATCCGGCCGTCGGCGCCGGTGGACAGGTTGTCCGGGTGTCCGGGCAGGCCCGTCACGAGCGGTGTCACCTGACCCGCCTGCGGGCCGGTGAGCCAGTACTTGGACAGCCGGCGGGCCAGCGTCTCGGCGAACACCAGCGCCGATCCGTCGGCGGTCGGGGTGACACCGTTGGTGAAGTACAACCCATCGAGCACGGTGCTGACCGTCCCGTCGGCGGACCGCCGGAACAGTCCGCCGCGCCCACGTGCCTCCAGCACCGCACCCTTGAAGTGCTGATAGGTGAACGCGCTGGTCGACTCGGTGAAATAGATTGTGCCGTCGGCTGTCTCGATGACATTCGAGCAGAACTGCAGGTGCCGGCCGTCGACGTGCTCGACCAGCGGCTGCACGACGCCGGTGCCCGGGTCGAGGGTCAGGAGGCCGCGCGGGCTGTCGCAGACGAGCAGTCTGCCGTCGCGCGCGACCGCGAGTCCCAGCGGCCGGCCACCGGTGTCGGCGACCACGGTGACCCGGCCGTCGGGATCGATCCGCAGGATCCGGCCGTCGTCCACCCCGGTCCACACCGCGCCGTCGGCGTCGACGACCACATCCTCCGGGGCGTGGCCGGGTACCGGGACGACGGTGACTGCGGGAGCGGGCAATTCAGGCAGCGGTGTGACCGGCGGCGGCTGCCACCGCACCGGGTCGATCGGCGGCTTCCGTTGCGGCGACACCCGCCTTCCTCCTAGATTCGCCGGCTCGCCTCGCCCAGCACGCTGTGCAGGATCTCGTAGATCGCGTCGAACTCGGCCTGCCCGCTGATCAGCGGCGGCGCCAGCTGCACCACCGGGTCGCCGCGGTCGTCGGCGCGGCAGTACAGGCCCGCCTCGAAGAGCGCCGGGGTCAGGAAGCCGCGCAGGAGCCGTTCGGACTCCTCGTCGTTGAAGGTCTCCTTGGTCGCCTTGTCCTTGACCAGTTCGATGCCGTAGAAGTAGCCCTCACCGCGGACGTCGCCGACGATCGGCAGGTCGTAGAGCCGCTCGAGGGTGGCGCGGAACGCCGGTGCGTTCTCCTTGACCCGGGCGTTGAGGCCCTCGCGTTCGAAGATGTCCAGGTTGGCCAGCGCGACGGCGGCCGACACCGGGTGACCGCCGAACGTGTAGCCGTGGGCGAAGGCGGTCTTGCCGTCGTTGAACGGCTCGAACAGCCGGTCACTCGCGATCATCGCGCCGATCGGCGAGTAACCGGAGGTGAGGCCCTTGGCGCAGGTGATGATGTCCGGCACGTAGTTGAAGTCGTCGCAGGCGAACATCGAGCCGATCCGGCCGTACGCGCAGATCACCTCGTCGGAGACCAGCAGCACGTCGTAGCGGTCGCAGATCTCGCGGACCCGCTCGAAATAGCCTGGTGGCGGCGGGAAGCAGCCGCCCGCGTTCTGCACGGGCTCGAGGAACACGGCCGCCACGGTGTCGGGACCCTCGAACTCGATGGCCTCGGCGATGCGGTCGGCGCAGTACTGGCCGAAGGCCTTCTCGTCGTGCTGGTAATTGGCCGGAGCGCGGTAGAAGTTGGTGTTCGGCGCGCGGAACCCGCCGGGGGTGAGCGGCTCGAACGGCGCCTTGAACGCCGGCACGCCGGTGATGGCGAGCGCGCCCTGCGGCGTGCCGTGGTAGGCCACCGCACGCGAAACGACCTTGTGCTTACCGGGTTTGCCGACCAGCTTGAAGTACTGCTTGGCCAGCTTCCACGCGCTCTCGACGGCCTCTCCGCCACCTGTGGTGAAGAAGACGCGGTTGAGGTCGCCGGGTGCGTAATTCGCCAACCGCTCGGCCAGTTCGATCGCCGGCGGCGTGGCATAGGACCACAGCGGGAAGAACGCCAGCTGCTCGGCCTGCTTGGCGGCGGCCTCGGCCAGTTCGGCGCGGCCGTGGCCGACCTGGACCACGAACAGCCCGGACAGGCCGTCGATGTAGCTGCGGCCCTTGTCGTCCCAGATGGTGGTGCCCTCGCCGCGGGTGATGATCGGCGGGGAGATGTTCTCGCCGTGGCGGGCGAAGTGCCCCCACAGGTGCCGGCTGGCCTTCGCGGCCAGATCGGTTGTCACTGGTTCGGTAATATCGGTCGTTGTCATCGTGTACCCCAATTGTATTGCTGCTTAACGAGTCTCAAATAAACAAGCGTTTCGGTGGATATCACTCCCGGCAGTGCGCGGATCTGGGTGTTGAGCAGGTCGAGCAGGTCGTCGTCGTCCTCGCAGACCACTTCGACGATCGCGTCGAACGATCCGGCGGTGAGCACGACGTAATCGACCTGTGCCATCCCGGCGAGCTTCTCGGCGATCTTGGTGGTGTCACCGGTGCAGCGGATGCCGATCATCGCCTGGCGGGCGAACCCGAGCTGCATCGGATCGGTGACGGCGACGATCTGCATGACGCCGGCGTCGACCATGCGCTGGACCCGCTGGCGCACGGCGGCCTCAGAGAGGCCGACGGCCTTGCCGATGCCGGCGTAGGAGCGCCTGCCATCCTGCTGCAACTTCTCGATGATCGCCTTGGACAGTTCGTCGAGCTGGAACGCGCCGGGCCGCGACGGGTTGACGCGCAAGCCGACGGGCGGGGTGACGGGTTGACCATCCGGATTGGTCATGCCAGTGATTGTGCACGGAATCCGTCGTTGCGGGCAACCAGACGTATGAAATCGATTGTTTCAACCCTGCTCGGCGGCTGGATTGCGTAGCCATGCGCGGGGCCGTCCGTTAGCGTTGGCGCATGACCGTGGCGACGAACGTGGCAGGCAGCTGGATCGACGGGGCGGCGGTGGCGACCTCGGGGGAGAACCACCGGGTCATCGATCCGGCGACCGGCCGGGTGGTCGCCGAGTACGCGCTGGCCACCCCCGGTGACGTCGACGCGGCGGTCGCCTCCGCCCGCCGCGCGCTGCCCGGGTGGGCCACCGCCACGCCCGCCGACCGGTCGGCGGTGCTCGCCCGGCTGGCGAAGCTGGCCGACGAGCACGCCGACGACCTGGTCGCCGAGGAGGTCAGCCAGACCGGCAAGCCGGTGCGGTTGGCCGCCGAGTTCGACGTCCCCGGCAGCGTCGACAACATCGACTTCTTCGCGGGCGCCGCGCGGCATCTCGAGGGCAAGGCCACCGCGGAGTACTCCGGCGACCACACCTCGAGCATCCGGCGCGAGGCCATCGGCGTCGTCGCCACCATCACCCCGTGGAACTACCCGCTGCAGATGGCGGTGTGGAAGGTGCTGCCCGCACTTGCCGCCGGGTGCTCGGTGGTGATCAAGCCCGCCGAGATCACCCCGCTGACCACGCTGACGCTGGCCAGGCTGGCCACCGAGGCCGGGCTCCCAGCGGGCGTGCTCAACGTCGTCACCGGCGCGGGACACGACGTCGGCACCGCGCTGGCCGGCCACCGCGACGTCGACCTGGTTACCTTCACCGGGTCCACCCCGGTGGGCCGCAGGGTGATGGCCGCCGCCGCCACGCACGGCCACCGCACCCAGCTGGAGCTGGGCGGCAAGGCGCCGTTCGTGGTGTTCGACGACGCCGACCTCGACGCCGCGATCCAGGGTGCGGTCGCCGGTGCGCTGATCAACACCGGCCAGGACTGCACAGCCGCGACACGGGCGATCGTGGCGCGCGAAGTCTACGACGACTTCGTCGCCGGGGTGGCTGAGGTGATGGGCAAGGTCGTCGTCGGCGACCCGCACGACCCCGACACCGACCTGGGGCCGCTGATCTCGATGGCGCACCGCGCCAAGGTGGCGGGCATGGTCGAGCGGGCTCCCGGCCAGGGTGGGCGGATCGTCACCGGCGGCACCACCCCGGATCTGCCGGGTTCGTTCTACGCGCCGACGCTGATCGCCGACGTGGCCGAGGACTCCGAGGTGTACCGCGACGAGATCTTCGGACCGGTGCTCACCGTGCGGCCGTTCACCGACGACGACGACGCGCTGCGGCAGGCGAACGACACCGACTACGGGCTGGCCGCCTCGGCGTGGACCCGCGACGTGTACCGCGCGCAGCGGGCGTCGCGCGAGATCCAGGCCGGCTGCGTGTGGATCAACGACCACATCCCGATCATCAGCGAGATGCCGCACGGCGGTGTCGGCGCATCGGGGTTCGGCAAGGACATGAGCGACTACTCACTCGAGGAGTACCTCACCGTCAAGCACGTGATGAGCGACATCACCGGCGTGGCCGACAAGGAATGGCACCGCACCATTTTCAAGCGGCGCTAGCGCGTCACTCGCGGGGTACGACCACCACGGGGACGTCGACGCCGGCCAGGATGCGCGCGGCCGTGGACCCCAGGAAGATCCGCCTCGGCGCGGCGAAGCGGCTGGACCCGACGACGAGCAGCGCGCCGTCGTCCCACCTGAGCTTCTTGAGCGCCGACTCCAGCGTCATCCCCTCGGCGACAAGGGACTCGATCTCCGGCGCGTCGGGCAGCGCGCGCGCCGCGACGGCGAGGTTCTCCTCGGCGGCGGCGATCTGGAACTGCCGCACCTCCTTCACGCTCTCGGCCTCGGCGAGGTTCTCCGCTGACACCAGCGACAGCATGCGGATCGGCAGGCCTGCAGCGCTGGCCAGGGTGAGGGCGAACGGCAGCGGGTTGTCGTCGCCGGGCCGGGTTGGCACCGCCGCGGTGATGGCGGCGATGTCGTCGTCGGGGTCCTCGGCGTAGCCGCGCGGTGCGAGTGCCACCGGGATCGGCGAGGAATGCAGCAGCGCGCCGGTGACGGGGCCGATGGTGTGGCCGCCGAAGAATCCGTCACGGGCGCCGCCGACCACGATGAGGTCCGACGACTTCTCCTCGGCGAACTGCAGGAGCGACTGGGCGAAGGACTCACCGACGGTGACCGTCGATCCGGCGCTGACGCCCTTGGCCGCAAGCGCATCGACCGCCCGCGAGACCCACTCCTCGCCGCGTTCGACGAGCAACCGCTGGTACTCGCTGCGGCCTGGGCTGCCGTCGGGCATCTCCTCGCGGACCACCAGCACCACGTCGACGGTGGCGTCGAAGGTCTTGGCGAGTGCGCTGGCCAGCGCGACGCCGTCGTCGCCGGTCGGAGTGGCCAGATATCCGACTGTCAGATGCATGGCTGGTCCTTCTCTCGAGGTGACGACATCAGAAGGTGTCGGGAACCTTGACTTCGGTGCTCGCGGTCAGCGTCTCACCGCGGAAGAACCGCTTGGTGCCGAATGCGAAACACGCCAGCATCAGCGGGATACCCAGTGCCAGCATGCCGACGCCGAGGACGAAGACGCCACCTATGCCGCCGTACGCCGTCTCGCCGTAGTCCTCGGCGATCATGTCGATCGCACTCTTGACGAACGCCCACGTCATCGCCGCGGCGCCGAGCAGCGGGAAGATGCCGCGGAAGAACAGGTTCCGGGCAGAGCTGAAAAGTGTGCGCCGGAAGTACCAGACGCACGCGTAGGCGGTGATGCCGTAGTAAAACGCGACCGCCAGGCCCAGCGAGGCGACGGAGTCCTGCAGCGCGTTCTGGCTGACGAACGACAGCACGAGGTAGAAGCACAGCGCCGCCACTCCCATCACCATGGTGCCGAACGCCGGGGTCATGTAGCGGGGGTGCACCCGGGCGAAGCGCTGCGGGATGGCCTCGTACACCGCCATCGACAGCGTTCCGCGTGCCGTCGGCAGGATCGTGGTCTGCGTCGAGGACAGCGCAGAGATCGACACGGTGAGCATCAACAGTGCGGACACCACGGTCCCGGCCACCGGATCGCCGAGGATGGTCAGCACGTCGTCGGCGTTCTCCTCGTTCTTCAGGCCGATGCCCTCGGTGCCGAAGCCGGCGAAGGACTGCACCGCGAAGGCGACGAGCACGTAGGTGCACACCAGGATCAGCGTGGTGATCACCGCGGCGATGCCCGGGGTGCGGCCCGGGTCCTTGGTCTCCTCGCCGACGGCCAGGCAGGCGTCCCAGCCCCAGTAGATGAAGATGCACAGGATGACCGCCGCGGCGATGGACGAGGAATCCAGGCCACTTGGCCACAGCCATGACAGCGACGGGCTGATGGCCTGTTCGCCCGCATTGCCGGCGAACACCCGCACCAGTGCGAAGATGCTGACACCGACCAGGACGACGAACTGGATCCCGATGAGCACGTTCTGAATGCGTTCGGAGAGAACGATTCCCCGCGCGCTCACCGCCGTCATGGCGAGGATGAAGAAGCAGCCCAGCAGCACCTTGGCGGTCAGGCTGTCGGCGAGCGTGTTGAAGAAGTTGTCCTCGGCACCGCCGGTGAGTGTGCCCAGGAAGCGGTAGAGGTAGATGGCCGCCACCTCGGCGACGTTGGCCAGCACGATGATCGCCGACACCGCGAGACCCCACCCGCCGATCCAGCCGATCCACGGGCCGAACGCCTTGGTGCCCCAGGTGAAGGTGGTGCCGCAGTCCGGCGTGTCCTGCGACAGTTCCTTGTAGGCGAAGGCGACCAACAGCATCGGGATGAACGCCAGCACGAACATCGCCGGTGCCTTGTCCCCGACGGCCAGGACGACGAAGCCGAGGGTGGCGGCCAGGCTGTACGCCGGCGCGACGGCGCCGAGGCCGATGACGATGTTGCCGACCAGGCCAAGGGCCCCCGCCTGCAGCCCCTTGTCGCCGACAGCCGAGGTCGGCGGTTCCTTGATTGCCATGCCGGAAATATACGGTTTCGATGGTCTATGCGGGCGGATACAACGGAATAGTTTTCTTCGGGGTAACACAGCAACGGAATCGGTTGTCCGAGCATCGATGTCTCACGTGAATCGAGTGCGGCGTCCCATGAGGCCGCCGGTGACCACTACGTGCAGCAGCTGGGGTCGAGTACGACACAGAGTGCTTGCAGCGCTTCACTTTTGACTCGATGGAACACGTTCATGCCGCGCCGGTCGGAGATCACCAGGCCCGCATTGCGCAACTGCCCGAGGTGGTGGCTGACGGTGGACTCGCTGAGACCGAGCACCGTGGCGAGGTGACCGCTGGTCTCCTCGCCGTTGAACAGGTACGACATGATCTTCACCCGCATCGGGTCGGCGATTGCCTTGAGCCGCATCGCGACGGCGAGGGCGTCCTCGTCGCTGATCGGGCCTGCGGCCACCGGGGCGCAGCACACCGGGGCCGACATGTCGATGACGGGCAGCGCTTTGGGCATGCGCTCCATCATGCCATCGGTCTTGACATATATCAAAAAGGTGGCATTCTGAGTTCGACGCGTCAGTTCGATATATGTCTCATCCCTATGGAGGTCCATCATGTCCCGTGTCCAGCTGGCTCTCAACGTCGACGACCTCGACGAGGCGATCACGTTCTACTCCAAGCTGTTCAACACCACCCCCGCGAAGGTCAAACCGGGCTACGCCAACTTCGCGGTCACCGAACCGGCACTGAAACTGGTGCTCCTCGAGAACCGCGGCAGGGGCGGCACCATCAATCACCTCGGCGTGGAGGTCGCGTCGAGCGAGCAGGTGCATGCCGAGATCGCCCGATTGACCGACGAGGGGCTGTTCACCGACGAGGAGATCGGCACCACGTGTTGTTTCGCGACCCAGGACAAGGTCTGGGTGACCGGACCGGCCGGGGAGAAGTGGGAGGTCTACACCGTGCTGGCCGACTCCGACACCTTCGGCACCAGCCCCCAGCACCTCGACGAGGCGGGCGAGGCGCAGGGCGGGGTGTGTTGCGGCGGCGCGGCGGCATCCGACGCCGACCAGCCGGCCGCCACCACATCCTGCTGCTGACCCCGCACGCACAGGCAGCGCCGGTTGCCCACCATTCGGCGGGTGACCGGCGACTGCCATGTCGGAAAGCCGCGAGCCAACGGCCGCTCGAGCTGGTCGACTGGCCTGATGACACAACAGGTTCGGCCGCACTGGCCGGCGGTGTTCAGCATCGCGGCGGGCATCTTCGTGATCGTGACCACCGAGATCATGCCGATCGGGCTGCTGGTGCCGATCTCGGGCGCCTTCGCGGTGTCGACCGGAACCGCCGGACTGATGATGACCGTGCCGGGTCTGGTCGCCGCGGTGGCCGCACCTGTCGCGACGGTGGCGACGGCCCGGGTGGACCGCCGGACCATGCTGGTCGTGTGGACGGTCACCCTCGTCGGGGCGAACGTGGTGTGCGCGTTGGCGACCTCGTTCTGGATGCTGCTGGCGGCGCGGGTGCTCGTGGGGATCGTCATCGGCGGATTCTGGTCGATCGGTGCGGGTCTGGCCGGCCGCCTGGTCGGCGAACACAGTGTGCCGCGGGCGACCTCGACGATCTTCCTCGCCGTCCCGCTCGGCTCGGTCGTCGGAGTTCCGTTGGGCACGTTCATCGCCGGCGTCGCGGGCTGGCGCGCGACCTTCGCCGTCCTCGCGGTGGCGACGGCGCTGGTGTGCGGCGCACTGTGGGCGACGGTGCCATCGCTGACACCGCGGCAGGTCACCCGTCCCGCGGTGCTCGCCGCGCTGCTCGCCCGCACCGAGGTGAGGATCGGCCTGCTGGTGACCGTGCTCGTCGTGGTCGCGCACTTCGGCGCGTACACCTACGTGTCGGCATTCCTGGACGAGGTCACCGGAATGGGTCTGACGACGGTCAGCGCGTTGCTCCTCGGCTACGGCGCGGCGGGGCTGGCAGGCAACCTGGTCGCCGGCTACACGATCCGGCGCCACCTGCGGGCCACCTTCGCGACCGCAGCGCTGCTGATCGCGGTCGCGACGCCGGCGCTGACGGTGTTCGGACACGACCTTGCCGGCGCCGCAGCGCCGCTGCTGCTGTGGGGATTCGCCTACGGCGCCGTGCCCGCCTGCTCCCAGTCACTGCTCGCGCGGGGCAGCGGTGGCGCCGACGAGGCGGCCACGGTGCTGTTCACCAGTTCGTTCCAGGCGACGATCTGCCTCGGCGCGATGCTCGGCGGGGTCGTGGTGGATCACGCGTCGCTGTCACTGCTCATGGTGCTCGCCGCGGCGACGGCGCTCGGTGCGGTCGCAGTGCTGACCACCACCGGCCGGCATGCGCGAGCGGCTCTCGGCAGCCCGGTCGGGTAGCGGCGCTCACCGTCGACGGTCATCGTCACCGCGACCCCGCCGATCGCGGCGGTGCCGTTCGAGACGTCCGACGGCGAAACACATCCGTTCCGCGGGGCCGGAATCCGGCACGTCACCCACCCGGCCACCGGTCCGAAGCGCACGATCACAGAAGCGTCCGTCGTCGTCCTCCGTCATGGGTCGAAGCATCGCGGCTGCGGTGTGATATTGCGTGAGTAGTCCACTACTCGACCGGGGCCCGCGGACTTACCCTTGGGGCGTGACGACCGCCGAGCGCACCCTGGACTTCGAGCAGGCACGCCCTCACCTGCTCGCGGTGGCCTACCGGTTGACCGGCTCGGTGGCCGACGCCGAGGACGCGGTGCAGGACGCATGGCTGCGTTGGGATGCGCTGGGGGACGGGCGCGTCCGCATCGCCGACCCGAAGGCCTGGCTGACGACGGTGGTCAGCCGCATCGGCCTGGACCGCCTGCGCTCGGCCGCCCGGCGGCGCGAGACCTACGTCGGCGAGTGGCTCCCGGAACCCGTCGTCACCGGATTCGGTGACAGCGACCCGCTCGCCGCGGTGGTCGCCGCCGAGGACGCGCGATTCGCGGCGATGGTGGTGCTCGAACGGCTGACACCCGACCAGCGGGTCGCCTTCGTCCTGCACGACGGGTTCTCCGTGCCCTTCGGTGAGATCGGCGCCGTCCTCGGGACCACCGAGGCGTCGGCACGTCAGCTCGCGTCGCGCGCACGGCGCATCGTCGCCGATGCGAAGGCGCCGGACCGCGACCCGTCCCACGACGAGGTGGTGGGCAGGCTGATGGCGGCCATGGCATCGGGCGACGTGGCCGCCGTCGTCGAGCTGCTGCACCCCGACGTCACGTTCACCGGTGACTCGAACCGCAAGGCGCCCACCGCCGCCCGCGTCATCCACGGCGCCGACAAGGTCGCCAGGTTCATCTTCGGGCTGGCCCGCCGATACGGCCCGCGGTTCTTCGAGGCGGGACAACTCGCGCTCGTCAACGGTGAGATCGGGCTCTACACCGAAGGTCTGGCCGCGGACGGTGAATGGCCGGAGATGGCGCCGCACATCCAGGCGGTCACCGTCCGCGACGGCAAGGTCTGCGCCATCTGGGATGTCGCGAACCCCGACAAGTTCACCGGCTCTCCGCTCCGTCGGTAGCCCACGGCACCCGGCAGGCGTCGCCGGAGTTGAAGCCCTGCTCGGTGATCCCCAGCGCGGAGTACATGCGGGCGCGCATGTTCTCCACCCCGATCTGATAGGTCAGCTCGATCACCCCGTCGTCGCCGAAGCGCCGCCGCAGATCGGCCACCTGCTCGTCGGTGATGGTGTGCGGGTCGGTGCTCATCGCGTCGGCGTAGGCGATCGCGGCACGCTCGTCGTCGGTGTAGCGCGGTGACGTCGCGTAGTCGTCGATCTCCTTGAGCCGGTCGACGTCGAGGCCGTCGAGGCGCTGCAGCATGGCGCCGAAATCGACGCACCAGGAGCAGCCGACGGTGCGCGCCGTCCAGAACACGGCGAGTTCGCGGACGCTGGCCGGCAGCTTCTTCGACCCCGATTGCAGCATGCCCTCGTGGACGAGGTTGGCCAGCATCAGCCGCGGGTGGTGGGCAGCGACGGCGAAGGGCTCGGGCACCTCGCCGAAGCGGCGCCTGGCCGTCCGGTACATCAGCTTGGTCAGCAGTGACGCGCGCTCGGGGGTGACGGGTTCGATGCGTGATGTCGAATGATTCGTGGTCATACCCATCAGACGAGACAGCCCGCCGGAGTGTGACAGGGAATTCGGCCATCGAGTACTCGAATCGGCCGATCGCGGGTAGAAGTCAGGGGTGACTGACAACACGACGGCGCTGCCAAGCCGTGGGTCGATCTACCGGGCGCACCTGCGATCGACCGCGGTGGTCGCGATCCAGCTCGTCGCCGTGGCCGCGGCGCTGTGGGGTCTGGCGTGGGTGGTGGGCAAGACATGGGTGGTCCTTCTGCCCGTCTTGCTGGCCCTGATCGTGTGCACCGTGCTGTGGCCGCCGGTGCGCTGGCTACGCAACAGGGGCGTGCCCCCGGCGGCGGCGGTCGCGGTGGTCCTGCTGATCGCAATGGGCGTGATCGCCGGCGTGATCGCCGCGGTTGCCCCGGCCATCGTCGAGCAGTCCACGGAGCTGGCCGAGCAGGCCTCGGCCGGCGTGGTGAAGATACAGGACTGGCTCGGTGGGCCGCCGCTGAACATCAGTGAGGCGCAACTGAACTCGGCTGTCGCCGCCGTCACCGACCGGCTGAACTCGAGTAGCGCGCAGATCGCGTCCGGGGTGTTCACCGGCGTCGGCGCCGCCACGTCGGCCCTGGTGACCGTGTTCACCACCCTGGTGGTGACCTTCTTCCTGCTCAAGGACGGCCCGCGCTTCGTCCCCTGGCTGCGCGGCATCGTCGGCAGGCCCGCTGCGCCCCATCTGGCGGAGATCCTGGAACGCGTGTGGGTGAGCCTGGGCGGATTCATCCGCACCCAGGCACTGGTGAGCCTCGTCGACGCGGTGCTCATCGGGATCGGGCTGGTGATCGTGGGGGTGCCGCTGGCCTACGCGCTCGCGATCATCACGTTCATCGGCGGGTTCGTGCCGATCGTCGGCGCCTTCGTCGCGGGCGGCCTCGCCGTGCTGATCGCCCTGGTCTCCAACGGTCCGGTCGACGCGCTCATCGTGTTGGGCATCATCCTGGCCGTGCAGCAGTTCGAGGGCAACGTCCTGCAGCCGTGGTTGCAGTCGAAGTCGATGAAGCTGCACGCGGTGATCGTGCTGCTGGCGGTGACGCTGGGCGCCTCGACGTTCGGGGTGGTCGGTGCGTTCCTGGCGGTGCCGGTGGCCGCCACGGTGGCGGTGGTGATCCGCTACTACGGCGAGCAGGTCGGCAGGCAGGCCGGCGAGGACCCGCCCGAACCGCAACCCGAACCCGAGCCGGAAGAGGAACCCGAGCCTGCTGAGTCCTGACTTTCGAGCGCCGAACGTGAGCTAGTGCGCGAGAATTCCGCCGGAATTGACGAACAAGCTCACGCTCGGCGGAGATGCCTAACGGGCGAACATCAGCGCGCGCTTGACCTCTTGGATCGCCTGGGTCACCTGGATCCCGCGCGGGCAGGACTCCGTGCAGTTGAACGTGGTGCGGCAACGCCACACCCCGTCCTTCTCGTTGAGGATGTCGAGCCGCTCGGCGGCCGCCTCGTCACGGCTGTCGAAGATGAAGCGGTGCGCGTTGACGATCGCGGCGGGTCCGAAGTACGAGCCCTCGGTCCAGAACACCGGGCAGCTGGTGGTGCAGCAGGCGCACAGGATGCACTTGGTGGTGTCGTCGTAGCGGGCGCGGTCGGTCTGGCTCTGGATGCGCTCGCGGGTGGGCGGGTTGCCGCTGGTCACCAGGAACGGCTTGACGGCGCGGTAGGCGTCGAAGAACGGCTCCATGTCGACCACCAGGTCCTTCTCCACGGGCAGCCCGCGGATCGGCTCGATGGTGATGGTCAGCTGCTTGGACGCCTTCTTGGGCAGCATGTCGCGCATCAGCACCTTGCACGCCAGCCGGTTGACGCCGTTGATCCGCATGGCGTCGCTGCCGCATACGCCGTGCGCGCACGACCGCCGGAACGTCAGCGTGCCGTCGAGGTACCACTTGACGTAGTGCAGCAGGTTGAGCAGCCGGTCACTCGGCAGGCACGGCACCCGGAAGCTCTGCCAGCCGGCGGCGTCCGGGTCCTCCGGGTTGAAGCGGGCGATCTTGAGCGTCACCATCACCGCACCCTCCGGCACGGGCGGTGTGGTGGCTTCGTTCTTCTCGATTGCGGGCGCGCTCATCAGTACTTCCGCTCCATCGGCTCGTAGCGGGTCTGCACCACCGGCTTGTAGTCCAGCCGGATGTCGCTGAGCAGATCCTCTCCCTGCTTGTACGCCATGGTGTGGCGCATGTAATTCGTGTCGTCGCGGTTCGGGTAGTCCTCACGGGCGTGGCCGCCGCGGGACTCCTTGCGGTTGAGCGCGCCGACCACGGTGACCTCGGCCAGCTCGAGCAGGAAGCCCAGCTCGATGGCCTCGAGAAGATCGCTGTTGTAGCGCTTGCCCTTGTCCTGCACCGTGATCCGGCCGTAGCGCTCCTTGAGGCCGTGGATGTCGGTGAGCGCCTGCTTGAGGGTCTCCTCGGTGCGGAACACCGCGGCGTTGTTGTCCATCGACTGCTGCAGTGCCCCGCGGATGTCG
The DNA here is from genome assembly GCF_025821665.1 of [Mycobacterium] manitobense. Lineage (GTDB taxonomy): Bacteria > Actinomycetota > Actinomycetes > Mycobacteriales > Mycobacteriaceae > Mycobacterium > Mycobacterium arseniciresistens. Next base: position 13,814 of record NZ_JACKSJ010000097.1, read on the forward strand.
GCGACACGCTCGTTGCCGTGCTCGGACAGGATGTCGCCCACCCAGCCGACGACCATGTCCGCCGGCTTCTCCGGCATCTCGACGAAGTCGTGGCCCGCCGCGTAGTTGGCAGCGGCGATGCCGGCGCGGCGGCCGAACACGTTGATGTCGAGCAGCGAGTTGGTGCCCAGCCGGTTGGCGCCGTGCACCGAGACGCACGCACACTCGCCTGCCGCGTAGAGGCCGGGGATGACGCTGGTGTTGTCGCGCAGCACCTGGCCGTTGACGTTGGTCGGGATGCCGCCCATCACGTAGTGACAGGTCGGGTAGACCGGCACCAGTTCGGTGACCGGATCCACACCGAGGTAGGTGCGGGCGAACTCGGTGATGTCGGGCAGTTTCGCCTCGAGCACGTCGGCGCCGAGGTGGCGCACGTCGATGTAGACGTAGTCCTTGTTCGGCCCGGCGCCGCGACCCTCGAGCACCTCGAGCACCATCGACCGCGCGACGATGTCGCGGGGTGCGAGGTCGACGATCGTCGGCGCATAGCGCTCCATGAAGCGCTCACCCTCGCCGTTGAGCAGCCGGCCGCCCTCGCCGCGCACCGCCTCGGAGATCAGGATCCCCAGCCCGGCAAGGCCCGTCGGGTGGAACTGGTGGAACTCCATGTCCTCCAAGGGAAGTCCCTTGCGGAAGATGATGCCCAGCCCGTCGCCGGTGAGGGTGTGGGCGTTGGACGTCGTCTTGTACATCCGGCCCGACCCGCCGGTGGCGAACACGATCGCCTTGGCATGGAAGACGTGGATGTCACCGGTGGCCAGCTCGTAGGCGATCACCGCGGTGGCCACCGGACCGCCGGGAGTCTCGGTCAGCGAGATGTCGAGTGCGTAGAACTCGTTGAAGAACTCGACGTCGTGCTTGACGCAGTTCTGATAGAGGGTCTGCAGGATCATGTGGCCGGTGCGGTCGGCGGCGTAGCAGGCCCGCCGCACGGGCGCCTTGCCGTGGTCGCGGGTGTGGCCACCGAACCGGCGCTGGTCGATCCGGCCCTCGGGGGTGCGGTTGAACGGCATCCCCATCTTCTCGAGGTCGAGCACCGCGTCGATGGCTTCCTTGCACATGATCTCGACGGCGTCCTGGTCGGCGAGGTAGTCGCCGCCCTTGACGGTGTCGAAGGTGTGCCACTCCCAGTTGTCGTCCTCGACGTTGGCCAGCGCGGCGCACATGCCGCCCTGCGCGGCCCCGGTGTGGCTGCGCGTCGGGTAGAGCTTGGTCAGCACCGCCGTGCGGGCCCGCGGACCGGCCTCGACCGCCGCGCGCATGCCCGCGCCGCCTGCCCCGACGATGACGACGTCGTAGCGATGTTCCTGGATCATTTGAAGCTCCCGATCATGAGATGTTCGCGTCGAACGTCACCAGCACGTAGGTGCCGAGCACCAGCGTGAACAGGATCGACAACGCGAGCACGGTGTTCAGCCAGAACCGGGTGGAGTCCTTGCGGGCGTAGTCGGCGATGATCGTGCGCATGCCGTTGCCGCCGTGCAGTTGCGCCAGCCACAGCAGCAGCAGGTCCCAGGTCTGCCAGAACGGGGACGACCAGCGTTCGGCGACGTAGTTGAAGTCGATGCGGTACACGCCGTCCTCCCACATCAACATGATGAAGAGGTGGCCGAGCGCGAGGAAGACCAGCACGATGCCGGAGAAGCGCATGAACAGCCAGGTGTACTTCTCGAAGTTCGGCATCCCGCCGGCGCGGCGCGGTGCGCGCGGGTTGTCCAGCCCCGCGGGCCGGTCGTGGCTGCGCTGCATCACCGGGGCGATACCGCCACGGTCGCTGATGTGGTCGTAGGGGTCCTCGCCACTCTTCTGCTGACTCACAGGAATCGCTCCGCCATGTGCATGCCGATGACGCCCAGAGAGGCGATCATCACGGTGAGGAAGACGCCGGCCACCACCCACAGCATCTGGCGCTGATAGCGCGGGCCCTTGGCCCAGAAGTCGATCAGGATCACCCGGATGCCGTTGAGTGCGTGGTAGAGCACCGCGGCGACCAGGCCGATCTCCATCAGGCCGATGATCGGCGACTTGTAGGTCTCGATGATCTCGTTGTAGGCCTGCGGGCTGACGCGCACCAGCGCGGTGTCGAGCACGTGGACGAACAGGAAGAAGAAGATCGTCGCGCCCGATATGCGGTGCAGCACCCACGACCACATGCCCGGGTCGCCGCGGTACAGGGTGCGGCGTTTCGCCGGCTGTGACCGCGGCGCGGCTATGTCCGTATCGGGTGATGTCGCGGTACTCATGTGACCCTCCAACGCCATCGGTGGACGCCTGGGGCTCGGCCGTGAAATCCGGTCCCCAAACCTCGGGGCGACTCTAATCCCCTTTGTACTGACGAACGAACTAGCGTGGAGCCGTATGCCCCGATCAGAGGGGTGAAATTAGGGTGCCCTATCTGGGACTTCGGGTCACGGGACGAGGTGTTCGGAATGGATTCAGAAACGGCTCGGACGGCCCGGCATGACTGCTGAAATTGACTGGAACACGTTGCGCCGCAAGGCAATATCTGTCTCGGCGCATGCCTATGCGCCGTATTCGGGTTTCCGGGTCGGTGCGGCGGCGCTGGTCGACGATCACCGCGTGGTGGCCGGATGCAATGTGGAGAATGTCTCATATGGCCTGGGTCTCTGTGCCGAGTGCGCTGTGGTCTGCGACCTCCATTCCAGCGGGGGCGGACGGCTTGTCGCGCTGTCATGTGTGGGCCCCGACGGCGAGGTGCTGATGCCCTGTGGGCGCTGCCGTCAGGTGCTGCTCGAGCACGGCGGACCGGGTCTGCTGATCGACCACCCCCGCGGCCCGCGACCGCTGGGCGAGCTGCTGCCCGACGCGTTCGGCCCCGACGACCTGGCCCGCAGGGAAACCCCGTGACCCAGTTCACATTCGATGCGCCAACTGTCATCCGAACCAAGCGCGACGGCGGCGTGCTCTCCGACGCGGCGATCGACTGGGTGATCGACGGCTACACCCGCGGCCGGGTCGATGACGGACAGATGGCGGCCCTGCTGATGGCGATCTTCCTGCGCGGGATGACCGACGCCGAGATCGCCCGGTGGACTGCGGCCATGGTGGCCTCGGGAGAGCGGTTCGACTTCACCGGGCTGCGCCGCGACGGCAGGCCATTGGCGTTGGTGGACAAGCACTCCACCGGCGGGGTCGGCGACAAGATCACCATTCCGCTGGTGCCCGTCGTGATGGCCTGCGGCGGCGCCGTACCGCAGGCCGCAGGCCGCGGGCTCGGCCACACCGGCGGCACCCTGGACAAGCTCGAGGCGATCCCCGGCTTCACCGCCGAACTGTCCAAAGAGCAGATCCGGCAACAACTCTGCGACCTGGGCGCCGCGATCTTCGCCGCCGGCGACCTCGCGCCGGCCGACCGCAAGATCTACGCGCTGCGCGACGTGACGGGCACCACGGAGTCGCTGCCGCTGATCGCCAGTTCGGTGATGAGCAAGAAGATCGCCGAGGGTGCCCGGGCGCTCGTGCTCGACACCAAGGTGGGTTCCGGTGCGTTCCTGCCGTCCGAGGACGAGGCGCGCGCGCTGGCCCGCACGATGGTCGACCTGGGCACCGCGCACGGGCTGGCCACCCGCGCGCTGCTGACCGACATGGACGTGCCGCTCGGCCGCGCCGTGGGCAACGCCGTCGAGGTCACCGAGTCGCTCGAGGTGCTCGCCGGCGGCGGCCCCGACGACGTCGTGGAACTGACGCTCGCGCTGGCCGCCGAGATGCTCGACGCGGCGGGGCTGGACGGTGTCGACCCCGCCGAGACCCTGCGCGACGGCACCGCGATGGACCGGTTCCGCGACCTGGTCGCCGCGCAGGGCGGCGATCTGTCGGCGCCGCTGCCGCTGGGCGCGCACACCGAGACCGTCACCGCGTCCCGCGGCGGCACGATGGGCCGCATCGACGCGATGGCGGTGGGCCTGGCGGTGTGGCGCCTCGGGGCGGGCCGTTCGGCGCCGGGGGAGCAGGTGCAGTTCGGCGCAGGCGTCCACGTCCACCGAAGGCCGGGCGAGCCGGTGGCGGCGGGCGAGGCGCTGTTCACGCTCTACACCGACACCCCGGAGCGGCTCGGGCCCGCCCTGGCCGAACTCGACGGCGGCTGGGCCGTCGGCGACACCGCGCCGCCGCACCGCCCGCTGATCCTCGACCGAATCACCTGACCGGACGGAAGATGGAGCCATGACGACGACCGGACCGCTGCCGTTGACGCTCGACAACATCCGGCAGGCACCCAAGGCGCTGTTGCACGACCATCTCGACGGCGGCCTGCGGCCCGCCACCGTGCTGGACCTCGCCGGCCAGTACGGGTACGCCGACCTGCCCGCCGGCAACGTCGACGACCTGGCGAACTTCTTCCGCACCGCCGCGCACAGCGGGTCACTGGTGCGCTATCTCGAGCCGTTCGCCCACACCGTCGGGGTGATGCAGACACCGGAGGCACTGCACCGCGTCGCCTTCGAGTGCGTCGAGGACCTGGCCGCCGACAACGTGGTGTACGCCGAGATCCGGTTCGCGCCCGAACTGCACATCGACGGCGGGTTGTCGCTCGACGCCGTCGTCGACGCGGTGCTGGCCGGCTTCGCCGACGGTGAGAAGGCGGCCGCCGCGGAGGGCCGGACCATCACCGTGCGGTGTCTGGTCACCGCGATGCGCCACGCGGCCCGATCGCGTGAGATCGCCGAGCTGGCGATCCGCTTCCGCGACAGGGGAGTCGTGGGATTCGACATCGCGGGCGCCGAGGCCGGCTACCCGCCCACCCGTCACCTCGACGCGTTCGAATACATGCGGGGAAACAACGCGCGCTTCACCATTCACGCGGGGGAGGCGTTCGGATTGCCGTCGATCCACGAGGCCATCGCCTTCTGCGGCGCCGACCGGCTCGGCCACGGGGTACGGATCGTCGACGACATCACCGTGGCCGACGACGGGTCGGTGCGGCTGGGCCGGTTGGCGGCGCTGTTGCGCGACAAGCGGATTCCACTCGAACTGTGCCCCAGCTCCAACGTGCAGACCGGCGCGGTGAACAGCATCGCCGAGCACCCGTTCGACCTGCTGGCGCGGTCACGGTTCCGGGTGACCGTCAACACCGACAACCGGCTGATGAGCGACACCACGATGAGCGACGAGATGCTGCGCCTGGTCGAGGCATTCGGCTACGGCTGGAGCGATCTCCTGCGCTTCACCATCAACGCGATGAAGTCGTCGTTCATCGCGTTCGACGAGCGGCTGGCGCTCATCGACGACGTGATCAAGCCGCGCTACGCGGTCCTGGTCGGCTAGTCGAGGACGCGGCTGATCGAGGCGGCGAACTCGACGGGGTGGCTCATGAACCCGACGTGTTCACCCGGGAAGATCACCGGCTGCGAGCCGAGCAGCTCAGCCAGCGCCGTCGACGTCCGGTGTGTCACCAGGCGGGCGGACTCGGCGCCGATCCCGACAACTACCCGGGCCGCCCGCAGCGCCTCGATGTCGGGCAGGTAGCGGGTGGTGGCCTGCAGTTCGTGGGCGAAGAACCGGGTGGCCTCACGGGCCTCCTGCTCGGACGGATCGGATTCGGCGGCGGGCCCCTCGTCGGGACCGGCGGACATGTCGAAGCCGGCGTTGACCATGAACGCGTACCAGGCGGCCTGCGGGCCGTCGGAGTGGAAGGTCGCGACGATTGCGTCGGTGGCGGCCCGCTGTGCGTCGGCGTCGGGCAGCAGCTCGAGCAGCGGCGGCTCGTGCGCGATGAGCGTTCGCACCCTGCCCGGGTACCGGGCCGCCAGCGCCAAGCCGGTCACCGCACCGCCGCTGGAACCGACGACGTCCGCTGATGCGACGCCCAGGTCGTCGAGGATGGCGACGAGGTCTTCGGCCCGCAGTTCCGGTGTCGATTCCTGCCGCGGATCGGCGATCGTGCTCGCACCGAAGCCGCGCGGGTCGTAGGTGACGACGGTGTGGTCGCTCGCCAGCGCGTCGGCGACCGACGCGAACTCGGCGGAGGCCATCGGCGAGCCGACGACGAGCACGACGGGCCCGGTGCCGCGCACCTCGTAATGCAGGGTGGCGCCGGGAACGTCGAGACGATGGACAGTGGCGTTGGCGAGGGAAGTCATACCGGGTAGACCGGCGTCGTCCCTGGAAGTCATCGCCGGGGCCGCTACTCCTCGCGCAGCCGCGACTCGACGAAGCTCTCCAGCTCCTCCCACTGCGCCACGGCCTTGGCGTAGGGCGGCTTGGGGCGGTCGGCGGAGTCGGGGTCGAGCACGAAGGCGATCACCTTGCCGAGCGGCTGGCCCGGGCCGAGCTTCTCCTCGACGGTGGTGTCCTCCGCGTACTGGCTGACGTCACGCAGCAGTTCGACGGCCAGCTCGAGCTGTTCGCGGTCCAGGCTGTCGGGTCCGTCGGCGATGTCGTCGGCGATCCCGCTCAGGACGTAGACGTTCTCGTCGCTGACCGCGACCTCCAGCGAGCCGTCGGTGGCGGCGGTGCGGATGTCGTCGTAGGTGGCCAGGTCGGACAGGTCGTGGTCGTGCTCGTCGGCCAGGTAGCGGGCCAGCGACCGCTCGGAGCCGAACACGCTGATCCGGCCGTTGCGGCCGAGGAACACCGGCTCGTCGTCGAGGTAGCAGCGCAGCGTGAAGAACGTGCCCGACCGGGTCATCACCCGGACCGGGTCGATGCCGACCTTGAGCCAGAAATCGTCGTCACTGCCGAGCACCAGACCGCCGGCCTGGTCCTCGAGTGCATTGGTCTCCTCGACCTCGGCCTCGTCGTCATCGGTGTCGTCGTCGGCGGTCTCGACCGACGCCGCGGCATCCTCGTCCTCCACCTCGGGCGCGGGCTCGAGCAGCTCGGCCCCGGCCTTCTCGGCGGCCGCGGAGTCGACGTCGGGGATGGTGACGATCTCGTCGATCGCGTCGAGGACGCCGTCCCAGCTGCGCCCGACCGCCGCCTCGATCTCGCCCCACCGCTTGCGTCCGGCGCGGCCGCTGAACGCCTCGGCGCCGCCGCCGAGGGAACCCACCACCGGGTTGCCGTTGAAGAACTTGGTGACCGCGGGCATGTCGCACACCGAGCCGATCGACGACACCAGCGCCAGCGTGGCGTGCAGTGCCTTCACCGACTCCTCGGTCGGCTTGTCGGCGACGACCTCGGGCACGCCGACGATGTCGTGCGTGCGGTCATCGGCGGGTGTGAACCGGTGCGCGTTGGCCTCGGTGAGCTTCGTCCAGGCCGGGTGATCGGTCAGGTCGTTCTCGGTGTTGGTCCGCACGAAGGCGACCAGGTCGGCCACCGACTCGAAGGCATAGAGATCGTCGCCCGCACCGAGGAACGCCTCCCATTCGTCGCCGGCATCCCGCCAGCGAGGAGCCCACAGTGTGTACAGATCGCCCTTGGTCAGCCCGAGCCGAACCGGCACGATGTCAGCAGCCATGCGGCACAGCCTAACGACGTGCCCCGGCGGGTCGTGAGGCTCGTGCCGGGTTAGCGATCGAGGTCGGCGCGCAGAGCGTCGAGCAGGCGGGTCACGTCCTCCACCCGCGCGGCGCCGCAGAGTGCCTCGACGGCACCGTCGAGTGCTGCGGCCTGCGCCCGCGCCCGGGCCATCGTCGCCTCGAAGTCGTCCATGCCGTTCAGACGGCCGGTGAACCCGTCAGGTTCCGTGTCCTGCCGCCGACCCCCTCCTGATCGGACAACTAGTCTCGGCGGATGCGCGGAGCTGTGACGGTCCACATGAACGCTCCTGCGATGGAAATCTGGAGTCTGGTGGCCGATATTCGCAACACCGGGCGGTTCTCGCCGGAGGTCTTCGAGGCCGAATGGCTCGACGGCGTGAACGGGCCGGCAGTGGGTGCCCAATTCCGGGGCCACGTCAAGCGCAACGAGATCGGCCCCGTCTACTGGGCGACCTGCCGGGTGACGGCGTGCGAACCCGGTCGCGAGTTCGGCTTCGCCGTGCTGGCCGGTGACCGGGCGGTCAACAACTGGCACTACGCCTTCGCGCCGAACGGCGACGGGACCGACGTGACCGAGTCGTTCCGGACAATCGAGTCGCCGTTCCTGCGGCCGTTCGAATTCCTCGGGTTGCCGCGCAAGCGCCGCAACCTTCGCGACATGCGCACCACCCTGGAACGCATCAAGGTCGTCATCGAGAGCTGACCGCCATCGGCTGGGTGAGGCCGTCACGGATTGAAGAACAGACTCCGGAACCGCAGTGCGAGCCACGGACGGCGGCCCGCCGCTGAAATCCCACCGCGGAGCAGCGCGACGCGGAGCGGCATCCGTCCGTAGACGACAAGCAGATAGGTCACCGGGTCCGCAGAAATCACACAGTCCACCCGCCCACCGGCGGCACGCACCTCCGCCGTACCGTCGGCGACCCTAATGGCGTAGCGGGGGCCGCCGCGAAGCCGGATCTCGTACGTCAGCGGCGCACGGCGGGCCGCCTCGGGCCGCACGACCAGGGGCGACATCTCGGGGCACACCGTGCCCACGATCAGCCTGGCGTGCTCGGCGGAGATCGGCCACGGCCGGCCCATCCCGGTCGCCATGTCGTATCCGTGCACTGTCAGTTCGCCCAGCGCGAGGGCGGTGAGACAGTCCGGGTTTCGGGTCCGGCCCGGGCCGTACCAAGGTGTCTGGCATTCCAGCTGTGGATCGGCCGCCTCCAGCAGCTCCAACAACCGGTGAGCATTATCTGTGATCGACTGCGCCAGTCGAGAGGCGTCGACGCGGTCGACCATGGCTATGGTGGCGCGGTTGACGGCCGCCAGCCGGGTGGGGAAGTCCGCATCCAGATGTTGCTCCGGGGTCAGCGCAAGCATCTCTCCGGCGATCGCCGCGCTGAACCCGGCGAGCACGACGGACACATGGGCCGCGGTCTCGGCGACCGTCCAGTCGGTTCCCGCCGCGGGGCACCTGATGTCGTCGGTCTCTCGTAACACCGCGGTGAAACGCTCGGCCGCTGCGCTTATCGCCGCTCGGGCGGCTGCCCGATCCAGTGCCACTACTGGCTCGGCGTGGATGGTCATGCTGCTCTCCTCAGGTCGGTGTGAGTCGACTATCGGACGTCGACCGTGCGAGAGCGTCGGTCAGAACACGTAGATGCCGGGGCTCGGTGGTCGCAGATCCGCGGTGCGCAGCGGGCGAACTACGCGTTTCCGCTGATGTTCGCAGCGCTCGGCCGCCTCATGCTGGCTAGCATGAGCGGAATCGAGCGACGGGCGGACACGCCTCTGAACTGGAGCGACCTGGGCGTGAGCGAGCTTCCGACCGGAACAGTGACCTTGTTGCTGGCCGACGTGGAGGGCTCGACACGGCTCTGGCAGACCCAACCCGATGAGATGACGGCCGCTGTTGCGCGGCTCGACCGCGTGGTGTGCGAAGTCATCGCCGCTCATCGCGGTGTGCGGCCGGTCGAACAGGGCGAGGGCGACAGCTTCGTGGTCGCGTTCGCGCGGGCCAGCGATGCGGTGGCGTGCGCCGTGGATTTGCAGCGAGCGCCGCTGGCCCCGATCAGGCTGCGCATCGGCCTGCACACCGGGGAGGTGCTGTTGCGCGACGAGGGCAACTACATCGGTACGACGATCAACCGGACCGCACGGCTGCGCGATCTGGCCCACGGCGGGCAGACCGTGCTGTCGGGCATCACCGAAGATCTGGTGCATGATCGGCTGCCGGCCGATGCCTGGCTGACCGACCTCGGGTCGCATCAGCTGCGTGATCTGCCCCGCCTCGAACGTGTGGTGCAGCTGTGCCATCCCGATCTCCGAAACGATTTCCCGCCGTTGCGAGCTCCGGGAACCGTTGTGGCGCAGCATCTGCCGGTGCAGTTCACGAGTTTCGTGGGCCGTGAAGCCGCGATCAGCGAAGTGCGGCACATCCTGGCCGAACACCGGCTCGTGACGCTCACCGGAGCAGGCGGTGTCGGCAAAACGCGGCTGGCGGTACAGGTGGCAGCCGGAGCCGCTGGTGGATTCGACGGCGGGGTGTGGTTGATCGATCTGGCACCGATCGCCGACCCTGACCTGGTGCCGGTCGCGGTCACCCGCGCGTTTGGCCTGCCCGACCAGCAAGGCAGCTCCACGATGGATGTGCTGCTGCGATTCGTGGGAAACCGCCGGATTCTGCTGGTGCTGGACAACTGTGAGCACTTGCTGAACGCGTGCGCGGCGTTGGTGGCCGGCGTCCAGGGCCATTGCGCTGCAGCGACGATCATGGCGACCAGTCGTGAGCCGCTCGGGGTGGCCGGCGAGGTGAGTTGGCGGGTGCCGTCGCTCTCGCTGGCTGACGAGGCAATCGAGTTGTTCGCCGACCGTGCGCAACGGGTCCGCCCCGATTTCCGGCTCACCGACGACGTCGCCGGCATAGCGGTCGAGATCTGCCGCCGCCTCGACGGCGTGCCGCTCGCGATCGAGCTGGCCGCGGCGCGAGTGCGCGTCATGTCGCTGATCGAGATCCGAGACAGCCTGCATGACCGCTTCCGGCTGCTGACCGGGGGCGCACGCACCGCGGTGCGCCGCCAGCAGACCCTGCGCGCCTCGGTGGATTGGTCGCATGCGCTGTTGACTGAGCCCGAACGGGTGGCGTTCGCTCGGCTGGCAGTGTTTGTGGGCGGGTTCGACCTCGACGCCGCGGAGATGGTCGCCGGTGGCGCGACCGTGGAACGCTTTCAGATCCTCGACCTTCTCACGCTGCTCGTCGACAAGTCCCTGGTGGTGGCCGAAAGCACGAGTGGCCGAACGCGATTCCGGCTGTTGGAGACGGTTCGGCAGTACGCGCTCGAGAAACTCGGCGAGTCCGGCCAGGCCCACACTGTTCGGACCCGTCACCGCGACTACTACACCGCCATGGCGGCCGGGCTCGACACCCCGGCCGGCACCGGCCATGAGCGGCGTCTCGAGCAGGTCGACACCGAGATCGACAACCTGCGGGCTGCGTTTGCGTGGAGCTGCGAGAACGCCGATCTGGAACTCGCGTCGCGGCTGGCGTCGTCACTGCAGCCACTGTGGCTTGCACGGGGCCGCATCCGGGAAGGGTTGACCTGGTTCGACGCCGCCCTCAGCGACCGAAACGGAGATCCTGAATCGGTGGCGCCGGCGGTACGCGCGCGAGCCCTCGCCGACAAGGCTTCGCTCAACGCGCACATGGGTGCCACCGACAGCATGGAGGATGTCCTGCGGGGCCTCGCGATCGCGAAGGAAGTCGACGACCCGGTCTTGTTGCTCCGGGTCCTGAGTGCCTGCGCCGGCATCGCGGTCTATGACCGCGAGATTGCCGAGCCGTACTTCGCCGAGGCGATCGCTCTGGCTCGCGCGACGGGTGACGGCTGGCGGCTCAGTCAGATTCTGGGCTGGCAGGCGTTCGGCCTGACCATGGAGGGTGATCCGGTCGCGATACGCGCGGCCGCCGAAGAAGGACGCGATGTCGCCGCCGCCATCGGTGACACGTTCTCCTCGCATGCGTGCCGTTGGTGTCTCGCTGTGGCGCAGGGGATGACCGGTGACGTCGCCGGCGCCGTCGCACAGTTGGGCGAGGTGGTCACCGACGCCGAGACGGCCGACGACGTGTACTGGCAATGCTGTGCCCTTTTCATGCAGGCACTCATGCTCGCCTGGCATGGGGACCTGGTTGCGGCACGGGAGTCCGCCTCCGCGTCCGTCGAGGTCGCGGCGGGGCTCGGCGGGTATTTCCCGGGTCTGGCGTACGTCGGCGTCACTGCCGCGATGCTCGCCGCGGGCGACGTCCCCGCGGCGGACGATGCGATCGCGGCGGGCCTGCCCCATCTGAGCCTTCAACCCAAACTGGCTGCCATCTGGATTGCCTACGCGGCACAGGCACCTTTTGCGCGAGGGGACCTGACCGCGGCCCGGCGTTTGGCCGATGACGCGGTCGCGGCGACGAGCGGCTTTCACCTGTCGCTGGCGCTGACCACACGCGCGGGCGTTGCAATCGTGCAGGGCGACCCCGAGCAGGCCGGCCGCGACGCCCACGATGCGCTTGCGACCGCCGCTGGTTGTGGGGCGTTCGGCGTGGTTCCTGACACTCTCGAGTGCCTTGCGGCACTCGCCGTCGGCGCAGGCAGTCACCGCGAGGCGGCGCGGCTGTTCGGCGCCGCAGACGGTATCCGGCAACGTGGGGGCCTCGTCCGCTTCAAGATCTTCGACGTCTTCTTCGAGCTGTCGTCGGCGGTGCTTCGCGACGAACTGGATGAGCAGGACCTTGAATCGGCATGGGCCGAGGGCGCCGCGCTGTCGACCGAAGAAGCGGTCGCCTACGCCCGGCGCCGTCGTGGCGAACGCAAACGCCCCAGCAGCGGCTGGGCCTCGCTAACCCCCACCGAGCGCGATGTCGTACGACTGGTCAGCGAAGGGCTCGCCAACAACGACATCGCGAGAAGGCTCTTCATCTCGCCCCGCACCGTGCAAACACACCTCACCCACGTCTACGCCAAACTCGGACTCGCCTCACGCGTACAACTCGCGCAGGAAGCCGCCCGGCACGGCTGACCGATGTCGGCATCTGGATCACCGCCTTCCCAGGGTCTCGACGCACAGGTGCGATCCGCTGCATCCCCCGCACACGCAGTCGGCCGCCAGAAACCCCGAAAACCCCGACCCGCGTTCGTCGTTCGGATCGCCGACAGCGGCACCGGGTCGCCCGCCCCAGCGGGCGGGTCAACAGGGTGCAATTCGACCGACCTTCGGATGCCGGCTCCTCCCGATGCGTGGGCCAGGCGATGACATGGCGGCGGCGCACCCTATTGGCGCGAACCGACCCGCCTTCGCGACGTATCTAGGGCAGGCTGAAGCGATGACGGGAGCCGTCGACCTCATCGACGCGGTGGCTGCTCTGGGCGCAGTGCTGGGGCGGACGACGTTTCCGCTGCCGGCGCCGTCGGCATGGCCGGCGGAAACCGACCGCCGGGAGCTGGCCGGGCAGCTGGTCGACTACCTGATCCCCCGGCTGCGCACCATCGACGCCCCGCTGTTGGCGGTGGTCGGCGGCTCCACGGGCGCCGGGAAGTCGACGCTGATCAACTCGCTGGTCGGCGACGACGTGAGCCAGGCCGGTGTGCTGCGGCCAACCACCCGAGGCCCAGTGATCGTGTGTCACCCGTCAGACCTGGCCTGGTTCACCGATGACCGGATCCTGCCGCAATTGCCGCGCTCGTCCGGGCCGGACGGCCTGCGCCTCGCGCCGCACCCGGGAATCGGCCCCGGCCTCGCGCTGCTCGACGCCCCTGACATCGACAGCGTCGTCAGCACCAACCGCGAGCTCGCGGCCACGCTGCTGGCTGCCGCCGATCTGTGGATCTTCCTGACGACCGCCGCCCGATACGCCGACGCGGTGCCGTGGCAGATGCTTCACACTGCCCGCGACCGTGGCACCGCAATCGCCATCGTGCTCAACCGTTGCCCGCAGGAGGCGATCAGGGATGTGGCCGCACACCTGTCGGACATGCTGGCAGCAAACGGTTTGGGCGACGCGCCGCTGTTCGTGATCGCCGAGCAGGGCTTACGCGCCGGGAGGTTGCGTGACAAGGCGACCGCACCCATCGGCTCGTGGCTGGCCAGTTTGACGGCCGACTCGGAGCAGCGGGCGGCGGTGGTGCGCTACACGCTCGACGGTGCGCTGCGCAGCCTGCCGCCACGGACGTACGCGCTGGCCGATGCGGCCGACGGACAGTTGGCGGTGCGCACGCAGCTGGAGTCGTGCGTGTCGTCGGCATACAGCAGCGCGCTCGCGAGGGTGGACGAGGCGGTTCGCGACGGCGCGCTGCTGCGCGGCGAGGTGCTGGCTCGCTGGCAGGACGTGGTCGGCACGGGCGAGTTCCTACGCAAGTTGGAGTCGCGGGTGGGGCGGGTCCGCGACCGGGTGGTGGCGGCGGTCACCGGGCGGTCCACTCCGATCGAGGAGCTCGGCGAGGCGTTGGAGACCGGCATCGCGACCGTGATTCGGGCCGCAGTCGAGGAGGCTGCTGAGTTGTCCTACGGCTGCTGGGCGCGGCACCAGGCCGGTGCACCGCTACTGACCGACGAACTGGCCCGGCCGGCCCCCGGGCTCGGTGAGGCCGTCGAACGGCTGGTCCGCGACTGGCAGGAATACGTGCTCGAGCTGGTCCGTACCGAAGGCGCGTCGAAGCGGTCGGGGGCGCGATTGGCGTCCTATGGCGTCAACGGTGCCGGTTTGGTCGTCATGCTCGCGGTTTTCAGCCAGACGGCAGGACTGACCGGCGCCGAGATCGCGGTGGCCGGAGGCACCACAGTGGCCAGCCAGAAGGTGCTCGAGGCGATCTTCGGTGAGCAGGCCGTCCGCGGGCTGGCCCGACAGGCCCGTGACGAACTACTGGCTCGAGTCGACGGTCTCCTGCGCCAAGACGCCGCCCGATATGGCGACGTGCTGGGTGCCGCGTCGGCACTGGTGTCGGGTGATGAACTGCGAGCGGCCGCCGATCGCGTCGCGAGGGTGCTGCAGTGACGCTCGTCGATCGGCTGGCGGCGCTGTCGTCGGTGGTGGCCCTCGGAACCGGCCGGCTGCCCGACGACGTCCTGACGGATCTGCGCGACCTGGACCAGCGGGCGGGCAGCCGGCTGCGGTTGTCGGGTGAGTACACCGTCATCGCGCTGGCCGGAGCGACCGGGAGCGGAAAGTCCTCGTTGTTCAACGTCGTCGCCGGGGCCTCGCTCGCCGAGGTCGGTGTCCGGCGGCCGACCACTTCCGCCACCCAGGCTGTGGTCTTCGGCCCCGACGGCGCCACGGAACTGCTGGACTGGCTGGAGATCCGGTCCCGGCAGCACGGCGACGCGTCAGCTGCTCCGGAGCTCTCTGGGTTGGTGCTGCTCGACCTGCCCGACCATGACTCCACCGAAGTGTCGCATCGGGCCGAAGTGGATCGGCTGGTCCGCCTCGTCGACGCCTTCATCTGGGTACTGGACCCGCAGAAGTACGCCGACGCAGTTCTGCACGACGATTACCTGCGCCCGCTGGCCGCACACCGTGACGTGATGGTGGTGGCCCTCAACCAGTCGGACCGGTTGCCCAGTCCCGACGTGGCTGCTTGTGTGCGAGACCTCGACCGCCTGCTGGCCGAGGACGGGCTGGGCGGCGTGCCGGTGCTCGCGACGTCAGCGGTGACACCGGATGGGGCCGCGCCGTTGCGAGAATTTCTCGTCGCGACCGTGGCGAACCACAAGGCGCGAACGGCGCGGGTGAGCGCGGATCTGGACACGACGGCAGCACGGCTCGCGCCGCTGGTGCCGCCGCCCCGATCGGTGCCGGCCCTGCGGGACGCGGAGCGACGGCTGCAGAACACCCTCGCCGGGGCCGCAGGGGTTCCCGCCGTCGTCGGTGCCGTCGGCCGCGCCTATGAGCGGCGGGGTCTCGCGGCGGTTGGCTGGCCGCCGCTGCGGTGGGTACACCACCTGCGGCCAGATCCGTTGCGCCGATTGGGAATAGGTCAGTCCAGCATGGGGGACGAAGTCCTTCGCCGGACTTCGTTGCCCTCGGCTTCCGCGGCATCGCGGGCGGGAGTGGACAGCGCGGTCCGCTCGCTTGCCGACACCGCGTCGAGCGGGCTACCGGCGCCATGGCCGCGAATGCTGCTCGAAGCGGCGAAGTCACGAGCCGGGGCGGTGCCCGATGCACTGGACCGGGCGGTCGGCGGTGCCGACCTCGGGACGAATCGGCCACCGCGGTGGTGGCGTCTGGTCGGGGCGGTCCAGTGGGCGCTACTCGCTGCCGCAGTCGCGGGCGGCGTGTGGCTCGGGCTGCTCGCAGTGCTGGCGTACCTGCAGATCGGTCTCGACGCGCCCTCACTCGGGCCGTTCGCATGGCCGACGGTGCTGCTCGTCGGAGGACTCGCGTCGGGATTGGCGCTCCGAGTACTGATCAGACCTTTCGTGGCCGTTGGGGCGGCCCGTCGCAGGCGGCGCGCGACCGCCGAATTGGGCCGGCGGGTCGAGGCGGTGGGCGAGGAGTTCGTCCTCTCTCCGCTGCGGGCAGAGCTGTCTCTGTTCGGCGAGCTGGCCGCGGCGGTGCACCGGCTCAACCGTTGACGGCTTCATCTGCCGCGGCTCACGCAGTCGGCCGCCAGAAGCCTTGAAAACCCTGACCCGCGTTGGTGGTTCGGATCGCCGACAGCTGCACCGGGTCGCCCGCCTCGATCATCGTGCCGTCGCCGACCACCATCGCCACATGGCCGTCCCAGACCGCCAGGTCTCCGGGCAGCAGTGAACCGGCGTCGACGGCCGCGCCGATGTCCTGCTCCTGGGCCAACCGCGGGATGTCCAGCCCCGCCTGCCCGTACGCCCACTGGGTGAGGCCGCTGCAGTCCAGGCCGACCCCCGGCGTCGTCCCGCCCCAGTCGTAGGGCACGCCGAGCTGGGTCAGCGCGTGGCGCACCGCGTCCCCGGCCACCTTGTTCGGCGCCATCGCGGTACTGCCGTCGGGCAACCGCACCGCCGCTCCGTCGCCGAACGACCGGGCGTCCGGCGTCGGCGTGGGGGCAGGGCGGCGCGCCGACGCCAGCGCCGCCACACCC
>NZ_JACKSJ010000098.1 GCF_025821665.1 [Mycobacterium] manitobense
CCCGCCGCGCCCGCCGGTCCGCCCGGAATGGTGCCCGCGCCCGCCGCGCCCGCCGGTCCGCCCGGAATGGTGCCCGCGGCACCCTGCGGCCCCGCGACTCCGGCCGGTGCGGGTGCCACCGCGCACCCCGTACCCGCCGGGTCATAGCACCCGGGCGGACCGCCGGCCGGGAACATCGAGGTCGCGGAGGCGACGGGGGCGACGGCGATCGCGGCGCCTGCCACGATCACCGGGAGACTCATTTTCAGCTGCGTCAACATGGCGCGGCTGTACCACGTCTGACCCAATTCAAACCCGCAGAGTAGAACTTCTACGGCCGTTCGAAGTGCTGGTAGTCCTTATGGCGTCGCCAGTACCCGCCCCCGGCCCAGCCGCGGTCGGTGAACGCGCGCACCGCCGGGTCGCCGTCGTGCAGCACGCCGGGGTCGGTGCGGCCCCGGTCCCGATAGGCTCCGGCGTTCGCCGGTTCGAACGCGCCGTCGCGGCGGACATACGGGTTGAACAGCGGATTGATGTCGACAGCGCGGCCGTACGCATGCGGCGACCAGCGCCCGGTGCCGGGGATGTCGCGGCAGTTGAACGCCGAGGAATTGTTGTCGGCCATCGACAGCTGATCGTCGGCGCCGGGGTAGCGGGCGGCGGTCTGCATCCGTGCGATCGGGTAGCGCAGCTGCTCGAGTTGTTCGAACACCGCGATGACGTCAGCGACGACGTCCTGATGGACCACCAGCTCACCGCTGTGGATCCGGTCGTCCAACCCGACGAACTTGAGTTCGACCCGCCGCAGAGCCTCGGGCCCGACGGGACACCCCGGCCGCCACGTCGCGCCGAGTTCGGCGGCGGTGACCGGGTGCACGGTGGCCGCCGCGGCCGGTGTCGCGAAGACCAGCGAGACCGCCAGCGACATCGCCGCGGCCGGCGCGGTGAGACGGGTGCGGTGGCGTTCGGCGATCGGACCTGCCCTCCTGATCGGTGGCGTCGAGGCTACCCGCGCACTTCCTGTCAGGCGTTGCAGTGAACGCGTCCATCGATAAAATTGACGGCAGCTCCGCCTCCATGACGCAACGACTCGACATTCGAGCGGGGGGATCAGCAGGCATGGCACCGTTGAGAACCGGCGAGGGACTGCCCGACGTCGTCGTCACCGCCGTCGCCTCCACCACGGCGCTCGCCGCCGACGCGGAGGAGACCTGGAAGCTGCTGCAGCAGAGCGGTAGCGGCATCCGCGCCCTGGACAGCTGGTTCGTCGGCGAGCTCGATTCGCCGGTCCGCATCGGCGGCCAGCTCGTCGAGGACTTCGACGAGCACCTCAATCGCGTCGAACTGCGCCGGCTGTCCTACATGCAGAAGATGTCGACTGTGCTGGGCCGCCGGCTGTGGCAGACCGCAGGATCGCCCGAGGTGGATGTGCGGCGCCTGCTGGTCTCGGTGGGGTTGGCGCTGGGCTCGACCGAGGAGATCCTGCACGCGTACGAGGAGTGGCGGGTCAAGGGCATGCGGGCGGTGTCGCCGCTGGCGGTGCAGATGTTCATGCCCAATGCCCCGGCGGCGGCCGTCGGACTCGACCACAGGGCCAAGGCCGGGATCATCTCGCCGCTGATGGCCGACGCGTCGGGCGCCGGCGCCATCGCCCAGGCGTGGCGGCACATCATCCTCGGCGAGGCCGACGTCGCGATCTGCGGGGGAGTGGAGACGAGGATCGAAGCCGTTCCCGTCGCGGCGTTCGCGTCGGCGGGCATGCTCTCGACCGACAACGACGACCCGGCCGGGGCGTGCCGGCCGTTCGCGAAGAACCGCAACGGCACGGTGCTCGCCGAGGGCGGCGCGCTGCTGCTCATCGAGACCGAGGAGCACGCCAGGGCCCGGGGAGTCACACCGCTGGCCCGGCTGATGGGCGTCGGGATGACGGCGGACAGCTTCGACGCCATCCGTCACGACCCGACCGGCGAGGTCGCCGGTGACGCGATGGCCCGTGCCATCGACCTCGCGGGGCTGGTCCCGTCGGACATCGACCACGTCAACGCCCACGCCTGCGGAACGATCGACGGTGACCTCGCGGAGGCGTGTGCCATCCGGCGCGCGCTCGGCGACCACGCCGCGGCGGTCTACGCGCCGAAGGCCGCGCTGGGCCATTCGCTGGGCGCGGCGGGCGCCGTCGAGGCGGTGCTCACGGTGCAGGCGCTGCGCGACGGGGTCATCCCGCCGACCCGCAACCACGAGCAGATCGACGACGAGATCGGTCTCGACGTCGTCACCGGCGCACCGCGCGAGGGCGACTACCGCTACGCGGTGAGCAACTCGTTCGGTTTCGGCGGCTTCAACACAGCACTGGTGTTCGGCGCGATCTGAGCCGCCGAATCGGGTAGTCCCGATGACATGGTGATCACATGACCGATGAGCAGAGCAGTCCCGTCGTCGTCGTCACCGGCGCAAACGGATTCGTCGGCGCACGCACCTGCGCGGCGCTCGCCGAACGCGGCGCGACCGTACGCGCGGTGGTCCGCCGGGCAGGCGCGGCGCCCGCGATCGACGCGGTCGAGGAACGGGTCGGGGACTTCGGCGACCCCGACTTCGCGGCCGAGGTGGTCACCGGCGCGAGCGCCGTCATCACCACCGTGCACCCGATGGGCACCTCCCGCGAAAACCAGCACCGGGTGGGCGTCGAGGCGACGCCGGTGATCGCCCGGGCGGCCCGTGACGCGGGCGTCGGCCGTCTCGTGCACATGTCGACCGCAGCGGTCTACGACCGGTCCCCGGGCGTCGGCGACGTCGACGAGTCGGCGGCACTGGTCGGCGACGACGCAGGCGACTATCCGGTCACCAAGCGCGACACCGACGCCGCGCTCGCCGAGGTCGACGGCATCACCCGCGTGCTGGTGCGACCACCGGCCATCCTCGGGCCCGGCGAGAGCTCCATCTGGAACACCCTGCGCCCGAACGACATTGCGAAGAACGAGTCCGCGCGCCGCACGGTCCCGGACAAGTCGTTCGCGTGGGTGCACGTCGACGACCTGGCAGATCTGCTCGCCGACCTCGCCACCGGCCGCATCGCGGCCGCCGGCGATCCCGAACGCGGGCCGACCGACGGCGGATGCACGGCGGTCAATGCCGCCGGCGGGCCCGCCACCCAACGCGACTACTTCGGCACCGTCACCGAGGCGCTTGGCGTCGAGCCGGCGTGGCAGGACGGACCCGCGTGGACCGGGCAGATCGTCGCCGACCGGGCCCGCCGATGGGGGTGGACCCAGCGCGTCACGCTGGGGCAGGCCCTCGACGAACTCCGGCGCGGACTAGAGGCCTCGCCACCCGGACCGACTACTTGACGAGCGTGAACTGTCCGACGTAGCTGACGTTGCGGTTGAAGAAGTCCGAGCACCCGAGCAGGTACTTCATGTAGCGGTCGTAGACCTCCTCGGAGGTCACCGCGATCGCCTCGTCACGGTTGGCCTCAAGCGCTTTGGCCCAGGTGTCGAGGGTGCGCACATAGTCGGGTGTCAGGTCGTCGCGCTTCTCCACGGAAAAGCCTGCGGCGCCCGAGTATTCGACGACGTCCTCGTCGCACGGCACCGACCCGCCGGGGAAGATCTCCCTGGCGATGAACTTCATGAACCGCAGATCGCTCATGGTGATCGGGATGCCCATCTCCGGCCACCGCTTGAGCGGGTGTCCCATGATCGTCTGCAGCACCATCCGGCCGTCGGCGGGCATGCTGCGGTAGCACAGGTCGAAGAAGGCTTTGTAGCGCTCCTTCGGGAAGGCCTCGAACGCCTCGATGCTGACGATGCGGTCGACGGGCGCGTCGAACTCCTCCCAGCCGCGCAGCAGTACCTGCCGCGACCGGTCGGTGTCGATCTCGTCGAGGATCTGCTGGCTGAGCGCGCGCTGATTGTGGCTCAGCGTCAGGCCGATGACGTTGACGTCGTGCTTCTCGACGGCGCGCTTCATCATGGCGCCCCAGCCGCTGCCCACGTCGAGCAGCGTCATGCCCGGCTCGAGGCCGAGCTTGCCCAGCGCGAGGTCGATCTTGGCCAGCTGTGCTTCCTCGAGCGTCATGTCCGCACGCTCGAAGTAGGCCGAACTGTACGTCCGTGTGGGGTCCTGCCACAGCCCGAAGAATTCGTTCGAGATGTCGTAGTGCGCCTGGACGTCCTCGTACGCGACCTTCATGTTCGAGCCCCCCGACCCGCTGTTCGTCACTCCGCCGTCCTCCATTCCCGAGATCATGACCTGTGTATAGCCCAACTTGTCTAGATCTGCTAAGCGGGCGCCTTCTCCAGGGTGAACTGAGCGACGTCGGTGTAGCCCTCGCGGAACAGGTCGGCACAGCCGTCGAGGTACTTGAGGAACCGCTCGTAGATCTCTTCGTTGGTGATCGCGATGGCCTCGTCCTTCTTGGACTCGAGGTTGCGCGCCCAGGTGTCGAGGGTCTTCACGTAGTGCGGCTGCAGGTGCTGCTCGCGGGTGACCGTGTAGCCGGCCTTGACCGCGTGCTCCTTGACCATCGACGCCAGCGGCAGACGGCCACCGGGATAGATGTAGTCCATGATGAATTTGATGAACCGCACGCGGGACATCGTCAGCGGCAGGCCCTTGGCCTTGATCTCCTCATCCTCCGGGATGATGATCGTGTGCAGCATCTGCACGCCGTCCTCGGGCAGCCAGTCGTAGGTCTTCTTGAAGTAGTCGTCGTACTTGTTGAAGCCGAAGTGCTCGAACGCGCCGATCGAGACGATCCGGTCCACCGACCCGCTGAAGTCCTCCCACGGCTGCAGGCGGACCTCCATGTTGCGCTTGCTGGTGGAGTTCGCGAACCAGTGGTTCTCGATGTGCTGCTTCTGGTTCTCCGACAGCGTCAGGCCGATGACGTTCACGTCGTACTTCTCGACGGCGCGCATGATCGTCGCACCCCAGCCGCAGCCGATGTCGAGCAGCGTCATGCCGGGCTGCAGGCCCAGCTTGCCCAGCGAGAGGTCGATCTTGGCCATCTGGGCCTGCTCGAGGGTGTAGTCGTCCTTCTCGAAGTAGGCGCAGCTGTAGACCTGGTTGGGGTCCTGCCAGAGCTTGAAGAACTCGTTCGAGATGTCGTAGTGGAACTGCACTTCCTTCTTGTCCGAGCCGCGGGTCTGCGACGCGGACTTGGAGAGCCACTTCGATTCGGCCTTGGGCTTTGCGCTGGTGGTGTCTGCCACGGGTGCGTCCTCTCGGTACTGGTGATTGGTACTCATGGTCGCGATGTCTTCTGCTTCCACACTTGGGTGCGACGATACGCCAGCCCAGGGCGGGTGGTTACGCCTGTCACCAGCGCAGCAGTGCATCCGACTGGGTTGACGCACGGAACAATTGGGCCTCGGAAGGCAATTCGCGCCGCGGCGTGACCGCAGTCCGGCAAGGCCGCCGGGCGTGTCATGGCGGTCGCCCAGCACGCGGTGTGCGCGGGCGGTTTCCCGCGATATTGACGCTCCGGCTCAACACACTGGCAAACGTGCGGTAGGTTCGGTCGACACACCGATTGGACGCTGGGGAGTTGACCGGTGGAAGCAAGACCATTCGGGCACTACCAGCTGCAGAAGCTGATCGGCCGGGGCGGGATGGGCGAGGTCTACCAGGCCTTCGACACCAGGACCGACCGCGTCGTCGCGGTCAAGGTGCTGCCGCCGCATCTGGCCGAGGATGTCACCTTCCAGCAGCGCTTCCGCCGCGAGTCGCAGGCCGCCGCGGGCGTGAACGATCCGCACGTCGTGCCGATCCACGGATTCGGCGAGATCGACGGCCGGTTGTACCTCGACATGCGGCTGATCGACGGCCGCAACCTCGGCACGATGCTGGGCGAGAGCGACAAGCCGCTGGACCCGGCGTTCGCGGTGACGATCGTCGAGCAGGTGGCCTGTGCACTCGACGCCGCGCACTCGTCGGACCTGATTCACCGTGACGTGAAGCCGTCGAACATCCTCATCACCGATCGCGACTTCGTGTACCTGATCGACTTCGGCCTGGCGCGGTCGGCGGGCGAGTCGGGGATGACGACGGCGGGCAGCACGCTGGGCACGCTGGCGTACATGGCGCCCGAGCGGTTCGAGGGCGGCAAGATCGACTCGCGCGTAGACGTGTACGCCCTGGCGTGCGTGCTCTACGAGTGCCTGACGGGTTCGCGGCCCTATCCCGCCGACAGCCTGGAGCAGCAGATCGCCGGGCACATGGTGTCGCCGGTGCCGAAGCCCTCGGCCATCGATCCGCGGCTGGCGGCGTTCGACGACGTGATCGCCAAGGGGATGGCGAAGAAGCCGGCCAAGCGGTTCCAGACCGCCGGTGAGCTGGCTGCGGCGGCGCGCACGGCGCTGAGCGTGCCGGTGCGCACCACGCGGTCGGGCCGGCATGCTGCGCGGAGGCCAGCGGCGGCGCGGCGACCGGTCGTGCCACGGCGCAGCGTGTCCAAACGGGTGCTGGCGGTGGCGAGCGCGCTGGTGCTGGTGGCGGCCGCAGGCACCTTCGGGGTGTGGCAGTGGCGTGGGTCGTCGAACGAGGCGCGGCCGGCCAGCGTCGCCGAGCCGACGGTGCCGCCCGGACCGCAGCTGGGCGCCGTGCCGGAGATCGCGGCGACGGTGCCCGACGACATCAGGTCGACGGGCCGGCTGGTGATCGGCGTGAACACCCCGTACGCGCCGATGGAGTTCAAGAACGCCGACGGGCAGATCGTCGGCTTCGACGTCGACCTGATGAACGCGGTCGCCCGGGTGCTCGGCCTGGTGCCGGACTACCGGGACACCGCGTTCGAGAGCATCATCCCGTCGGTGCACGGCGGCAGCTTCAACGTCGGCATGTCGGCGCTCACCGACACCACCGACCGCGAGCAGATGGTCGACTTCGTGACGTACTTGCAGGCGGGCACGCTGTGGGCGCAGCGGCCGCAGTCGTTCCTCGATCCGACTTCGGCGTGCGGGCTGCGGGTCGCGGTGGCGTTCGGGACGCTGCAGGAGACCAAGGAGATCCCGCGAAAGAGCGACGAGTGTGTCGCGGCGGGGCTCCCTGCCATCGAGAAGGTCGTCTACACCAGCCAGGACGAGGTGACGGCGGCACTGGTGAAGGGCGAGGTCGACGCGATGTCGGCTGACTCGCCGGTGACGGGCTTCGCGATCAAGCTCAGCCGGGGTGACCTCGAGGCGGCCGGTGACGTGTTCGACTCGGCGCCCTACGGCTGGCCGGTCGCGAAGAACTCGAAACTCGGGGAGTCACTGCGATTGGCGCTCGAGCACCTGATCGGCACCGGCGAATACCGCGCCATCGCGACGATCTGGGGTGTCGAGCGGGGGATGATCACCCAGCCGGTGGTCAACGGCGCGAGCGGCTGACCCCCGGGCGGAGACGTCCTGCGTCAGCGCTTCTTGTTGTCGAACAGCGCTTCGGCCGACGAGGCTGAGCGTGCCGCCTTGTCGTGCTTGGCCGCGCGTTTCTCCTTCAGCGACTTTCCGGACTTCTTGGTCATCGACTGTCGGGGTGACTTGTCAGACATGGTCGGCCCTTTGATTGGGGGGCCTGAGTGGTCCCGATGGTTCGACCGTACCCCTAGGAACGGGCCGATGGGGCCGCGGACACGGGTCGGCTCACCGCCGCAGCGGCGCCGCCGCCTCGAACGCGGCGGCCTTGCCCGACGACTGCCAGACCAGCCAGCGCTCCCACCGCCGCAGATTCCAGCGCTGCCACCGCCGATCGAGCGTGGGTGAGACGCGGCGCGCGACCTCGAGGACGACGATCAACGGGAAACGCAACAGCAGCAACGCGATTCCGGGCAGCACTGACGGCAGCCGGTAGCGCAACCGGTTCCACGGCAGCATGTACAGCCCGAGGTATCCGGCCTGCACGCGGTAGTGGTAGTGCGCCCGAATCCGCTGCAGGCCTGTGTGAGTCGGCTTGGGGGCGAATGCCGGGACGAACGACTCGACGAGTTCGGTTCCGTTGTCGGCACTGTCGTAACTACGGGCGGCGTCGGCCATGAACAGTATCCGCCAGGCGTCGGCGACGGTCTCGGGGAAGTAGCCGTCACAGCGCACCCCCACCAGGTGTCCGCAGTACCGGTTGAAGTGCAGCACGGCCCGCATCTCGCCGGGCCTGGTGAGGTGGCCGAGCAGGAACAGCCCGAACGCGGGCGCGACGCTGCCGCCCAGCAGGGTCAGCAGCATCGCCGACTGGCTGATCGGCAGGCCCCAGCGTTCGGCGTCCCACTCGGGATGCTTGCGGACCCTGTCCCGCACGCTGACGTGCATGATGCGCACGTGCAGGGAGATGTTGCGGCCCAACGATCCCGGAGTCAGGATGGCGCCGGGCCGGCACACCTCGATCCACCACCGCGACGTCTCGAGGTAGCGGTGCAGGGCGCGGTCACCGGCGTAGCCGCCCGACAGCGACAACGGCACCGCGAGCCAGCCCTCGGTGTAGGTGTCGTTGGTGCCGGCGTTGCCGAGCGCGCCGAGTGCGTACGCCCAGCGGCGCCACACCGCGGCGCCCTCCTCGACGAGGCCTGGGTCGACCCAGTCGGGGAGCTGCTCGAATTCGTCGAACAGTGCGCGCATCGATGCGGGCGCCTCGGGCACCTGGTCGATGCCGACGCGCTGGGCTCGCTCGACGAGGTCGCGGGCCTTCCTGGCGCCGAGTTCGCCGTGGTAGGTCTCGGCGACGAAGCGTTCGGCGACGGGGTCGCCTTCGTCCAGTCCGGCGATGAACCTGTCGGCCGTCGCATCCGGTGGCAGGAGGTCGAACCCGGTGAGTCGCCGCACGCGGTTCCGCAGCCGGAGCCGGCCGCCGTCGGCAGGCGGGTAGCGGAACGCGCTCGGGCCTGTCATGTTGTGCGGCGGCCCTGACCTTCGAACGGGTTCCACGACTCGCTGTTCCGCGTCACCTGAAGGTAGTAGGCGTAATTCGCGGTGGTCATCGCGATGGCGGGCACGACGAAGTTGATGGCCCGGTCCACCAGCTCCGGCAGCTCGACGCCGTAGGCGAGCACCCCCAACGCCACCCCGATGCCCAGCAGCGTCAGCCCCTTGCGCCACACGCCCTTGACGAAGAAGTAGATCGGCCCGAAGAGGAACGCCAGGACGTTGGTGCCGATGCGCATCTTGGCGCCGAACGGCAACGCGCGGTACGCCTCGCGTCCCTGCGGTGTGGACGTCGGCCCGTAGGCGTGGAAGAACTCGAAGCGTGGCTGCCAGGCGCGCGGCAGGTCGGCGAAGTCGGGCGGGGTGGCCATGGCTGGCAAGTCTATGGCCGCGTCTCGGGTGTCCTGCGCAGCTCTTACTGCTGCGGGGGGATGAGCACCGTGTAGAGGTCGGTGATGACGCCGTCTTTGATCAGTGCGGCGTCGAAGCCGGCCATTGCGACGTTCCCGTCGGCGGTGACCAGTTGCCACGCGAGGTGGCCGAAGCCGGGGAGCGCGTGCACCGGGCCTGCGGCGACGAACTGGAGGTCACCGAGGTTGCTCTGCAGTGCAACGCATTTCGCTTCGAGCGCGTCACGGCCGGTGCTGACGCCGTCCTCGTCGGTCCAGCGGACGTCGGCGGCGTAGGTGCGCTCGATCGCCGCCTGCCGGGTCGTCGCGTCGCGTTCGTTGAAGACCTCGATCAGGTTGGCGACCATCAGCTCGTCGACGGATGAGGGCATGGGGTATCTCCTTCGGGGTCGGGCGGGGTGAGGCTCAGAGGTCGCCGATGTGGTCGGGGACGTCGACGGCGTGCTGCTGCAGGATGTCCAGCGCCACCAGCGCGAGCGTCGACTCGTGCGTCGCGGCCAGCACCACGGGTGCGGCGCAGCCGTCCTGGTGGGCCAGCATCCAGTTGCGTGCGGTGACGCACCAGCGGTCGCCCGGGCTGAGGCCGGGGAACCGGAATTCCGGCCTCGGCGTCGACAGGTCGTTGCCGATGGACATCTGATGGTCGAGGAACTCGCGGCTCATCACCGCGCAGATGGTGTGCACGCCGACGTCTTCGGGTCCGGTGCTGCAGCAGCCGTCCCGGAAGAAACCGGTCATCGGGTCGGTGCTGCATTCCTGCAGCGGGCCGCCGAGCACGTTGCGATCGGTCACGTCAGAGGGCCGGCGTCAGCCGGATGACGGCGATGCCGAGGCGTTGTGCGGCTTCGGTGAACTCCTGCAGCGTCGGGACCGCGTCGCCGGGGAACTTCAAGCCCATGGTGCGCTGTGCCTTCTTCGCGCCGTAGGACTGCGCGGCGCGGTGCACCAGGTCGGCGACGGCGGCGGTGTCGGTGATCAGCTGGCCCTGCATGGCCGTCGTCTTACCGGCATAGGAGACGTCGGCGGGCCTGCCGTCGCGGAAGTTGTGCTTCCAGCCGGCCTCGAGGATCACGTAGAGGTCGCCGTCGATGTGGTGGGCGCTGACCGGGACGGAGAAGCGCCTGCCGGTCTTGCGGCCGGTGAACCCGACGAGCATGAACTCTTTGAGCGCGGCCCCGAGCGGGGAGCGCAGCGCCAGCCGGAGCCCGCGGTTGACGACGTTGAGGACGGCTTGCGGCGGGTGGGCGACGTCGATCGCTTCGGGCATGGAATCACGGTACGACCGATCCGCGCCGGGGGCGATTGTTCGGACGACTCAGCTCGACCGCACCGGGTGCGGGTACTCCTTCTCGCGGTCCTGGAACGCCAGGATCGCGGGGTTCTGCACGACGCCGTCGCGGATCTCGATGGCGCGGCGGATCGTCGCGTTCTCGGCCCAGGCGTCGGGTCCGGCGAGCACCGTCTCCAGGTGTGGCAGCAGGGCCTCGCTGATCTCCCAGGTCGCCGAGTTCCACAGGTAGGACGGGCTGTGGTCGACGGCGTAGTAGAGCAGCCGGTCGCCGATCTCGAGGATTGGATCGGCGAAGGATGTGGGTTGCGCCCAGGAGAACCCCATACCGGTGTCGCAGGAGACGTCGATCAGGAGGGTGCCCGGAGCGAACGACGGCAGGTCGTCCTCGGTGACGAAGATCTGCGGCTTCTCGGGGTTCTGCAGCACGCAGTTGACGACGATGTCGTTGTCGGCGAGGAACCGGGCGACCGGGATCTCGCCGTTCTCGGGGGTGTCGGCCCATATGTGGTCGGGATCGTCCTCGTGTTGACCCATCTGGACGATCTGGGTGCCGGGGATGGGCGAGGCGACCGCGGCGACGTCGCGGGTGGTGAGAACGCGCACGCCGTCAATGCCGTGGGCGTTGAGCGCGGTCACCGCGCCGCGGGCGGTGGCGCCGAAGCCGATGACGGTGGCCTGCAGCCGCCTGCCGTAGGTGCCGGTGACACCGGCGAGCGCCATGGCGTGCAGCACCGAGCAGTAGCCGGCCAGTTCGTTGTTCTTGTGGAAGACGTGCAACCCGAAGCCGCCGTCGGCCTGCCAGTGGTTCATCGCCTCGAAGGCGATCAGCGTCTGCGTGCGGTCGATGGCGATCTGGGTCAGCGCGGTGTCCTGGACGCAGTGCGGCCAGCCGAGGACGATGGCACCGTCGCCGAACTCCGCGAGATCCTCGGCCTGCACCTTGGGCAGCAGGATGATGTCGCATTCAGCGACGATCTCCTCGCGGCTCTTGACGCCGCCAACCAGCTCGGCGAGTTCCGCTTCGGTGGCGCCGAAGTCCTCGCCGTAGCCGCGCTCGAGCACGATGCGGGCTCGCAGTTCGGGTTCGATCCGGCTCAGGTGCGCCGGGTGAAGGGGTAACCGGCGCTCGTCGGGTTTGCGGGAATGGGCCAGTACGCCGAGTGAAAGTTGTTGTTGGCCCATGCCGTTACCCTACCCCGCAGCGGAAACAGGCGTACCGTCGTGGTATCGGGCAGCTCGATCTCGAGCGAATCCGCCCGGCTACGAGAGAAGTCCGATGACTTCGCCCACCGTGTGTCGTGCGACCTGATTCGCCGACGACACGATTCTGAGACTCCGCGTGTGCCTGCTGTTGCGTTGTGCACGTGTGTGATCGATCCATTCCTGCCCGGACGGCCCGTACGCCGCCGGCTGATCCGGAGGTTCACCCCATGACCGTGAAAGTGACGCTGCCAGACGGCGCTACCGACAAGTACATGCGTTTCGGCGACGCGTACGTCAAGCATCACGACGGCACGCTGGACATCTGCCGCACGGGGGCGAAGCCGATGTCGTATGCCGCCGGGGACTGGTCCGACGTGGAGGGCGACGAGCGGACGAGGAAGGTGCGCCGGTTCTGGCGCTCCTGATCAGTCCTTGGTGACTGAGTCAGTCCTTGGTGTCGACGGCCGACGTCTTGGTGCGTCCGGCCAAGGCCCGCTGCGCGCATTCGGCGCGGGCGTTGCGAACCACTTCTTCGGCGGTCCGGCATGCCGAGGTGTCGGCGTGGCCGTACTCGATCGGCAGCGAGGCGGCGTGCCGCAGCACCATCACGGCCAGCGCCCGGGTGGTCCGCGACGGCACGACCAGCAGGTTCGCCCGTCCCTGCTTGCCGGTGATGGTGATGACCCGCTGCTGGCGGATCCGCGCACCGGGCAGCGGGACCTTCCCGCCGAAGGGCATCGGATTCAGGTCCGGTGCGCCCTGCAGCGACGACCAGTTGACGTCGAGGTCGACGATGTCGCCCAGTCGGGTGGTCAGCGCCTCGATGAGGTCGGGCAGTTCGCGGGCGATCGACGCGGTGTAGGGCCACCACGCGCCGTCGAGATAATTGCCGAGCTCCGAGGCGAGGGTGAGCCGGATGGGGTTGTTCGACCCACGCCGGTCAGTCGCGCTCACAACGACGAGTTCAGTTGGCGGACAATGTATTTGTGTGCGTACACCATGGCCGGTGTCCTCGCTTCCAGATCGATCCGGCGCGCGAGAGTTACGGGCGTCGAGATGCGAATCGGTTCGGACGGCGTCACAAACCGTTCACATTCAACGGTACACGGCGGAGTAGTCGCGCGTAACCGGCACGCGGGCGGAATCGCCGGGTGCGCACGAATTTCCTTGATCCGCAGGATAAAGACGATGACAACGCCGGGCGGTGAGCGTGCTACCCTTGTGTTGGGTGTGTTCTGCATCCAGTCAATGAGAGAATGTGAAAAGCGTATGGCACAGGGAACTGTGAAATGGTTCAACGGCGACAAGGGCTTCGGTTTCATCGCCCCGGACGGTGGCGCGGCTGACGTGTTCGTCCACTACTCGGAGATCAGCGGAAGCGGATTCCGGTCGCTCGAAGAGAACCAGCGTGTCCAGTTCGAGATCGAACAGGGCGCCAAGGGACCTCAGGCTGTCGGAGTGACGGCGGTCTAACCGAGCTTCAAGTACGTCGTGGGCTGGTAGGGAGACCTACCAGCCCACTTCTCTTTTTCTGGGGTAGTCCCGGAATGTTCAAACCGCCCGGATGTGGGAATCAATGAGCCCATGAGCTGGGAGTGCGCTGTCGTCGGCGGTGGTGCGGCCGGTTTGAGCGCCGCCCTGGTGCTGGGCCGGGCCCGCAGACGGACGATCGTCGTGGACGGTCAGGACCAGAGCAATCGCGCCTCCCCGGGCATCGGTGGCCTGCTGGGATTCGACCAACGGCCGCCGGACGAGCTGTACGCCACCGGACGCCGGGAGCTGTCCAAGTACCCGAGCGTCGAGTACCGCCGCGGCGTGGTCCGCAGCGGCCGTCGGGTCGACAGTGGCTTCGAGCTGGAGTGCGACGGCGGCGCGAAGATCCAGGCCAAGCGGGTGCTGCTGGCCACCGGCATGTCGTACTGCCCGCCGCAGCTGCCCGGGGTGGCCGAGCTGTGGGGGACGTCGGTGTTCCAGTGCCCGTTCTGCCACGGCTGGGAGATGCGGGACAAGAAGCTGGCCGCGCTCGCCGCAGGTGAGCAGGGCATGCACACGGCGCTGATGCTGCGGGGCTGGACCGACGACGTGGTGCTGCTGACCGACGGACGCTCAGAGCTCAAGCCCGACGACGAACGCGTGCTGCGCGACGCCGGGGTGACCCTCGACGACCGGCGGGTGGTCGAGCTGATCGGAGCCGACGGCTGCCTGAAGGAGATCGCGTTCGCCGACGGTTCGACGCTGGCGCGCGACGGCCTGCTGGTGGAGGCGCCGGTGCGGCAGCGGACGCCGCTGGCCGAGCAACTCGGTGCCGCGTGCACACCGGGGCCGCTGGGCACGGAGCCGCTCAACATCGACGAGATCTACCGGACGAGCACCGGCGGGGTGTTCGCGGCCGGCGACGCCTGCACCGAACAGCCGCATCTGGCCGGCGCCATCGCCTCCGGGGCGCAGGCGGCGATGATCATCGTGCAGAGCCTGCTGGCCGACGAGTTCGGCCTGCCGTACCCGCCCGTCTAATCCTGGACGGCCTTGGCCAGCGTGACCAGCCGGGTCAGCGCGGTGTTGTTGTGCAGCGACCGGGCGGCCTCGCGGACGACGCGGACAATCACCCAGGCGCGGGCGCGGTCCTCGTCGATTCCGGCGGTGTCGATCAGGGCGTAGAAGCGGCGCTGCACGCCGAAGCGGGGGTTACCGGTCAGCTCGTCCCAGCGGTGCCAGAGCATCGGCGCGATCTCGTAGGCCGGATCGCCGTTGACCGGGTCGGGTGAGATGGCGAGCCAGGGGTCCCGGTCGGCGGCGAGGACGTTGCCGTAGTGCAGATTGCCGTGCAGAACGTGATCGGCGGGCTGGGTGGAGAGGTCGCGGCACAGCGTGGTGGCCTGCTCGACCAGCCGGTGCGGAATCGGCGCGCTGCGGGGGAGGGTGGCGAACTCGCCGGCCCAGTCGCCGAGAAGGTCTGTGAGCGAACTCAATTGAGGCATCGCGGCTACGTGGAGGCGACGGTAGAGGTGGGCGACGGCCTCGCAGGCCGCGGTGTCGTCGAGGCCGTCGAGGGACTGCGGGTGTAACCGTTCGAGCAGGACGGCGCGACGGTGCGGGTCGGCGCGGAGCAGACGGGCGGCGCCGTCGCCGTTCCAGCGGCGCAGAACCAAGTGGGCGTGCGCGGAGCCGCCGATCTTGAGGAGGGCGGGGGCGCCGGACGTGCGGACGGGAAGGACGGTGGTGTCGGGCGTGCGAATGGCATCGCCGTCGGGGCGGAGGTTCCATTCGTCGACGAGGTCGTCGAGGTCGGTCACGTCAACAGGATGGCATCGGCGGAAGTGATATCGACTGTCAGATGTTAGCTGTGTCGGCGTGACGGGTACAGTTTCCGCATGCCGCTAGGGGACGGTACGAAGATTGCGGGCTACCTGTCGGGGGACCGCGAATTCGCCGAGCGATCCGTGTCGATGGACGTCGGCGACGGCACCGATTGCGGCCGGCTGCTGCAGGAGAGGCATCCGGACGGGATGCCGGCTTCGGAAGCGCTCGCGATCCTCCGCTCGGTCGCCGACGCGCTCGACACCGCCCACGCGCGTGAGCTCTTCCACTGCGACGTCAGGCCTGCCAACATCCTGCTGACCAACTCCGACGACGATGGACTTCGCATCCTGCTGAGCGACTTCGACGCTCCGCCGTCCGCCGGGGATGACAGCGAAGCCCAGGCGCGACTCGGCGCGGTGACATACGCGGCGCCCGAGCAGCTGACGAGCCGAGCCGTCGACGGCAGGACCGACCAGTACGCGCTCGCGGTGACGGCCTATCACCTGCTGACCGGCGCGCCGCCGTTCCGGCACGAGCAGCCGGCGGTCGTCATCGGCCTGCACCTCAACGCGAAGCCGCCGCGGCTCGCCGACAGCCGACCGGAGTTGGCTGCGTTGGACGCGGCGCTGGCCCGAGCGCTGTCGAAGGACCCCGAGCAGCGATTCGCTACGTGCACGGAATTCGTGCGCGCGCTCGAACACGCGGCGGACGAGGTGCCACCGGCCGGGGATTAGTCGTGGAAGTGGCAGCGGGCGTGAGGGGTGCTCGCTGTCCTTCCGCGTGGACTGGGACACGACCTAGCCTGGCAGGGTGGTGACCGAACTCGTCGACCTGCCGGGTGGCTCGTTCCGCATGGGGTCCGTCGACTTCTATCCGGAAGAGGCCCCGGTTCACAGGGTGTCGGTGGCGCCGTTCGCGATCGAGCGCCACCCCGTCACCAACGCCCAGTTCGCCGCTTTCGTCGCCGACACCGGCTACGTCACCGTCGCCGAACGACCGCTGGATCCGGCCGACTTCCCCGGCGTCCCACCGGCCGACCTCGTCCCCGGCGCGCTGGTGTTCCGATCCACGAGCGGGCCGGTCGATCTGCGCGACTGGCGGCAGTGGTGGACATGGGAGCCCGGCGCCTGCTGGCGTCACCCGTTCGGGGCCGATTCATCCATCGAGGACCGCCTCGACCACCCGGTGGTGCAGGTCGCCTACCCCGACGCCGCGGCGTACGCGGCGTGGGCCGGGCGCCGGCTGCCCACCGAGGCGCAGTGGGAGTACGCGGCCCGGGCCGGCGCGACGACCGCCTACGCCTGGGGCGACGACGTCCAGCCCGAGGGCCGGCTGATGGCCAACACCTGGCAGGGCAGGTTCCCGTACCGCAACAGCGGAGCCCTCGGCTGGGCGGGCACCTCGCCGGTCGGCACCTTCCCGCCCAACGGCTTCGGCCTGGTCGACATGATCGGCAACGTCTGGGAGTGGACCACCACGCCGTACACCCGGCAGCACCGCACCGACCAGCCCTCCGAGGGCTGCTGCCCGCCGCCAGACCCGTCCGGGGACCCGACCATCAACCAGGCGCTCAAAGGCGGGTCACACCTGTGCGCGCCCGAGTACTGCCACCGCTACCGGCCCGCCGCGCGGTCGTCGCAATCCCAGGACAGCGCCACCACCCACATCGGTTTCCGCTGCATCGCTTGAGGGGGCGACTTGGTCGCGCGCCTGAGGGTTGTTGTGGTTCAGCCGAGTTCGGCGAGCCGCGGCACCGCGGGCGCCATCCCGTCGATCCACGCCGCTGGAGTCCCGGTGGTCGGCGTGACGATTGCCGCGTGAACGCCGAGCTTCGCGTATTCGGCCATGCTGCGGACGAATTCGTCGCGTGTTTCGGGCTCGGGTCGCGGATTGTTCGGCAGGATCGTCACGCGGATGTCGCCGAAGTCGCGGCCTACGTCGTCGCAGTGCCGGCGCAACACGTCGATCTTGTGGGCGACGTCGTCGGGCGAGGTGGCGAACAGGTTGCAGGCGTCGCCGTACTTCGCCACGAGCCGCAGGGTCTTGCGCTCCCCGCTCCCGCCGATCAGCACCCTGGGCCGGTTGATCGGCTGCGGCGAACACAGCGTCTCGGCCAGCTGGTAGTGCTTGCCCTCGTAGGAGCCATTGTTCTGCGGATCCCACATCTGCGCGCAGATCTGCAGCGCTTCCTCGAGGCGCTCGAACCGCTCGGCCAGCGCCGGGTAGGGCACGCCGAGGCCGTGGTGTTCACGCTCGAACCACGCGGCGCCGATGCCGAGCCAGGCGCGGCCACCGGACAGCACGTCGACCGTCGTGACGATCTTGGCCAGCAGGCCGGGGTGCCGGTAGGTCACGCCGGTGACGAGCAGCCCGAGGTCGATCCTCGAGGTGTGCGCGGCGAGGAAGCCCAGCGTGGTGTAGCCCTCGAGCATGTTCGACTCCGCGGGCAGACCCGTGGGCTCGATCTGGAAGAAGTGGTCCATGAACGACAGCCAGGTGGCGCCGGACGCTTCCGCGGCCTCACCGACGCGGGCCAGCTCGTCGGCGATCGCGATCGTCCCGCCCTCGATGTCGAAGACTGGCACGTGAAATCCGAGTTCCATGCACCTGTCCAAGTCGCCCGTCCGCGACCCGCATTCCCGGCGATCAGGGTGTTGGCGCGATCCCGCTGGACGAGGAATTACTGCCAGCGGACACGGCGGGTGCACCCGCGCCCGCGCGCCGTTCGCGGGTCGGCTGTAACGTGGAGAGCAGGCCGTTCTCGTCCCTGCGCTGCCGTCCCGGCAAGCGTGGCACTAATAGAGACGATCAGCCTGCGATTCGAATCTCGCTCGCTTCGGCCCGACGTACGGACGCAACGTCCGCTTTCGAAGGATTGATACATGGATTCCTCCAATCTGTTTTCGCACCCTGACCGGCACGAAGTCACGCACACCCTCACGCCGGAACCGGTGAAGTCGCCCGCATTCTCCGACGGCGACTCGCCGACGCCCGATTCGCAATCCTCGTGAACGGCCTGAGCGGGTCGCGGCGATTGGCGCGGCCCGTCAGGCTTGCCCTGGCCAGCCGGTCCGGCGGCCACATCGACGGGGCATGGTGGCCGCACACCGGGTCGGTCGCCCACGAACTGCCGGGACTGATCGAGTGCCTGCACAAGCCACTCGGTGAGATCCTCGACATCGCCATCAACTGGTCGGTCTCCGAAGGGCCGCTCGACCTCGACACCATCGTCAACGGCACCCGCTCGGTGGAGTCGGCGAAGTTCAGGCGACCCCGCCTGATGGTCGTCGACGGCCGCGACGGCTGCCTGAAACTCCTGGTGATCCCGCACATGACGTCACCGACGCTGGGTTCCATCGTGATGCGCTGCGCGGCGGCCAAGCCGGTCCGCGACGAGGACCGGGGCGGCAAGCAGGCCGAGACCGCCGAACTGGTGATGCAGACCGCGGAGGTCGAGAGCGCGAAGTGGACGGCGCTCATGCGCGACGAGAAGGCGGCGGCGAAAAAGCTTGTGCGCAAAGCCAAGAGCGCGGTCTAGTCCTCCAGGGCCCGGCCCACGATCAGCGGGTCCGGCTCGCCGACGACGTCGGCGTCTTTGTCGTCGTAGTCGAACTTCGACAGCAGGAACCGCATCGCGTTGAGGCGGCCGCGCTTCTTGTCGTTGGTCTTGACGACGATCCACGGCGCGTAATCGGTGTCGGTCGCGACGAACATCTGCTCTTTGGCGCGGGTGTAGTTGTCCCACCGCTTCACTGACTCCAGGTCCATGTCGGAGAACTTCCAGTGCCGCAACGGGTCCACGAGCCGGATCGCGAACCGGGTGCGCTGCTCGAGCGGTGACACCGAGAACCAGAACTTGGTCAGGTGGATGCCCTCGTTGGCGATCATCTGCTCGAACAATGGTGCTTGCCGCATGAATTCGCCCTGTTGCGCGGGGGTCGCGAACCCCATCACCTTCTCGACGCCGGCCCGGTTGTACCAGGACCGGTCGAACAGCACCATCTCACCGGCGGTGGGGAAGTGCCGGACGTAGCGCTGGAAGTACCACTGCGTCTTCTCCTCCTCGGTGGGCTTCTCCAGTGCGACGGTGCGAGCGCCGCGCGGGTTGAGGTGCTCCATGAAGCGTTGGATGGTGCCGCCCTTGCCCGCGGCGTCGCGGCCCTCGAAGACGATGACGTGCCGCGCGCCGGTGCGCTTGCTCCACTTCTGCAGCTTGAGCAGCTCGATCTGCAGATTGCGCTTGCACAGCTCGTAATCGCGGCGGGGCATGCGCTCGTCGTAGGGGTAGCGCTCGCGCCACGTCTCGATGGGGTTCCCGTCGCGATCGAGTAGTACGGGATCGTCGTCGTCATCGTCGTTGACGGTGTAGCCGTGCCCGGGCGTCGACAGGGCCTCGAGATCTATTTTCGTCTCGCTCATGACATCCACTCTTAGCAGATTGTCGCGCCCACCTCTTATGTTCAGGGCGTACCGTTGCGGATATCGGGCAGCTCGGTTGCGAGCGAACATGCCTGACTGAAAAGGACAATCTCATGGCGTCGCCGACAACATTCCGCAGTCCCTACGACGTGCGTGTCGAGTTGGTGAAGGACACCATCACCGCTCACTCGAAGCTCAAAGACGATGCCGCCGGTGAACTCGCCGTGCACGTGTTGCACGCGCTGAGTTCGATTCCCGAGCGCGTTCGCTGACGCTCGTCTGAGCCGCAATCCGTTGTAAGACAAAGTTTTCGCTCGCCATCTGCGCTGTCTGCGCGATTGGCGGTATACCCGGAGGTTCAGATCATGACCGTCACAGTGATATTGCCCGATGGCGCAACCGACAAGTACATGCGGTTCGGCGACGCCTATGAGGAGCGCGCCGACGGTGCGCTGGACGTGTCGCGCGGCGGCGCAGAGCCATTCAGATACGCCGCGGGTGAGTGGACCGGTGTCGAAGGTGACCAGCGGAGTCGCAAAGTGCGCCGCTTCTGGCCCTTCTAGGCCGGTCCGCCGTCGCGTCGACGGAGGTGTCGCGGTTCATGGCCGCGACGCGTTGCGCGTCATCGGTGCGAGGGGTGCGCGTGAAGTGGGCCGGTGGGGTGACTCGCCGGTCCACCTCTGTGGAGGCGCGAAATTCAATCGAACACAGGGTTTTTGGATCCCCCATGGCGTCCGTGGTGAGGGCGATCAGGCGTAGTATCGAGCACACCGGTGGTATGTCGCGCGCGACCATCTGAGATTGTGTCGCCGCCGGTTCACACGACTGGCCATAGTGGCCTAGACGGGATCATTCCCATGGCAGTACAAGAAGAGATTCGCGCGGCGTCCGGCGAGGAATCCGAACAGCCCAGGCTGCGGATGAAGGACGCGGCGCTCGCCACCGGATATGTGGACGGCGCCTGGTGGCCGCACAGCGGAGACCTGATCAACGAGCTTCCCGAGTTGCTCGCGGGCCTTTCCGGCCACGTGCATCCGATCGCACGAGTGACATACGGCCTTGCAGAGTGGGCGCCAGTCCCTGCCAAGGTGATCACTGCCGGCGGGGTGGTGCGCATGGACGGCTACGGCCGCCAGCCGTCGAACACCATCGGAGTCTCCGACGGCCGCGGCCACGAGGTCATCCTGCTGGTGGTGCCCGCCAAGACCGAACCGGACCGCGCGCACGCCATCGTGATGGCCGCATCGGGGGCGGGTGACGCGTCGAGTACCGAGCACCTGCTCGCCACGGACGGCAAGGCATTTTGAGCCGGCGCCACACCGCGGTCGCGGGCCGTCGATGACCACTCGACTCGGTCCGGCCGACGCGATGGCGTTGCACACCCAGACCCCAACCACACCGGCGCACACGCTGTCGTTGGTGATTCTCGCAGGTGCGGACGGGCTCAGTCACGACGTGTTGTGCCGACAGCTTGCGAGCGCGGTCCCGCGGCTCGCGCGGTTCCGGAGTCGACTCGTGGGCAAGCCGTTCGGGATGGGGCAGCCTGTCTGGGCGGAGATCGAGCACTACGACGCCGCGCGGCACATTCACCGTGCGACTGTGCCCGCGCCCGGCGGCGTCGGTGAACTCGCCGAGCTGACCACGGCGCTCAGCGGCGGGACGCAGCATTCGCGGCGGCCGCTGTGGGAGGCGTGGACGATCGACGGCCTGGCAGGTGGCCGATGGGCGGTGGCGGTTTGCATGTCGCCGGTGCTCGCGGAGGGCGGCCTCGGCGTGACGGCCTTCTGGGACACCGTGCTGACCGGCACGCCGAAGGCCGAGAACTTCTCCGTGGAGCTCGGGCTGGGCTCCGCGCCGACGACCGGTGCGCTCGTCGCCGACATGCTCAGCGAGATGGTGGAGAACCAGATCACCGGTGCGTGGATGGCGGCCGATGCGGTTGCCGCCACGTTGAATTCAGCACGTGAGCGGTTGCAGGAGGCACACGTGAACGTGCTGCTCGGCCCTGCCGTGGCGTCGATGCGCGGCCCAATTCCGACGACGGTCTTCAACGCGCCGCTGACCCAGCGGCGGACGATCGCGTTCGCGACGGCGCTGCGGGCCGATGTGGAACTGGTCAGCGCCGCGTTCGGCGGAAGTGCCGCGAATGTCCTGCTGGCTGCGTGCACCCTGTCGCTGCGAACTTGGCTGCAGCGCCACGGCGTCGTGCCCGAGGAACCGCTCGTGATCACGGTCGCGGAGGGGCAGGTACGCGTGCCGGTTCAGCTCGACGACCCGGTCCAGGTGCTCACCAACATGCACACCGCGACCGAGAGGGCGAACCTGGCCGACGGCTCCGACGGAACCGTGGGTGAGGCTGATGATTTCGCGAAAGTGGTCGCGATGCTGTGGCCGTGGGCTGCGCACGCGGGCATGCGGGTCTACAGCGAGCTCGGTCTGGCTCAGCGGGGTGCAGCGACCTGCCACGGCAGCATCTCGTTCCTCGGCGGTGGCATCGAGACGCTCTTCTGTGCGGGCGCCGAGGTGGTTGGGATGTACACCGCCGAACCGCTGGTGCAGAGTTGCGGACTGAACATCACCGTGACGACGCACGCCGACTCGATGGATGTGTGCGTGAGCGCCTGCCCGGACAACGTCGCCGACGTCGACGAGATCGCACGCGGCGTCGCGGAGGCGGTCGACGTCTTGGTGGCGGCGGCCGGACGGTCGCCGCGGGGGCGGGGCCGGTCCGTGGTCACCCAGCTGGCGTCACACGGCAGCAGGCGGGGCTGACGCTACATTCGTCCGGTGACGACCACGGAGTGGATTCTGGACGCCTCGCACGGCGAGCTCCTGGTGACGACCGGAGTGGCGGGCCCGGCGGCGAAGATGGGCCACCGGCTGACGATCGCCTTCCGGTCTTGGACGGCCTCGGTGGACTGGGACTCCGATGAACCCGTCGCGGCCGAGGTGACGGTCGAGGTCGACTCACTCGAGGTGCTGCGTGGCGAGGGCGGCGTGAAGGGACTGTCGGGTCCGGAGAAGATGCTGGCGCGCTCGAATGCGCTGGGCGTGTTCGACGCCAAGAAGTTCCCGACGATCACGTTCCGGGCGGACGACGTCGCGTCGATCGACGGCGGCTACTCGCTCACCGGCACGCTGGAGATCCACGGCGTCGCGCGCGAGCGGACGGTCGAGGTGCAGGTGTCGGACGCCGGCGACTCGTGGCGGCTGTCGTGTGACACCGAAGTCCTGCACTCCGACTTCACGATGAAGCCCTATTCGATGGTGTTGGGCGCGATGCGCGTCGAGGACGCCGTGGCGGTGTCGTTCAGCGCGCAGGTTGCGAAGGACCG
This sequence comes from [Mycobacterium] manitobense, assembly GCF_025821665.1. Lineage (GTDB taxonomy): Bacteria > Actinomycetota > Actinomycetes > Mycobacteriales > Mycobacteriaceae > Mycobacterium > Mycobacterium arseniciresistens. The sequence goes on from NZ_JACKSJ010000098.1 coordinate 22,826, forward strand.
ATCTGCGCGCGGATGAAGTGCAGCACCTCATCGGCGGTCGCGAAGCCGCCGAGGTGGCTCTCCTCGGGCCGCAGCACGAGGGTGGCGTCGGGCAGCATGTCGATGGCCTTCTGCGCGTCGGCCAGCGGGACGATGTGGTCGGAGTCGCCGTGCCACCAGCGCACCGGCGCCTGAACGTCGGCGAGTTTGAAGCCCCAGTCGCGGCCGAAGAGCCGGGCGTCGTCGACAATCGCCTGGAAGCGGCCCTTGGACAGCAGCACCAGGTCGTCGATGAACATGCCCTCCATCTCGGGATCGTGCAGCACGCGTTGATCGCCTTCGGGGGTGGTGGCGGCATAGGCCTGGCAAGCGAAGTGTGCGATCGGCAGCACCGGCGTCAGAAGCGCGGACATCGTCGCGGCCAGCGGCCGGCGCAGGCTGTGCAGAACCGGGGCGAACTTGCGGGCCAGTTCCACGGCGCCCGTCGCCAGCGCGTCGGGTCCGACCGACGGGACGACGCCGCCGAGGACGGCGACTGCCTGGACGCGGCTCGCCAGGGGTGGGACGGCGGCGCAGGCCAGGGCGTAGGGCCCGCCACCGGAGAGGCCGACGACGGAGATCTGCTCGGCGCCGAGGATGTCAACGACGTGGTTGACGTCGGCGACCCAGTCGGCGATGGCCTCGTAGGCGTACGGGTCGGACAGGCCGGAGCCGGGCCGGCCGAGCACGATGACGCGCAGGCCGAGCTCGACGGCGGCGCGGCGGCCGCAGAGCGGGAACTGGCGGCGGCCGCCGGGGGTGCCGTGGAACCACAGCACGGTGTCGCCGTTGGGGTCGCCGAACTCGGCGAAGCCGATGCGGCGGCCGTCGGGCAGGGTGAACCGGCCTTCGGCGCGCGGGTCGTCGACGCGCGGGACGCGGTAGGGGTGGCGGACCAAGTCGTTGAAAGATGTCATCTCGAAGAAAGAATGTAACGGTGAGGTTGCCTCCACGGCGAACTGCGGTGCGACGTGGGGCCCCGGCGGTCGTGTGGCGCTCAGGTCGCACGCGCACAATCGCGGGATGGCTGACTCCCGTCCTCGCCGATCCAGGCGGCTCTTGGACTCCATCCGCAAGGAGATCCCGGAGGCGTTGGCGGCGGGGCAGGATCATGACGACGCGCAGGTCGCGGCCATGCTGCGGGAGCTGGGCATCGCGCTGATCGAATGCGAGCAGCCCGCCCAGATGGTCCAGGCGCGGCTCTTGACGATCGCTGCGCAATACACCGACCAGACGGTCCGGATCGTCGCGCTGCCGACGGCGCTGGTGGTCCAGGTGGGCACCGTCGCCTACGAGGTGGAGACGGTGGTCAGGCCGACGACCCAGCTCGATCTCGCGGGCCGGGTCGACGCGATCGCCGAGCTCGCCGAGGTCGGGGCGATCACCCCGGCCGACGCCGCCCGAGAGGCCGCGCTCGCGCGGTCGATGCCGCCCCGGTTCGGGCCGGTGACCACGGTGGTGGGCTACATGATCACGACGCTGGGCTTCGGCATGGTGATCAACCCGACGTGGGCGTCGCTGTGGGGTTACGTGTTCCTCGGCTTCGTGGTCGGCCTGATCCTTCAACTGGGCCGACCGTTCCCGACCCTGGCCGCGGTGCTGCCGACGCTGGCGGCCGCGGTGGTGACGATGCTCGCGACGTGGTTCGTCGCCGACGCGGCCAACGACGGGCTGCTGCGGGTGATCAGCCCGCCGCTGGTGGCGCTCCTTCCCGGGCTGGCGTTGACGATCGCCGCGATGGAACTGGCGAGCGCGCAGATGATCAGCGGCGCCACCCGGCTCATTTACGGCGCCACCCAGCTGGCGCTGCTGGTGTTCGGGGTCGGGTTGGGAATGCACGTCGCGGGTCAGCTTGCGCCACAGGCCCCTTCGCCGCAGATGGGTTCGTGGTCGCTGTACGTCGCGATCGTGGTGATCGCCGTGGGCATCTACTTCTACCTGTCGGCGCCGAAGGGTTCGCTGCTGTGGCTGGTGCTGGCGGTCGGTGTGGCGCTGGTCGGTCAGCAAGTGGGCGGGCTGTTCCTGTCGCCAACGCATGCGGGCGCGGTCGGCGCGTTCCTCGTGGTGCCGTTCGCGATGCTGGGGGCGCGGGTGAAGACGTCGCCGCCGGCGATCGTCATGATGCTGACCGCGTTCTGGTCGCTGGTGCCGGGTGCATTGAGCTTCGAGTCGCTCGGCGCGGCCGTCACCGGCGAGGGCGATCTCTCGACGCTGGGGACGACGGTCGCCGCGATCTTCTCGATCGCACTGGGCACGCTGATCGGCTGGAGCGTGTTCATGACCATCCGCGGCAGGGCGAGGCGCTGAGGCCGCTCTGGTTTTTGCGTCTACGGCTGTTGTCCAGCCGCGGGCGCGACCCTGGGCGCAAAATCGAGGCTTGGCGCGGCGTTACGACCTCTGGTAGCTGTCGATGCCGGCGGCATGCCTGCGCAGGCGATCCGCAATCTGACCGAGCCATTCCGTGTACGTCAGCGGATCGGGGTCGTAACAGACGCCGGGTGTCCTCAGCAGGAACTGCTTGAGATCCGATTCAGCATGAGTCTCGCGCAGGTCGTCGATCTCATCAGCCAGCTTTCGTAGGGGCCCGACGACGGGAAGGTCGTCGACGTAGCTGTCGACGATGCCTCGCCAGTCGTCGGCTTCCACGACCCAATCTTGATGAAAGTACGCGCCGAAGAACTGGTACAAGTCTTCGGAGATGGTGCCGTCGTTCATTGGTCCGTCCCGACGTTTCGTTCCGCCCAAGTCGACCTCAGCTTCTCGTACTTGGTGTTCCAGCGCGACGAGACTCGCGGATCAGCCCGCCGCCAGCTTGACCAGTTGCCCGAACCCGTTGCCGTCGAGCACGAAGACGTTGCCCGCCCCGTCGACGGTCACGTCGCGCGGACCGCTCAGGCCGCTGATCGGCAGCACGGACTCCTCGCCGGACCCTGCGGCCAGCGTGACCACCTGGCGGCTCGTGGTGTCGACGACGTAGACGTCACCGCCCGCGCCGACGGCGAGTCCGTCCGGTTCGACGTTCTCCGACAGCGGCAGCGCCGTCTGGTCCTTGCTGTTGAACTCCAGCTTCGCCACGCGGTGGTGGGCGCCGTCGTTCGCGTAGACGCTGCCGTCCTTATCGACGGCGATCGCGCGGATCCACGCCAGGTCGGTGAACGGCAACACCGCCTGGAGCTCGAGAGCGGTGGCATAGCCGACCACCCGCTGCCCGTCCGCGACGTACACGTTGCCCATGTCATCGACGGCGAGGTGCTGCGGGTTCTCCAGGCCGGTGAAGGGCAGTACGGTCTGCTCGCCGGTGGCGGCGGTCCACTTCAGGACCTTCTTGTCGTTGGTGACGTAGACGTTGCCATCGGTGTCGACGGCGATCCCGCCGAGCTGGGTGAGCCCGGTGAACGGCACGTCGGACTGGTCGTTCGAGCCGGCTTCGATCTTCAGCACCTTGTTCTGGTCGGCGATGAAGACGTCACCCTTCGGGCTGGTGGCGAGCCCGAAGGGGGACGTGACGCTCTGCAGCGGCACGGTCGACTGGCGCGGATCGGGCGCCGGCGTGGACGACGGAGTCTTCGTCGCGGTGAATGGCAGGTTGGCCTTGCCGATCTCGTTGAGCGGATCCGTCGTCACCGCAACGGCTTCCAGGCCACCCGTGCCGTCGACCATCGAGGGATCCAGCGCGACGCGGTACTTGACCGTCACCTTCTTGCCCTTGGGCAGATCCTGTTCGTTGGTGTAGCCCCCGAGGTAGTCCATGCCGGTGCCCATGGCGGGGTGGTCGAGTGCGATCCAGGTCTGGGTGGCGGGGTCGAAGCGCTCGATGGTGCCCTCCGGAATGGTCAGCGGGTTCGGCGCGCAGCTGCAGTGCTCGAGCACCAGGGTGATACCGACCTTCGGGTAGGCGACCGGTGAGTTGTTGCACAGTGTCACCTCTAGCTCGACGGGCGCCGCGCCGGGTTGCAGGGTGCCGGACGGAATACCGCTCAGCGACAGAGCCACTCGTGCATCGGCGGGCACCGGTTCGTACGGTTCCGCGGTGGGCACCGGCGCGGTCGCCGGATTGACTGTGCAGTCGGAGGTGCCGGCCGCGGGAGTGGTCGAGGTGCCCGGGGTGCTGTCGGTGCTCGGCGAGCAGGCGGCGAGGGTGAGGCAGAGGGTGGTGAGCGCGGCGAGGCGCCGGAGGGCGTAGTTCATGGTGTGTCCAATCAGGCGAGGAGGGAGTCGAGTTCGGTGCGGGGGACGGTGACTTCGAGAGGGCCGTCGACGTGGGGCAGCAGGTCGCCCTGCGGGAAGAAGAACGTCACGGTGTCGTCGGTGAGTGCGAAGGTGCGGTAGTCGTCCAGGGTGAGCTCTTTACGCATGGCATCACGAGCGGTCAACTCGCGCTGGACAATCGGGTTGAGCACCGTCAACGGGTCGGCGTCGGGCCTGAACAGGGTATCGATGGTAATCGGGGTGTGCCGGTCGACGTCGTAGGTGAATGATCTGAACGTCGTGACCGGGCGGACACCGGTGTTGGTGCCGATGGTGAGCACCACGCTCTCGGTGCTGTCGCTCCGGTAGGTGTGCGGGATCATGTCGAGTTCTTTGAGGGCCGGGGCGTCGATCTCGTGGATCCAGTCGACGAAGTCGTCGCGCGACTGGTCGACGTACTCGGCGAGCGGCGCCTCGTCCGGATACCCGGTCGGGTAGGCGATGTCGATGCGGTAGCCGTCGGTGCTCTCGTGGATGCGGCAGGTGCCGGAAGGGTCGACGGCGCCGCCCAGGTCGGCACACGCAGACGTGGCGGCGGCGGTGGGTGCCAACAGCACCGCCGCCAGGACTACGAACGCCGCGGCGGATGCCTTCGTGAACGCTGTCATGACGGCAATGGGACGGCGTCGCGATCGCTACCGATCCCAACTGTGTGTCAGGTGGGCGGCCGCGGATGCACCGTCGTGGGTGGCGCGTCGTCAGGCGGGACGATCGCCTGGGTCGGCGGCTCGGGACGCTTGATGCGCAGCGCCGTGGTCGGCGCGGCGATCTGTTCGGTCGGTGGCGCCGGGATCACCGTCGTCGAATCCTGCGGGCGCCGGGCGATTCTCGGCAGCGGCGGCGCGACGACAGCGGTCGCCGGTTCCGGCTCCGGCAGCGGTGTCGGCGGTGGCGTCGCAGCGGAGGTCTCGCGTCGGCGGGCCAGGAGTCCGGCGAGCGGGCCAGTGAACAGCATGGCGATCAGCACGGTGAGGCTCAGCAGACAGACGACGACGTCGAAGGTGCTGGTGATCTGCTGGGCGAGGTTGTTGCCGTAGACCGCGTCGGGCGAGGGTTCGGCGTAGCGCGGCGCCAGTGCAACGCCGATGGCCAGGTTCGCGACGGTGAACGCGGTGAGTGCCGCGCTGAACGCCGCGATGACGCTCGCCGTGGTGTCGCCGCGGCCGAGCTGGCGGTGCAGCCACCGCGCGATGATGCCGGTGATCAGGTTGAACACCGTCATCGCGACGGTGTCGTACAGCGCACGCGTCAGGTCCAGTGACCACGCGATGAGGAAGTCGACCACTCGGCATGCGGCCGCGGCGAACGCCCAGAAGGCGATGAGCGTCAAGCACTTCTGGGCGGCCGAGCGATAGGCGCCCAGCGTGGGCGGCTGGATCTGGAAGACGGCGTAGAGAGTCGTCGGGGCGACGATCGCCGCGGCCGCCGCCCAGAACAGGTAGCCCTCGTAGCCGACGGCTGCGGTCGACGTGTTCTGCGCGATCCCGTGGAAGGCGTCGATGTCGCGACCGACGGGAAGCAGCCACACCAGCGTGGCGGCCAGCGCCGCCGACCCGCCGAGCGCGGTGGTGGCCAGACGTGCGGCGGCGGACCGCTCGAGCAGCCAGCGCGACGCGATGATGACCGCGATCAATGCGACGGCGCCGTACAGCAGGGTGGTGACGATGACGGCGATGTCCTGGCCGCCGAAGTCGACGTTGGTGACGAACAGGTAGCGCAGCCGCCAGTACAGGTTCCAGGCGACCGACAGCGTCGCCAATGCGATCGACACCGCGCCCAGCGCCCGCGCCACCGAATACCAGCGACGGAACCGGTTCTCCTCGATGGTGACGCTGGTGATCGGCGGCTGCGCGGCCAGCAGCGCGCCGCCGAGTCCGACGATCAGGCCGGGGCCGATGCCGGGCGGCACCAATCCGGTGCCGCCGTCGCGCAGCGTCTCCAGCAGGTGGTAGCCGACGAAGCCGATCGCCACGAGGACATAGGGCAGGCAGACGAGCAGCCGGACCCGGCTGAGCAGGCGGACGTCGAGGTCGGGATTGGTGAGCCGCAACGGGCCGACGCGGGTGTCGACGGTGGCGCTGACGGCGAGGAGTGTCACGGCGATCACGAGCACCCAGAGCGACGTCCGGCCGCCGAACGCGCCGAGGCCGAAGTCGAGGTTCCACGGAAGCAGAAGGCCGAGGATGAGGAGCACGACGGCCTTGATGTCGCGGACCAGGTTGGGACGGGTCGGCACGTAGCCGACGCGGGGCCGGCCGGGGGTGGCGCTCACCGCCTCAGTGGGGGACGCGTCGTAACGCTGATCGGTCACGTAGCGATCCTCTCAGTGATGGCGCCGCGATGTGTCGGCATCTCAGCGTGCTCATTTTCGCCGCTGCTGACAAGCCGGACCGGGGTACTTTGGTGCGGGTTCGAACGAAGGAGTGGGGTCGGTGGACGTAGTCCTCGGGGTGGCGGTCACCGGGCGGGTTGCGCGTCTGGCGATGGTCGGCTCGGCAGCCTCGGGTGGCCAGGTGTTCGACCAGTACGCCCTGGACCTGCCCGACGGCGGGATGACCGACCTGGCCGAGACGATCGTCGGCACGTACCGCGAGGTGGCCGAGTCGGGTAACCGGGTGGCTGCGATCCGGCTCGTCGTGCCGGACCCGTCGCAGGCGGAGACGCTGCGGCAGTCGGTGGTCGGCGCGGGCGTGCCGAACGTCGATGTGGTGGCCGAGACCGAGGCCGCCGCGGCGGTGGCCCGCAGTGCCGGTGCCGATGCGGCGCTGCTGCTGGCCGACGACGACACGGTGTCGCTGGCGAGGATCGGCGAGGACGAGGAGTCCACGTCGGTGCTGGCGTCGCTGCCGATCGGTCTGTCCGGTGCAGCCGTCGCGAGCGCAGCGGTGCTGCAGTCGGTGCCCAGTGGCGAGACGCTGCGGATCGTGCTGGTGGGTCACCGGCTGGATCTGGAGTCGATCGCCGCCGAGCTGGGTTCGACGGTGCCGGTGCAGGTGCCGCCGGATGCCGGGTATGCGATTGCGCGGGGCGCAGCGCAGACGGCGTCGGACGCCGGGTTCCCGGCGGGGGCGTCGACGATGATGGCGCCCGCTATCGGTGGGGCGCCGGCGATGGTGCCCCTGGTGGGTGACGCCACGCAGATGGCACCCGTTGCGGATGCGACGCAGATGGCGCCCGCGGTTGGCGACGCGACGCAGATGGCGCCGGTGGCCGGTGAGGCGACGCAGATGGCGCCGGCCACGGATTCGGCGGCGGTGGGGCCGCAGCTGGCGTACTCCGAGGAGGGGCCGGGCGAATACGAGCTGCCCTACGAGCAGCTCGAGGAGTTCGTTCCGGAGCTCGAGGATGAGCAGGCCTACACGGCGATGATCGCGCCGCCCCCGCCGAAGACGGTGTTGATGGGCAGTGCGTTCGCGTTTGTGGTGGTGGCGTTCGCGACGCTGGCGGCGTCGGTGGCGATCACGATCCGGCCGGTGGCTGATGTGCAGGCGCAGCCGGCGCCGCCCGTGCAGCCGCAGACGGTGCCGGGGCGGTTCCTGCCGGAGGTGCCGCACCAGCCGGACCCGGTGGCGCTGCCAATCGCGGTGGTGTCGCCTGCGCCGTCGGCTCCGGCGGTGAGGGTGCCGGTGAATCGCGGGCCGAACCCGGTCGTGCCTGCGCCGGTGCAGATCCCGGGTCCCGTGCCGGTGCCGGGCGCACCGATCGTCCCGGCGGTGCCGGTTCCGGGTGTGCCGATCGTGCCGTTCAACCCCTTCAACCCGTTCCCGACGATTCCGACGTGGACGACGACGGTGACGACGTCGGTGACGCCGACCACGACGACTCCGACTACTACTAGCCCCACGACGACGAGCCCGACGACGACTACGGAGACGACGACCAAGACGACGACGTCGGAGGAGACGAGCACGCCGACGACCGTTCCGACGGTGCCGCCGGAGCCGGAGCCACCGACGTCGGAGGCACCCGAGCCGGAGATTGAGTACTCGCCCCCGTCGCAGGCGCCGGCGTATTCACCGCCGGCCGTGGCGCCCGAGCCAGCGGCCCCTGTGGCTCCCGAGCCCGTCGCGCCTGAGCCGGCGGCGCCTGAGCCGGTGGAGCCGGAGTTGCCGTCGAGTGGCGGGGGATCTTATGAGGAGCCGGTGCTGACGTTCCCCGAGTCGCCGTAGTCGAGATCCGGGCCCGATACGAAACATCCGTCGCGTCTATTCCCGCGCCTGTCGCCCATCAAGTCATATTGAGCCCGAGTGACGAGCCATGCCTTTCTGTTTTCGCGACGGCATAAGAAGCCGGCATGCGGCAACGTGGGAAATTGGTCCTGCTCGAAACCCGTCACACACAACGGTCAGGTCGAAGGGCTTCAGGGTCGGGCAGGCCCTGGGGGCCTGCAAAGACTTCATCGCTAGCGCCGTCGGTCAACTCGGAAGCCAGCCGAGTTGAACATCACACACCAGTGGTCGGCCGTCCGGAGACTGCGCACCATATTGCTGTTCACTGGCGCACTGGCTGCCGATCTCGCGCTCGCCGATGACCGGTATCGCTCGTATCCACTCCCCGGTGCCGTTGCCTTGATCGGCGCAAATCATCTGTGCGCCCGTTGACGTCTGACCGAACTGGTATCGCATCCAGTTGTAGCAAGCAGCCCCCTCAATTGCACCATCGACGAGGCCGGGTAAACTGTTCTGCTGGGGAATTGATACAGGACACTGCCCTGTGCTGGCTCCTATCGAGTTGATCTCTGCGTTCGATCTCGGGTCGCCTGCGTAATTGATCTGATTTGTGCACCGGTCGTCAGCTTTAGCAGTGCCGGTGCCCGCGAACAAGGAACTGAGTAACGTTGCCCCCGCCACCAGCGCGCCCATTCGCTTACTCCCCATGGCCGGATTCTCGCGCAGTGGTTACCTCCGTGGGACCGTAATCGGGCTAATTGCCGTGCCGCGCGAGCAGAAGCCCCCCCGGACGCCCCAAGCGAGCGCAGAGACGTGTGCTTGAGACCCCGGCAGTCACCCTCTCCGCCGGCGTCTTCCGCACTCCTGCCGCAGTGAGTTGAAGTCGAGATCGTCCCTGTCGCCACGTCGCGATCGGGCGGGTGTTGCGGCCCGTCGCTTCGTCTCCGAAACCATCACCACGCTGTCGATGTAGGCCGAATAACGATGGCGTTCTGCAACGTCGCGACGATCACCAACTGGAAGCCGGACTTGCGGAACGCCGATAGCGCCTGCTGCGCGAACTGCGAGTCCAACTTGCTGAACACCTCGTCGAGCAATAGTTGCGCGAACACCGTTGTTCTGTCGTCACTGTCGCAGTGTCGGGGCTGGCGAGGTCGAAGCTCAGCGCGCCGGCGAGGCAGAACGCCATCAGCTTCTCCTACTCACCACCTGAGTTGTCGCCCGCATTGCTGTGCGTCCGGATGAAGTCGAGCGCACGGCGGGTGTCCTGGGTGACATAGCAGGCGTTGGTCCCGCGACGCTCGTCGACGATGCGGTGCATCGTGGGCAGCCCAGGACTTGATCTGCGGGCGGCCCGACTGGGATCGCCGAGGTCAGTGAGGTGGAGTTCGAGCCGCATGACGAGTTCCGTCTCGGGAATCTAGCCGTCGCTGAGGTTACGCTCCATCAAGTCGCGTAGAGGCAGAGTTTGGTCGTCGCAAGTTGCCGGATGGCGTGGGAGGGCTGCAGGTCCCGGTTGAGAACGAGGGGGTCGATAGCCGACACATTTTCTCTTCGCACCTGTGTGCCGGGTCTCCCTTTTGCATCTGCGAGATTCTCAGGAGCAGTTGAACGGACCGATACCCCAGCGCACGCACTGCGTCGGCCGTGTCTGCTGAGAGGTGCGGCAGCTAGCGACGCGAGCGTCTACCGGGGCCGCGCGCCTTCTGCTAGGTGGCGCGAACTGAAACGCGTGCCACCGAGGAAATCTCGGGCTATCCTCCCTAGAAGTGACAAGGTTCGTTGTCGCAATGCGTCGCGTCCGATGATGAAGGACTGCGTGGCGTCGGGAATCGCTATGGGGGATTTGTGCGTCATTCTTTTACAGAGTGGTACGAGCCGGATGATGCCGACTTGAGGGTGGTGCTCCGGACCGGAACTATCGCCCTTGATACCAATATTTTACTCGACCTATACCGCATTGGCTCAGATCAGCGGGAGCAGATCCTCGACCTGTTTGCACGAGAAGAAGTGCGGTCCCGCATTTGGATACCATACTATGTAGGCTTAGAGTTCCAGCGTCGGCGATTGGATGTAGCGCGACAGCACAAGTCGCAATATCGAAAAGTGCGAGACGATGTTGAAGCTTTACGCAAGTCGTTGAACGCTTCCCTCGAGGGAATTCGAGATAAAGAGGTCCGTAGTGCTCTCGCTACGGTCGTCGACTCCCGCCTCGGCGCCGCCACCGATAGCATCTTGTTAGAGCTGGGCAACCTCGAGCACTTACACGTCATAGATTACGAAGACATCAGAAGCCAGGATCCGATACGGGTCCGACTCGATAGAATACTCAATAATCCAGCACAGATCGGACCAAGACCTTCCGATGAAGTTATCGCTGCCCGTAAAGACGACGCGCTACAAAGATATGAGGCCCAGATTCCACCTGGCTATCTCGATATCAAGAAAAACGACAACGTGGAGGGCGACGCACTGATTTGGTTTGAAATACTAGATCATGCTGCGTCTACTGACCGACCCGTGATCTTTGTAACATCGGACGTCAAAGAAGACTGGTACCGGCGGGAGGCTGGAGAAACTATTGGCCCCAGACCGGAGCTGCGTGTCGAGTTCGCGAGTCGTTCAATTCGGAGGTATCATCAGGTCAATCTCGGCAGCTTCTTGAGGCATGCAAACGCACATTTAAATGCACGTGTTACTCCGACGACACTTGATAGCGTCGATGCACTCGATGACGCACGGAACCGTGACAAAGCCGAGCTTCGTGAAAAGCGACGGCTCAAACGGTTCTTCTCGTCCGAGAACGCGCGCGCAATGTCACGGGCGCTAAGTTTCTTTGACCCTAACTCATCGCAGTATCGGGATCTTATCCAAGGCCTCGAATCGTCGCATGGAGAGGGGGTCCCCGATCCGGCGGTCGTTAGGCGTGCTTTGGCGGCCGTTGACCATGTCGCACTCGAACTGGGCCGCAAACACGTCGAGGGTAGTAGTGGCAGGGGCGAGCTGAACGACGAGATGCGGTCGAGTTGGTTATCTAGACAAGACGCCACCGACGGTGAATCTGTGGATGCAAAGCGTTTAAGGCAGTTCGAGTTCGCACGCGAGTTGCTGGGGCAGACCGTTGAGGTAGTCACGCGAAGCGGGCGGGTGGTGGGGGAGGTGGAGCGAATCAGCGAAGGCGGACACAGCGGGCCGGTGAAAGTAACGTTGGTTACGAAGGACGGATCGACGCTAAGCGTGCCGCTGCAGAGGCTGGTCCGCTTGGTTAACGATCGTGACGAATGACATCGTCCAAGTCGAGGACCGTCGCGTCCCGTCCGAGGCTGTCGCCCTCCTAGTCGAACGTTTTCAAGCTTCACCACGGCAGTGTTCTCTCGCATCTGGTCAGCCTGCCGACACAGGTGTCTAGCCGGTGACCCGCTGCCTGGCGCACCGGCGGGCTTGTTCAACAAACGAACAATCCGCCCTGCAGAACGACCGAGCGGCGTGCCGAATGGCTGATCTGTCGGCCGGTGTCGATACCGTGATCCACATGCCGACGATGTGTCTCAACGCTGGGCCAGATTTCTTCTGCGCGCCGGCTAGCCGCACTGGAATTGATGTCCGTAGGGAGGAATCGCTCTGATGGCGCCAACGCCGAAGCGCTACGCCGCAGTGTCCCTGTTCTCAGGCTGTGGTGGCATGGACTTGGGCGCGGAGCTATCCGACCGGGTAAAGGTGGTGTGGGCTATCGATCAAGATCGCTGGGCGGTAGAGACCTACAAGCGGAATCTCGGGCGTCACATCGTCGAGGGAGACGTAACCAAGACTCCTGTCCCTAACGTGCCCTGTGATATTTTGCTGGCCGGCCCGCCATGCCAGGACTACTCGACCCTGTGGAATCACGACGGCTTGATCACCGCTCGGGGTAACTTGTTTCGCGAAGTAGCGCGTTTTCTTGACCATCTCCGGCCTGCGGCTTTCATTCTCGAAAACGTACCGGGTCTTTTATCGGCGAACCGTGGCGCTGCCTGGACTTTGGTGCGGCACGCGCTCAAGTCACCAAGCAGCTTCTCCGGTCGCGGTGCGGGAAAAAAGTCTGTGGCCGGCGTCCATTACGACATAAGTGCACAGTTAATCGACATGGCAGATCTAGGCATTGCGCAGCATCGCGAGCGACTCATCGTGATCGGTGTGCGACGAGATCTCGGCATACGGCCTCCGGTCGTGCCGACGCCGTTCGCGGGCGCGCCACTCACAGTCCGCGACGTGCTCGACAAGAATCCTCTACCGACCGGGGCGCCCAATCACGAGCTGGGACAGGACTCGTCAGATGTGATCGAACGACTAAAGCTCATTCCGCCGGGTGGCAATTTCGAAGCGGTGCCCGCGGGGCACCGATTGGCTGTCAAGGGACTTATCAGCCACGTGTACCGGCGACTCGACCCCGATAAGCCTTCCTACACCATTATCGCTGGCGGAGGGGGAGGAACGCACGGCTACCACCATGTCGAGCCGCGACGGCTCTCAAATCGCGAGAAGGCGCGACTGCAGGGGTTCCCCGACGATTTCATCTTCCACTACGGCACGGGCCCGCGAGACGACCGGTCGGCATATCCACGTGTTCGCCGACAGATCGGCAACGCTGTACCGCCACCAGCTGCGCACCTCATCGCGAGTGAGGTTGCTAACGCACTGCTAGCTGCGGGCGTGCGCCCGCGAACTGGGGGGGAACTTTCTGCCGCGAGACGCGGTGGTCCCTCTCTGGCCAGTGTCAGCCAATCGAAGCAGGAAGCGGTGAACTCATGACTGAAAGTCCGCAAGCTGATTTGGTAGTAGGCCCGCCGGCGGTGTCAGCTCTTCGTTCCTTGTCTGTTTTCAGCGCTGAGCAGGCCGGCGCTTACAGGGAACACTTCGCCGAGTTCGGTGCAGCTTTGGGGCCTGACGTGGACACCAAATTGAGTCGTTTCGTGCGAGAGTGGGCGACATCCGGTGAGTTTGGTTCGGTTGTCCTGACAGGAAACGCGGGGACTGGCAAAACCGCTGTTGCGGAGGCGTACTGTCGGGCCGCCGGGGGGAGTCTCCCGAGAAACGACGCGCTACTCGAAATTACGTCTAATCGGTGGGTGATTAAGGACCTTTCGGGACTACCTGACGCGGCAACCCGTGCTGTGGCGCTTGGCCAGGCGTTGGATGCAAGGCGCCAAACCCTCGTCTGCGCCAACGAGGGGGTTCTTCGCGATGCGCTCGAAGACATTGGCAACATCGAAGCGACAAAGACGCTCGAAGACGCGCTCAGACAGGGAGCGGCGAGATCAGATGGCCTCACGATAGTCAACGTGAATCGCCAGCGTCCGACCGGCGACTACATATGGCAACAGTTGCTCGACTATGTCAGTCGCGAAGAGCTTTGGGTCGAGTGCAAAAACTGTGCAGCAGAGGCAAGCTGCCCGATGTACACCAACGCCGAGCATCTCCGTGACAACGAAGTGCGTGAACAACTTCGCACGCTGGTGCGACTCGGCAGTGGCGAAGCTGTGCCGACGCTCCGTGAAGTTCTCGCAATTCTGTCGTGGGCAATCGTGGGTGACCACGCCTGCGAAGAGATTCGGCGGGCAACTCGTGACAGGGGAGCAAGCGCGTTCATCGCAACAGACAGCTATTTCAACAGAGTCCTCGGTGGCGGATTGCCGGCTGGCGTTGCCGAACGGTCACCTCTCCTAACCGCCATCCGCAGGGCCGGCCTGGGAACCGTTAGTGACCTTGAGGTTGACGGATGGCTGCGAGATGCGAGTGGCGCCCCTGAGAAGATTCGGCGAATAGCAGGTGATCCCAGCGTGACTCGGCCCGACTTGGTGGCGCCGGGACGCCTGCCGGGACTCGTCGGTTCTTTATCGCCCCTTGACCGTGTGCGTACCAATCAAGGTGCGATGACCTTCTACGCGCTGGGCGAGATGGTCAGCACCGATGAAGATCCAATACGAGTGGAAGATGGCCTCCGCGCGCTGGTACTCGGCGACGGCGTCTCAAATGCCCCTGCAGAAACGTTATGGCGACAACGATTATTCTTCGAGGCGTCAGAGGAACTTGGCGGGCGGGCGTCCGCCACGCGTCGTCTACTCGACTACCGCTACATCGCCGATCTCATTGAATTGGCGCATAAGGCTGCGTCGCTGAACGACACCGTGATCGAACTGAAGGAGATCGTGCGAGGACTCAACTTTCTAGTTACAGGTTTCTCGAGTCCAAACGAGGGCCTAATCATTCCTGACCCTGCCTGCCTATTCGCCAGAGATCCAGGTTCTTTTAGGCCAGCCCGCCCGTCTCTCGTACATAGCCAAGTGCAGATTGACGGATTGTCTCTGCAGGTGCCAGACCGTGGACTTGTGGAGGACCTCGTCGATGTTGACCATATTGAGATTGAGCTAATTGCGCAGAGCGATGAGAACCTGAAGCTACGAATAACACCACGCATGTACGAAGCGATCCGGGAGGCGGCTGAGTTCCAAGGACCGGTTGGGCAGGGTGTGGCGGAGATGAATGACCTTCGGGGCTTCTACGGAAACTTGGCCGCGAACGTGCCTTCCGACTCATCACTCAAAGTCGCTGACCCTGACTCTTCGCCGCCTTCGATAGTGACCATTTCCCTCCCCTACTTCGTAGGAGGTCGCTGATGGCCTCGAACCGGAAACCCTATCGTTTGAGTCCCGGCGCAATTGCCGAGGAGCTATTCTGCTTGGCTCCCGACCGCGACGAGCGCGCGCCCCAACTGTGTGCGGAGACGCTGCTGACACTCGCACAGAATGACTACAGTCAACCGTCCAGCGCAGAAAATCTTCGCACGCCGAAGCGTCAACGATTCGCGCTCCGTAGCCTAGCGCTCGGCGAGAACTTCCTTGGAGGGCGTCAGAAGGGAAGGGCCGGCGATGACGCCACTACTCCTGAAGAGTACGGCGCGAAATTGGCTCTTGGTTCTCAAGTCCGCGGATCTGCCAACCTGCAACTCGCGCAGCAGACGCTGCAAGGCCTTATTGACCCCGAGACGCAACGGGGACAAGCCGGTGCGTCCTTATTGAGGCCGTTTCATGAGTCCCTGTTGTGGTATGACGCGCGGAAGCCAAGTCCCCGTAGTACCGAATACACGGTGCGAAAGGTGTACATGCGTGGCGGGGGAATCACGCTCGCACGGTTGATCGTCGATCCCCCCGACGAGCGAGATAAGGCTCTGGGGTCGGCAGCAGTAGCAGCTATACGAGATGCTCTCACCGGCGACACTCCGCTCGCTCAGATCAGCGAGGTTCTAGAGAGCGCTCTGCCGAAGGATGAGCCGTGGAGTACCAGGGTGCTGCCACTCGAGGAAGACGAGGTGATGGCTTGGCGACGAGGGGAGGACCCTCGGCTTGCAGAACTTGGCAGTCAGCTGTGCCGCCACGTCGAGGGCGTGATGCTGCAGGGTCATGCGAGTGGCCCGGCCCGACTGTGGCAGCTTCGATGCGTCCTAGCGCTTGACTTCGCCATGCATATCCTTCGCACGGCCTGGAGCACTGTCGGTACGCCAGGACAGGAGAGGTTCCTCCTGCTCACCTTCAGCGATATGCCACGGTCCCAGGACCCTGTCAGACAGCGCTCGGAGGAGTCGTACCGTCGTGCTCGCATCCGGCTAAACGAGGCCACTGTTCGCACCCTTGCGCGATGCATGCGTCATTTGCGAGAAGTAGAAAACGTGACGGCATTCGCTTCCGAATTTCGGGATCCTACGCTAGCAGACGATAAGGCAACAAGCGTGAGCAGCCAATTGGCCGCGATTGAAACATCCGCAGGAGACGACGACTACCTGCGACTAGCTCGGCTCGCGGTAGAGACAGCGAACTATAGTCGGAGCTCGGAGGATGGCTTCCGTGTACTTCTTGAATCAGTCGGAATGTTGGCGGGCACAGGAAGTTACCGCTATCTCACAGCTAGCCCAGACTTGATCGCGGCCATGGTGGGGGCGTTGTCAGCCCAAATGCCGATGTCGAGTCGTGAGTTCATTATGGCTGTTCGCAAGGAATGGGGAATCGTGATCAATCAGGAGTCGGCAGCAGGAACGGCTCTCGCGACTCAGCTTGACGGCGCAGCCCTCGCACAGAACGCGCGTCGCGCCGAGCGCCTAATGAGTGACGCGGGACTAGCACTCGGACTGTCGGACAGAACGACGATGGTCGGCGAGCGGGCAGTCAGGAGCCGAGTATGAGTCGCCGTCTTGGTTCGGCATTGGCGGAATACCTGCGTCGGCATCCTAGCGTCAGATCGGGCGGGCGGAGTTTCTTCATAATCGAGGGTGTTCCGACCTCTGTTGCGGAGGGTCTCGCTTCGCAGTGGAACGACGAGCTGCCGCAACTGTCCATCGTTTCTCCGTCTCCCGCCCTCTTTCCCAAGTTCGCGATGCGTGACGTTTCAGGGACCCAGTTACGCAATCAGCGAAACGGCCGTGGAGTGGTTCTGGTGCTGTGCGACGGGGAGCAAGTTCCAGACCGGCAATCGCTAAACCTATTTGAGTCGGTTTCACCAAGTGTTTTGCTTGAATCCGCCGAGAACATGGGAATTTTAAGTCAGCAAGCGCCGGCGGTCGACCTTGACGGCCCGGCCCGAGCTGTACGGGAGGCAATCAACCAGGCAAGCGTCGCGACGCGTCCAAGCGCAGCATCAGTTGCGGACTACCTCGACCGGGTCGCCACCGGAGATGACCCATTGCATGCGTTGCCCATCCTGGGGGCTTTCATTGACCATGCGGGGCCAGGAGAACGTGTTGACTCCGTCCGTATCGCGGACAATCTGGCCCTAGCTGCTCGGCGGACGAGCGACGACTTTCTTCGGCCTTCGGCCTACGCCGACTTGCGAAAGCGCGCTGAGACTGTTCTTCGGCGCCGCCCTGGCGTAGGCCACGCTGGGGCGCCGGCAGCTGCTGACGAGGTCATGACGCGATTGCAGGGGGGCAGCCCCGAACTACTCAGGACGCTGCGCTTCGACGAAGCGCGCGAGATAATGGAACAGCGCCCGCAAGATCTGGCCGACATAGTTCGCGAAGAAATCGGACTTTTTCGAGCAGGACTTCCAGTCGGAAGCCAGGCGGAGGCCCTCCCTTGGCGCACGTATGAGCAGCGTGCTGACGACCTTCGTCGGAGCGCGCAGCGGCGCGTGGCCGCGAGAGAACTCTGCGAACTGGACGACGCACAACAAAATCGACTTTTCTCCCGGCCGACCCGAACGAAGTTAGAGCGTCTCCTTCGAGATAGATCTGTTAACGGTAGCAATCCTTCGTGTCCCGAAGCTGCGATCGTTCAAGCTGCGCAACAGCTCGGTGGACTCGTCGAGCGAGTACAAGTCTTGTCTCCGCCACTGCCTACTGCCGCGTCCGCGGCAAATAGGACCGGCGCTGGCCGAATAATTACCCTGGCCTGCGCGCGCCTGCGGTTAGGTGCACTTCTGCATGCTTGGAACAGCACGGGCGGCGACGTAGATGGGCTACTCCTTAAGGCCGCCGACGATGACGATCTTGGCGACGTTTTGGCCGCCTACGGGGATGCTGGACTGAGTGGCGGAGCACCGCTGCCTCTGCTCCAACTACGGCTTCACAGTGGCGATGGCAGCACCGTGCAAGTCGACTGGAGACCGGATCTTGACGACGCCGCAATGCTCCGGTCTGCGATCTTATTTTCCGAAGCACCGGCGTTGACGCTGATCCTTCGGGACGAACCGACTCTTCACGCTTTCTGCGGTCCGGTGAATGCTGTAGCCAAGCCGGTTCCCGAGCGATTACTCCCACTGGCAAAACGGTTGCAAGCAGTCGCTCGTCGCTCGCTCGACGGGGGGCTCGATCCCAACGAACTGAAGAGGTTCGTCACTCACTGGTCTGACACCTGCGCCGCTTTCGAAGCCGACTCCGACCAAACGGACGCTGAGAACCTGGCCCTTTCGGGCGCTGTTCGTGGTGGCGAGAGCGCCACCGCCCTGACCCCATTCTCGCCTATGAAAGCGGAGTGGCTCGCTCAGTACCTGGAGGCCCTTTGGAAGCTCGTGAGAGGAGCGGAGGAGCCGGGCACCGTCGCGGAACCAACCGATGCCGTCGCTACCGCTAACGGTATAGCGCGTACAACCGCTGCACATCATCCGGCGCATCTTCGCATCTCGACACAGGATCGCGCGCTCCTGCCAACAAGCGAAGGACGAATCTGGAGCCTTTTTGGTGGAAGCTCGACACGCGACGAGAGCGGGTTCGCGGGTGATGCGCTCAGCACACTAGTAATCCAACTGCTCGAGTTGCAGCCAGAAGCTGCAGGGCACTTGCGTTGCTTGGCGTGGGGGCCGGGGGCCGCCGATCTTCTCGTCAGTGAGGCAGTGAAACTCATTGGGCGCCGGGCTGGGAACGCGCTGATCAGACGCATCGAGATTTTCTGTGTCGGCACAACAGATGTGGATCGCCCGGACCCCGCCACGCTCGCCGTCGCTGACGATTCGCTTCGCGATAGTCGAGACGTACTCGAACTGCGATATATCGACGATCTGGACCGAGCTCAGAAGCTCCTGCGGCCCGGCTCGCCAGCCCCTGCCGTACACCTCGCACTGGTAACCGGGTTAACGGAAGGTGGAAACCGGCTGCAGATCGAGTCCCGCGAAGTCAACGCGCCGGCAGAAGATGCCGAGGTTCTATTCGCGCCACGAGTGTGGCAGCGCCCGAAGCAGGATCGCCGCACTCTCCTTATGCCCCCGGCAGCGTCCCGTACTGGCCAACTGTGGTTACGACTTCAGAATGCGATTGAAGATGCGTGGCCCGAACCTGACCAACCTTTGCAAGTCCCGGAAGTTCGTACTGGCACGCTGGACATCGCAACGAAACTCCAACAAGTGCATGACCTCGCCCTCTGGGTGGCTACGCTCGATCGTTACGCCACAAGGGACAGCCTCGAACAAGCGCTAGGCCCCGAAGGTGTTGCCATCCTCCATCAACAGCGCCGGCTAAGTGGAGATAGTCCCCTCTCCCTCGTCATCAGTCAAAAATCGGGCGGCCCAGCGGATCGCGCGATCGGGCGCAGCCTGCGTGCGGCTGGAATTATCTCAGAACCTGATGTAGCGCTTTCGATCGGGACGAAGCTGCGGCAAGTGGCGAGCCAGGGCTACGGAATCTTAGCCCTGCAAGCGGCCACAAGTGGCGCAGGGATCAACGAGCTCGTTGGACACGTTGTTGCGTTCAGCTTATTGGCGACGACTACGACGCCCTGGCCACTGCCGCCGGGCTGTCGCGTGCTGCTCGTGAGCCTCGATGAGTATCGGCATTGGTTTCCTGGCAAGCGGGCTGACCTGCTTGCGATTGCACTCGACGCGAAAGACGAGGGTGTCCATGTCGCCACCATTGAAGTAAAAGCGCGCCGAAGCGATGAGAATGATGCGGCCGCGGGTGCTCTCGATCAACTTAATCAGACTTTGGCAGTTACGAAGTGGGCGGCTTATCCTGAAGCGGGTAGCATCCATAGTCGTTTGTGGCTGAACCGCATTGCCGAAGCTGCGTATGCCGTTGCTCGCGAGTCCCGCTTCAAGCTGGATTTGGACGAGTTGCGGGCGTTGGAGGCATTCAGACTAGGTCGTGGCAGCCTCGAATGGGCGGGCGTTGGCCTCGTCTTCGGCCCAAAGGTCGAGTCCTTGAATCGAACGTACCGTGCGAACCTCGCGAACGATATTGTGCCCGTTGTCTTACGGAGTATCCCACTGACGCGGGAATTGTTGCGGGCAGCGACGGACACCAACCTCACCAAACTGCGTACCGTTGAATCCGACGCTCCGCGACTGCAGAGCACGCGGACGAAGAGGCGACCGGAATCGCAACCGAGCGGGGCAGAAGCGAAGGGTAACCCCCCGGAAGATTCCGAAACGAAGGTGACTACTGACACCGCGCGCGAACGCCAGGCGACTGGTTCGGGCGGCGAGTCGCAGAGGTCAGATAAGGCATTCGAAAGGGACGTTACGACACCTAACTGGGAGGAGTCTTCGTCCGGTGGAGCGGGCGCTTCGACGCTATCGACCATTGAGTTCCGGGCTCCGCTCCTTGGTTGGGATGCACAGACCAACGAAAAAGTCCGATGGCATCCCGCTGGTTCCGAACAAACGGTTCTCCAGAACGGACACACCGAAATCTGGGGATCCTCGGGAATGGGTAAAACCCAGTTCGCGATGAGTCTGCTTGGACAACTTGCGAGACTCAGCGGAAGTCAATTTGGAATAGCTGACTTCAAGAACGACTATAGCGACGACAACGGCTTTCCGAAGTTTGCGAACGCTGAATTTATCGACCTGTGGAACGGGGGGGCGCCATACAACCCCCTGGCGCTCGACGATGACGGCGGAAGAGCGATCCAGAGCGCCGTAATCGAGCTTCGGGATACGGTTGATGAAGCAGTTAGATCTGTCGGCGCAAAGCTGGGTGTTCGGCAACGCGCCAAGCTGGAGAAGGCTCTGCTTGAAGCGTTTTCGGTGGCTCGCTCAGAGAACCGCTGGCCTACTCTCAGAACACTTGATGACCAACTCGACGAAGATCTGTCCGGCGTTATAGGAGACCTGACGCGCAATGACCTCTTTAAGTCCGGTGAACCGTTAGGCAACGTTGTCGACCGCAATGTTGTGTTCGGGCTGTCGAAAATCCCGGGCAACGGCCAAACGACCGTGTTAGCCGCCGGATTCATATTCTCAGCGCTGTTGCTGCGGGTGCAGAATATGTTGCCCGTGCCTAACACAATCCGATACGTCCTAGTGGTCGACGAGGCGCACAGGGTGGCGCCGTTTCGTGCAATCCAGACAATGATCCGGGAAGGCCGATCTAAAGGGCTTGCTGTGTTGCTCGCGACGCAGGGTCCCCTTGATCTCCCCGATGTTGTAG
Source organism: [Mycobacterium] manitobense (assembly GCF_025821665.1). Lineage (GTDB taxonomy): Bacteria > Actinomycetota > Actinomycetes > Mycobacteriales > Mycobacteriaceae > Mycobacterium > Mycobacterium arseniciresistens. The sequence continues at coordinate 44,147 of NZ_JACKSJ010000098.1, forward strand.
CAGCGAACGCGCAAACCAAAATTTGTTTTGGCTTGCCCGACGCGACCGTCGCCACGATGGCTGCTCGCAAATTGCAACCCAACAACCCGCGGTTGCCAGAGCAGATCCGAACACTCGGGAAGGGCGAAGCCTTCGTCAGCTTCGCAGGCGAGGAACCGCGTCTACTGCGGATGACACAGGCCTACCGAGACGCAGAGGAACTTGGACTGCCAACTCTCGATTAGGCAGAATTGGCCCGGTGGGCCGACGAGCAGACGCGCGACCGGCGACCGCGAAGCGCACGCTGAGACCTGAAGTCGTGCCTTCCTGGGCCAGTTCTCCGGATGTCCGTACCCGCATGCAGCGCCAACAGACTAGAGACACGGCTCCCGAGCTAGCTGTACGTCGGTTGATTCACGCGGCTGGTCTACGGTACCGCGTAGACGTCGCTCCGCTCACCGCGATGCGCCGACGCGCCGACGTTGTATTCGGTCCCGCCAGAGTCGCGTTGTTCGTCGACGGATGCTTCTGGCACGGCTGCCCAGTCCACGGATCGCGCCGCACAACGGCTAATTCCGACTACTGGGCGGAGAAGATTGAGCGAAATCAACGCCGAGACCGCGATACGGACCAGCAGCTCCGCGCTGCGGGCTGGTTGCCACTCCGATTCTGGGAGCATGAGGTGCCCGAGGACGTGGCTGCAGCGGTTGTTGCTGCAGTAAGGCGACGCGTCAGGTTGTAGCCCGACGCGCGACGTTACCGAGCAATTCCCTATGCGCCCATAGTCGTCTGCATTGAACAGAACGACACGCTAGTCGGAGTGTTTGGCCCACTCGTCGCGACCTCGCTACGCCACGGGGACGGTCAGATACAATGGCGTTGATTGAGGTCGTCTCCGTCGCCTGCTGTGGTGCTTCTAGTCGTCGTCACCAACAACTATATTCGGGAACGTGCGATGAATAAGCACCATGAGCTTTGACGCCATGGCTTCGTCGAGTTCTATGATTTGGCTTGGCTTCGGCTGTAGCATTCGTTGGTCAGACCCTAGTGTCGCTAAACGCAATAACTTTCTGCCGGACTTCGTGTGCACTGTCGTGTGAAGGCAATCGACTTCAGTGCGAGGAGGCCTTGCAACGTGCTTGTCCTCTCGTAGCGATCGGATGAGAGCCATGTGAAAATGCTACGGAGATCCCAAGCGTCTGTCGCGATTTCGCTATGAACTGCTTCTAGGGGATCTCGACCTCGGTTTAGCGCGGGTAGTGCCGGTATGGGCGGCCAAGCGGGTGGCGTGTGGCGCAGGCCCGTGCGCCTCAGTCTCGGCGTTTGCCTCTCAGGGGAGTACCTGCCGAGAAGCCACGGCTGCTGCTGGACGCGCCGATCGAGCCCTACGACCTCTGAGTCTTCACAGTCGCTTGTTCGGGCTCCGGTCAGCGTCTGCGGAATGTATCACCGGTCCAAGGCGGCAGGCTGGTTGGTGGCGTTCGGATTCCGTAGTGACCTTCGAGCGACATCAATGAAGTGGTACGACGAAGTTTGCCCCCTCGTCGAGGCGAGCGCCGGATCTGCAACCGTTCCCTGGGCTGCAGCCCGTTGTTCCGCCGTTGTTCCCTGACGCTTGACAAGAGGCGCCCACCGGCGAATGATCAACTCGGAACAACGGGGGAACAACAAGGGGGAGTCGTGCCGAAGTTCTACACAGCTACAAAAAGCCGCTCGCAGGGGCGGGAAGCCTGGGCAGTCATCTTCCGCCATCCATTGCGGGCGGATGCCGACGGGAAGCCGGGTCGTCGTGTACGCCGTGGGCTCGGGACCAGCGATGAGAGTCAAGCAGCCCTTCTGGTTGAACAGCTCAACGAGCTGCTGAGCAACCCGGAGGTCTGGGAGCCGTCGTCCCGAGACGCTTTGGCCTCTCGCTACGACGACCGTGTGCTTGACATCTTCTTTGACGGTGTGAATCCCTCTGTCTCTGACCCGTTGGCGCTGCGTGACGAACTTCTTGTGCTTCCGGGGCTCCAGGACGGGTACCGGTCAGTCCTCATGCTCGGAACCACCGGCGCGGGCAAGACAACACTGGTTCGACAGCTTCTGGGCACGGACCCCGAGACCGAACGCTTCCCGTCGACTTCCACGGCCAAGACCACGATCGCCGACACAGAATTGATTTTCGTCGACGACGACCTTTATCGCGCTGTTGTTACATTCGTCGGAAGAGACGAGGTCGTCGATTATTTGAGTGAATGTGTATCTGAAGCAGCACTTGCCATTCACCGTGGAGCCCCGGAGGCCGAACAACGTCGACGATTACTGGACCACCCCAACCAACGCTTCCGGTTCAGTTACATTCTTGGACGCTTTAGTGGCGGAGTGGCCGACGATGAAGATGACGATGACGATGACGCCACTGAGATGGTCGCTGCGGGGGACGCCCCGTTCGATCTTCAGGCCACCGCGGAGACCGTCGAAGGTGCGCTCTGCGTCCTGCGAGACCTGGTTAGTGCGCATCAAGAAGAGGCGTGGCAGCTGGCACGCGACACGGATGACGAGCGAGTGGTCGAGGAGCTGATCGAGGACACGCTCGACTTTGCGCTCCGCAGCGACGAAAGCTTTCACTCTGTTGTCGACGGACTGTTCGACGAAGTCGAGAAGCGGTTCGGCATCCTGGCGGAAGGTCGACTGACGAAGAACCGTCAGGGCTGGCCGGTGTCCTGGAGCTGGGAGACCGACAGTCGCGCGGCACTTCTCGATGCCGTCGCGCGATTCTCGAGTAATCATGCCAAGCTGTTCGGAACTTTGCTTACCCCGCTCGTCAACGGTATTCGCGTTGCGGGACGATTCGTGCCAGCTTGGTCTGAAAGTGCACCCCCACGCTTAGTTCTCATTGACGGCGAGGGACTTGGCCATACGCCCAACTCCGCAGCTGCCCTCTCCACGGCCGTGTCGAAACGGATTGAGGATGTGGATGCTGTGCTCTTAGTTGACAACTCCGCGCAGCCGATGCAAGCCGCACCGGCGGCAGCTATGAAGGCCGTCGTGACCTCGGGCAACGCCAGCAAGTTGGTGGTGACGTTTAGTCACTTCGACATGGTCAAGGGCGATAACATACCGCTCGTGAGCGACAGGCAAGCTCACGTTAAGGCGTCGGTGGACAACGTGCTCAGGGCGATTGGCGAAGATCTTGGTCCGTTCGCCGAACGAAGCTTGAGGCAGCGCATTGATAAGGCCTGCTTCTTTGTCGGTGGAATCGACAGGCGCCTAGACCCCTACAAGAAGGCGGACCGACGGACGATCGACCAGCTGAATCTGCTCTTGCGGACAGTCGATCACATCGACGACATCCCGGACACGACGGACACCCGTCCTGTGTACGACAGAGTAAATGTAGTTCTCGCCGTCCGCGAAGCTGCCGCGGGTTTTCAGGCTCGGTGGTCGGGATTGCTGGGCCTCGAATCTGTAACCGGACATCCCAAAGAGCACTGGACCCGGATTAAGGCCTTATCGCGTCGCCTGGCGGGTTCAGAGGACGAGTACGACACGCTGAAGCCGGTGGGCGAGTTGAAGCGTGAGCTCGACGAGCAGATTTATCGGATGCTGCAGCAGCCCGTCCGTTGGGAGGGGCGCGAACCGTCCGACGATGACAAGCAGGCGGTGTTCAACCTTCTTGTGAATGAAATCTCCAAAGAGGTAACGCTTCTCTGCATCCGAAGGATCAAACTGGACCGCACGAAGGCTTGGCAACACGCCTACGCTGAGCACGGAACAGGCTCTACGTTCCGCCGAGCACAAATGATTGCCAGCGATATCTACGACCGTGCGGCGCCGATACCGACTGTTACGCCGTCGCTAGACCAGAACAGCTTCTTGCACGAAGTCACGGCGATTGTCGACGTCGTTGCCGAGGCTAACGGCGTCAAGCTGCTGTAGGACACTAGTGAATAAGGCGCCTGGGCGGGTGCCTCATTTGAGTCGCGTATGGGTTTGTCACACCGGGCGACCGATCATGCGGACCCGCCCGTCGCCTTTAAGGCGGTAGTTGGTGCTCGCTCGCCCCGATGTTTCGATGGCCCCCTGTCTGTCAGCGAAAGCTCTGTCGCATCTCGGTTACGCGAAATGATCCATTCCAGTTCACCGGTGTTCCCCGCGTGGTGATGGGGACCCTTCATCAGTGGCCGGCCGAACCGATCCGTGGGGGATAAAGAGTGGGCTAATTTGCGAGCGCAGGTGGCCTCAAGCTCGCGAAGTTTATCAACACCTTTCACCTCCGATGTACGTCGCCAGATTATCTAAACGGCTCGCGTACTGGTTTGGCACAGAGACGTTTCGGACCCTCCGGGACGCTCGAGGAATCGCTCGCAGTAGTCCATCAGCTGTCGGGCCGTGTGCACGACGCCGTCCGCGTCGGCGGTGTTCTCACACCCTGGGGCGCCGAAGACACCAACGAACGCCATTGGGACCATACGCCTACCCCCCAGCACGCGAGCTATAACAACGTCGTCAGCTGCGCTGGCGGGTATGCGCCTGCAGCGACCCGCAGCACGTCATCCGGTTCGAGCGCGCCGTCGAGTCTCGGTAGTGGTGCGATGGCGCACATCGACCTCCGCCCCCGCCGGTCCGCACACGCCACGGTGTAGCTAGGCAGCGTCAACCAGTGCTGCGGGTCTGCGCGTCGAGCGGGCGCGGGGCGTCGCGCTCCTCCGCCTCCAACTGACGGCGCTCCGTCGCACGATGGGCCGCACCGCGAAGATCGCGTCGACAAGCGTCGCCGCACCCACGATCCCCTAGGCCAACTTGTTATCCCGCCCAGCCCGATCGGCAGCAAGAAGAGCGCTGTGAATCCCGAGTCCCCACCGGACGTCTCGCCCCAATGATCCACACCATAGGAACGGGGTCCGACAGTTCACGCTCGGCGACACCGGCCCATGCGAGTTGGGATACTCGGGCGGCAGCTCGCCCCAATGGTCCAAGCCGCATGCACCGTAGAACCACTCATAGCTGAACTCCGGATGGCGCCGTTTCATCCGATCGGCCAGCCGCCGCGCCGACGCCGCCGTCCGTTCGCGATCTTCCTGGCTCAGGTCGAGGTCCATGATCCGACGCCGGAACGTGGCCGCGACAATGAACGGGGTCTTCCGGACCACGGCCTCTCCTCTCACTCCGGAAGCCGCATCCTGCCACCCGCCACCGACACGCTCGTCACACAGACAGCCGCCGCGCAACCTCGCCGTACCGCTCGAACCGCTCCGGATCCGCCGCCGCGTTGTACAGCACGATCCGCGACGCCACGCCGCCATACTTCTCCTGCAACGCACCGGCCAGCCCGTCCCACGTCGCCTCGGTCGCGAACGTCGCGATGTGCTCGTCGGTGATGCACGCCGCCATCCCCGCGTAGTCGCCGGCCTTCTGCCTCTCCCGTGTTCGCGCCGTCGTTCCCTCGAACCCCGCCTCGTCCCAGATGAACGCGTAGTTCGGCGTGCTGCCGTAGAAGCTCATGCTCGCCCGCACCAGCTCGCGCTCGCGGTGTTGCTCCTCGTCAGTGTCGCCGACGATCGTCATCACCGGCACGATCAGCGCGACCTCGTCCGCCGACCGGCCCGACTTCGCCGCGCCCTCCGCCACTTTCGGCACCACATGCCTGGCGATATAGCCCGGCTCGCCGAGCGGATGCACGTGCACGCCGTCGGCCACCTCGCCGGCCATCCGCAGCATCCACGGGTTCACCGCCGCGACGTCGACCTTCGGGTCCGGCGCGTCGATCGGCCCCGCACTCCACTGCGGGGTGATGAAGTCCAGGTCGTAGAACTCGCCGTGATGATCTAGCTTCCCCGTCCGGAACGCCGCAAAGCACGCCTTCACCGCCAGCATGTAATCCCGCAGCCGCGGGCCCGGATGCTCGAACTCCGCCCCGTACCGCCGCACCACATGCGTGCGCACCTGCGTCCCCAGCCCCAGCCGGAATCGGCCGCCCGACGCCTCCTGCAGCTCCCACGCCGTCGCCGCGGTCACGAACGGACTGCGCGGGAACGCCACCGCCACCCCCGTCGACAGTTCCAGCCCCGGTGCCGCCTGCGACGCCACCGCCGCGTTGAGATACGCCGTCCGGCCCGTCTCGGTGAACAACAACCCGGAGAAACCCGCCGCCCGCGTCCGCCGCGCCAGCTCCGAGATCTGCGCCAGCGGCTGCGGGGTCGTCATCACGTCGACGCGCATCAGCCGAACCCTACGCCGACGTCACGCCACCCGGCTCACGTGCGCGGCCGTTTCGTGGAGATCATCGCCGCCGACTCGCACGTCCACCGCATCGCCACCGTGGACGCCAGCGCCGTCCCGGGTCTCGTGGAACACCGGGCGGACATTCTGGACCAGATCGCCTCTCTCATCGTCGAACTCGCCCCCGAGGTGCTCAGCGCCGAAACCCCTGATGCGGACGCACTACGGCGTGGGGCGTTGTCTATGGTCGGCGGCGCCAACCAGCTCATCGAGGCGTGGCTCAGCGATCCGAAGGAGACGCCTGCCGAACTCGCGGCGATCGCCGCCAACCTGTGCGTCGCCGTGGTCGACGGCATGGCCACCGGATAGGCGGCAAGTCAGCGGCTCGCAAGCCAGGGGTAGTGATCGTCGCGGGAGGAGCGTGCGCGGCACGGCTATCGCGGCGGCTTGTCGTCCTCCGGAGGATCGGGCTGCCGGTCGTCGCGCGAGGCCGCGAAGATGATGCCTCCGATCTTGATGTGTGGAGACCTGAAGAATGCGGTGATCACCGACATGGCGACGCAGAACCCCGCGATGGTCAGGCCGCGGTGTGCATCGTGGCCGGCGGCGAGCACCATGAGCACGCCACCTGCCAACCAGCAGATCCAGTACGCCCGCCGCCGGTCGCGCCTCGTGGACAGGAAGGCGCCGCCGACCATACCGATGGCGATGACACCGAATCCCGCCCAGAAGGCAACGTCCGCCGATGACCACGTATCCACTCATCGAGCCTAAGTCGATCGCGGCTACATGAGACGCGACAATCGTCGGCGCCGGATTCACAGGAAACCGCTGAAACGCACAGCCGCTCGGCAGCATGTTGCCATGAGAGAACCCTGGTATTGGCAGGGTTGTGACAGGCATTCTCTGCTCATCGCGGGCCCTACGGCGCTGTAGCACTGCGACGCGCGACCCGACTGCCCACGGTCTGCGCCACTGTCGAGCAACAACAGGAGCCCTCATGAAGATGCACGTATTCCGCGCCGCAGGCGCTCTCGCGCTGATTGCCCCCGCTGCCATCGGACTGGCCGGCCCGGCACAGGCCGACGGGCCGACGTTCGTCATGCCGTCGGTCGAGAAGATGAGCCTCCAGAAAGCCACCAAAACCATCGACAAGCTCGACCCCAACACGACATTCGTCATCAAGTCTCACAACATCGACGGCCCGACAAAGCAGAAGCAGATCGACTTGATGTACTGGGAGGTCTGCTCGCAATCTCCCGCCGCCGGAGCCGAATTCACTCCGAGCGAGGACATCGAAATGTCCGTGTCCCGCTTCTTCGACGGCTGCGACGGCTAGACACCGACGCGAGCGAGAAGCCACGGTCGTGATCGGCCGCCGTTGACGACCATGGCTGCGCTTTCGCGTGCAGGACAACCGATCAGCGCGTTGCCAGCCAGGCGAAGAAGTCGTCTGCGCAGAACACCGGCTTTCCGTACTCCTGCGCCTTGCGCGCCTTGCCCGACTGCGTGCCCACCTCGGCGGTCACCAGCACGTCGCAGCGGGTCTTCGACACCGTCTTGACCGGCGTCAGACCTGCCTCGGCGGCCAGCCGCTCCATCTCGGGGCGCTCGACGATCCGGCCGGACCTGTCCTGCGCGGTGCCGGTGAAGCAGATCCGCATCCCCGGGGTGAGCGTTGCCGCGATGTCCTCTCCGCCGCCGCACAGCGCGTCCGTGTCGATGTCCACGCCGAGCAGCCGTGACGCCTCCTCGAGCCGTGCCGCCACCTCCTTCGGCAGCTGCACCCGCGCCGCCGCCGCCCGCAATTGGTCGGCCACCGACTGCCGCGCCGCAGCATCCGCCGGCGCGTCGAGATCCCGAGGTACCGACGCGCCCAGCAGCACGGCGCTGACATCGCGGCTGATCCGCAGCAGAGCCGACAGCCCGGGGAGGTGGTCCGCGACCGGTGTGGGTGCGTCGAGGTCACGGCTCACCAGCAGGCCGGACGACTCGACGGCGTCAGGTTCCTCGAACGGTGACGACCCGTCCTCGGCAGGCATGCCGCCGTGGGCGCTCAGGGCCGAGCGGGCCCGCTCCAGCGCCGTGCGCCCGGAGATCCGCGTACCGCGCAGCTCGACGCCCAGCGGCATCGCCGTCACGAAGCCAAGGCGTTTGAGCTCGAAGTCGATTAGGCCGAGCTGATCGTCGACGTCGACCCCGACGGGCGTGCAGCCGGCCAGCATGGGAGCGATCACCGCCCACGCCTCGCGCAGCGTCGGCGCCAGCAGCACATCGGACACGGTGATACCGAACGCCGTTCGCGCGTCGGCGAGGTCGCGCTGCGGGTTGATCAGCGTCGAGAGTGCGGTGCCGTCGTCGAACGCCACCGCCAGCTCGACCGGCCGCGGCCGCGACATCCGCCCCTCGTCGCCGACGGTGAGCATGCCGATCGCGCAGTACCGCCGCGCGCCCACGCCGCCGTTCGCGGTGCGCAGAAAGCGGGCGATGCGACGGTCGGTCTTCAGGTCCTTCGGCAGCACAGGGCGTTTCAGCACCAGTCCGGCCAGCGACGTGCAGCGGCTCAGCGCGACGTAGAGCTGGCCGGTGGAGAACATGCCGCCGGTGAGGTCGACGATCACCCGGTCGAGCGTCTGGCCCTGGCTCTTGTGGATCGTGATCGCCCACGCCGGCTTGAACGGCAGCTGGGTGTAGGAGCCGATGATCTCGCGGCCCAGCGACGAGCCGGACACCACCGGCCGGGTGGCCTCCCACGTGTAGGGCGCGACGTCGGCGACGGAGCCGTCGGGGAACTCCACCTCGACGACGGCGCCGTAGCGGTCGTAGCCGACCCCGACGATGCGGCCGATGCTGCCGTTGACCCAGCGGTCGCCCTGGTCGTTGTTGAGCATCATCATCTGCGCGCCGACCTTGAACCGCAGCGTCTCCTCGACCGGCGGATCGAACAGCGACAGATCACCGGACGCGCGCGCCTGGTGGAACAGTTCGTCGCCGGGCAGCCGTTCGAGGTGCTGGCGGTTGCGTGCGGTGACGAGCCGGTTGGTCGGTGCCAGGGTGAGCCAGAACTCGTCGTCGGGCGGCACGAAGTCGGCGTCGGCGCGGGCGTTGAGCTGCTGCTGCGCGTGGCCGAGTAGCACGCCCTCGCGGATCTCGTTGAGGATGGCGGTCATTCGGTCGTCGCCGAGCTGCCGGAACACCGTCGTCAACGAGATGGTGGGGAAGTCGTCGCGGTCGAAACTGCGGGCGGAGAAGAAGTACGGCGTCTCGTAGGCGGTGGTGAAGAAGCCGGCCTCGTGCTCGCTGACCACGGGCGGCAGTTGGTAGAGGTCGCCGACGAGAACGATCTGCACACCGCCGAAGGGTGCGCCGGGAGCGGGGCCGAACCGCTCGAGCGCCGCGGCCACCATGTCGAAGACGTCGGCGCGGACCATCGAGGCCTCGTCGATGATGAGCGTCTGCAGCGATGCCAGGGTCTTGGTGAACCGTCCCGGGCGGTATGCGCCGGAGCGGATGTCGTCGAGGGTAGTGGTGGTGCGGAAACCGAAGAGCCGGTGGATGGTGTAGCCGTCGACGTTGAGCGCGGCGATCCCGGTGGGCGCGACCACCACGACATTGCGGTCGATGTCCGCCATGAACAACCGGATGAGCGTGGACTTGCCGGTGCCCGCCTTGCCGGTCAGGAAGAGGTGGCGGCCGCCGGCCAAGAGGTCCAGCGCGTGACGGAACTCGTCGGTGAGGACGATGCCTGCCATGGCCGCACTGTAGTCCGGCGATGTCACCGGTCGGGAGTAGCTTCCGCGCCATGGCTGATCACACAATCGTCGTGTTGTCCCAGGCCGAGGGAGAACCGCTGTCGCTCATGCGTGCTGCCGGTGTGATCCGTTGGCTGCGAGGGACACGCGACCCCGCGAACCTTCAGATCGGTGCACGCCTGACCGAGGGGTCGACAGTGTTCACCGTTTCTGGTCACAGCGTCGTCGTCGAGAGCTGGCTCGCCGAACGGTGCAAGGACAGATGGGCCGGCCCCGGCAGCAGGATGGTGCTCGATGACAACGCGGTCCTTGTCGTCAAACGCTGTGTCATCGCGCCGCAGCCACCACAGGCGCGACAGACCGCAACCCTCTCGTCGAGCTCCGAGTCCGACGACTTCGGTTGGATGATGGACGTGGTCAACAAGATGGCGGCGCTGTCCATCAGCTCCTCCTAGGCGACAAAAAGCCGAGCTTGGTTCCACCGTCCGAGTCCACCGGGCGGTGCGCAAAACGCACGTCCTCGGAGGCCGCGATGTGACGCCGACCCCAGGTAGAGGTGCGAGCCGTGAGTGCTACACAAGTGCTACGGTCGTAGCATGAGCGAAGTGGCCTCCCGCGAACTGCGCAACGAGACGGCGGGATTACTCCGCAGGGTTCAGGCGGGCGAGGACATCACCGTCACGCTCAACGGCCGGCCCGTCGCCCGCCTCGTCCCCTTCGAGCCCGCGCGACGACGCTGGCTCAGCAGAGAAGAGTTCGTCAGCCGGATGCGCCGTGCACAGGCTGACCCCGGCCTGCGCAACGACCTCGCCGCCTTGGCCGGAGAAACTACCGACGACCTCGAGCCGCTGCGGTGACAGCGGCCGGCGTGCTCGACACGTCGGTGTTCATCGCCCACGAAAGCGGTCGTTCACTGGATGCTTCGCGCATTCCGGACGAAGTCGCGACAACCGTGATCGCCTTGGCCGAACTCAACACCGGAGTCCTCGCTGCCGCGGACGCCGACACCCGAGCGCAGCGATTGACCACACTCGACGCCGTCTCCGACCTGGCCGCGTTGCCCGTTGACGAGGATGCTGCGCGAATGTGGGCGCGGATGCGTGTCTATCTCGCCGAGGCCGGTCGTCGGGTGCGCATCAACGATCTGTGGATCGCGGCCATTGCGGCGTCGCGGGGCCTCGCCGTCGTAACCCAGGACGGGGACTTCGATGCCCTCGACGGTGTCGCCGGGCTGACCGTCATCCGGGTGTGAATTCCAGCCCTCGCGAAATCGCGTCCGGTCCAATTCATTTCCTGTCGCGCACCGCCAGGTAGTGCTCTGACACCGCCGGGCCGTCGAGGTAACGCTCGACGGCCTCCTCGATCAACCGGTCCTGGCCGGTGAGGCGGACGTAGTGCTGATGCATGTGCTCGCCCCACGACCGCACGACGAACGACTCCACGAACGTCGACTCGTGCTCGACGCTGCGGAAGAGTCGCCACTCCGAGGCCCCGGTGCGCTGGCGGGAACGGCCCAGCACGGCCATCGCGGATAGGAAGCCTTCCTCGTCCGATGCCGCGACGCGATACGCGGTCAACACCATGACCGGCCCGTCCAGCGGTTCGGGCTCGAAGGTCAGCGTCGGTTCGGGCCAGTGCGCGGACGGCGTCAGGTCGAGATTGCCGGTGTTCGCGTGCAGCGGCCACCACAACGACGACAGCCCGCACACCACCAGCAGCGCCGCGCTCACCAGCAGGCTGATCGAACTGGTGGTGGTCCCCGCGAGCACTCCCCACACCACCGAACCCAACGCCTGCCCACCCATGAAGATCAGCTGGTACACCGACAATCCGCGGGCCCGCACCCACGCGGGCAGGTTCAGCTGCATCGACGCATTCAGCGTCGACAGCGACAGCAGCCATGATGCGCCACCGACGACCAGGGCCAGGAACACCACCGTGAAGTTCGGCACCAGCGCCAGCACCGCGGTGGCCACCGCGAAGCCCGCCGCACCGAGCGTCAGCATGGTGTTCTGGCCGAACCGCGCCCGCAGCCGCGACAGCATGAATGCGCCGAGCACCGCACCCGCGCCGAGCGCCCCCAGCAGCAACCCATACCCCGCGGACGACAACCCCAGCCGGTCGCTCGCGATCACCGGCAGCAGACCCCAGATCGCGCTTCCGGGGGCGATGAACAACGCCGCCCGCAACAGGATTCGTCGCACGATGGGGGAGCTGCGGATGAACCGTCCGCCCGCGCTCAGCGCCGCCAGCGCCCGCTCCGGGGGATAGCCGCTCTCGACGGCGGGGCGGCGCCACGCGACGAGGACGAACACGATGCCCACGAACGAGACGGCGTTGAGCGCGAACACCAGGGTCGGTCCGGACAACGACACCAGCACCCCGGCGATCGCAGGCCCGATCGCCCGAGCGCCGTTGATGCTCATGCTGCCCAACGCCGCCGCGGCCGGAATCTGCTCGGCCGGAACAAGATCAGGCTGTATCGCCTGCCACGCCGGCGCGGTCAACGCCTGCCCACACCCGATGACGAACAACAGCGTTAGCAGCACCGCCGGCGTGGTCAGCCCGAATCCGGTCAGCGTGGCGAGCAGTCCCACTCCCGCGGCCATCGCCCCCTGGGTGGCGATGAGGAGCCGGCGCCGGTCGATCAGATCGGCGAGGACACCCGACGGCAGCGCCAGCAGCATCACCGGCAGCGTCGTGGCGGTCTGCACCAGCGGGACCAGGACGGCCGCCCGGGGATCGCCGACGAGCATCCACTGCGCGCCCACCGTCTGCATCCAGGTGCCGAGGTTGGAGACGAGCTGCGCGATCCACAGCGCGCGGTAGACCGGTGAGCGGAGCGGAGCCCACGTCGACGTCGCCGCTGTGCTCACCGATGCCATTCCGCCCCCTGTCTGGACCTCTGGTCACTGTAGGGGTGGGTTCCAGCGCTAGAACAGTGAGAGCTGCTTCGTGTCCTCGTCGCCGAACTTCTGCGGCACCGGCCGCTGGCGCACCTTCACCGGCCACCAGAACCACCGCCCGAGCAGCGCGGCGATCGACGGCGTCATGAACGACCGCACGATCAGCGTGTCGAACAGCAGGCCGAGCGCGATCGTCGTGCCGATCTGCCCCAGCACCAGCAGGTCGCTGAAGATGAACGACGCCATCGTGAACGCGAACACCAGGCCTGCCGCCGTCACCACCGAGCCACTGCCCGCCATCGACCGGATGATGCCCGTGTTGATGCCGGCGTGGATCTCCTCCTTGAACCGCGACACCAGCAGCAGGTTGTAGTCGGACCCCACCGCCAGGAGCAGGATCACCGCCAACGGCAGGATCACCCAGTACATCTGGATGCCGAGGATGTGCTGCCACACCAGCACCGACACCCCGAACGACGCACCCAGTGACAGCGCCACCGTGCCCACGATCACCAGCGCGGCGACGATGCTGCGGGTGATGAACATCATGATCAGCAGGATCAGGGTCAGCGACGCGATACCGGCGATGATCAGGTCGTAGTGCGCCATCTCCTGGATGTCCTGGTAGGTGGACGCCGTCCCGCCGATGTAGATGCTCGACCCCGCCAACGGCGTGCCCTTGACCGCCGCCTTTGCGGCGTCGCGCATAGCGTTGATGTGCGAGATGCCCTCCGGTGTCGCCGGATCGCCCTCGTGCGTCACGATCATTCGCGCCGCCTTGCCGTCCGGTGAGAGAAACAGCTTCAGCCCGCGGATGAACTCCGAGTTGCTGAACACCTCCGGCGGCAGATAGAACGAGTCGTCGGTCTTCGACGCGTCGTACGCCTTGCCCAGCGCCGTCGAATTCTCCAGCGCCTTCTGCGTCTGATCGTAGATCCCTGACGTCGTCGCGTAATTCGTCATCGTCAGGTCGCGGTTGGTCTCCTGCACCGCGATCTGCGGCGGTATCAACGCCAGCAATTTCGGTTGCAGCTCATCGAGTTTGGCAATGCTCCCCGACACACTGGCCAGCTGATCGGTCAGCTCACCGATGCCGTCCAGCGCGTCGAACAACGACCGGAACGCCCAGCAGATCGGGATGTCGTAGCAGTGCGGTTCCCAGTAGAAGTAGTTGCGGATGGGCCGAAAGAAGTCGTCGAAGTTGGCGATCTTGTCCCGCAGCTCCGCGGCGATCGCCACCGTGTTCTGGAACGCCTCACTCTGCTCGTGGGTGATCTCGCCGGACTGCTGCTGCAGCGCATACTGCTGCCGCAGGGTGTCGATCGACGTGTTGATCTCGCTGACCTGCTTGAGCAAGTCCTGCGCCCTGGCCTGTTGATACGGCAGGTTGTTGATCTGCGCGGCGCTGTTGGCGCTGATCTGGAACGGGATCGACGTGTGGTCCAGCGGCGTGCCCAGCGGCCGCGTGATCGACTGCACCTGCGCGATGCCCTCGGTGTGGAACACGGCCTTGGCCACCCGCTCCAGCAGGATCATGTCCGTCGGGTTGCGCAGGTCGTGATCGGTCTCGATCATCAGCAGTTCGGGGTTGAGCCGCGCCTTCGAGAAGTGCCGCTCGGCGGCCGCATATCCGACGTTCGACGGGGCGTCATCGGGCATGTACGGGCTGACGTCGTAGCTCACCTTGTATCCGCCCAGCGCCCCGAGTCCGACGAGCGCCAGCGCCATCGTCGCGATCAGGATCGGCCCCGGCCACCGTACGATCGCGGTGCCGATCCGCCGCCAACCACGCTTAGCCGTCTTGCGTTTGGGGTCGAGCAGGCCGAAGCGGCTGCCGATCACCAGCACGGCGGGCGCCAGCGTCAGCGAGGCCGCCAGCGCGACGAGCACACCGATGGCCGCCGGGATGCCGAGGCTCTGGAAGTAGGGCAGACGGGTGAAGTGCAGGCACGCAACGGCACCCGCGATGGTCAGCCCCGAGCCCAGGACGACGTGCGCGGTCCCGCGGTACGCGTCGAGGTAGGCGGCCCCGCGGTCCATGCCCTCGTTGCGCCGCTCCTGATAGCGGCCGAGCCAGAAGATCATGTAATCCGTACCGGCGGCGATCACCAGCAACGTCAGGATGTTCGTCGAATACGTCGACAGGCCGATGAATCCGGAATCAGCCAGGAATGAGACGATTCCGCGGGCCGCCGACATCATGATGAGCACCGTGACGAGGGCGAGGATCATCGTCACCGGTGAGCGGTAGACGATCAGCAGCATCACCGCGATCACGCCGACGGTCAGCAGCGTGACGAGCACCGTGCTCTCGTTACCGACCTCGAACTGGTCGGCGATCTGGGCGGCCGAGCCGGCGACATAGGCGTTGATGCCCGGCGGTGCAGGCGTATCGGCGATGATCTGCCGCAGCGCGTCGACCGATTCCAGTGATAGCGCCTCGCCCTGATTGCCGGCGAGGAACACCTGGACGTAGGCGGCCTTGCCGTCCGGGCTCTGCGAACCCGCGGCCGTCAGCGGGTCGCCCCAGAAGTCCTGGACGTGCTGGACGTGCGTGGTGTCGTCCTCGAACCGCTTGACGAGTTCGTCGTAGTAGGTGTGCGCTTCGGCGCCGAGCGGTTGTTCGCCTTCGAGCACCACCATGGCCGCGCTGTCGGAGTCGAACTCGTCGAACTTCTCGCCGATCCGTTGAAAGGCTTGCAGCGACGGTGAATCGGGTGAGCTCAACGCCACGTTCTGTGCTTCGCCGACCACTTCGAGCTGCGGCACCAGCACGTTGGTCAGGGCGGCGATCGCGATCCACACCAGCACGATCGGCAGGGCCAGCCGGCGGATCCACGTGGCGACGCGGTCGGTCTTCGCCGGGCGCTCGGCGAGGTGCTGGCTCATCCGGACTTGTCCAGGCAGAAGGTATAGGCGTTCAACTGGGTGACCGTTCTCTCGTCCTTGACGACGTCGTCGATCGTGATCCGGCAGCCGAGGGAATCGCCGTCACCCTGTGCGGAGACGTTGACGAAGACCGCGGGCTGGGTGGTGGTGGTGTCGTACGTCCACGGCAGGGTCGCGCCGTCGACGCGCTGCGGCTGGGCGTCGATGTCGGTGTAGGTGATGGTCGCGACGGTGCCCGGTGGGCCGAACACCTCCATGAGGACGCGCTTGGGGTTGAACGGGACGATCTCGTTCGCGGCGCCGCTGGGGGTGGACGTGACATCTTTGGATCCGAAGATGCCGTTCAGCCGGTACACCGCGAAGCCCGCGATGGCGATGACGACGATCGCCACCAGGATCATCCACTGCCGCAGAAGGCGGCCACCGAGTGAAACCCGCTGCATACGTGACCCTTTCGACGGGCGGCGGCACGTTGGCAGGGCTCGGCGACCGGCCACCGGCCGGCTCGAGTCATATCAACTTCGTTGACAGTACGGTACGGGACCGTACTGCTCAACCCTTTGCTCGCGTCAAGATCATCGATTGTTGTGACGGGTGAGGCTGGGGATGAGCACGTTGTCCACGAGGTCGGTGACGGTGCGACGGGACGGCGCTCGGCCGTTCAGGAGGGTGCGGAAGATGAGGTAGCCCGGCAGCACGTCCCAAAGGTCCTCGGTGACGGCGGTCGACGCGATCTCGCCGCGGTCGACGGCCCGCGCGAGAACATGGGATATCAGCGCTTTCCGCTGGTCGAGGAACCGCTCCTGCATCGTGGTGGCGAGTTCCGAGCTGCGTGAGATCTCGACGAGCACCGCGCGAATGGTGCCCGCATGGGTGTTGACGTGGGCGCGGATCTGCTCGCCGAGCTTGAGCAGGTCGCCGCGAAGCGTGCCGGTATCCGGGTCGACGGCGACGTGCCGGGTGCCCTCGACGAAGGCGGCCAGCACCAGTTCGGCCTTGGTCGGCCACCGCTTGTACAGCGTTGCCTTGCTCGCGCGCGCGGTGGTGGCGACGGCGTCGACGGACAGCCGGTCGTAGCCGTGCTCCTGAAGCAACTCCAGGGTCACCGCCAAGAGTTCGCACTCCCGCGGCGACCACGGGGTGTCCACGTCTTCGACGCTTCGGGTCACGCGACTCCAATCGGCATGTGCGGACGAGTATCCGGCATTGTGCTCCACAGCGGACAAGATCGCACCAGTGCCGTCGAAGGCGGTGCCGGCGGGCCGACGAGCGTGATCCCGGAAGTTATCCACAGTCGCAGGCCGTACCAACCCGTTCACGCCTCGAGTTGTCCGACCCTCGATCGACACTTGCCTCAACGACGTCGTCGGCGTGACCGCGTCATGAGGATCGGGGAAGCGATGGGCAACAGGGCGAACTTCGTCATCGTGGAAGACGGTGATTGGCAGCTCTACTACTCCCACTGGGGAGGCTGCCGCATGCTCGACGCGCTGATCGGCGGACCGCAACTCGCGCTGCGATATGCAGCTTCGCTGCGGCGATGCGAGAAGGACGAATGGTGCGACCCGATGTGGGCCGACGGCGGCGCGGTGGTGGATCTCGACCGTTGCAGGGTCCTGTTCTTCGGCGAACCATTGATGGTGGAGATGAGCGAGCGCCGTGCATTGATGAGCGTGCTCGCCACCGTGTGGCCCGGGTACGAGATCGGCTGGGCGTACGACGGCACCGAGGAGCTGGCGGACTACGTCGGGGTCCAGTTGCGAACCGTCGAATGGGACCGTCAGCCGACGTTGAAGCTCGCTCGCGGTCGAAAGCACCTGTGCCATTTGATTTCAGTGGTGGATGGTGACGGCAAGTTGCGTTTCTGGCCGCTGTGGTGGCACCTCAGCAAGGCGTGGCACGGGCCGGCGTTGCTGGACAAGCTGCCCGGCCCGGGTATCGGCCGAATAAGACTCGGCAAGATCCCTGAAGGCGGGGCTCACATCGACGTGCAACGAAAGACGCTGGGGGCCTGGCAGACCGCCGACACGATGGGTTTCTTTCGGGCACTGCCCGAGCTCTGGGCCGGGTGGCACACCGAGGTCTGGGAGGATCGCTACGAGAAGCAGGTCAGCCAATGCGGCGGCGCTTTGCGCCTACCCGAAGTGGACCCGATCGCGGGCATCGATACAGCGGAGACGTGGCTCCGAGAGAGGGTTTTCGAGAGCTTCGAGGACAGCCCGGCCGGGCATATCGCCCAGCTCGCGGGTTTACTGGCCCCTCTTGCGCCGGGATTCGTTGTCAGCTCCGACGCCCTCGACGACTGCGGCGTACGACCGACCGCGAGCGAATGGGCTCGCTTCCGCGAGGCGTGCAACCAGGTGCGATGCGCCGATGCTCAGCCCGCGTAGCGTGTCTCGCAAATGGTACCATTCGGCAGGTAGAAAGGTACCCATGGCACTGAACATCAAAGACGCCGCGGTGCACGACGCGGTCAAGAGGATAAGTGCGATGACCGGGGAGTCTCAGGCACAGGCCGTTGCGACGGCTGTGCGCGAGCGGCTGGCCAGGCTGGAGGAAGACCAACTCGCCGCCCGTCTTTTGGCGATCGGCCGCAAGAGCGCGAGCCGCATGAGTGTCGATGCGAAGACACTCGACCACGGCGCCTTGCTCTACGACGAGCGGGGACTGCCCTCATGATCGTGGATACGTCTGCCATCGTCGCCATCCTCACCGATGAAGAAGACGCAGCGACCTACGCTCATGCCATCGCCGCAGCACGTGTGAGACGACTGTCGGCTGCGAGCTACCTCGAGTGCGGGATCGTGATCGATCAGCACCGAGATCCGGTGATCAGCAGAAGCTTGGACGAATTACTCGCGGAGGCGGAGTTCTTCATCGAGCCGGTGACCGAGCACCACGCCCGGCTGGCCCGACAGGCTTATTCGGACTTCGGCAGGGGAAGCGGCCATCCTGCCGGCTTGAACTTCGGCGACTGCCTTTCGTACGCGCTGGCACTCGAAACACGTGAGCCGCTGCTATGGAAGGGCAACGATTTCGGGCACACGGGCATAGCGTCCGCGCTCGAGCAGTAGACGGAGCCGAGCAGCCCTTTGTGGCGTCCCCGAGGCCAGTGAACACCCGCGGGCGTCAACATAAGTTGACGACTGCGGGCGTTGACCGTGGGCCAGTCGGCCGCACGACAAGTAGGGGGCGCGGGAAAAAACGCCGAAAAAGAGAGACCGAAAGCCGCAACCTCTGTGGTCTCTCGGGATGTCCGCACACGTGCGGGATCCGCGCCATCCTCAAGCTAGCCGCGCGCCGACGCCTTCCGCAAGGTCATCGCGCATTGCGCAGCGCCACCAGCGACACCAGGCCCAGCTCGCGATACAGCACCTCCGGTGGGAGCTGCCGGAAGCCCCGAACCCCAGGGATGCCCGTCGCGGCCTGCGCGATCTTGCGGGCGATCCGGTAGTCGACGTCCTTCAGCGAGCCCCGGTCGGTGACCGCGTCGAGCAGCGCCGACAACCCGGCCACCGCGAACGGGCTCGTCGTGTCCAGCATGACGTTGGTGGCCGCCACCAGGTGGCGGGCGCGCTCACGCACCGTCATCTGCGCCAGCGTCGGCGCGGCCCCGTCGATCCGCGCCGCGATGCGGGCGACGAAGCGCCGCAACCGATGCGGGCCCAGCGTGACCGTGCCGGCCGACGTCACCGACATGCCGAGGCAGTCGATCCGGTCCCGGCCGCCATACGCCGGGTCAACCGTGCACGGGCGGCCGTTCCCGCTGAGCGCCGTGCGGATCTCCTTGCTCAGCTTCCGCTTCACCCCCAGCTCCGCGACCAGCGCGTCGATGCGGACGTCCGCCTCCTGGATCACCGCCAGGTCGGGGTGGGCGATCATGAAGTCGTCGTTGTAGCGGGCGTAGAACACGCCGTCGAGGTCGCTGAGCGCCCGGTCCATCGGCACGACGGCGAGGTTACCCAGCAGGGGAACCAGGGGAGTGCCCATCGCGACGCCGTTGAGGCGGGTGAACTCGGAGCCGTCCTCGTCGCGCACCACCGGACGCACCAGCGTGGTGATCAGATCCCAGGCAGCACTGCCGATCTCACCGCGAGAACTACCCAGTGACGCCACCTCTCGCAACGTGTGCCACAGCGCGGCGTCCGGGCCGACCGGCAGGTTGTCGCCATACTTCTCGAAGTCGGACTGCAGCACGTACAGCGGCCCGCCCCTCGGCCCGACCCGCTCGCGGTGAGCACGGATGAACGCGGCGAACGCCCGCATCGCCCCGACGTTCGTCAAGCCCGGCAGGTAAGACCAGACACCCGGCAGCCCGTAGCAGCGGGCGTTGTTCGACAACACCTTGAACAGCGCCGAACCGACGACGTGGTCGACGAAGCCCGCCAGGTGGGCGGTGCGGCGCTTGCCGCCGGTTGCGAGGAACCACAGGTCGACGGGCTGGGGCCGGTAGGTGCCGTCGGCGATGCTGGTGGCGATGGCGCGGGACAGCTTCTTGCGGTCCGTCGCTGCGTCGAAATAGCTGACGCCAGAGGACACCTCGTTGAAGCCGAGGCCCTGCTCGTTGCGCTTGGCGTAGATGCGGAGGATCGTGGACTCGTACGTCGCAGGGTCGACCAGGCAGCGGTCGATGTCGACGGGTTCAAGCGCCATGGCCGGCGCCGTCCCACTGGCCGAGTCGCCACGCCCGCAGTGTCCGCAGCCAGCGCTGGAACGGCGCCGGCTCGGGGTCCGGCGGCAGCAGGAAGATCATCCGCACCTTGTTCTCGTGGAAGATCGGCGACAGCCAGCGGCCCGCCACCGACACCACCAACGCGTCGTCGTCGAGGCTCTTCATGGCCGACGGCAGGATCGCCGGGACCAGGTCCTCGTCGAGCGTCCGCATGATCCGGGCGCCCGCGCGGGTGTCCAGGTCGGCGACCGTCCCGTCGGGAAAGATGTCGAGGAACTCCGGCCCGAGGTGGTCCGGGCTCTGCGGTGCGCGCGGCACTCCCGCAATGGGTTTGATCCACTGGGCGGTGACGATGCGGTCGAGTGCGTCACGCCCGTCAGCTGCCGGGTCCTGCCAGTACCGGCCCCTGTTCGCGGCGCCACCGGTGACGGTCTGCACCTCGAGATGGGGTTGCCGGTCCGGGTCGATCGCCGACTCACGCTGGTAGAAGACCAGAGACGTCGGCGAGTAAAACGCAAGACACCCACTGCCCGTCAACGTGTTTCGCATCGTATCGGCCGCGGCTGACCGCTGCCGCTGCGGAATCCACTCCGGAACGGTAATGGTTCCGGCACGCACCGGCCCCGACTCGGCGGCCAGTGCGCGGATCCAGTCGCCGAGCGGCAGCTGGGTGGCCGGCGGTGGCCTGCGGTCCTCGAGGTGCTGGACATTGAGGTGCACGATCAGCAGGACGATCATCGCCGCGGTCAACTCGAGGAGGTCGGAGGCGGGATTCACGTCGATCCACACGAGCACGAACAGCAATCCGGAGAACACGATGGTCAGGTTGAGTGCGTGGAACCGGCCCTCGGCGAACAGCCGGATCTGATAGGTGCCGATGAAGCTGCGCACGATGAACAGCGGCAGCAGCGCCAGCAGGAACCCGAACGGGATGCCGGGCAGCACGAACAGCCCCAACATCAAGGCCAGCCCCCAGAAGTACAGCGTGACCACTGGCGTGACGAGCAGGAGCCGGTGGAAGAAGAACAACCGGTACTCCCGCAGCGCCGGAATGCGCCGCAGCCGAACGAAATCGAAGTAGAACACGGCCGTGGCCTCGTAAGCGCCGCGCAACAGCGGGAGCACCAGGTAGAAGAACTGAAAGGCGTCGATGTCGCGCCATGCCTCGAATCCGGCCGTCAGATCGAACGAGCGCGTACTGGTGCCGTAGATCCCGGCGATCGCGAGCACGGCGATGGCGTCCAGCCGCAGGCCGAGCCCCGCCAGCGTGGTGTCCAGGCCCTGCCGGAACGGGATCGAGGGCAGGCGCGCACGCAGCGGCCGTGCCGCCCGGTGACTCGGCGTGACGCCGTTGAGCCGGTACAGCCGCAACGTGTAGTGGACGGTGATCCAGATGGAGAGCGCATTGGAGGCGATGATCGCGACCACCACCGCGGCTGTCGGATAGAACAACGCCCCGGCGCCGATCACGACGACCTGCACGACGGTCGGGGCGAACAGCGACCACAGCGGCCGCCAGATCCGCCGGGTGGCGAACATGCCGGAGTGCAGTACCCGCACCGGCATTCGCAGCGCGAGCTCGATGACGACCAGGAACGCGTAGAGCATTCCCATCGGGTCGCCGTCGGAGGGCAGCAGCGACAGCACCACCACCGCGCCGGCGACGGCCACGGTGGTCGCCGCGATCACCGACAGCACCAGCCAGCTGCCGATCTCGCGTTCGACGGCGTCGCGGTCGCGGGTCAGGGAGAACGCGCGCAGACGTTCGCGCATCACCTCCAGCAGCCCCCACCAGGCGCCGCTGACGATGAGGCTGCCGACGCGCAGGATCATCACCGTGAACGCCGCCAGCCCACCGAGTGCGGTGAGGATGATCAGGAACTCGGCGACGTGGACGACGAACGCGATGCCGTCCACCACCAGCGCGTAGCGCAGGCGATAGCGGAAGTACTCGAACATCCTGCCGGTCAGCAGGCAGGCGTACAGCGAGACCGTGCGTTGCCTGCGGCGGCCGGTGCGGTCGAACCACCGGTCGATGTCGTTCACCCGTTGTTCCTCCACGACGGCGACACGTCCGCACACCTTTCGTCGACGATCGCGCAACGACGAGGCGTTGCCGTGGGAGGCTGGTGCCTCGGGTGACCTGCTTTTCCCTGCCTAGAAGGGTGCGCCATGCGGCGGAGTGACGCAGCCGTATTGTCGATTTCCGCGGCGCTGGCCGCGGTCGTCGTCGCCGCCGTCACCTACAGCGTGACCGTGCTCGACCGGACGCCGAACCCGTCGGCGCTGGTGACCGACGAGAGTGCCGCGAGTTGGCTGGTGCTCACCTGGGCGCCCAGCTTCTGCACCGTCGAACCGCAGAACGATGCGTGCGAATCCGGCGAGGTCGACACGGTGGGCCGGACGCTGGTGCTGCACGGCCTGTGGCCGCAGCCGCGCGACCGTCAGTACTGCGGATTGCCAGAGCAGTTGCGGGACAGGGAGTCCGAGCTGCCGCCCGTGCAGTTGTCGGAACAGACCCGGGACCGGCTGCGGTCGACGACGGTCGACACGGCGTCGCTGGTGCACCATGAGTGGTACACCCACGGGACGTGCGCGGGGGTCTCGCCGGACTCCTACTTCGGTGATGCGACGACGCTCACCGACGAGGCGCGCGAGGTCCTCGACCCGGTGCTGCGCGACGCGCCGGGCGGGCGGCTGACACTGGCCGCGGTCCGTGCGCGTGTCGATGACACCTTCGGCGCGGGGACCGGTGAGCGGGTCGGGCTGGACTGCCGGAACGCGGCCGGCGCGGGAGCCGTCGTCGTCGAGGTGCGGCTGTCCCTGCCGCCGGTGGTCGCGCTGCGGGACTCCGACGGAGCCGTGTCCTTGGCGGAGTCGCTGCGCGAGGGTCCGCCGATGCCCGCGCAGTGCAGGCACGGCAGCGTGTTGTGAGACTGCGTCCGTCAACACATGTTGACGCGCGCGGGACGTTTGTGTGCCGAGATCTGCTCAGCGACCGGCGGACTCGTCAATCGACTCGTGCTTGAGTGATGGCGCGGGCCGTCGGCGGGTGAGTGCGACACCGGCCAACGCCAGCGCCCCACCGACCAGTGCCAGCGCGGTGGGGATCTCCCGGAGGAACACCCACGAGACGGCGATGGCCACCGCCGGGACCGCCAGCGTCGTCGCGGCCATCGCCCCGGCGTTCGTGCGGCTCAGCGCGAAGGCCCACGTCGTGAATGCCACCGCGGTCGGCCCGATGCCGAGGTACACCGCACCCGCCACGGCGCCGGCGGAGGCCGCCCGCATCTCGTCGATCGCCTGCGGGGCGAAGGGAAGCGTCGCCACCATGCCCACGACACAGCCGAGCCAGGTCGCGGTCATCGCGTCGACCGTGCGCAGCGTGACCTTCTGCAGCAGCACACCCGCCGCGTACAGCACCGCGGCGAGTAGGCCGAGAACCACGCCCAGCCAGTCGTTCTCGGCGCCACCCGAACCCGACACCGCGATCAGCGCGACACCGAGGAACGCGATGACGATGCCCGCGATCAGTTGCCGCGGGAACCCCTCGCCGAGGAACAGTCCCGCGAGGACCGCGACGATGACGGGGGCGAAGTTGACCAGCAGGGCGGCGGTTCCGGCGTCGAGATGCTGTTCTGCCCAGTTCAATACCACTATGTACCCGGCGAACCACAGCAGCCCGTAGCCGGCGATCAGCGCCAGGGCGCGGCCGCGGGGAATCGACACCCGGCGGTACGCGAGCGCGATGCCGACCAGCAGGACGGCGCCGACGACGAGGCGCACGAACGCGAGCGGCCCCGGCGACAACTCCGTGCCGACCGCCCGGATGACGACGAAGGCAGATCCCCACAGCAGGACGGTGACGACGGCGGCAGCGATCGCGAGCCGGTCGGCGGTGTCGGAGCGCACGGCCAACTCCACCACGGGCGGTGACGACGCGACAAACGGTTTTATGCGCACTGGTATGCGCCAAGCGCGCCGTGCCACCATCGAGGGATGGCCGACGACGACATGCAGTCCGAGCGCGAGTTCAACCGACAGAACATCGAGGAGTTCCGCAACAACGGTGGCAAGGTGGGCGGCCAGTTCGAGGGCTTTCCGCTGATCATCATGACCTCGACCGGCGCCAAGTCCGGCACCGAGCGGGAAAGCCTGATCGCCTACTTCGACGTCGACGACAAGCTCTACGTCGTCGGCTCCGCCGCCGGCCGCGACGCCAGCCCGGGTTGGGTGTTCAACCTGCGCGCGAACCCCGCCGTCACCGTCGAGATCGGCGACAAGCCGCGCAGGCCTTACACCGCCCACGAGCTGGCGCGGGACGAGCGCGACCGGGTGTGGGAGATCGTCAAGGAGCGCGCGCCGGGCTTCGCCGAGTACGAGAAGCGCACTGACCGCGTCATCCCGATCTTCGAGCTCGCGCCCGTCGCTTAGCGGGCGGCCAGCCATTGACTTTGCTTCCAGGGCGCCCGCTACTCGTACTTCGGCGCCCTCAGTGCAAAGTCAACGCACGGGGGCGCTAACTGATGCCGATGAACGGACTGATCGCGTCGCGTGCGAACTGGAAGACGTTGGTCTGCGGGCTGCCGTCCGGGTAGCTCACCGTGGCGAGCACGTTGCCCCCGGCGTCGATGAAGTTCGTGTCCGCACGATCCTGATGCGTCGACGACGTCACCAGGATGATTCCCGTCGCTCCGGCGTTCTTGGCAAGCGGCACGGAGAACCGGGCGTTCTGGACCGTGCTGTTCGCCCGGTCCTCGACGATGATCCGGTTCGGCGGCAGTCCGAGCATCGTCAGCATCTGCCGCATCTGCGCGGCTTCGGTCACGCCGTTGCGCGGATTGCCACCGGTGACGATCACCGGCGACTGCGGAAAGAACTGCGCCACCGTCAAACCCGTCAACACCCGGCGCCGCAGGATCGTGCGCATCGACCCGTCCGGGTTCAGCCCGTATCCGAGGATGACGATCGCCGGCTTCCTGAAGTCCTTCGTCGCCGCCGCGGGCTGCGCCTGCGCGACGGGCGCCGAGACGCCACCCATCACCGCGGCAGCCGCCAGTGCGACCGCACCCAAGGCGGCCTTCCACCCGTTCCGCACCCCGACCTCCCCGACACGCCGACCCGATGATCTTGACAGTTACTGATGTTGTGATCGTGCCTCGAGGGGCTGTTGTTACACAGGAATGAGACCGGCGCCACATTCGTTGGCACCGGCATGGCGAAGATGACGAGCGACGAGCGCGAGACCTACCTGTCCGAACTGCACGTGGGAGTGATCGGCGTCGAGCGGCCCGACCGCGCTCCACTGGTCGTGCCCATCTGGTACTGGTACGAGCCGGGCGGCGAAGTCGTGCTCTGGACCGAGGCGGAGTCCGTCAAGCTCAAGCTCATTCGCGACGCGGGCCGCTTCGCGATCACCGCCCAGGACGAGCAGCCGCCCTACCGCTACGTCACCGCAGAGGGCGACGTCACCGCCATCGAGTCCGCCACCGACGAGGCCGTGCGCAAGATCGCCATCCGCTACCTCGGCGAAGAAGAAGGCAACTAGTTCACCGACCAGAACCTCACCGACACATCGGTCCTCATCCGGATGCGGCCCACGCGCTGGCTCAGCACCGACTACACCAAGGAGGGGTGAGCGTCAGCCCTGCCTGATGACATTCGAGTCGGTCGCGAAGCCGATTTCCGGCGACCCCGACTTGTAGATGATCGTGTTGTCGAAGCCCGAGGCACTGATCTGCGCCGACGAGTCGACCGTGATCTCGTTGTTGACGCCCGACGCGATCACTGCCGCGCATTCGCCCGTGATCGTCACGACGTTCGCCACGCCGCTGACGTTCACGGTGCCGTCGTCGCAGTTGACCGTCGTGACGGTCTGAACCCCGGACACGTTCACCGACTCGCCCGGGCCCGCCTCGAGCGTCTCGCTGGTTCCCGGCATCCCCGGTAGCCCGGTCGGCATGCCGGGGATCCCGCTCGGCAGCACCGGCATCGACGGGATCTGCGGCACCTGCGGCTCATCGAGCAGACCGCCGCCGCCGGCCACCGTCGGGTTGCCGGACGAGGGCCCGTCGGCGGGGCGCATCGCGAAGTAGATGAGTGCGCCGGCACCGGCGATCACCAGCATGACCACGACCGCCGCGAAGACGGCCCACCCCGCCTTCGAACTCGAATGCGACACCGTCGGCGCCATCGGATACGGGGCCGGGTAGCCGGGCGGGGGAGGCGGGGGCGGGTAGTACTGCTGCTGGGTGGTGTACGGCTGGGTGGTGTACGGGTCGGTCGGGTACGGCGTCGAGTAGGACTGTGTGCCCAGTTCGGAGTTCTGCGCGCGGTCGGCCAACGGACGCTCGAGGTCGCGAATCCGGGCTTCCGGGTCGTCGTTCGGGTCCATAACCGCAGATGTTCCCACATCTAGATCAACGGCGGGGCTGAAGCGCTTGGCGGACTGTTCATTCCGGCGGCAACATCGTTAGATGATCTAGTTGTGATCCTGATCACGAACACGTTTAATTGTGTTCGCCACCACAACGGAAAGGCCGCTGATGGACGCCCTGAACCACGGGTCACTCTCCTCGCACTCAGTTGCTGCGCATGACCGTGCCCCGCTGGATCCGCGCTGGGTGTTCGGCTTCGTTCTGGCGATCATCG
This sequence comes from [Mycobacterium] manitobense, assembly GCF_025821665.1. GTDB lineage: Bacteria > Actinomycetota > Actinomycetes > Mycobacteriales > Mycobacteriaceae > Mycobacterium > Mycobacterium arseniciresistens. The sequence goes on from NZ_JACKSJ010000098.1 coordinate 71,200, forward strand.
GTGTCGTCGCCGCGATCTCCGGCGTCGTGGTCGCCGTCATGATGGGCCAGACCACCGTCGCGATCATCATCGGCATTGTCGCCGGCGCGTTCTTCGCCCGCATCGCGGTTTAGCCACGCTCGCCTTCGCGGCGGGCAACTCTGCGTAGCATCGGCGCGGTGGACACCGCGCACCTGCACATCGACAAGCAGACACCCGAGGCCTACAAGGCGCTGATCGGTGTCGCGACCAGCGTCACCTCCGCGGCCAAGGACGCAGGCATGTCGCGCGGCCTCATCGAACTCATCAACGTGCGGGTGTCGCAGATCAACGGCTGCCCGTCCTGCCTCGAGGTGCACGTCCGACGCGCGAGTGGCGCCGGCGTGAGCGTCAAACAGCTTGCGACACTGTCGGTCTGGCGTGACACCGAACTGTTCGACGACCGCGAGCGGGCCGCGCTCCGCCTCGCCGAGATCACCACCACACTGCCCGACCACGACACCGCCGAGCGTGAATACGCCCGCGCGCGCGAGGTTCTCGACGACGACGAACTCTCCGCCGTCATCTGGGTCGCCACCGCCATGAACGCGTTCAACCGGGTGTCGATCCTCAGCCGTCACCCCGTCAAGCCCGACTAGGCCGCCGACCGGCCGGCGCCGGGAGGAATACCGAACCGCGCCTGTCGTTGCAGATACCAGCGACGACACGGCAGTCGTCGGCTGCGCGACCCGCAGACGCGAAAGGACGGTTCCGGTGACCCCGCTGACGGCAATGGAGCTAGGCGTGTGGACGGACTTCCGGCCGGAACCCGGCGACCGGGAAGGCCGGCGACGATACGGCGAGGCGCTCGCCGAGGCTCGGCTCGCCGATCAGTTGGGCTTCAGTTCGTTCGCCACCACCGAACAGCACGGCGTCGACGACGGCTATCTGCCCGCACAACTGCCGGTGCTCGCCGCACTCGGCGTGGCGACCGAGCGGATCCGGTTGATGACGAATGCGCTGCTGCTCCCCCTGCATCCGTGGCGCCACGTCGTCGAGCAGTCGATCGTCGCCGATCTGCTCAGCGGTGGACGCCTGTCGCTCGGGGTGGCCGCCGGTGGTTACTCGCGCGAGTTCGACCTGTTCGGCGTGGACTTCGGCAGCCGTGGCGACATGATGGAGCGCGGGCTGCGATTCCTGCGTCAGGGGTTCGCGGACGGGACGCTGCCCGACGGGCCGGGCGGGACCGACGTGCCCGTGTTGCCGCGGCCGGTGCAGGAGCGGATTCCGGTGTACCTGGGCGGCGGCGCGCGGCGGGTCTTCGACCGGGCCGCACGGTTGGCCGACGGCGTCATCCCGGTGGACTTCTTCGACCCCGATCACGCATTCGCGGAGCTGTGGTCGGACCGGTTGGCGCCGGCGATGCAGCAGCACGGCCGCACCCTCGACGACTTCCGATTCACGATCAATGTGCCGCTTTGGGCGTCCGAGGATCCTGAGCGGGACTGGGAGACGTTCTACCGCAGCGCGATCGAGTATCAGTACCGCCAGTACGAGAACTGGGCGGGCGACCCGTCGAAAGTCGGTGTCAAAGCAGACTCGGACACGCCGTGGCGCCGGGAGTCCATGCTCGTCGACACCCCCGAGAACATTGCACGCCGCCTCCGCGAGATACGCGCCGCGGCTCCGTTCCATGAGGTGGTGTTCTGGTACCGGATACCGCGGATCGGACACGACCGCGCCATGCGACACCTGGAGTTGGTGGCGCAGGAGGTGCTGCCCCGGATTCGCGAGGCGGAACTCAGCCCGGCGCCCCCACCACGAAGCTGATCGTCGTCGCCGTGCTGCCGCCGAAGTTCAACGTGGCGAATGTCCGGGCGCCCTCGACCTGATACTCGCCCGCCGTCCCGCTCACCTGCCTGGCGGCGTCCACCAGCATCCGCACTCCGGTCGCACCGACCGGATGGCCGCCACCGATCAGCCCGCCGCCCGGATTGATCGGCAACCGCCCGCCGAGTGCGATGTCGCCGTTCTCGATCGCCTTCCACGACTCGCCCGGGCCCGTCAGCCCGATGTGGTCGATCGCCATGTACTCACTCGGCGTAAAGCAGTCGTGCACCTCGAAGCCGTCGACGTCGTCGAGACGCACCTGCGCCCGGCCGAACGCATCCTGCACCGTGGCGTGCACGTGCGGCATCACGTACGGGGACTCCGGATCCCGTCCCAGCTTCTGCGTCAGGCCCAACCCGACCGTGCGGTGACCCCACCCCCTGATCCGCGCCAGCGGCCGCACCGCCGGGTTCGTCCGCAGATAGGTGTCGGTCACCAGCACCACGCCCGCGCCGCCGTCGGTCAACTGCGTGCAGTCCGACCGCCGCAGCCGTCCCTCGACCCTGGGATTCGCCTCGTCGTCGTCACCGTCCACCGTCAGGTCCGGCAGCGACCACACCCGCGTCTGTGCATTCGGATTGCGCTTGGCGGCAGCGAAGTTCGTCGAAGCGATCGCATGCAGGTGTGCGTGGTCGAGCCCCCACCGCCGGTCGTACTCGTCGGCCACCCTCGAGAACACATACGCCCACATGTTGTCCGCGTCGACGCTCTCGTGTCCCGTCCACGCCGCCGCCCCCAGGTACTGCGCGCCGACCCGGCCGGGCACCGTCTTCTCCAGCTCCAGGCCGACGACGAGCGCCACCTCGTGGAAGCCCGCCCGCAACTCCGCGACCGCGCCGAGCACCGCCGCGCTGCCCGACGCGCACGCCGCCTCGTGCCGCGACGCGGGCACACCCCACAACTGGTCGTTCACCGTCGCCGGCATCGCCCCGAGATGCCCTTGCGCGCTGAACATCTCGCCGAAGGCGTTGCCTACGTGCACCGTCCCGACGTCCCGACCGCTCAGGCCGGACGACGCCAGCGTCCCGTCGACCACCTCCCGCGCGAGGTCGGCGTAGTCACGGCCCTCGCGCGTCAGGTTGCGGGCGAAATCGCTCTGGTACGCCCCGACGATCCAGATGTCCTCAGCCATACCCCTATGGTTCAGTTGACAGAGTGACTCTGTCAACCATAGTTTGAGTCTCATGCGGGTCGAACTGCTCAACACCTACGCGTCGACGCTGCCCGCGGACGACGCCCACCGCTACCGCACCGGGCCGTGGCGCCCTCAGCTCAACGAGTGGCGCGCCGACGACCTCGACGTCGTCCAGGGCGAGATCCCCGCCAACCTCGACGGTGTCTACCTGCGCAACACCGAGAACCCGCTGCACCCGCCGATCGAGAACTATCACCCCTTCGACGGCGACGGCATGATCCACCTCGTCGAGTTCCACAACGGAACGGCCAACTACCGCAACAGGTTCGTCCGCACCGACGGCTTCCTCGCCGAACAGGACGCCGGCGAATCGCTGTGGGCCGGTTTCCTCGAGATGCCGGGATCGGCCAGGCGGGACGACGGCTGGGGCGCCCGCACCCGGATGAAGGACGCCTCGAGCACCGACATCGTGGTGCACCGCGGCATGGCGCTGTCGAGCTTCTACATGTGCGGCGACCTCTACCGGGTCGACCCGTTCACCGCCGACACCGCGGGCAAGGAGGACTGGGTCCCCGAGTGGGGCGTCTCGGCGCACCCGAAGGTCGACCCCGTCACGGGCGAACTGCTGTTCTTCAGCTACAGCAAGGAGGAGCCGTACCTGCGCTACGGCGCCGTCGACAAGGACGGCAACCTGCTGCACACCACCGACGTCCCGCTGCCCGGCCCGCGCATGCCGCACGACATGGCCTACACCGAGAACTACGTGATACTCAACGACTTCCCGCTGTTCTGGTCGCCCGAACTGCTCAAGCACGACGTGCATGCCCCGGCATGGCACCCCGACCTGCCGTCGCGCTTCGCCGTCGTTCCGCGCCGCGGCGACCAGTCGAAGGTGATGTGGTTCGAGACCGACCCCACCTACGTGCTGCACTTCACCAACGCCTACGAGGACGGCGACGAGATCGTCCTCGACGGCTTTTTCCAGGGCAACCCGTCGCCGTCCACCAAAGGCGCGAAGTCCCTGGAGGACGCCGCCTACCGGTACCTCGCGCTCGACGCCTTCGAGTCCCGGCTGCACCGCTGGCGGTTCAATGTGACGACCGGCACGGCCACCGAGGAGCGCCTCGGCGACCACCTCACCGAATTCGGGATGATCAACGGCGACTACCAGACCCGCGACTACCGCTACGTCTACGCCGCCACCGGCAAGCCCGGCTGGTTCCTCTTCGACGGCCTGGTCAAACACGACCTGCGGGCCGGCACCGAGGAGCGGATCACGTTCGGCGACGGCGTGTTCGGCAGTGAGACCGCCGTGGCGCCGCGGGTCGGCTCGACCGGCGAGGACGACGGCTACCTGATCACCCTCACCATGGACATGAACGACGACGCCTCCTACTGCGTGGTCTACGACGCTGCCCGCGTCGGCGACGGCCCGGTCTGCACGCTGCGGCTGCCCGAACGCGTCTGCAGCGGCACCCACTCCACCTGGGTGGCCGGAGCCGAGCTGCGGCAGTGGCACACCATGCGATGAGCTCGCCCTTCGAGCTGCAGGCCGGCGACACCAACGCCATCGGGCGGGCACTCGCCCTGCTCGGCGACGAGTGGACCCTGCTGCTGGTGCGCGAATCACTGCTAGGGGCAACTCGATTCAGCGACTTCGCGGTACTGCCGATCTCCAACGCCGTGCTCACGAGCCGGCTGCAGGCCATGGTCCGCGACGGGCTGCTGCAGCGCGAGATCTACCAGCAGCAGCCACTGCGCGCGGGATACGTCGCCACGCCGGAGGGCCGCGCGCTGTGGCCGATGCTCGTCGCCATCTGGCAGTGGGAACGCACGTGGTCCGACCACCGCATTGACGCGCTGCCCGACATGCACCACCGCGACTGTGGCCACGACTTCTCACCCGTCCTGCACTGTGCGCACTGCGGTGAGACCGTCGAGTCACAGGACATCGCCGGGCAGTGGGGGCCGAGCGGCGGCTGGCAGCGCTCGGTGCCGCGGGCCGCCACCCGGCGGCGCACAGGCAGCGACCCCGCCGGCCTGTTCCCCGACACGATGGCCATCGTCGGCAACCGGTGGTCCTCGGCGGTGATCGGCGCCGCGTTCCTGGGCACCAGACGGTTCAGCGACTTCCAGAACCGACTCGAGGCGCCCGGTGCGCTGATCGCCGACCGGCTGCGGGTGTTCTGCGACATCGGCGTGCTGCAGGCCGCCGCCCACCCGAAGCGCGCCGACTGGTCGGAGTACCACCTGACGCCCAAGGGGCGGGCGTTCTTCCCCGTCGTCGCGACGGCGATCCACTGGGCGCAGGCCCATTACTCGTCACCCGAGGGGCCGGCGCTGCTGATGACCCACGACGGCCACCACTTCACGCCGCAGCTGGCGTGCGACCAGTGCTCGGCGGCGCTGACGGGCGACGGCATCGAGGTGCATCCGGTCGACGGTGACGCCGTCGACCTCGGCTCTGCCTGAGTCGGGATGAATCCGCGAGCGGCCATCCGTTCTGGCGGTCGAGAAGGACGCCACAGCGGAAGGAACGCCATCATGAAGATCGTCGTCATCGGAGGAACCGGCCTCATCGGCCGCAAAGTCGTGCAGGAACTGACCGAACACGGCCACGACGCCATCTCCGCCTCGCCGAGCAGCGGCGTGAACACCGTGACCGGGGAGGGCCTCGCCGACGTCTTCACCGGCGCCGACGTCGTCGTCGACGTCTCCAACTCACCGACCCTCGACGACGCGGCAATGGACTTCTTCACCGCCGCGACCACCAACGTGCTCGCCGCCGAGGCTGCGGCCGGCGTCAAGCACCACGTGGTGCTTTCGGTGGTGGGCACCGACCGGCTGGCCCCGCAGAGCGGCTACTTCAAGGCCAAGCTCGCCCAGGAGAAGCTCATCGCCTCCGGCGCAACGCCTTACACGATCGTGCATGCCACCCAGTTCTTCGAGTTCGTCGGCACCATCGCCGACTCGGCGACCGAGGGCGACACGGTCCGGCTGCCGAACGCGAAGTGGCAGCCGATGGCGTCGGCCGATGTCGCCGAGGCCGTCGCGATCGCCGCCGTGGGTGAGCCGCAGAACCGCATCGTCGAGATCGGCGGGCCCGAGCGATTCGGCCTCGACGAGCTCGTCCGCACCGCGCTGGCCGCCAAGGGTGACCCGCGCACGGTCGTCACCGACCCGGCGGCGCGCTACTGGGGTGTGGACATCGAGGACGACACCCTGGTGCCCGGCGACGGCGCGACCCTGTTCGACACCCGCTTCGCCGACTGGGTCCGCGAGACGGTCGCCTCCCGGTAGCCGTCAGTCGGCGACGTCGAACGCCGCGATCACCTTGGTCGGGGCGATCCGGACGACGAGCTCACCGGGGACGCCGTTGCGGGCTCCGTACTGCGGACCGAGTTCCTCGCCCATGTAGCGCGTCGCGATCCGCGTCGCGATGTCGCGGATGTCGGGATCGTCGTCGGTGAGCGCCGCGGTGCCCTGGACCTGGACGAAGGAGAACGGCGGCCGTTCGTCGTCGACGAGGAGCACCACTCGCGGATCACGTTGCAGCGCACGGCCCTTCGCGGTGCTCTTCCCGGTGTTGATCACTAGCTGCCCGCCTTCGACGAGGAACCAGACGGGTGCGATGAGGGGCCTGCCGTCGGCCGCGACATAGCCGAGCTTGCCGGTGCGGGTGCCCTCGGACAGGAACGCAATGACCTCTTCGCTCAACGAATCGGATGCCATCTGGCCATGATGCCCGAGAGGCGCACCGCTGTCCCCGATCAGTCGCGGCGACCCGTTGGGATGGTCCAGTACGCGCCGACCGGAAGCTCGATCTCCGCCGCCACGCCGTCGACGATGTCCAGGAAATGACGGGTGGGCGGCGCCGGTCGTCGCCGGGTGTCGCGCAGCACCCCGATCCGGCGGGTCACGGGTTCGCCGGCCATCGGTCGGGTGGTCACCCCCGGGACTGTCATCAGAGGAAGGACGAAGCCGGGCGCCGCGGACACCCCGAGGCCCGCGGCGCAGAGGCCGGCGATCGAGGTGACGTTGCGCGCGCTGATCAGGCGTGCCGGCGTGACGCCGCGGCTTACGAGCGCCTGGTCCACGATCCGGCGTACCGAACTCGTTTCGTCGAAGGCGATGAAGGCCTCGCCGTTGAGGTCGGTCCAGTCGATGGTCGGCCGGTCGAGCAGGCGGTGGCCGTCGGACAGCACGCAGTAGAAGTGGTCGACGGCGATGGCGTCGAAGCGGATCCCGGCCGCCAGCATGGCGGCGCGTAGCGACTCCGGTGGTTCGGCGGTGACCGCCAGATCGACCGCGCCGCTGCGTACGTCGTCGAGCACCTGCCCGGCGAGCACGTCCTCGACCTCCACCATGATGTCGGGGTGCCGGGCCCTGAACCGGGTGATCATCGGCGGCAGGAGCGAGACGGCGAGCGACGGCAACGCAGCGAGGCGGAGGACGCCCTTCGTGCCGGACAGGAACGCCGCGAAGTCTGCGGTCTCCTTCGCGTAGCTGTGCAGCACTGCGCGTGCCATCCGGACGAAGTGCTCGCCTTCGCCGGTCAGCTCGAGTTGCCGCGTGGTGCGCTCGAACAGCCGGACCCCGCAGATCCGTTCGACCTGTGCGACGGTCCGGCTCAGCGACGACTGGGTCATCAGCCGGACCTCGGCCGCCCGCGTGAAACTGCGTTCCTCGGCCACGGCGACTATGGCCTCGAGCTGGCTCAACGTCACGTCTATGCGCACAGCTCATGAATCTATGCCGTATTCATGTTGGACGCGAGTAGGTCGACCGTCCCATACTCGCTACGAAATGTGATCGGCATTACAGGAGCAGAGATGACGGCGACGCTCGGATTCTTGACGATAGGCACGTTCCTCGCGCTGACGTTGTGGACGCGGGCCTCGGTGCTGGTCTGTCTGGTGCTGGTGCCCATCGTCTTCGCCCTCATCGGTGGCCACGGCGGACAGCTCGGCGAGTTCATCGGCGAAGGGGTGCTCAAGGTCGCGCCCGTCGCCGTGATGATCGCCTTCGCGGTGCTCTACTTCAGCCTGATGGTGGACCTGGGGCTGTTCGACCCAGTGATCAAGCGGGTCGTCTCGTGGGCCGGCGGCGACCCCATGAAGATCACCGTCGGCACGGCGCTCGTCACCCTGCTCGTGGCACTCGACGGCGACGGCGCGTCGACCTTCCTGATCACGGTCTCGGCGTTCCTGCCCATCTACAAGCGGATCGGGATGCGGCCGCTGGTGCTCACCGGCGTGGTGGCGCTGGCAGCGGGTGTGATGAACATGATCCCGTGGGGTGGGCCGACGGTGCGCGCCATGGCCTCGCTCGACTTGTCCAACGCCGACCTGTTCATCCCGGTCCTGCCTGCGATGGGCGCAGGCATCGCGTGGGTCCTGCTCGCCGCCTACCTGATCGGGCGCCGCGAGCGGTCCAAAATCGGGGTCTGCGACATCGAGGACGCGGCGGCCGATCTGCCGTCGACCAAGCCGGCCGGCGGCCCGGGAACAGTGCATGAGGACGACCTCTCCACCCGGCGGCGGGTGATCGAGCGGGTGAGGCAGGTCTTCAACGTCGTGCTGACCCTTGCCCTGGTCGTCGTGCTGCTTTTCCAGCTGATGCCGCTGGAGGTGGCGTTCGTCATCGCGTTCGCTCTCGCGGTGGCAGTGAATGTGCCGAACTGGCAACAACAGCGAGAGCTGTTCGAGCGGCACGGCGGCAATGTCGTGCTGGTGGTGTCGATGATCTTCGCGGCCGGTGTGCTGACCGGCATCCTCGCCGGAACCGGGATGATCGAGGCGATGGCGCAGGCACTGGTGGGCATCGTGCCCGACAGCTCGGCCGGCCTGCTGCCCGTGATCACGGCCATCGTGTCGATGCCGCTGAGCCTCGTCTTCACCCCCGACGCTTTCTACTTCGGCGTCCTGCCCGTACTCGCCGAGACCACGGCGTCCTTCGGCGGGGATCCTGCGGAGATCGGCCGCGCCGCGATCCTCGGTCAGATGACGACGGGCTTCCCGCTCAGCCCATTGACGGCATCCACCTTCATCCTCGTCGGCATGGCGCAGGTGGAGTTGGGTAAGCACCAGCGCTACATCTTCCTGTGGGCCTTCGCCACAACGCTCGTCATGACCGCGGTGGCCCTGCTCACCGGCGCGCTGAGCCTGTAGAGACGAGAGGACGACGTCAGTGAGCGACACCGTTCGGATCGGATCAGGTGCGGGGTTCGCCGGGGACCGCATCGACGCGGCGGTCGACCTGGTGCGCGACGGCGCGTTGAACGACCTCGTGCTGGAATGCCTGGCCGAACGCACCATCGCGCTCGCCCACTCACGGCGGCGCGTCGACCCCTCGCGTGGCTACGATCTGCACGCGGAGCAGCGATTCCGGGCGCTGCTGCCCGAGGCGATTCCGCGCGGGGTCCGGATCCTGAGCAACCTGGGTGCGGCCAATCCGCCTGCGGCTGGCCGGCTGGCTCTGCGGGTGGCCGAGGAGTACGGGCTGCGCTGCCGGGTCGCCGTCGTCACCGGCGACGACGTGCTCGACCTCATCGATCACGAGGCGCCTGCCCTCGAGGACGGCAAACCACTGTCGTCGCACGGCGAAATCGTATCGGCCAACGCCTATCTGGGCGCCGACAGCCTGCTGGCGGGACTGCGGGCGGGCGCCGACGTGGTGATCACTGGCCGGGTGGCCGATCCGTCGCTCTTCGTCGCGGCGCTCATCGACAGGTTCGGGTGGGACATCGACGATGAGGACATGATGGCCGCCGCCACCCTGGCCGGGCATCTGCTGGAATGTGGAACTCAGGTCAGCGGCGGTTATTTCGCCGACCCCGGCTACAAATCGGTCCCCGGGCTGGACGTCCTCGGGCTGCCCTTCGCGGACATCGCCCGTGACGGCACGATGACGATCGGCAAGCTCGACGGCACCGGCGGCCTGATCGACCGGAGAACCGTACGCGAGCAACTGCTCTACGAACTCGGCGATCCCGGGGCGTACAAGACCCCGGACGTCACCCTCGACGTCTACGGCGTCGCACTGAAGGAAGTGGCACCGGACCGCGTGCATGTCGGCGGCGCGGTAGGGCGGCGCCGGCCTGAGGAATTGAAGGTCAGCGTCGGGTATCGAGCCGGCTTCCGTGGCGAAGCGGAGATCTCCTATGCCGGACTCGGCTGCGTCGACCGCGCCCGTCTGGCGGGTGACATTGCGGCGGCACGGATTCGGCGCAGCGGAATCGACCCGCGCATCGACCTGATCGGCACCCTGGACACCCCGAACTCGATGTCGAACGGCGAATGCCGGCTACGGGTCGCCGCCATGACCGACTCTTCCGATCACGCCGAACACGTGACCCGCGAAGTCGAGTCGCTCTATCTCAACGGGCCCGCCGGCGGCGGGGGAGTCCGGACCACGGTCACCGACGTCATCGGCATCCTGTCTACGTTCATCGACAGAAACGACGTCGTCTCGCACACAGAAGTTCTGGAGACAACATGACCACTGTGCACCTCCGCGAGATCGCCCATGCGCGCGCGGGCGACAAGGGCGACACCGCCATCCTGTCGGTGTTTCCCCTCGACGACGAGCACTACCGGTGGCTGGCCGCTCACGTGACCGCCGACCGAGTCCGCGGCCACCTCGCGGATCACATCACCGGCAACGTCGTCCGCTACGAAGTCCCCTCGATCTGCGGATTGCAGTTCGTCTGCAGCCATGCACTCGGCGGGGGCGTCACCACATCGCTGGCCCTCGACAGTCACGGCAAATCACTCAGCTCCCGGCTACTGGGCATGCGGATCCCCGCACCGCCGACCGGGGCTGACGCCGACGTGGGATAGGCGTACGGTTATCCGCGAAACGAAACCAACGATAGCGCGGATGGCAAACACGGGTCGGGGTCGAGGGCTGCGCGGGCGTGGCGACGAGTGCGAGGAACTTCGTCGCCTGCTGTCGAGCGCGCGGTCGGGCAGCGGCCAGGTGTTGGTGCTGCGTGGCGAGGCCGGCGCGGGCAAAACCGCACTTCTCGGTTACCTGATCGATGAGGCCCGCGGCTTCAGCATCACGCATGTCGCGGGCGTGGAGTCCGACATGGAACTCGCGTTCGCCAGCCTCCAGCAACTCTGCGCCTCGCTGATGTCGCACGTCGAGGGGCTGCCCGAGCCCCAGCGCGACGCGCTCGCGGTGGCGTTCGGCCGCGGCGTCGGGCCGGTGCCCGACCGCTACCTCGTCGGCCTCGCGGTGCTCAGCCTGCTGGCGGCTGCTGCCGAAGACCAGCCGCTGCTGTGCGTCGTCGACGACGCGCAGTGGCTCGACCAGGTTTCGACACAGGTGCTCGGATTCGTCGCGCGTCGGCTGCTCGCCGAACCGGTGGCGCTGGTGTTCGCGGCGCGTGAGCACGGCGCCGAGGTGCTGCACGGACTGCCTGAACTCGAGGTCGGCGGCCTCCCTGACAGCGACGCCCGTGATCTGCTCGACAGCGTGGTCATCGGACGCATCGACGAGCGGGTGCGTGACCGCATCATCGCCGAGACCCGCGGCATCCCGCTGGCCGTGCTCGAGGTGCCCCGCAACGTCTCCGCGGCCGAACTCGTCGGCGGCTTCGGCACATCGATCACGCGGCCGTCCGCCGGACACGTCGAGGAGAGCTTCCTACGCCGCATCATGTTGCTTCCCCGCGACACCCGGCTGCTGGTGCTCGCGGCGGCCGCGGAACCCGTCGGCGACGCCGGATTGCTGCTGCGTGCCGCCGCCGCGCTGAACATCTCGGTCGACGCGCTGGCACCTGCCGAGGCGGCCGGCATTCTGGAGTTCGGTCCAACCATCCGGTTCCACCACCCGCTGGTGCGGTCCGCCGCCTACCGTGCGGCGGACCTGACCGATCGCAGGGCGGTACACCGCGCGCTCGCCGAGGTGACCGACCCGCACCTCGACCCGGACCGGCGGGCGTGGCACGCGGCCAACGCCGCCGTCGGCCCCGACGACGACATCGCCGCTGAACTCGAGGCCTCGGCCGGCCGGGCGCAGAGCCGCGGCGGGATCGCGGCGGCGGCGACCTTCCTCGAGCGTGCCGTGGCCCTCAGCGCCGACCCCCGGCTGCGCGGAGCAAGGGCCGTCGCCGCCGCCAGGGCGAAACGCGACGCGGCGGCATATGAAGCGGCATACGAATTGCTCGCGATCGCCGAGTCCAGTCCGCTGAGCGAGTCGCTGAGCGCCGAGATGGCCTGGCTGCGCGCTCAGATGGAGTTCACCCGCGGTCGGGGTGGCGCTCCCGGAGCGCCCCAGCTCGCCGCGGCGGCCGCCCAATTGCTCGACGCCGCGCGGCAATTGGAGACGCTCGATGACGAATCGGCACGCGAGGCGCACCTCGAGGCGCTGGCGGCGGCGATGTACGCGTCGCAGTGCGCCCCGCCAGGGGCGCTCGTCGTGGCCGCCGAGTCGGCCCGGCGCGCGGTCGGCCGCGTGGCCGACCCGCACCGCCCCACCGATCTCCTGCTCGGCGGGATGGCCGACCTGATCATCGACGGCCTGACCGCTGGCGCCGACCGGCTGCGCACCGCACTCGAATCGTGGTGCACCCACGCGCAGCGCAACGACGGCGAGGCGCTGCGCTGGCTGTCGCTGGCGTTCCCGATCGTCCAGGAATCCGCTGCGGGCGAGCTGTGGGACGACGAGGTGATGCATCGCCTCGCGACCGCCATGGTCCGCAACGTGCGCGACGCGGGCGCGCTCGCCATCCTGCCGTCCGCCCTCGCGTTCCGTGCGGGCATGCATGTGCTGACCGGTGAATTCGAGCACGCCGCAACCCTTCTCGAAGAGGCCGAGGCGATATCCACCGCGACGAACCACAAACCCGTCAAGTACCACCGGCTGCACCTGTCGGCGTGGCGTGGCGATCCGGAGGAGACGGCGGCGCTGATCGACGTCGCCACCGGCATGGCCACGGCCAAGGGGGAGGGCCGGCTGCGCGGGCTCACCGGGTACACCGCCGCGATCCTGGCCAACGGACTCGGCCGCTACGAGGAGGCGTTTGCCGGCGCGCGCCGGGCCTGTGAGAGTGACGACCTCGGTTTCTCCGGCTGGTGCCTGCTGGAGCTGACCGAGGCCGCCGCCCACCTCGGCGAGCAGGATGCCGCCGAGGAGGCGGTGCAGCGGCTCGAGCGGCGCGCCGGTGACAGCGGCACCGAGTGGGGGCTGGGCGCGCTGGCCGGGGCACAGGCGCTGCTCGCCGACAACGACGACGCCGACGCGCTGTTCAACGAGGCCATCGATCGCCTGTCGGGCACCAGGGTGGTCGTGCAACTCGCCCGTTCCCACCTGCGCTACGGCGAGTGGCTGCGCCGCGGAAATCACCGATCGGATGCGCGAAAGCACCTCGGTGACGCGCACGAGATGTTCAGCCGGATGGGGGCGCAGGCGTTCGCGGAACGGGCCCGGCGCGAGCTGCTGGCCGCCGGTGAGAAGGTGCGCAAGCAGCCGTTGCGCTCGGGCGACGAGCTCACGGCACAGGAGTCGCAGATCGCGCGGCTGGCCGCCGACGGTCTGACCAACCAGGAGATCGGCGCCCAGCTGTTCCTCAGTACCCACACCGTGGAGTGGCACCTGCGCAAGGTGTTCGTCAAGCTCGGCATCAGCTCGCGCAGACAGCTGCGCACGATGGCGTAGTTCAGGCAATGCGCCCCGGCGGGCAGGATCTGAACCCGAGGAGACCGAATCCTCTGGCCCGCCGCGTGTTCAGCGGGCACCGGCCCACGGCCGCCGGTGACCTGTCGGTCGAGACGCAGGGCATCGCACCCATCCCCGTCGGCGCACGCTACGGCACACCCCGTCGGCTGTTCACCGTGTGGTTCGCGCCGCAAGTCAACATGGCCGGCCTGTTCACCGGCACGCTCGCGATCGCGCTCGGCCTCGGCTTCTGGCTCGGCCTGCTGGCCATGGCGATCGGCACGGTGCTCGGCGCGGCGCTGGTGGCCTACCTCTCCACCTGGGGACCACGTACCGGCACGGCCCAGCTGCCCATGTCGCGGATGGCGTTCGGCGGCGGTGTCGCACTGCCGGCGTCGCTGCAGTGGCTGTCGTCGATCGCGTGGGACGCGCTGGTGGGACTGTTCGGTGCGGAGGCGCTCTCGGCGCTGCTCGGTCTGCCGTTCTGGCTGGCGGCGCTGCTCGTGCTCGGCGCGCAGGGCGTCATCGGTTACATCGGCTACGAACTGATCCACCGCGTGCAGGCAGTGCTGACGGTGGTGCTGTTCGCCACCTTCGTGGCATTCGCGGCGAAACTCGTCACCGGCCACGAGATCATCACGCCCACAACGGTATCGGGTGCCGACCTCACCGGTGCGTTCGTCCTCGAGGTGACCATCGCGTTCAGTCTCGCGGTGTCGTGGACGACCTACGCCGCCGACTTCTCCCGCTACCTGCCCGCGGAGTCCTCGCCCACCCGCGTGTTCGGCTTCGTGTTCGGCGCGATCGTGTCGGCCTACATCTTCGTCCAGGGCATTGGCATCGCCGCGGGAAACGTGCTGCCCGACCACACTGCCGAAGGTGTGCGCGCGGTGATGGGCGGCGGCGTGCTCGGCGGCGTCGCGCTGCTCGTCATCGCGTTGGCGTCCATCGGGTCAGGGGTGATGACCGACTACGGCGGATCGCTGGCTCTGCAGACCCTGGGCGTGCGGGTGCGAAGACCGGTCTCGGCCGTCATCGTTGCGGCGCTCGCCTTCGCGTTGATCCTGTGGCTGCACGCGGCGCACACGGCCAGCCGGTTCCAGGACGTGCTGTTGATGGTCGGCTACTGGGTACCGGCGTTCGTCGCGGTGGTGATCGTCGACTGGCTGATCAGGGCCCGGGGACAACGGGCGACGATCGACCCGGCCGAGGAGTCCCCGGACCGCCGGAACGCACTGGTCGCGGTGGCGGTGTTCGTGCTCGCCTACGTCGCCGCGATCCCGTTCATGTACACCTCGCTGATCGAGGGACCGGTCGCGCGGGCCTGGCACGGCGCTGACATCGCCTATCTGGTCAATTTCCTGGTCGCCGCCGTCCTGTACGGCGGCTACCGCCTCCTGAGCGGGCGAGCCGAGGTCACCGCGGGCGCAAGTCCAGGGTGACGACCACGAACTTTCCGGGGTCCCCTCGACCGCCGCGGAGACCACGCTTGATGCATGGACGTCTACGAGGCAGTGACCACCCGCCGCGCGGTCCGCGGATTCACCGACCGCCCAGTGCCGATGGAGACCCTGGAGAAGGTGTTGTCGGCGGCGGCGTGGGCCCCGTCGGGATCGAACATCCAGCCGTGGCACATCTACGTGCTGACCGGTGAACCGCTGGCCCGGCTCAAGAAGATCGCCGTCGAACGGGTGGCCGCGGGTGACCCATGGGACGAGCGCGAGTACGTGATGTACCCGCCCGACATGACGTCCCCCTACGCCGATCGGCGGGCCGCATTCGGCAAGGAGCGCTACGCCGCGCTGGGTATCGAGCGCGGGGACTGGGAGGCCCGCATCCGCGCCGCGATCGGAAACTGGGACTGCTTCGGCGCCCCGGCCGCCCTGTTCTGCTACATCGACCGCGGGCTCGGGGTGGCCCAGTGGTCGGACCTCGGGATGTACCTGCAGACAGTGATGCTGCTGCTGCGCGCCGAAGGTCTGCACAGCTGCCCGCAGATGGCGTGGTCACAGGTGCGACGGACGGTCGCCGACGCCATCTCGCCGCCCGAGCACCTGATGCTGTTCTGCGGCATGTCGATCGGCTACGAGGACGTCACCAAGGCGCTTCCCCGCACCGGCCGCGCACCGCTCGAGGAGACCGTCACCTTCATCACAGACTGACGGCCGGCCGAGCCTTGCCGGTAGGGTCGTCGCCACGGTGGAGGCGATGGCAGGCAGAGGCCGAGGGCAACGGTTACGCGGACGCTCCGGCGAATCCGAAGCGCTGCGCGCACTGCTGGCGGCGGCGCGGTCCGGCAGTGGCCAGGCCCTGGTGCTGCGCGGCGAGGCCGGCGTGGGCAAGACGGCCCTGCTCGAACAGCTCGTCGAGAGCGCCGCCGGATTCCACATCGCCCGCGTCGGCGGCGTGGAATCCGACATGGAACTCGCCTTCGCAGGCCTTCAGCAACTGTGCGCGCCGCTGCTCGGGCAGCTCGACTCGCTGCCCGAACCCCAACGCGAGGCACTCAACGTCGCCTTCGGCCGCGGTGCGGGCCCGACCCCCGACCGGTTCCTCGTCGGGCTCGCGGTGTTGAGCCTGATGGCCGCCGCCGCCGACGACCAACCCCTGCTGTGCATCGTCGACGACGCCCAGTGGCTCGACGAGGTGTCGGTGCAGACGCTGGCGTTCGTCGCCCGCCGGCTACTCGCCGAGCCGGTCGCCATCGTGTGCGCGGCGCGCGACGAGGGCGCGGAGGCGCTGGCCGGCCTGCCCACACTGGCCGTCGGCGGCCTGTCCGACAGCGACGCCCGCGAGCTGCTCGACTCCGTGATGGTGGGCCGCATCGACCCGCGGGTGCGCGACCGCGTGGTCGCCGAGACCCGGGGCAACCCGCTGGCCCTGCTGGAAGTGCCGCGCAACAACCCGTCGTCCGAACTCGGCGGCGGCTACTTCGCCGTCGGCGCCGGCCGGTCAGCGGGCCAGATCGAAGAGGGCTTCATCCGCCGCATCGAGGCGCTGCCGCACGACACCCGCAAACTGCTGCTGCTCGCGGCCGCCGAACCCGTCGGCGACGCCGCCGTGTTCCTGGGCGCCGCAACTCATCTCGGGATTCCGGTCGGCGCGCTCGGCCCCGCCGAGGCCGAAGAGCTGATCGAGTTCGCGGGCCGGATCCGGTTCCGCCACCCGCTGGTGCGCTCGGCCGTCTACCGCGCGGCCGACCTCTCCGAACGCCGCGCCGTGCATCAGGCGCTGGCCGACGCCACCGACCCGGAGCTCGACCCCGACCGTCGGGCCTGGCACGCCGCCACCGCGGCCACCGGACCCGACGACGCCGTCGCCGCCGAACTCGAAGCCTCGGCCGATCGTGCGCAGAGCCGCGGCGGCATCGCGGCC
>NZ_JACKSJ010000099.1 GCF_025821665.1 [Mycobacterium] manitobense
CTCGCCGCCGGGCCTGGCTGACCGCGGGCGCGGGCGCGTTCGCTGACCGCGGGCGCGGGCGCGTTCGCGGCCCACGCGGCCGCCGTCGTCATCAAGCGGGTGGTGCGCCGCGAGCGGCCCCACCACCCGGCGATCGCGGTGAACGTCGGCACCCCGAGCCGATTGTCCTTCCCCTCGGCCCACGCCACGTCGACCACCGCCGCCGCGGTGCTGCTCGGCCGGGTGTCCGGGCTGCCGCTGCCCGCCGTGCTGGTGCCGCCGATGGCGTTGTCGCGCCTCGTGCTCGGGGTGCACTACCCCAGCGACGTGCTCACCGGCGTGGCGGTCGGCGCGACGGTCGCCGAGGTGGTCTCCAGGATCAGTGAGCGTGACGGAGCGGACCGAAGATGAGTGGGCAGCCACATGAGTACCAGAATGTCTGAGGAAGCGGCGCCGGTGACCGGCCCGCCGAAGAACCTCGCCAGCGGCATCGTCAAGGCGTTGCGCCCACGGCAGTGGGTGAAGAACGTCCTGGTGTTCGCCGCGCCGGTGGCCGCCCTCGGCGACGACCGCTTCGCCTACGACTACCGCGTGGTGCTCGTCAACGTGCTGGTGGCGTTCGTGGTGTTCAGCCTCGGCGCGTCAGCGGTGTACCTGGTCAACGACGCACGCGATGTCGATGCCGACCGGCAGCACCCGACCAAACGCTTCCGGCCGATCGCCGCGGGCGTGGTGCCCGAGTGGCTGGCGTACACGCTGGCCACAGTGCTGGCGGTGGCCTCGGTCGGAATCTCGTGGCTGGTGACGCCGAATCTGGCCGTGGTGATGGCGATCTACATCGCGATCCAGCTGGCCTACTGCTTCGGGCTCAAGCACCAGGCCGTCATCGACATCTGCATCGTGTCCTCGGGCTTCCTGATCCGGGCGATCGCAGGCGGTGTGGCCGCCGATGTGCCGCTGTCGCAATGGTTCCTGCTGATGATGGCGTTCGGGTCGCTGTTCATGGCGGCCGGGAAGCGGTATGCCGAGCTGCAGTTGGCCGAACGCACCGGCGCCAAGATCCGCAAGTCGCTGGAGAGCTACACCAGCAGCTATCTGCGCTTCGTCTGGACGTTGTCGGCCACCGCGCTCGTGCTCTGCTACGGGCTGTGGGCCTTCGAGCGCGACGACCTCGCCGGGACGTCGTGGTTCGTGGTGTCGATGATCCCGTTCACCGTCGCGATCCTGCGCTACGCGGTCGACGTCGACGGCGGGCTGGCGGGTGAGCCGGAGGAGATCGCCCTGGGCGACCGGGTGCTCCAGTTGCTTGCGGTGGCCTGGATCGGGACCGTCGGTGCGGCCGTCCTCTTCGGCTGAGCCCGCCGGTGCGCCGGCCCTGCGCCGGCCGGCATTCCCGTTCGACGTGACCGCCCGCGTCAGCCTCTGGGTGGGGGTGGCGGTGGTGGCGGTGCTGTTCGGCTGGGGCTCCTGGCAGCGCCGGTGGATCGCCGACGACGGCCTGATCGTGCTGCGCACGGTGCGGAACCTGTTGGAGGGCAACGGGCCGGTGTTCAACGCCGGTGAACGCGTCGAGTCCAACACGTCCACGCTGTGGACGTACCTGATCACCCTGGGTTCCTGGGTGGGCGGCGCCGTGCAGCTGGAGTACGTGGCGCTGTGGTTCGCGCTGGTGCTGTCCGTCCTCGGGGTGGCGCTGGCGATGCTCGGCGCGGGCCGGCTCTACGCCCCCAGCCTGCAGGGCCGCCGCGCGCTGCTGCTGCCTGCGGGCGCGCTGGTGTACATCGCGGTGCCGCCGGCCCGCGACTTCGCCACCTCCGGGCTCGAGAACGGTTTGGTGCTGGCCTATCTGGGCCTGCTGTGGTGGATGATGGTGTGCTGGTCGCAGGCGCTGCGCAGCCGCCCCGCCGACGCGCCCGACGGCGACGCGGTGAGCCGGACCTCCGCCGCCACACTGGCTTTCGTCGGCGGTCTGAGCGTGCTGGTTCGCCCCGAGCTCGCGCTGGTCGGCGGGCTGGCGCTGGTGATGATGCTGATCTCCGCCCGCGGCTGGCGCCGCCGGGTGCTGATCGTCGCCGCGGGCGGCGCGCTGCCGGTGCTCTACCAGATCTTCCGGATGGGCTACTACGGGCTGCTCACCCCCAACACCGCACTGGCCAAGGACGCCTCGGGGGCCAAGTGGCCGCAGGGCTTCACCTACCTCGCCAACTTCAATGAGCCCTACCTGCTGTGGATTCCGGCCGTGCTGCTGGTGGCGCTCGGCGCGGTGCTGGTGGCCACCAGGTCGCGGCCGTGGTGGATCTCGCACCGGTCGCCGCGCGGGTACGGGTGGCTGGCCCGCACCGTGCAGAGCCCGCCGGCAGTGGTGATCTTCTTCGTGGCGAGCGGTCTGCTGCAGGCGATCTACTGGGTCCGCCAGGGCGGCGACTTCATGCACGGCCGGGTGCTGCTGACACCGCTGTTCTGCCTGCTGCTGCCGGTCGCGTCGATCCCGGTGGTGCTCCCCGACGGCAGCCGGTTCACCCGCGAGACCGGCTACCTGCTGGCCGCCGCCACCTCGGTGCTGTGGCTGACCGTCGCGGGATGGTCACTGTGGGCGGCGAATTCGCCGGGAATGGGTGCCGACGCCACCAGGGTGACCTACACCGGGATCGTCGACGAACGGCGGTTCTACGCACAGGCCACCGGCCACGCCCACCCGCTGACCGCTGCCGACTACCTGGACTACCCGCGGATGCGCGCGGTGATCACCGCGCTGGACAACACCCCCGACGGCGCGCTGCTGCTGCCCGCAGGCAATTACGACCGCTGGGACGTGGTGCCCGCGATCCCGCCTCCGCCGCGCCCGCCCGACGCGTCGGCGGACTGGATCGACGAGCACCAGCCGCAGCACACCGTCTTCTTCACCAACCTCGGTATGCTCGGCATGAACGTCGGCCTCGACGTGCGGGTGATCGACCAGATCGGCCTGGCCAACCCGCTGGCCGCGCACACCGCCCGGCTCGAGGACGGCCGCATCGGGCACGACAAGAACCTGTTCCCCGACTGGGCGGTTGCCGAGGGGCCGTTCCTCAAGACCCGCCCGTACGTGCCGCCCTACCTCGACGAGGACTGGATCCGGCAGGCCGAGGCGGCGCTGAAATGCCCGGACACCGAGGCCGTGCTCAGCTCGATCCGCGGGCCGATGGGACCGCGCCGCTTCCTGTCCAACCTCGTGCACGCCGTCGAGTTCACCAGGTATCGCATCGACCGGGTGCCGCGCTACGAACTGGCCCGCTGCGGGCTGGCCGTGCCGGAGCCGATCAACCCGCCCTACACCGGCATGCCGGCCACCGGCCCCTGAGCTGCGGAACTTGTGATCGGCCCGGAGTTTCTGTTTGGGTAACGCCGCAGCCACCTCGCGACGATATGCAGGCAGGTGTGCTGCATTCCCCGGCCCACGACCGCCGTTCGCACGGCGCCGGCAGAAGTGAACGGACGGTAGGACCTTTGCGTAGGACCCCGGGTGCTGTCGCTGCGCGCGCTGCGCGACGACTGCTCGTGGCGCTGGCCGCGCTCGTCGTGCTGCCCGGGCTGACCCAGGTGGCGGGCGTGCCGCAGGCCGCCGCGTTCTCCCGGGAGGGCCTGCCCGTCGAGTACCTCGACGTCTACTCCACGGCGATGGGCCGCAACGTGCGCGTCGAATTCCAGGGCGCGGGATCCGGTTCCAGGGCCGTCTACCTGCTCGACGGGCTGCGCGCCCAGGACGACTACAACGGCTGGGACATCAATACCGCGGCCTTCGAGTGGTTCCACGGCTCCGGCGTCTCGGTGGTGATGCCCGTCGGCGGGCAGTCGAGCTTCTACACCGACTGGTACTCACCGTCGACCTTCAACAGCCAGCCCTACACCTACAAGTGGGAGACGTTCCTCACCGCAGAACTGCCGCAGTGGCTGGCGGACAACCAGCAGGTGTCGACCACCGGCAACGCCGTTGTGGGACTGTCGATGTCGGGCAGTGCGGCGCTGATCCTCTCGGCTTACCACCCGGCGCAGTTCCGCTACGCCGCCTCCCTGTCGGGCTTCCTCAACCCGTCGGCGGTGTTCATGCAGCAGGCGATCCGGGTGGCGATGCTCGACGCGGGCGGGTTCAACGTCGACAACATGTGGGGCCCGCCGTGGGACCCGGCCTGGAAGCGCAACGACCCGGTGGTGCAGGCGGACCGCATCGCGGCCAACGGCACCCGGCTCTGGGTCTACTGCGCGCCCGGCGGCGCGACACCACTGGACACCGGCGACCCCGGCCAGGCACTCAGCGCGACCAGCCTCGAGGCGACGGCGATCACCAGCAACAAGGCGTTCCAGCAGGCCTACACCGCCGCCGGCGGCCGCAACGCCACCTTCCAGTTCCCGCCCGCAGGCAACCACGCCTGGGGTTACTGGGGCGCGCAACTGCAAGCCCTCAAACCCGACCTGCTCGCGACCATCGGTGGTTGAGGGACGGGTCATGACATCGGTAAAGGCGCAGTTCAGAAGCGAATTCACGCACGGAAGAGAAATAGCCGGAGAGAGGTATCACACCGAGGTGTGGTTGACTACACGGGCAACGCGGCCTGCTCCGGTGGACACAGGCCGGGTTCGGCATTCGACAGATGGGATAGGTAAAGCATGAAGTTCGTTGGGAAGATGCGCGGCGCCTGGGCGCGCCGGCTCACGGTTGTGGCCTTGGCGGCCGCCGTGCTGCCCGGCCTGGTCAGTGCGGTCGGCGGCTCGGCGACTGCGGGGGCCTTCTCTCGTCCGGGTCTGCCGGTCGAGTACCTGATGGTGCCGTCCGCGGGTATGGGACGTGACATCAAGGTGCAGTTCCAGAGTGGTGGCCAGGGAGCGCCGGGCGTGTACCTGCTCGACGGCCTGCGCGCACGTGATGACTTCAACGGTTGGGACATCGAGACCAACGCGTTCGAGATGTACTACGAGTCGGGCCTGTCGGTGATCATGCCCGTCGGTGGCCAGTCCAGCTTCTACTCCGACTGGTACGAGCCCGCCTGCGGCAAGGCCGGTTGCTCGACCTACAAGTGGGAGACGTTCCTGACCCAGGAGCTGCCCGCGTACCTGTCCGCTAACCACGGCGTGAACCCGAACCGCAATGCGGCCGTCGGTCTGTCGATGGCCGGTTCGGCCGCGATGACGCTGGCGATCTACTACCCGCAGCAGTTCCAGTACGCGGCGTCGCTGTCGGGCTTCCTGAACCTGTCCGAGGGCTGGTGGCCCATGCTGGTCGGCCTGTCCATGGGTGACGCCGGCGGCTACAAGTCCGAGGCCATGTGGGGCCCGTCGAGCGATCCGGCGTGGAAGCGCAACGACCCGATGGTCAACATCGACCGGCTGGTCGCCAACGGCACCCGCGTGTGGGTGTTCTGCGGCAACGGCAAGCCTGCCGACATCAACGGCAGCGGTGCCGCCGCGGGTGACAACTTCAACGCGAAGTTCCTCGAGAGCTTCACGTTGCGGACCAACGAGACCTTCCAGGAGCAGTACATCGCCGCGGGCGGCAAGAACGGCGTGTTCAACTTCCCGCAGGCCGGTACCCACAGCTGGGAGTACTGGGGTCAGCAGCTCGGCCAGATGAAGCCGGACATCCAGCGCGTGCTGGGTGCCACCCCGGGCCCGGTCGCCGCTCCCGCGGCGGCTCCAGTCGAGGGCGGCAACTGATCTAGCGCGCAACGACCGACGCCGGCGGCGGCGATCCCTTCGGGGGTCGCCGCCGTCGGCCGTTCCGGGGTCGTCCGACCGGCCCCTTTCGCCGCGACCCCGGGGGCAGGTGTGATTCACTACCTGCGGCGGGGACAGCCGAGACGTGAGGTGGATGAATGGGTCGGTCACTGGTCCGGGGACTTCTGAGCGTGCTACTGGCCGCGGGCCTGTGGGGGGCTGTCGGGACCACGTCCGGCGCCACCGCGGGCGCCGAGCCCGTCGAGTACCTGATGGTGCCGTCGCCGGCCATGGGCCGTGACATCCCGGTGGCCTTCCAGGGCGGTGGACCGCACGCGGTGTTCCTGCTCGACGCGTTCAACGCCGCGCCGGACGTCAGCAACTGGGTGACCGCGGGCAACGCGATGAGCACGCTCGCGGGCAAGGGCGTCTCGGTGGCCGCGCCCGCCGGCGGCGCGTGGAGCATGTACACCAACTGGGAGCAGGACGGCAGCCGGCAGTGGGAGACCTTCCTGTCCTCCGAGCTGCCCAACTGGCTGGCGGCCAACAAGGGCCTGGCGCCGGGCGGGCACGGCATCGTCGGCGCCGCGCAGGGCGGCTACGGCGCCATGGCGATGGCCACCTTCCACCCGGACCGGTTCCGCTACGCCGGATCGCTGTCGGGCTTCCTGGCGCCGTCGCTCACGCAGATGAACGGCGCAATCACCGACGGGCTGGCCCGCTTCGGCGGCGTCGACATCCGCAACATGTGGGGTCTGCCGCAGCTCGGCCGGTGGAAGTGGCACGACCCCGACGTGCACATCCAGCTGCTGATCAACAACAACACCCGGCTGTGGGTGTTCAGCCCGGCCACTCTGACGTGCAGCGACCCGGCCGCGATGATCGGCTACTGCGACCAGGCCGCAGGCAGCGCCCGCACCTTCTACCAGCACTACCGGGGTAACGGCGGCGGCAACGGGCACTTTGAGTTCCCGGCAGGCGTGCCGCACGACTGGGGCAGCTGGTCGTCCCAGCTGGCCGCCATGTCGGGCGAACTGTCCAGCGTTCTGCGATAGCCGCCGCCAACCGCGAAACCGCTGGCCAGGAGCACTTTTGGGCAGCCGGTACCGTGGAGGGGTGCAACGGAGGAGCGAGCGGACAGCCAGGCGTGCGCTACCGATGCTGCTGGTCCTCTCGGCGGTGCTGCTGGTCAGCGCCTGCGGGCTGACCGACGACCTGCGTGCGACCGTCGGCCTGCCGACCTCGGAGACCACCCCGGCCGGCGCGGACGCGCAGTCTGCGCGCAGCGCACCAGACCTCACCGGGCCGCACGCGGACGCCGAACAGGGGCAGATGACGGTGACCGCGCAGCAGCACGAGTACCTCGACGCGCTGGCCGATGCCGGCGTGACGCCCTCGAGCGACCTGCTCGCGCTGTCCATCGGGTCGTACGTGTGCCAGGCCAGGGCGGCCCAGCAGACCGATCAGGCGGTGTGGGACTTCGTGGTCCCGCTGGTGCGCAGCGACGTGCGCACGGCCGGTTCGGACACGGCCCACACCGCACGCGCCGACCTCGACACCGTGACCGCCGACTACATTCGCATCGCGACCGAACGACTCTGCTAGCAGGAGAACATGGCCAGGACATCGAAGAACCGCCGAAAACGGCACCGCATCCTCGCGCTCGTCGCCGCCGGGGCGATGGCACTCGTCGTGGTGCTGGTGGTGGCAATCGTGGTGGTGCTTCTGCGCAAGCCCGACACCCCGGACACCGCGCTGCCGCCCAGCGCGGTGCCGCCGACCAGTGACCCCGGGACGCCCGGCGCCCGCAAGCCCCGCCCGGAGTTCCAGGACGCCAGCTGCCCGGACGTGCAGCTGATCTCGATTCCCGGCACCTGGGAGTCGTCGGTGCAGATGGACCCGTTCAACCCGGTGCAGTTCCCGGCGGCACTACTGCTGCGGGTCACCAACCCGCTGCGGGCCGAGTTCGGCACCGACCGGCTGGAGATCTTCACCGTCCCGTACACGGCGCAGTTCCACAATCCGTTCTCCGCGGACAAGCAGATGTCCTACAACGACAGCCGCGCCGAGGGCACCCGCGCCGCGGTCAAGGCGATGACCGACATGAACAACCGCTGCCCGCTCACCAGCTACGTGCTGGTCGGCTTCTCCCAAGGTGCCGTGATCGCCGGCGACATGGCCAGTGACATCGGCAACGGCCGCGGGCCGGTCGACCAGGACCTGGTGCTCGGCGTCGTCGCGATCGCCGACGGCAGGCGCCAGACCGGCGTCGGCCGCGAGGTCGGGCTGAACCCGCCGGGTGTGGGCGCGGAGATCACGCTGCACGAGGTCCCGACGCTGTCGACGCTGGGGCTGACGATGACCGGGCCGCGGCCGGGTGGCTTCGGTGCGCTCAACGACCGGACCTTCGAGATCTGTGCGCCCGGCGACCTGATCTGCGCCGCACCGGAGTCGGCGTTCTCGATCGTCAACCTGCCCAAGACGTTGCAGGTGCTCTCCGGAGGGGCGGGGCAGCCGGTGCACGCGATGTACGCCACCCCGCAGTTCTGGAACGAGAACGGCCTGACGGCGACCGACTGGACGCTGAACTGGTCCCGCGATCTGATCTCGAACGCACCGCAGCCGAAACATGGCTGATTTGTGACCGTGGCGGATTTGGCCGCCGCCGATCCGTACCCTTAACATTAAGAGAAAAGTAAGAGGGGTGTCCCGTGGTGGCGTCCGCGGCGACTTCGCCGGTGCTGCCCTCACCCCGGTAGGATTCCGGGGGTTTGGGGTCGAGCAGCTGGCCTCGCCCATGACAGGAGTGTGAAATGGCCTTCCACAACCCGTTCATCAAGGACGGACTGATCAAGTTCCCCGACAACGGGAGCCTGGTCCGCCACGTCGAACGGTGGGCGAAGGTGCGGGGCGACAAGCTGGCCTACCGCTTCATCGACTTCTCCACGGAGCGCGACGGTGTCGTGCGCGACCTCAACTGGAACGACTTCGGCACGCGCAACC
Organism: [Mycobacterium] manitobense; assembly: GCF_025821665.1. Taxonomy (GTDB): domain Bacteria; phylum Actinomycetota; class Actinomycetes; order Mycobacteriales; family Mycobacteriaceae; genus Mycobacterium; species Mycobacterium arseniciresistens. The sequence goes on from NZ_JACKSJ010000099.1 coordinate 8,671, forward strand.
GCGCGATCGGCGCCCGCCTGCAGCAGGTGACCCAGCCCGGGGACCGGGTGGCCATCCTGTGCCCGCAGAACCTCGATTACCTTGTCGCCTTCTTCGGCACCCTCTACTCGGGCCGGATCGCCGTGCCGCTGTTCGACCCGTCGGAGCCGGGCCATGTCGGCCGCCTGCACGCCGTGCTCGACGACTGCCACCCGTCGGCGATTCTGACCACCACCGACGCCGCCGAGGGTGTGCGCAAGTTCTTCCGCAGCCGCCCGGCCAACCAGCGCCCCCGGGTGATCGCCGTGGACGCGGTACCCGACGAGGTCGGCAGCACCTGGGAGCCGGTCGAGGTCAACAACGAGAGCATCGCCTACCTGCAGTACACCTCGGGATCGACCCGGATCCCGACCGGTGTGCAGATCACTCACCTCAACCTGGCCACCAACGTGGTGCAGGTGATCGAGGCGCTGGAGGGCGAAGAGGGCGACCGGGGCGTGTCCTGGCTGCCGTTCTTCCACGACATGGGCTTGATCACGGTGTTGTTGCCCGTGGTGATCGGCCACTACATCTCGTTCATGACGCCCGCCGCGTTCGTCCGCAGGCCCGGCCGCTGGATCCGCGAGATGGCGCGTAAGGACAGCGACGACGGCGGCGTCATCTCGGTGGCGCCGAACTTCGCATTCGACCACGCCGCCGCCCGCGGCCTGCCCAAGGACGGCGAGCCACCGCTCGACCTGTCGAGTGTGAAGGCACTCCTCAACGGCAGTGAGCCGATCTCGGCCGCCACCGTTCGCAACTTCAACGACGCGTTCGGCCCGTACGGGTTCCGGCCGCAGGCCATCAAGCCGTCCTACGGACTGGCCGAGGCAACGCTGTTCGTGTCCACGACGCCGGCCAACGAACCGCCCAAGATCGTCACCGTCGACCGTGACGAGCTGAACAACCACCGTTTCGTCGAGGTGGCCCCGGATTCACCGAAGGCGGTGCCACAGGCGTCGGCCGGCAAGGTGGGCGTGGCCGAGTGGGCCGTCATCGTGGACCACGACACCGCCACCGAACTGCCCGACGGGCAGATCGGCGAGATCTGGATCAGCGGCCAGAACATGGGCACCGGCTACTGGGGCAAGCCCGAGGAGTCGGTCGCGACCTTCCAGAACCTGCTCAAGTCGCGGACCGAACCGTCGCACGCCAACGGCGCCCCGGACGACGCGACGTGGGTGCGCACCGGTGACTACGGCGCCTTCTACGAGGGCGACCTCTACATCACCGGTCGCGTCAAGGACCTGGTGATCATCGACGGCCGCAACCACTATCCGCAGGACCTCGAGTACTCGGCGCAGGAGTCGACCAAAGCGCTGCGCACCGGCTTCGTCGCGGCGTTCTCGGTGCCGGCCAACCAACTGCCCGACGAGGTGTTCGCCGACGCCCACGCCGGCCTGAAGCGCGATCCCGATGACAGTTCCGAACAGCTGGTGATCGTCGGTGAGCGGGCGCCGGGTGCGCACAAGCTGGACATGGCGCCCATCGCCGACGACATCCGCGCCGCGATCGCGGTGCGGCACGGCGTCACCGTGCGCGACGTGCTGCTCACCCCGGCCGGCGCGATCCCGCGGACGTCGAGCGGCAAGATCGGCCGCCGTGCGTGCCGGGCGGCCTACCTCGACGGCACCCTGCGCAGCGGCAAGATCGCCAATGCGTTCCCCGACGAGACGGATTGACCGGAGCGTCCGGCGACCCTGAGGACATCGGCACGACTGAGATTCCACCGCTGCGGGTGGCGAAAGAGATATGAACATGTCTGACACACCGAACGATTCGCCGTCCGCACCGGACCAGCCGGTCATCGCCTCCGGCGACGACAGCCCGATTGTCGCCTCCGGCGACGACGGCCCGATTGTCGCCTCCGGCGACGACGGCCCACTGCGGCCGGCGCAGGTCGACATGACCGTCAACGAGATGCGCGAATGGCTGCGCAACTGGATCGCCGACGCCACCGGCCAGGCCGCCGACAAGATCGACGAGTCCGCCCCGATGGTGGAGCTCGGCCTGTCGTCGCGCGACGCGGTCGCGATGGCGAGCGACATCGAGGACCTCACCGGCGTCACGCTGACCGCGACCGTGGTGTTCCGCAACCCGACCATCGAGTCGCTGGCCACGGTGATCATCGAGGGTGAGCCCGAGGTCGACCACAGCGACGACGACACCGACTGGAGCCGCGACCGCGACGTCGAGGACGTGGCGATCGTCGGCCTGGCGACCCGTTTCCCCGGTGACCTGAACACCCCCGGTGAGATGTGGCAGGCGCTGCTGGAGGGCCGCGACGCCATCACCGACCTGCCCGAGGGCCGCTGGTCGGAGTTCCTCTCCGAGCCGCGGATCGCCGAGCGGCTCGCCAACGCCCGCACCCGCGGCGGCTACCTCTCCGACATCAAGGGCTTCGACTCCGAGTTCTTCGCGCTGTCGAAGATGGAAGCCGACAACATCGACCCGCAGCAGCGGATGGCGCTGGAGCTCACCTGGGAGGCGCTCGAGGACGCCCGCATCCCGGCGTCGAGCCTGCGCGGTCAGCGGGTCGGCGTCTACATCGGCAGCTCCACCAACGACTACAGCTTCCTGGCCGTCGCCGACCCGGGGACGGCGCACCCGTACGCGATCACCGGCGGCGCGAGCTCGATCATCGCCAACCGGGTGTCCTACTTCTACGACTTCCGCGGCCCGTCGATGGCCATCGACACCGCCTGCTCCAGCTCGCTGGTCGCCGCGCACCAGGGTGTCGCCGCGCTGCGCGCCGGTGAGGCCGACGTCGTGCTGGTCGGCGGCGTCAACGCGCTGGTCACCCCGCTGGTGACGGCGGCCTTCGACGAGATCGGTGGCGTGCTCGCCTCCGACGGCCGGATCAAGTCCTTCTCCCAGGACGCCGACGGCTACGCCCGCTCCGAGGGCGGCGGCATGCTGGTGTTCAAGCGACTGTCGGACGCCCGCCGCGACGGCGACGAGATCTACGCAGTGGTCGCGGGCAGCGCGGTCAACCACGACGGCCGGTCCAACGGCCTGCTGGCGCCGAACCCGGACGCGCAGGCCGAGGTGTTGCGCAAGGCGTACAAGGACGCGGGCATCAACCCCCGCGACGTCGACTACGTCGAGGCACACGGCACCGGCACCATCCTGGGCGACCCGATCGAGGCCGACGCGCTGGGCCGCGTGGTGGGCCGCGCCCGCCCGGCGGACCGGCCCGCGCTGCTCGGCGCGGTGAAGTCGAACCTCGGTCACCTGGAGTCGGCCGCGGGCGCGGCGAGCCTGGCGAAGACGGCGCTCGCGCTGAAGAACAACAAGATCCCGCCGTCGATCAACTACACCGGCCCGAACCCGTACATCGACTTCGAGGCAGTGCGGCTGAAGGTCGCCGACACCGTCACCGACTGGCCGCGCTACAGCGGCAACGCGATCGCCGGGGTGTCCGGCTTCGGCTTCGGCGGCGCCAACGCGCACATGGTGCTGCGCGAACTGGTGCCGTCGGACCTGGTGGAGCCCGAACCCGCCGAAGAGGTGGTCGCGGTCACCGCGGCGCCGAATCAGCCCGCGCAGTACGTCGGCGGCGTGCGGATGGACGAGTACGGCGAGTTCATCGATGATGATGATGATGACGACGACGGTCTGGATCGTCCGGCCGCGGCGCTCGACGACGAGTACGAGCTGCCGGGCATCACCGACGAGGCCAAGCGGCTGCTCGAGGTCGCCCGCGAGGAGCTCGCGGCCGGCGAGCAGCCCACTCCGGTTGTGCCGCTTGCCGTCTCGGCGTTCCTGACCTCCCGCAAGCGCGCGGCCGCCGCCGAGCTGGCCGACTGGATCGACAGCCCGGAGGGCCGGGCGTCCTCCCTCGAGTCGATCGGCCGCTCGCTGTCGCGGCGCAACCACGGCCGCTCCCGTGCGGTGGTGCTCGCCCACGACCACGACGAGGCGGTCAAGGGCCTGCGCGCGGTCGCCGAGGGCAAGCAGAGTCCCAGCGTGTTCAGCGCCGACGGCCCGGTCACCAACGGCCCGGTGTGGGTGCTGGCGGGATTCGGTGCGCAGCACCGCAAGATGGGCAAGAACCTGTACCTTCGCAACGAGGTCTTCGCCGAGTGGATCGACAAGGTCGACGCGCACGTGCAGGACGAGCGCGGCTACTCGGTGCTGGAGCTGATCCTCGACGACTCGCAGGACTACGGCATCGAGACCACCCAGATCACCATCTTCGCCATCCAGGTGGCGCTCGGTGAGCTGCTGCGCCACCACGGCGCCAAACCCGGTGCGGTGATCGGGCAGTCGCTCGGCGAGGCCGCCGCGGCCTACTTCGCCGGCGGCCTGTCGCTGGCCGACGCCACTCGCACCATCTGCTCGCGCAGCCATCTGATGGGTGAGGGCGAGGCGATGCTGTTCGGCGAGTACATCCGGCTGATGGCGCTCGTCGAGTACTCCGCCGACGAGATCAAGACGGTGTTCTCCGACTTCCCCGACCTGGAGGTGTGCGTCTACGCCGCACCGACCCAGACCGTGATCGGTGGTCCGCCCGCGCAGGTGGACGCGATCATCGAGCGGGCGGAGAAGGAGGGCAAGTTCGCCCGCAAGTTCCAGACCAAGGGCGCCAGCCACACCACGCAGATGGATCCGCTGCTGGGCGAGCTGGCCGCCGAACTGCAGGGCATCGAGCCGCATCCGGTGCAGATCGGCTACTTCTCGACCGTGCACGAGGGCCAGTACATCCGGCCCGGCGGCGAGCCGATCCACGACGTCGACTACTGGAAGAAGGGCCTGCGGCACTCGGTCTACTTCACCCACGGCATCCGCAACGCGGTCGACAACGGGCACACCACGTTCCTGGAGCTGGCGCCGAATCCGGTGGCGCTCATGCAGGTCGGTCTGACGACGGCTGCCGCGGGCCTGCACGACGGTCAGCTGATCGCCACGCTGGCCCGCAAGCAGGACGAGGTCGACTCGATGACCGCGGCGATGGCGCAGCTGTTCGTGCACGGTCACGACCTCGACATGCGCACGCTGTTCCCGCGCCGCTCCCGCGGCCTGGCCGGTGCGCTGGACTTCGCCGACATCCCGCCCACCCGGTTCCGCCGCAAGCCGCACTGGCTCGACGTGCGGTTCAGCGGGGACAACTCGGGCATCATGCCGGGTACGCACGTCGCCACCCCGGACGGCCGGCACGTGTGGGAGTACGCTCCGCGCGGCGGCACCGACCTGTCGGCGCTGGTGAAATCGGCTGCTACGCAGGTCCTTTCGGACGCCGCGGTGGTGGCCGCCGAACAGCGCGCGGTGCCGGGCGAGGATGCCCGGCTGGTCACCACGCTGACCCGTCATCCGGGTGGCGCCTCGGTGCAGGTGCACGCCCGCGTGGAAAGCGGAGGCGAGTCTTCCTTCGCTTTGGTGTACGACGCGATCGTGTCCCGCGGCGGCCAGGGGATCGCGCTGCCCGCCGCGGTCGCCACCGGAACCGTTGCGGCACAGCCGCTGACGGCCGCGCCGGAGACGGTGCCCACCGAGGATCCCGACGCCGAGATTCTGCACGACAACCTGACCGCGGGCGCCAATCTCGGTGCCTCCTTGGGCAAGTGGAGCCCGGATTCCGGTGAGTCGATCCACGACCGGCTGGGCACCATCGTCGGCAGCGCCATGGGCTACGAGCCCGAGGACCTGCCCTGGGAGGTGCCGCTGATCGAACTCGGCCTGGACTCGCTGATGGCGGTGCGGATCAAGAACCGCGTCGAATACGACTTCGACATGCCACCCATCCAGCTGACCGCGGTGCGCGATGCCAACCTCAACGCCGTCGAGAAGCTGATCCAGTACGCGATCGAGCATCGCGACGAGGTCGAGCAGCTCGCCGAGTCCCAGAAGGGCAAGAGCGCCGAGGAGATCGCGGCCGCGCAGGCAGAACTCCTTGGCGGTGCGAGCACCGTGGCCGAGCTCGAGGAGAAGCTCGCGTCGGCCGGCCACCCGCTGGGCGCCGCCGAGGAGGTCAGGGAGCAGGCGACGGTGCTCAGCGGCGCGAGCCCCAGCACGATCGTGGCCCCGGCTCCCGACCCGCAGGCCGAGCCGGATACCCAGTCCGGCGGGGCGCCCATCCCGCCGGCCCCGACCGATCCGTCCGGGCCGTCAGCAGCACCCATCCCGCCGCCGCCCACCGACCCGTCCGGGCCCCGGACCTCGGGCCCGTCGCAGTCCACGGTCGCCGCGGCATCCAAGGTGCTCACCCAGGAGGCCGTCACCGAGGCGCTCGGCGCCGACGTGCCGCCCCGCGACGCCGCGGAGCGGGTCACCTTCGCGACGTGGGCGATCGTCACCGGCAAGTCGCCCGGCGGCATCTTCAACGAGCTGCCGACCATCGACGAGGCGACGGCGACCAAGATCGCCGAGCGGCTCACCGAGCGCGTCGACGAGGGCACCATCACCGTCGACGCCGTCCGCTCGGCGAAGACGGTCGAGGAGCTGGCCACCACGGTGCGCGACTACCTCGAGGGCGGCAAGATCGACGGCTTCGTGCGGACGCTGCGGCCCCCGGTGGAGGGTTCGGACAGCGTGCCGGTGTTCGTGTTCCATCCCGCGGGCGGGTCCACCGTGGTGTACGAGCCGCTGCTGCGGCACCTGCCGCCGGACACCCCGATGTACGGCTTCGAGCGGGTCGAGGGTTCGGTCGAGGAACGGGCCGCCGAGTACCTGCCGAAGCTGATGGAGATCGGTGGCAAGGGCCCGTACATCCTGGTCGGCTGGTCACTGGGCGGGGCGCTGGCGTACGCCTGCGCGATCGGGCTCAAGCGCGCGGGCGCCGACGTCCGGTTCGTCGGCCTGATCGACATGGTCCGCCCGGGCGAGGAGATCCCGCAGACCCAGGAGGAGATGCGGGCGCGCTGGGACCGCTACGCCCGGTTCGCCGAGCGCACCTTCAACGTCGAGGTGCCCGAGATCCCCTACGAGGAACTCGAGAAGCTCGACGACGAGGGCCAGGTCCGGTACGTGCTCGACATCGTCAGCCAGAGCGGAGTGCAGATCCCCGGCGGCATCATCGAGCACCAGCGGACGTCCTACCTGGACAACCGGCTGCTCGAGACGGCGGAGATCCAGCCCTACGACGGGCACGTCACCCTGTACATGGCCGATCGCTACCACGACGACGCGATCTTCTTCGAGCCGCGCTACGCCATCCGTCAGCCCGACGGCGGCTGGGGCGAGTTCGTCGAGGATCTCGAGATCGTGCCCATCGGGGGTGAGCACATCCAGGCGATCGACGAGCCGTACATTGCCAAGGTGGGTGCCCACATGAGCGAGGCGATCAACCGCGTCGAGAGCGAGAGCAAGTGACCACAGGAGAAGCGCCCGCCGTTCGCGCGGCGACCACCGCGGAGAAGCTCGCGGAACTGCGCGAGAAGCTGGAACTGGCCAAGGATCCCGGCGACGAGAAGTCCAAGGCCCGTCGCGACAAGAAGGGCCTGCCCAGCGCCCGCGCGCGGATCCACGCGCTGCTCGACCCGGGCAGCTTCCTCGAGATCGGTGCGCTGGCCAAGACGCCTGGCGACCCGAACGCGTTGTTCACCGACGGCGTGGTCACCGGGCACGGCACCATCAACGGCCGCCCGGTCGGCGTGTTCAGCCACGACCAGACGGTGTTCCAGGGTTCGGTCGGCGAGATGTTCGGCCGCAAGGTGGCCAACCTGATGGAGTGGGTGGCGATGGTCGGCTGCCCGATCATCGGCATCAACGACTCCGCGGGCGCCCGTATCCAGGACGCGGTGACGTCGCTGGCCTGGTACGCCGAACTCGGCCGCCGCCACGAGCTGCTGCGCGGCATGGTGCCGGAGATCTCGATCATCCTCGGCAAGTGCGCCGGTGGTGCGGTGTACTCGCCGATCCAGACCGATCTCGTTGTCGCCGTACGTGATCAGGGCTACATGTTCGTCACCGGCCCCGACGTGATCAAGGACGTCACCGGTGAGGACGTCAGCCTCGACGAGCTCGGCGGCGCCGACGCCCAGGCCCGCTACGGCAACATCCACCAGGTGGTGGAGGACGAGAAGGCGGCGTTCCAGTACGCCCGCGACTACCTGAGCTTCCTGCCCGCCAACACCTTCGACGACGCGCCGGTGGTCAACCCGGGCCTGGAGCCCGAAGTCACGCCGCACGACCTCGAGCTGGACTCGCTCGTGCCGGACAGCGACAACATGGCCTACGACATGCACGAGATCCTGCTGCGGATCTTCGACGACGGCGACGTGTTCGACGTTGCCGCCAACCAGGGCCAGGCGATCATCACGGCGTTCGCGCGGATCGACGGCCGGTCGGTGGGCGTGATCGCGAACCAGCCGATGCACCTGTCGGGCGCCATCGACAACGAGGCCTCCGACAAGGCGGCCCGCTTCATCCGGTTCTGCGACTCCTACAACCTGCCGCTGGTCTTCGTCGTCGACACCCCGGGCTTCATGCCGGGCGTCGAGCAGGAGAAGGGCGGAATCATCAAGCGCGGCGGGCGTTTCCTCAACGCTGTCGTCGAGGCCGACGTGCCGAAGGTGACGATCACCATCCGCAAGTCCTACGGCGGCGCGTACGCGGTGATGGGTTCCAAGCAGCTGTCGGCCGACCTGAACTTCGCCTGGCCGACGGCCCGGATCGCGGTGATCGGCGCCGAGGGTGCGGCGCAGCTGCTGGTGAAGCGGTTCCCCGATCCGACGGCGCCGGAGGTGCAGAAGATCCGCGCCGAGTTCATCGAGGGCTACAACCTGAACATGGCGACGCCGTGGATCGCCGCCGAGCGTGGCTTCATCGACGCGGTGATCCAGCCGCACGAGACCCGGCTGCTGCTGCGCAAGTCGATGAGACTGTTGCGCGACAAGCAGATCAACCGCGTGCAGCGCAAGCACGGCCTCACCCCGATCTGAGGACCGCCGAGTTCTACACCTGGGTCGTTGATCGGTCCCCGCCACAGCCCTGATGTAGAACTCGTGGTGAGTTCGCCGGGCGAAGCCTGCTACGGCTGGATGCGGATCCGGCCCGGGGAGTACAGGCCGCTGTGGGTGGTGGTGCCGAGGTCGAGCTGTGCGGGCTCGGCGTCGACGACGGTGTCGAACCTGCGCAGCGAGCCCCAGTCCTGGCCCCAGTCCTCGGACAGGTACGTCGACATCACCGAGGCCATCAGCAGCAGATCGGTGATGCCGAGCAGGCCGCCCTCGAGACCGTTCTGCCAGGTGTCGGTGCTCTGCAGCTTCGCGAAGTAATCCGGTGAGATGCGGAACTTGGGCACCTCGGTGACGCCGTTGGCATGCAGCATCGGCTGCTGGCACGGGAATGCCATTCCGACCGCCCAGTCCAGCAGCACCGGCTGCTCGGACCCGACGTACTCCTGCACCGACTTCACCTCGGGAACCCGTGGCGGCGTCACGGCGATCCAGTCGCCCTGGCCGAGGTTGAGGTCCTCGGCGATCACCCGCACCGCGACGGCGTCGCCCGGGATCTCCGAGCGCGGGTAGCGCAGGTTGCGCCAGGACGGCGTCGGTCCGATGTCGTACGGGTCGACGCGGCCGGCGGGCACGAAGGCGCCGTCGGGTCCGCGCCTGCCGTACTCGAGCGCCACGGTCTGTCCTGACGAAAGGCCTTCGGCCACACTGTTGCCTGCGACGGTGCCGGCCGCGGTGATCACCACCAGCGGGTGTGCCTCGTCGGCGGCGGGCAGCTCGTACCAGGCCGAAGCGAGCGTGCTCTCCTGCTGCGCCTTCGTGGAGTAGGTGCCCGCGACCGGAACCCGTGCCGGATCCAGGCCGTAGGGCAGCGGCACTGTCGAACCGTTCACCCCGGGGCGTGGCAGCCGCCGCGGGCCGTTCCAGTCGGCGTCGGTGCCGGGCTGCGGGTTGTTGAGCCGGATCGCCTCGGCGATGATGCGGTCGGGAACGCCGTTGGGGGAGAAGCCGACCGGGTCGGTGCCGCCCAGCGGGCCGAGCGGGCCGTACCGGCCGGGCGCGACGCGCAGGAAGCCCGCGTTGGAGTCGGGCTCGACCAGCACGTCGTCGGCCATGCCGCAGCCGCCGACGAACGCCCGTACGTTCGCCCAGCCATTGGAGTAGGTCGGGTACTGGCGCACCACGCCGATCACCATCGATGCGATGAACACCACGACCATGAACCCGGCGGCCAGGGGGACCGGTGCGGCGGTCAACCGATCCACCACCCGCGACTCGCGCCGTCCGGACACGTGCAGCCAGAACGCCCACAGTGCGGCGATCGCGAACAGCGCGAAGAACACCGTCGACACGGTGACGCCGCCCAGCTGGGGCACCGAGTTGTTGAACGGCACACCGTAATTGGAGACGTACCACCAGCCGTTGACCGAAGCGAAGCACAGCGCCAGCACGAAGAACACCAGGGCCAGGAACGCCATCCGGTTGCGTGCCGAGCGCAGCACGGTCCGTGACATCAGCACGGTGGTGAGCGCGGCCATGGCGCCGCCCACCGCGGCGAACAGGCCGAAGTGGTGGATCCACTTGGTGGGGGTGAACATCAGGAAGAAGATGGTGGCGAAGATGATGCCCATCAGCCGCCAGGCCGGGCCGCGGGCGATGCCGGCGATCCTCTTGCGGCGCAACATCATGAACAGCGCCGGGAACAGGCACAGTGCGGTGAACAGGAAGGCGAACCGGCGCGAGATCGCCCCGTCCACCGTCGGCAGCACCAGGTAGTAGTAGCGCAGGTTCTCGGTCCACCACTCCTGGCTGGGTCCGATCGCCGTGCGGATTCGCGTGGCCTCCAACACCGTTGCGATGGTCTGGTCGGCGAACACCACGCACAGGATCACGGTGCCCGCCGCGAGCATCGGTGCGATCAACGGCCAGGTGCCGACCGTCTGCCTGCGGCGCATCACGATGCGAAGGATCGGCCGTCCGCCTGCGACCAGCGCCGCAACCGCGATCAGCCCGGTGGGCTGGATGCCCAGCGTGAACGCCGCCGAGAAGATCGCCAGCGCGGCCGGGGCCAACCGGCCGGAACTGACGGCGCGCTCGATCAACACGTAGGTGATCAGGGCGCCGGTGGCGATCTGCCCCTCCGGGCGCAGGCCGTTGTTGAACGGCATCCAGGCGCCGATCAGCACCAGACCGGCCGCCCACAGCGCCGGGCGGCTGGCGATCACGGCGGGCCCCAGTCGAGGCAGCACTTCGCGGGACAGCAGCAGCCAGCAGATCAGCGAACAGATCAGGTCGGGCAGGCGCATCCAGATGCCGGCGGTGCTCACCTGCGACATCAGCGCCAGCACGTTGTAGTACCAGCCGAACGGGTCCTCGGGGACGCCGAACCAGCGGAAGTAGTTGGCCATGTAGCCGGAGTGCTCGGCGGTGCGGGCCATCTGCATCTGATAGCCGTCATCGGAGGAGTTGGTGCCGATGATGTACCAGAGGGCGAACACACCCACCACGAACACGTCCACGGCGGTGAAGGTCCGCCACCGGGTGGGGATCAGCCGCCGCATGCGGCGGCCGTCGAGGCGGTCCAGCCGCCACAGAGCGACCAGCGCGACGGCCGTGCAGACGATGCCGAGCAACATCGCGAGCAGTTTGACCGTCGTCGGCTGGGTGCTGAAGCGGGTGTCGATCGCGGCCGAGAACTCCAGCCCGGGCGGGGCGGGGCCGGTCAGGTCGGTGAACACGCCCACGATCGCGGGCCGCAGATTGGGGTCGGGGAATCCGGAGCGCTGCGGGCTGCCGTCACGTTTGGTCAGCCCGACGAACTCGGCGTAGGTGCCCTCGATCGAGGAGGTGATGTCGATGCGTTCGCAGCCGGGCCCTGCGACGCGGCCGCGTTCCACGCTGGCCACCACGACGTTGCGCACGATCACGTCGACGCGCGAGGCCGTGACGTTGACCAGCATCGCGTTCAGGGCAGCGTCGCGGCCCTCGGCGGGCGCGGTGCCGAGCACCAGTCCGCCGTCGCGGGGCATCCCCCGGACCACCTCGCACGGGATGGTCGCGGTGAGGCTGACCGGCGCCTGGGTGATCAGCGGCGCCGTCACGTTGGCGAACTGGCCCTGCTGCGGCCAGTTCAGCGTCGCCGTGGTCTGGGTGACCGGCAGCAGCGGTGTGGCGACCGACATCACGAAGCCGAGCAGGCCGGCGATGGTGGCGACCCAGCGCGCCACCCGCACGTCGCGGCTCCGGTCCCTGACCTCGTTCACGCTGCCGATCACGGGAGGGCCCTGATCGGTCCGCCACGGCTCCAGCCGAACACCCGCTTCGAACCCTCCTCGATCACCGCGTCGGGTGCGTCGTCCCGGGGCACCACCCGGCTGTAGCGCTCGATGGAACCCCAGTCCCGGTACCAGTCGTCACGCAGGTACGTCGGGATCGACTCGGTGCGCAGCAGCGCCTGGATGAACAGGAACGGCCCGCCGTCCTCGGCCGACTGCCACTGGTTCGACGAGGTGACCACCTGCTTGAAGTTGGGCAGCACCCGGTACTCCGGCAGTTCGGCCACCCCCAGGTGTTCGGAGAACGGGCGCTGGCACGGGAAGTTCGCGGCGGTCGCGATGTCCATCAGCACCGGCGTCCGGTCGCCGAGGAAGTCCTGGGCGGTCTGCAGCACCGGCACCCGCGGCGGCGTGAACCCGAACCACTGGTCCTCCGACAGGTTCGGGTCGTCGGCCACGATGCGCGCGACGTTGGCCTCCGGCGGCGCCCACGCGAGCGGGAAACGCAAGTTGCGCCAGGCCTTCTGCTGGACGATGTCGATCGGCTGCACCTCGCCGAGCTCCTGGTAGGTGCCGTCGGGCCGGTGCACCCCCCACTGCAGCTTGAGCGACTGGCCGTAGTTGAACGAGCCGTCCTCCTCGTAGTACCAGATCGCGCCCGCGGCGGCGACGGTCACCAGCGGCCGGTCGGCGGTGCGGGGCGGCAGCTGGTACCACGCCGAGGTCGCTTGCGCGGCGACTCCGGCCTCGTCCGAGCCCGGCTCGGCGAAGCTGCCCATCACCGGCGTGCGGTCCGGGTCCAGCCCGAACGGCAGGAACACCCGGGAGCCGTTGACCCCCTCGGGGCCGTAGCCGCCGCCGGTGCCCGCCGCGAAGCCGACGGCGATGTTGGGCTTGTCCACCGGGCCGTCGGAGTTGACCGTGCCCGGGTTGGCCGCCACCGGCTCGGCCGGCTCGAGGGTGTCGTTGACGCCGTTCGGGGTGAAGCCGACCGGGTCCTCCCCGCCGAGCGGGCCGTACTCCCCGAAGCGCTGACCCGGGACGGGCGCCAGCATGCCTGCGTTGGTGTCGGCCTCGACGAGCACGGCGTCGGCCATCGCGCAGCTGTCCTTCGAGAGTCCCGACCGCAGCGCCGACAGGTTCGCCGCGCCGGTGGTGTAGACGGGGTAGCGCGTCGCGGTGGCCTTGAGCATCGAGCCCAGCTCGAGCACCACCATGATGGTCGCGACGACGAGCAGCGGGGTGGACGCCAGCGCCCGGTTGCGGCCGGTGTCGGCGACCTCGGTGTGCCCGGCGTAGTCCATCCGGAAGTGCAGCCAGCCGGTGAGCAGTCCGCCGGCGATGGCGAGCACCAGGAAGATCGTGGTGACCGGGAAGCCGGCGATCACCGGCTGCTTGTCGAACCACGGCACGCCGTAGTTGCCGACGTAGAACCAGCCGTTGAGGCCGGAGGTGGCCCATGCCAGCACGAAGAGCAGCGCCGTGACGTACAGCGCGAGGTTCCGTCGGCTGTGCAGGCCGACACGGGCGAAGGCGAACGCGGTGATCGCGCCCAGCGCACCCGCCAGCCCGGCGAACGCGCCGAACTGCACTGCCCACTTGGTGGGCGTGAGCGTCAGCAGCAGCAGCCCCACCGCGGTGGTGCCGGTCAGCCGCCACACCGGTGCGCTGAACGCGCCGGGCACCCGGCCGCGCCGCAGCAGCACCATGAGCAGGCCGAAGACGCACAGCAGCAGGATCAGCACCGAGAAGCGCCGGGTCAGCGAGCCGTCGACGCTGTCCTCGACGGTCAGGAAGTAGTACCGCAGGAACTCCTGGTACCAGGGGATGGTTGGGCCGACGACGTACTTGATGCGGACCGACTCGGCGACGGTGGCCAGCGTCTGGTCCCGGAAGGCGATCACGAAGACCAGCGACGCGGCGGCGGCCAGCGGTGCCAGCGCGGCGCCGAGCCCGTGGGCCGTCCTGCGGGCGGAGACGATGCGCGCGATGGGGCGTGCCCCGACGAGCAGCGGCGCCAGGGCGATGAGTCCCTGCGGCGCGAGTGTCACCGAGAACACGGCGATGACGATCGCCGCCGCCGCCGGCCAGAGTCTGCGCGTCCCGATCGCGTTCTCCACGAGCATCCACACCGCGATGACGCCGAAGGCGATCAGCGGTTCGGGTCGCAGGCCGTTGTTGAACGGCAGCCACGCCGCCAGGAACACCGCACCGGCGGTCAGCACGGCGACGCGGTTGGCGGCCAGCCGCCTGCCGAGCCGGGGCAGCGCGCACCGGCTGATGATCAACCAGGTGGCGATGGCGGCCGCGGTGGCGGGCAGCCGCATCCACGTCCCCGCCGTGCTGACCGACGCCAGGTGCGCGAGCACCGACTGATACCAGTCGAAGGGCGCCTCGGTGGCGCCGAAGAAGCGGAAGTAGTTGGTGGCGTATCCGGCCTCGCCCGCGATGCGCGCGATGGTCAGGTTGTAGCCGTCGTCCGAGGACTGCGGCCCGACGACGTGCCACACCAGCAGGGCGCCCACGACGCCGGCGTCGGCCAGCCACGTCGCGGGCCCGGCGCGCACGACACCGCGCCACGCCAGGGCGATCCGCCGCCTGCCGCGGCGGTCCAGCACCGCCAGCGCGACGATCGAGGCGATGACGCACGCGACGCCGAGCACCATCACCGCGAGCTTGAGCGGTGTGGGGGTGGTGATGAACCGGGTGTCGACGTCGATGCGCGCCGACATGCCCTGGCCAGATGTCTCCGCCGGGGCGGCTCCGGGTTGCGCCGCCACGTCCAGGTCGGTGAAGATGCCGGCGACCTGCGGCTTCTTGTCGGCGGGAAGCACGCCCGTCGCGCCGGGGATGCCGATGAAGTCGGCGCCCGCACCGCCGGCGTCGGCCCATACGTGCAGCGTGCTGCAGGCGCCGCCGGCCACCGCTGCGCGCGAGGCGACGGCCGCCACCGTGTCCCGGAACGCGACCAGCACGGCGTCGGTGTTCGCGCGGACGAACAACCCGTTGCGGCCGGAGGCGATGCCGCCCTCGGGGATCGTCGAGAACACCGTTCCGCCGTCGGGCGGCAGGGTGGCGATCGCCCGGCACGGGATCGACACGTCGAGCGCGAGCGGCGCACCCGACACCAGCGGCGCGGTCAGCTGCCCGACGGTCCCTGAATCTGCCGGGGCCTGCGGCCACAGGATGGTGGCGGTGGTCTGCTTCACCGGCAGCAGGGGCACCAGCGCGCACAGCACGACGCCGGCCAGGCCGGCGACGACCGCGATCAACCGGGCGATGCGGGGACCGCGAACGGCGGTGTCTTCGGCATCGGCGGGCACGAGGGACGATGGTATGCGACGCGCCCAGACGGTCAGGAGAGGCGCAGCGGTGCCGGGCTCCAGAACCCGCTGCGGGTGGCCGAGCCGAGGTCGAGCCGGGCCGGCTGCGCGTTCGGGTAGTACGGCGTGAGCCGCTGCAGGGCGCCCCAGTCGCGGAACCAGTCGTCGCGTAGGTAGGTGGGCACGGTGCCCGGACGCAGCAGCAGCTCGGTGATGCCGAGCGGGCCGCCGCCCAGGTAATCCATCACCGGCGAGTTGGCCTCGGCGCCGAACCGGTCGGGCAGGATGCGCCACTTCGGCACCTCGGTGACGCCGTTGCGGTGGAAGAACGGGCGCTGACACGGGAACGCCATGCCGACAAGCCAGTCCAGCATCACCGGGTCGGTGGACCCGACGACGTCCTGCAGGGTGCGTAGTTCCGGGATGCGCGGCGGGGTCAGCGCGATCCAGTGCTGCGGCGACAGGTCGTCGTCGGTGGCCGCCAGGCGGATCAGGGTGGCCTCGCGCGGGATGGCGGCAAGCGGCGCCCGCAGATTGCGCCAGGCCGGCGAGGCGCCCACGTCGGCGAACCCGACGGCGCCGCCCGGTTCGTCGGCGGCCGCGCCCGCGTCGGTGGCCCACTGCACGACGACTTC
>NZ_JACKSJ010000100.1 GCF_025821665.1 [Mycobacterium] manitobense
CTCTTCCTTCATTCGGCGTGTGATTTGACCGCGCTTCTGCCGGTTGGCTCCTTCCCCGGCAAGCTTGTCGCGGTGGATGGAGAAGGCCTCCCCCCACAGCGCGGCAGATGCGACGGCCAGTTCTGCATATGACAGATTGAGTGACTTTTCGATCTTCCGCTCTGGCGCGCCTGACTGCGCGAGAACCGTCCTTACAGTGTCTGGGGTCACCGCCTCGAAGAGTCGGCCTACCGACTGCTGAGCGGATAGGTTCCGGCGACCCGCCAACTGCTTCAGGACGTCGGCGAGAATGAACGATGGCACATCCTCGCTCCTGCGAAGGAATGGGATGGAGAAATCTCCCTGTGCCGTCGGAGGGCTCGCCGAGGTTCGCCGAGGACCAGGTTGTGCTGCTGCGCTGGCCGATTTCGGCGGCAGGATCTGCTCGCACAAGATCGAGACAGCTGCGCTCTCCGACAGGCACAAGCCGCCATTGACCCGGATCTCGCCCCCATCGGTGTGGATGAGCTCGGCGATTGTGGCCGATTGACAACCGACGTCGCGAAGCGCGCAGCACAGGGCGATCAGGGTGGGAAGAGA
>NZ_JACKSJ010000101.1 GCF_025821665.1 [Mycobacterium] manitobense
CGTTCAGCGGTGACATCCAGGCGTGCGGATTGGACTGTCCGGTGTAAGCGTCCTCGGCGATGTCGATGACCTGGACACCGTCGCTCACCACCACGTGGGGGACGTCGACACCCGCCACGAATCGACCGAACCAGGCCTCGAGGTTCAGTCCGTTGTCGAGGATCAGGTCGGCACCGACGGCTTTCCTGATATCCCCGGGAGTCGGCTCGTAGCCGTGAATCTCGGCCCCGGGCTTGGTGATCGACTCGACCGTGAGATGGTCGCCGGCCACATGGGCGGCGATATCGGCCAGCACCGTGAATGTGGTGAGCACCACCGGACGATCCGCGGCCGCCTCGGTTCCTCCGGGTGCGCAACCGGCCACCAGCGCGACCAAGCCTGCCAGGGCCGTCGCTCGTGCCGCCAGCCTGCGGCCGTGTCGGCGCACGACTCCTCCTCGATATTTCGCTAATTCGATCTCAAAGTTTCG
>NZ_JACKSJ010000102.1 GCF_025821665.1 [Mycobacterium] manitobense
CGCGCAGCCGCCGGTGCCCGGCTCCGCGGCGCCGCCACCGCCCACCGCGGCGCCGCGCAGCCGCCGGTGCCCGGCTCCGCGGCGCCGCCACCGCCCACCGCGGCGCGTCCGCTCGGCACGCTGTTGCCCACCCAGGACGAACTGGCTGCGGCACTGGGCATTCCGCCCGCGGGTTTCATGGGTCAGCTGGTCGAGGGCGGCGCCGACACGTTGTTGCGGGGCGTCGACCGCACCGAGGCGACGCCGGTCGACTGCGTCAGCCCGACGTACCGCCTCCAGCAGATGGTCTACGCGGAGAGCCCGGTGCGGTCGGTGGCCACCCGATCATGGGCCGGCGGAAGCGTGGCCGGGCCGTCCATGTCTGCGTATCTCGGTGTGGTGCAGTTCGACACGGCCGACGAGGCGCAGCGGTTCTTCGCCGCCTCGGCGCAGAAATGGCGGCACTGCGACGGCCAGACGCTGCTGCTGCAGCAGCCCGACCGCGGCACCCGCGAGCAGAGCATGATCACCGATGTGGCGGTCGGGGACCGCGTGGTGTCCGCGGTGGTGCTGCACGACGCCGGCGACTCCGACTCGCTGACCCTGCAGCGCGCACTCGGGGTCGCGGGGGACTGCGTCGTCGACGTGGAGATCACCGATCTCGAGGACGCCAAGGCGGCCGGCGCCGACGGGGCGGTCGACGTCGCGGATCTGATGTTGGACAAGATCGCGCGCTGATCGGTCCGTCAGCCGCCGCGCGGCCGTCCGGTCGGCCACAATGTGTCGGTGACGAACGCCGGTGGGCTGCGGATGGTTGTTGTGGTCGCCGTCGTCGGCGCGTTGGTGCTCCTCACCGGGTGCCAGGCCACGGTGGCCGGCACGGCGGTTCGGCCGGAGGGCGCCGCCGAACTGGAGGAGGCCGACCTCGACGCCGTGCTGCTGCCGATCGGCGCGCTCAACGAGACGGTCGGCGCCACGGACATGGAGGTCACCAGCGACTCCGAGGAGATGGGTGACCACAGCGACGAGGTGTCCGATCCGGACTGCGTCGGTGCCATCTTCTCCGCCGAGGAATCCGTCTACGCCGGCTCCGAGTGGACCGCCATGCGCGACCAGGTGGCAGCCGAACCGGGTGACGACAACGAACACTGGGTGCAGCAGACCGCGGTGCTGTTTCCCGGCGAGATGCAGGCACAGGATTTCGTCGAGGAGTCGCGCTCGATGTGGGACAGCTGCGCGGGCGACGTCATCGCCATCGGCGCCGGCGCCAACACCTATCTGTGGGAACTACAGGACATCCGCGATGCGCAGGGAATCCTGGCGCAGACCTCCAGTCAGGAGGACTCAGGCGGCTGGTCGTGCCAGCATGCGATCTCGGCGGTGAGCAACGTCGTCGTCGAGGCGTGGGCGTGTGGGTACACGATCTCCGATCAGGCCGTGGACGTGGCCACCGCGCTGATCGCCAACGTCGAGAGCTGAGCTCAGGCCGTCGACAGCGGCGTCAGCCGCGCATTCGCGACGAGCTGGCCCCAGGCGTTGAACGCCTCGAGATGCGCTGAGGACTGGCCGGATTCGCCGACGGACAGGTCGACCAGTGCGCCGGCGATGCTGCCGATGCCGATCCCGGTGCGGTTCACCACGCTCACCAGTTCGTCGAATGCCGCGCGATCCCGGCAGCCTCGCAGCCCGACCAGGACGCCGACCGCGACGTCGATGACCCGTCGCGATGAATCGGTGCGGATGTCATATCCCATGTGCGCCTCCTGGTGTGTGAGCACCATGCTGTCCTGCGGTTGCGGTGCCGACAACCAATGGATACACGGTGATCCTGAACATCCGGTGTCAGTTGCACCCGCTCACGCTGCGCGTGTCGTGTCAGCCGCGTTCACCGGCTGTTCGACCGTGCCGGGTGGTGGTGGTGCGGTGGAGTGGTAGGTCGCCCCGGTGGGGGTGGTGAATGCCGCGGTGTGGGTGCCGTTGTTCTGGGTTGTGGTGACCTGCCAGCCGTCGGCTTCTTTGGTGTAGTTGCAGTAGGCGCATTCGCCGAGGCCGTTTACCGCGCTGGTGGGTCCGCCGTCGTGATGGGGGTGGGCGTGGTCGTGGTGGCGGATCGGGGCGTCGCAGTACGGGGTTCGGCAGGTCTGGTCGCGCAGGTCGATGAACGTGGCCAAGGCTTTGGGGAAGCAGCGTGACCGTGACTCCATCGCGACCAACGCATTGCTTCGCGGGTGCCGGTACAGCCGGCGCAGGGTGGCGGTGGATCGCTGGTCGGTGACGGCGTCGTGGACCATCTGTCGGGCGATGGGGGCGGGAACCGGCCCGTGGCCGCTGAGCACGGCGGGTTCGGTGTCACCGCCGAGCAGGGTCTGATCGGAGATCACCAGCTGGACCGCGACCGGCGCGGCGACGTCGGCGGGGGTGCCGGTGACGCGTTCGACGAGGGTGTCGGCCATCATCTGGCCGCGGGAGCGGCCGTCAAAGGTGGTGTCGGCGGCGCGTTTCAATGCCGCATAGACACCGACTCCTTGGGCGACGGGCAGCAGCGCGGTCACATAGGTCATGGTGTCGGGCGCGGGGCGGATCGTCACCGTGCGCTCACCGACCGCCTTGGCGGCCCGGTCGACCACCGCTTGCGGATCGAGCCGGTAGGCGATCATCTTCGCCGCGGCGACGATCCGCTTGTCGCCTTTGCCGGCCAACTGCCGGATGTCACCGCACAGTTCGGCGTCGAGGGTGCCGCGATCGGCGACGCTCAGGCACGCCGATTCCCGCACGATGAGGGTGGCCCGCCACTCCGAGAGCGCCCCGCACTCCAACGCACGCAGCGTGTAGGGCATCTCGTACACCAGTGCGCGGGCGAACCCCAGATGACGACCACCACGGTTGGGGGAGTCGCGGCGGGCCAGCGCGATCTCCGCGGCCAGCCCACGTCCACGCTTGGCGGCCGGCATTCCGGCGGCGGCCTCGGCGGCGCGACGCACCCGGTCGAGCGCGGCGGTGACCCGGGCCTGCCCCGCCGCGGCCGCCGACTTCGCCGCCTCCAACGCCTCGAGGCGCGCCCGCAACCCCGACTCATCGGCACCAGGAGGTACCATCGCCAACTCTCCGAACATGTGTTCGAGTATAAGACGACCTTACGACAAGATCGGTGGAACGCGGTGCGACTACATCGGGGCGTTGGCCGGCACGAACACCCCGGAGCTGTCCGCCTCCTCCTCGGCGCGGATGACGTGCACCACCGCGTTGATCAGCGCCAGGTGGGTGAACGCCTGCGGGAAGTTGCCCAGGTGGCGGCCGGTCCGCGGCTCGATCTCCTCGGCGTACAGATGCAGCGGACTGGCGAAGGACAGCAGCCGCTCACACAGGTGCTTGGCCCGGCTCACCTCGCCGATCTCGACCAGCGCCGACACCAGCCAGAACGAGCAGATGGTGAAGGTGCCCTCCTCGCCGGTGAGGCCGTCGTCGGTCTCCTCCACCCGGTACCGCAGCACCAGGCCCTCCTCGGTCAGCTCGTCGGCGATGGCGAGCACCGTCGCACGCACCCGCGGGTCGTCCGGCGGAAGGAACCGCACCAGCGGCGCGAGTAGCAGCGACGCATCCAGCGCGTTGTCGCCGTAGCGCTGGGTGAGCACGCCACGGTCGTCGACGCCGTGCTTGAGGATGTCGGCCTTGATCTCCTCGGCGATCGTCCGCCACTGCTGGGCGTAGCTCTTCTCGCCCTGCAGTTCGGCGAGTTTCGACCCGCGGTCGAGCGCCACCCAGCACATGATCTTGCTGGAGGTGAAGTGCTGCGGCTCGCCGCGCACCTCCCAGATGCCGCGGTCGGGTTCGCGCCAGTGCTTGATGGCCTCCTCGACCTGATTCTTCAGCACGGGCCACAGCGTCGGCGGGATCTGCTCGCGCGACTTGGCGTGCAAATACACCGAATCCAGCATCGTCCCCCAGATGTCGTGCTGCATCTGGTTGTACGCGCCGTTGCCGATGCGCACCGGCCGCGCGTTGTCATAGCCCGAGAGGTGGTTGAGCTCCTCCTCGACGAGGCTGCGCTCGCCGCCGACGGCGTACATCACCTGGAGCGGATGGCGCTCACCGTTGTTGGCCCCCGACACGTCGGCGATGAACGCGAAGAAGTCGTCGGCCTCGCGGTCCAGTCCCAGCGTGTAGAGCCCCCACAGGGCGAACGTCGAGTCGCGCACCCACGCGTAGCGGTAATCCCAGTTGCGTTCGCCCTGAGGCGTTTCCGGCAGCGACGTGGTGCTGGCCGCCAGCAGTGCGCCCGTCGGCGAATACGTCAGCCCCTTCAGGGTCAGTGCGCTGCGCTGCAGGTAGGCCCGCCACGGATGGTCGGGGAAGTCACCGATGTTGATCCACTGGCGCCACGCCTCACTGGTCTGCCACATCTTGTCGGCGGCTTCCTCGTAGGTCTGCGGCGCGGGGTGCTTCGACCAGCTCAGCGCCACGAAGACGTTGTCGCCCTCCTTCAGCCGCGTCCGCGCGCGGGCCTCGCGGCCCTCGAGGCCGATGCGCAGATTGGTGGTCAGCCGCAGCGTCGGGTGCGAGTCCGGGTTCTTGGTGGCGCGGGCGATCGCCTCGCCGTAGGCCTGCGCCGAGTACTCCCAGCTGGCGTTGTTGCGGTGGTAGTCGAACGACGGCTCGCAGTTCATCACCAACTCGACGGTGCCGCTGACGCATTTCACGGTGCGGAGCAGGATGTGCTCGGCGTCCCAGTCCATCGGCGTGCGGCGATGGGTGCGCGACCGCGCATCGATGTCGTGCCACGGGCCCATCACCAGCGTGTCCCGCACGATGACCCAGCCCGTGTGCGTCTGCCAGGTGGTCTCCAGGATCAGGCTGCCGGGCAGGTAGCGACGCGCGGCGGGCACCGAGACGCCGTAGGGGCCGAGCCGGAAGTGGCCGGCGCCGCGGTCCAGGATCGAGCCGAACACGCTGGGCGAGTCGGGACGGGGGACGCAGAGCCACTCCACCGAGCCCGCCGAGGAGATCAGGCAGGTGTTCTCGCAGTCCGACAGGAACGCGTAGTCGGCGATCGGCGGGAACGGGTTCCGCAGCGACCCGCCGCCCGCATACGGCACCGGCGCTGTCACCGTGAGCGGCGACTGGGTGTCGTTCTTCGGCAGTGCCGGGGGCGCGTCGTCAGCCGGCTGCGTGTGCTGCAGAACCATGCGGACATCATCGACCGCCGGGGTGCCCCCCGTCTACTCGTGCCGATTGTTCGCCGGGTTTGCTGTCGCCGGCGCCGTCAGCGCCGTGCCCAGGTCGGTGCGCGTTCGGGCAGCGGGCCGATCGCCACCCCGTAGGCGACGGCGCGGCGCAGCGCGGGAAGTCGGTTGGCCACCTTGACCGCCCGGGGTGCCGGGCGGGTCGCGGCGCCGGCGGTGAACGCCG
>NZ_JACKSJ010000103.1 GCF_025821665.1 [Mycobacterium] manitobense
CGGTGTCCTGATCGCGCATCAGTTGACCACGCAGGTAGCCCTTGCGGCCGGCCACCGAGGTGATCGGGGCCAGGGTGCGGGCCTGGATGATCCGGCGCATCGGCTGACGCTTCCCCAGCGACATCCGGATCAGCGGCCGGCGGTGTCCTGATCGCGCATCAGTTGACCACGCAGGTAGCCCTTGCGGCCGGCCACCGAGGTGATCGGGGCCAGGGTGCGGGCCTGGATGATCCGGCGCATCGGGGTGCATGGCGATGCGCACCACTTCCATCTCGCCGAGCTCGGCGAGCACCCCCCGCACCGCCTCGGCGGCGGCGCCGCCGACCGCTCCGGCGATCACCACGACTTGCGGCCGAGCTGGCCGAAGCCCTGCACCGACCCGGGGTGCATGGCGATGCGCACCACTTCCATCTCGCCGAGCTCGGCGAGCACCCCCCGCACCGCCTCGGCGGCGGCGCCGCCGACCGCTCCGGCGATCACCA
>NZ_JACKSJ010000104.1 GCF_025821665.1 [Mycobacterium] manitobense
GAGACCAGCCGCCCGGGCCGGGCCGCGGTGGGTGCGCCGTCCTCGGCGATCACCTCGCCCGACACCACCGTGGCGACGTACCCGTCGGCGCGCTGGTCCAGCCGCCGCCCGCCCGCGGGCAGGTCGTGGGCCACCACCGGCCTGTGCAGCCGCAGCGCATCGGGGTCGATGACGTTCAGGTCGGCCTTGTAGCCGACAGCGATGCGGCCCCGGTCGGCGAGGCCGGCCACCCGCGCGGGCGCGGACGTCAGCTCCCGCACCGCGTCGGCGACCGACAGCCGGCCCGCCGCGCGATCACGGACCCAGTGCGTCAGCATGTACGTCGGAAAGCTTGCGTCGCAGATCATCCCGTAGTGCGCGCCGCCGTCGCCGAGGCCGAGCACCACATCGTCGCGGCAGATCAGGTCGGCCACCGTGTCCAGCGAGCCGTCCCGGAAGTTGGCCAGGGTGACCAGCAGCATGGCGTGCCCGTCGTCGTCGAGCACCCGGTCGTAGGCCTCCTCGAGCGGGCTCACGCCGCGCGCCCGCGCCCTGGCGGCGATGCTGTCCGACCGGTCGGGTTCGTAGTTCGGCGGGTCGCCCAGCGGGAACATCCACTCGAACGCCTGCGCGGCGAACATCAGCGGATGCCCGTCGCCGGCCGCGGTGTCGTTCAGGATGCGTTCGCGCACTTCGGGTCTGCGCATCTCGGCGACCCGTTCGGCCAGCGGCAGGCCCGCCAGTTCGCGGTAGCTCGGGTAGAGCACGAAGGGGTGGCCGGACAGTTCGAGACCTAGCACCAGGCCGATCGGCCGCGGGAACACCTGGGCGCTGATGTCACCGCCGGCGGCATTGGCCTTCTCCACCATGGTGAGCGCGTCGACGAAGAACGGGTCACCGGCGTTGCCGATCGCCAGGGTGAAGGTGACGGGCAGGCCGACGTCCTCGGCCACGTCGAACACCGTCCGCAGCGCGGGCTCGTAGTCACCGGCGACGAGGTCGGGCACGAACTGGATCAGCCCGCCTCCGCCGTCGCGGACGCCACGGGCGATCGCGTCGAACTCCGCGTACGCCGCGCCGAAACTCGGGATGGGCTGGCCGCTTTCACTCTTGTGCAGGGTCAGCTGCGACGACGCGAAGCCCAGCGCGCCGACCTGGACGGCCTCGGCGGCGAGCTTCCGCATCAGCGCCAGGTCCTCGGGGGTGGCCGGTTCGCGCTCGACGCCGCGCCGGCCCATCACGTAGACGCGCAGCGGCGAGTGCGGCAGGAAGGCGGCGACGTCGATGTCGCGCTGTCGCGAATCCAGCGCGTCGAGGAACTCGGGGAAGGTCTCCCACGTCCACGGCAGGCCGTCGACCATGACCACGCCCGGGATGTCCTCCACACCCGCCATCACGTCGACCAGCACGTCGTGGTCCTCCGGCCGGCACGGCGCGAAGCCGACCCCGCAGTTGCCCATCACCGCTGTGGTCACGCCGTGCGCCGACGACGGCGTCATCCGGTCCGACCAGATGGCCTGTCCGTCGTAGTGGGTGTGCAGGTCGACGAATCCAGGCGTGACCAGCAGGCCGGTGGCGTCGATCTCCCGGACGCCCGTCCCGTCGACGGCGCCGACCGCGGCGATGACGCCGTCGGACACCGCGACGTCCGCCGTGAACGGCTCACCGCCGAGGCCGTCGACGACGGTGCCGTTGCGAATGAGGAGGTCATATGTCATGGCACGAATGTACGGTGACGGGGTGATCGATCACTTCGGAATCAACTGCGCTGACTTCGACAGGTCAAAAGAGTTCTACGACAAGGTGCTCCACGTCCTGGGTTACAGCAGGCAGATGGACTTCGGCGTGGCCGTCGGCTACGGCGCCGAGGGGCATCCGCACTTCTGGATCGCCGACATGAACGCCGGCGAGGTGCCCGGCCCCAACCGGGAGATGCACGTCGCGTTCGCCGCGAAGGACCCCGAGAGCGTGCAGGCGTTCTTCCGCACCGCGCTGGCGCTGGGTGTGGAACCGCTGCACGAGCCGCGACTGTGGCCGGAGTACCACGAGAACTACTACGGGGCGTTCGTCCGGGATCCCGACGGCAACAACGTCGAGGCGGTCTTCCACGGCGGCGGCCCCAAGGGTTAGTGCGGCGGGATCGTCACCGCGCCGCGTCCTCGCGACAGCAGCGCCATGACGGCGATCCAGCACGCCACCGCCGCCACGGCGAGCCACTGCGCGAGTTCGAAGCCGACCGTCAGCAGCTCGCCGCTCCAGCCGACGGTCCTGGTCAGCACCGACTGCTCGGCGTTGTTGTCCGCCACATCGGGCAGCACCGCGCCGATGACGAGCAGCAGCGCCCACAGCAGCAGTTGCACCACGATCTGAGCGGTCGTCAGCCGGCCGTGCCGGCGCGTGTGCCGCAACGCCGACCACGTCGACATCGACAGCGCGATCACGAGCAAGGGGACCACCGTGAACGCCGATATCAGTGCGATCAGACCCACCGTCCCGCCGAACATCGCGCGACCCACCCAGACCCACAGGATCAATGCGATGTTCACCGGGATCATCGCGGCCACAACGACTCTGCTCAGCGCTGTCACCGACCGATCGTAAGCGCCCCGGCGGCCCGCTTCGGGCGGCAGTTCTGACGGGGTCACGGGTACGTTGAGACCCATGGCTGACTCCGACGCGACCGCGGCCCGCGAACTGCTGCGTGACTCGTTCACCCGGCTCATCGAGCACGTCGACGCGATCGCCGACGAGCTGTCCGACGAGGTGGCGCTCTACCGGCCGGCGCCGACCGCCAACACGATCGCCTGGCTGCTGTGGCACAGCGCCCGCGTGCAGGACGCACAGCTGTGCGACATCGCCGGGGTCGAGGAGGTGTGGACGCGCGACGGCTGGGTCGACCGGTTCGGCCTCGACCTCCCGCGCGACGACACCGGGTACGGCCACGGTGCGGACGACGTCGCCAAGGTCCGGGCGTCGGCCGATCTACTGGCCGGCTACTACCACGCTGTGCACAAGGTGACGCTCGAGTACATCGCGTCGGTGACGCCGGAGGACCTGAGCCGGATCGTCGACGAGCGGTGGGACCCACCGGTCACCGCGAGTGCGCGCCTGGTCAGCATCGTCGACGACTGCGCCCAGCACCTGGGGCAGGCGGCGTACGTGCAGGGCATCGCCGGCTGAGGTGTCGATGACGAGAGCGGCCGCATGGTGGCCGCCGGTCGCGATCGCGGCGATGGTGCTGCTCGGCGTCGCCGTGGGGACCGGGACCACCGGTCTGGACGCCTGGTTCTCCGACCGCGATTTCCCGCGTTGGTGGCGGGTGGTGGTGGACTGGCGGGTGCTGCTCGCCGTGCTGGCCGCGATATTCGCCGTCGCGCTGTGGCGCGGACGGTGGCGGCTGGCGATCGCCGCGGTGGTCTGCCCGCCGCTGGGCATCGCGGTGGTCTGGACCGTCAAGCCGCTGTTCGGCCGCCTGAGCGGCGGTGCCCTGGCGTATCCGAGCGGTCACGTGACGACGCTCGTGGTGGTGTCGGGACTGGTGGTGCTGGCCGCAGGGAGCCGGTTGTGGGTGCTGGCAATGGCCGCGCTGCCCGTGGCGGTCGGCATGCTGGCCGTCGGATCGACCTTCCACTACTTCACCGACACGGTCGGGGCGCTGCTGCTCGGCACGGCGATCGTGACGTTGGCCGGCCGCGTGCTCCGGCACCCCACTTGACAGGTGTCAACCCCACTGCGATCTGCGTCACAGCAGGCGGTTAGCATGGGGTCATGACTGCTACGCCTGACGTGGACGCGGCCCAGACCGGCACCATCCGCAACCCCGCGACCGGCGCCGTCGCCGGCACCGTGCGCTGGACGGACCCCACCGACGTGCCGCGCATCGCGACCGGCCTGCGGGCCGCGCAGCGCGACTGGGAGGCCCGCGGCGCCAAAGGTCGCGCGAAGGTCCTCGCCCGCTACGCCGTGTGGCTGGGTGAGCACCGCGACGAGATCGAAGAGCTGCTGATCAAGGAGACCGGCAAGTCCGCGGTCGACGCGGCGCAGGAGGTGCCGCTGCTGATCATGATCGCCTCGTACTACATCAAGACCATGGAGAAGGCGCTGGCGCCGGAGAGCCGGCCTGCGTCGCTGCCGTTCCTGTCGATCAAGAAGGTCACGGTGCACTACCGGCCCCGTCCCGTCGTCGGCATCATCGCGCCGTGGAACTACCCGGTGGCCAACCTGCTGATGGACGGCATCGCCGCACTGGCCGCCGGCTGCGCGGTGCTGCTCAAGCCGTCGGAGCGGACACCGCTGACGGCCGAGCTGTTGCTGCGCGGCTGGCTGGACTCCGGGGCCCCCGAGGTGATGGCGATCGTGCAGGGCGCCCGCGAGGCCGTCGAGGCCGTGGTCGACAACTCCGACTACATCCAGTTCACTGGTTCCAGCGCCACCGGCGCGAAGGTGATGGAGCGCGCCGCGCGCCGGCTCACCCCGGTCAGCCTGGAGCTGGGCGGTAAGGACCCGATGATCGTGCTCGAGGACGCCGACGTCGACCTGGCCGCACACGCCGCCGTCTGGGGCGCGATGTTCAACGCCGGCCAGACATGTGTGTCGGTGGAGCGGGTGTACGTCCTCGACGCGATCTACCAGCAGTTCGTCGACGCCGTCGTGCGTGCCGTCGAGGACCTCAAGATGGGTGCGGGCGACGGGTACGACGTCGGCGCCCAGATCGACCAGAGCCAGGTCGCCGTCACCGAGCGCCACGTCGAGGACGCCAAGGCCAAGGGTGCCCGCGCGCTGACGGGCGGCGAACGGCCCGCCGGTGAGGGCAGCTTCTACCCGCCGACGGTGCTCGTCGACGTCGACCACTCGATGATGTGCATGACCGAGGAGACGTTCGGCCCGACCCTGCCGATCATGAAGGTGTCCAGCGTCGAGGAGGCCGTGCGCCTCGCCAACGACAGCCCCTACGGCTTGAGCGCATCGGTGTTCTCCAAGGATGTCGAACGCGGCAAAGCCGTTGCGCTGCAACTTGATTGCGGCGCGGTCAACGTCAACGACGTGATCTCCAACCTGATGTGCACCACGGCGCCGATGGGCGGGTGGAAGACCTCGGGCATCGGCGCCCGGTTCGGCGGCGCCGACGGGCTGCGCAAGTTCTGCCGTCAGGAGGCCGTGGTGGCGCCGCGCACCAGCGTCGGCGCCGGCGGGAACTACTACAACCAGTCCCAGAAGGCGCTCAAGCGGATGAACACGATGATGACGAAGATGGCGCTCATCCGCCCCCGCCGCGAAGCCCGCTAGCGTCCGCGGCGGCGTCCACCGCCAGTTCACTTCGGCGTCACCTTCGCGTACCGGCGAGCCGTTACGTTCGGCGCCGTGACCCTGCTGACCGACGGCTACACCGTCCGCGACGATGACGACGACGATCCGGTGCTGCTCGTGCAGCCGAGCGGCAAGCCCGTCGACACGTGGCGGGAGAACTACCCGTACGACGAGCGGATGAGCCGCGAGGAGTACGAGCAGCAGAAGCGGTTGCTGCAGATCGAACTGCTCAAGCTGCAGAAGTGGAGCCAGGCCAACGGTCTACGGCACGTCATCGTGTTCGAGGGTCGCGACGCGGCGGGCAAGGGCGGCACCATCAAGCGATTCATGGAGCACCTCAACCCGCGCGGCGCCCGCGTGGTGGCGCTGGAGAAGCCGACCGAGCGCGAACAGACGCAGTGGTACTTCCAGCGCTACGTTCCCCATCTGCCCGCCGCCGGGGAGATGGTGCTGTTCGACCGCTCCTGGTACAACCGCGCAGGCGTCGAGCGCGTGATGGGTTACTGCTCACCCGAGCAGCACGCCGAGTTCATCAGGCAGGCACCGCTTTTCGAGCAGATGCTGGTCAACGACGGCATCAGCCTGACCAAGCTGTGGTTCTCGGTCACCCAGGGCGAGCAGCTCACCCGGTTCACGATCCGGCAGGTGGACCCGGTGCGGCAGTGGAAGCTGTCCCCGACGGACCTGGCGTCGCTGGACAAGTGGGACGACTACACACAGGCCAAAGAGGACATGTTCGCGCTGACGGACACCGAGTTCGCGCCCTGGATCGTGGTCAAGAGCAACGACAAGAAGCGCGCCCGGATCAACGCCATGCGCCACGTGCTCGGTAAGTTCGACTACGACAACAAGGACCACGAGGTGGTCGGCCGCGCGGATCCGCTGATCGTGGGACGGGCGCTGACGGACTGAAACCCCGCGGTCCTTCACCGACGTGGGGAGGCCCGGGCGTGCGATTCGTCATGACGGTGCTGCTGTGGCTCGTCACGACGGCAGCACTTGCGGTGGCGGTGCCGACGGCGTGGGCCCAGACGACCGTCGTCAGCGAGGACGGCTACGCCGAATTCGCCGCGTCGGCCGCCGAAGACCCGGCGCTGCAGCAGGCGGTCGCCGCCGAGTTGACCACCCAGATCCTCGACCTCGCCGGCGAGAACGGTTACGGCGGGCTGAACCCGGCCCTTGTGCGCCAGGTCGCCACCTCCTACACCGGCAACACCGGCTTCCCCGGCCAGTTCGCGCAGGCCAACCGCATCGCGCACCGCTACGTGTTCACCGATTCCGCGCAGCCCGGCGACCAGCAGAACCAGTGGCTGATCGACGTCGCGCCGATGCTGTCTGACACGTCGTTCCGCGCGACGCTGGGCGACCTCAACCTCGGCGTGCCCGAGACGCTCGAGGTGCCGATCACCGTCCCGTCCGCCGAGCTGCGGCCCGGCAAGCTGCGGCCGCTGGCCACCTGGACGCCGTGGGCGGCCGTCGGCTCGGCCGTGCTGGCCGGGGTGTTCGCGCTGCTGACCCTGGCCGCCGCCCGGTCGCGCGGCAAAGCCGTTGCCGCACTGGGAGTATCGGCGCTACTGGTGGGCGCTGCGGGCTGGGCCGGACTGGAGGTCGCCCGCGGGCGCATCGACGGCGCACTCGGCAACACCACCGGCGACATCCGCCTGATCGCCGAGGCGATGGTCGGCCACGCCGAGGGCAGTCTGCACCACTGGTTCAACCTGACCCTGGCCGCCGGCGGCGCGCTGGTGCTGGTCGGTGTGCTGGTGGCGATGCTCGGCGGGTTGCGCCGCGAACGGCGCTCAGGGTTCGATCACGTGTGACGGATCCGGCCTGCGCTCAGGCGGTGCCTGGCTGTAGTCGCCCCAGGGGCCGTCGCGGCGCTCGACTGCGGCCCGGACGCCCTCCCTGGACGCGGTGTCGATGAAGTCGAGCGCGTCCGGGGTGTTGCGCATCAGCCCGTCGAGGATGCCGCCGAGCGTCTGGGTGGACGCCAACCCCATGTTCTCGTAGGCCTGGTTGACGATGAGTTTCTGCGCCTGCAACTGCGACAGCGGGATTCTGGCGAGCCGCCCGGCGATCTCGGCGACACGGGCCTCGAGCCGCTCGAACGGCACCGCCTCGTTGATCAGTTCCACGTCCGCGGCCTCCCGGCCGGTGAGCGGTTCACCGGTCAGCGAATGCCACTTCACCTTCGCCAGGCTCAGCCGGTAGAGCCACATCCCGGTGAGGTACGCGCCCCACATCCGGCTGTAGGGAGTGCCGATGACGGCATCCTCGCTGGCGATGACGAGGTCGGCGCACAGCGCGTAGTCACTCGCACCGCCCACACACCAGCCGTGCACCTGGGCGATCACCGGCTTGGACGCCCGCCAGATGGCCATGAACTTCTGGGTCGGCCCCGTCTCGCGGGCGCTGACCATCGCGAAGTCCTTGCCCGGGTCCCACCGGCCGTCGGTGTTCATCGCCTCGCCCCACTGACCGAAGCCGCCGCCGAAGTCGTAGCCGCCGGAGAACGCCCGGCCCGCGCCGCGCAAGACGATCACCTTGACCGCCGGGTCACGTTCGGCCAGGCCGACGGCGGCCTCGATCTCGTCGGGCATCGGCGGCACGATCGTGTTGAGCTGGTCGGGACGGTTCAGCGTGATCGTGGCGATCGGCGCTGCGACCGTGTAGAGCAGGGTCTCGAAGTCGGGCATGGCTGCAGTGTGGCAGGGGAGCGCGCCTGACTCACCGCCAGTCGCGGAACGCGTCGAGCAGCCGGTCACGGAACGCCGGTTCGATCGCGTCGTCGCCGATCCGGCCCAGGGTGTCGACGGTGGTGCGGAACTGCTGCAGGTAGTGCTCGCAGCCGTCGCACTCGACCAGATGCACGTCGAAGCGCGCACGGGTGTCGGGATCCAGCGAGCCGTCGAGGTACGCGGTCACCAGTTCGACGAGTTCGTTGCAGTCCATGTCTCCGGTCATCGCTGGTCCCTCACATAATCTTCGAGCGCCTGCCGGACCGCCGCGCGGCCGCGGTGCAGCAGCACCCGTTGGTTGCCGGTCGTGATGCCGAGCAGTTCACTCACCTCGGCCGAGTCGAGGTCGAGCAGGTCGCGCATCGTGACCACCTGCCGCTGCCGCTCCGGCAGCTTGTCGAGTTCGCGCCGGGCGACCGCCACGAGTTCGTCGCCGAGCACCGAGCCCTCCGGCGTCTCGGGGAAGGGCGCGGGTGCGGCGTCGGCGCGCCAGTGCCCCGGCCACTCGTCACCGGCGTCGCGGAACCGCGCCGGATCGACGGTGCCCTCGGTGAACGCCATGATCTGCAGGTCGCTGTCGCGCCGCTCGCGCACCGCCCTGGACTTGGCGATGTTGATCAGCACCGTGAAGAGCCAGGTGCGCACCGACGATCGTCCCTCGAAACCCGCGATGCCCTTCAGCAGGGCGATCCACGTCTCCTGCACCACGTCCTCGGCCTGCTCGTGGGTGTGCACGTAGCCGCGCGCCACCCGCAGCATCGCCGGGGTGTGCTGGTCCACCAGTAGCGCGAAGGCGGCCTCGTCACCACCCCGAAGGGAGGCGACGAGCGCCGCTTCATCGCCGGTGGCGGTGGTCATCTCGTCGTGAGGGTAGCTCCACGGCGGTCCGTTTCGGCCGACTTCAGCGCATCGGCCAGCGTCCACACCGAGACGGCGATCAGCACAACGTCTTTGATCAGGAATCCGCCGCTGAGGGTGAGCATCGGGAAGCCGCCCTCCTCCGCCGCGAAGGCGTCGGGCAGGGTGACCAGGAAGCTGATCGTGGCGACGAACAGGCCGATGGCGATCACGCTGCCGAACGCCGATGCGCGGGGCCACAACGGCTTGACCGCCAGCAGCACCGCGGCGGTCACCTCGACGACGCCGAGCAGCGCCGAGAACGTCGTGACCGAGAAGATGTCGTACACCCAGCTCATCAGTGGGCTGCTGGCGACGAGCGGTTCGATGCCCTTGGCCTCGTAGGTGGTGAACTTCATCAGGCCGAGCCAGCCGATGACGAGGACGAGGCTGTAGCGGATCAGCACCGCTCCGGCTCGCTCGAGTCCGGCTCCGGTGAGGAAGCTCCTGACACTGTGGTCATGGATGGTGGTCATGTGCGGCTCCTGACGTGAATGGCGGATCGGTTATACGACTGAGTGCCGCCTGACCCGCCATCCGTTACACCGCTACGCGAACGACGGCCCCCGGATGTGTCCGGGGGCCGTCGTCGACGAATCGCTGCGGTGTTCACTTCACCTCGACGTAGATCGTCTGCGCGAACGTCTCGTTGGGTCCGTCGTTGGTCCGGACGGCGCCGGGGCGGATGCTGACGTTGGGGCGCACCGACACGATGCGCGCTTTGTCGAGTGGGACGTCGTCGATGCGATCGACGACCACTCGGTACCCCTGCGAGCGCAGTTCCGCGATGGCCCGCTCGGCGTTGGCCGGGCCCGCGGGGGCGGCGGCGACCGGGGCGGCGAGACCGATGAAGGCAGCGGTGAAGGCACCTGCCGCGACGGTGGCGACCTTCGAGCCGGTGCGCAGAGATGAGACCAGGCTCCTGGCACCGTGGTCGTGGATGGTGGTCATGTGCGGCTCCTGACGTGAATGGCGGATCGGTTATACGACTGAGTGCCGCCTGACCCGCCATCCGTTACACCGCTACGTGCTCAACTTCCGGTGCAGGAATTCGTAGATCAACGCCGACCGGAACGCGGCCTGCGAATTGTCGGCCGCGCCGCCGTGGCCGCCCTCGATGTTCTCGTAGTACTGCACCGGCTGACCGGCCGCCTCGAGCGCCGCGGTCATCTTGCGGGCGTGCCCCGGGTGCACCCGGTCGTCGCGGGTCGACGTGGTGATCAGCACGGGTGGGTACCGCCGATCGGCCGAGATGTTCTGGTAGGGCGAGTATTCCGAGATGAACGCCCAGTCGTCGGGGTTGTCCGGGTCGCCGTACTCGGCCATCCACGACGCGCCAGCCAGCAGCAGGTGGAACCGCTTCATGTCGAGCAGCGGCACGCTGCACACCAGCGCGCCGAACAATTCCGGGTACTTCGTGAGCATCACGCCCATCAGCAGGCCGCCGTTGCTGCCACCCTGGGCGCCCAGTTGCTCGACCGTCGTCAGGCCGCGGGCTACCAGGTCAGCCGCCACCGCCGCGAAGTCCTCGTACACGAGGTGGCGTCCCGCGCGCATCGCCTGCGTGTGCCAGCCCGGGCCGTACTCGCCGCCGCCGCGGATGTTGGCCAGCACGTAGGTGCCCCCGCGTGACAGCCACAGCCGGCCGAGCACCCCGTCGTAGCCCGGCGTACGGGACACCTCGAACCCGCCGTACCCGCCGAGTAGCACCGGTCCCGGCGCCTGGCTGTGCCGGTGCCCGACGACGAAATAGGGCACCCGGGTGCCGTCCGCCGAGGTGGCGAAGTGCTGGCTGACCTCGAGGTCGGCGGCGTCGAAGAACGACGGAGCCCGCTTGATCTCGGTCGGCTCTCCTCCTGCGGTGCCGTGCAACAACCGCGACGGCGTGTCGAATCCGCTGGAGTCCAGGAAGATCTCGTCACCGTCGCGGTCGGCCGCCACCACCACGGTGTTGGTGTTCTCCGGGATCCCCGGCACCGGTTCGGCGGTCCAGGTGCCCGGCGTCACCACCTGCACCCGGCTCGCCACGTCGGCCAGCGTCACGAGCAGTAACCGGTCCCGGGTCCACGTGTAGTGATGCAGGCAGGTGTGCTCATCGGGTTCGAACACCACCTTCAGTTGTGCTGCGCCACTGAGGAATTGTTCGTAGTCGGCGGCCAGCAGCGAGCCGGCGCGGTACTCGGCGGCGCCGGTGTTCCAGTCGGTCCGCAGCTCGATGAGCAGCCATTCGCGGTGCGCCGAGACCGTGGCGTCGGTGGGTGCGTCGAGCCGGATCAGCTCGTCGCCACGCAGTTCGTGGACCTCGTCGTTGTAGAAGTCGACCGCCCGGCGCAGCATGGTGCGCTCGAATCCCGGTGTGCGGTCGGCGTGTGCGGCCACCACGACGTCGCTGGGCTCGCCGCTGAACAGCGTCTCGGCGTCGGCCAGCGGCTGCCCGCGGCGCCACCGCTTCACCAGCCTCGGGTAACCCGAGTCGGTCAGCGAACCGTCGCCGAAGTCGGTGCCGACCAGCACGGTGTCCTCGTCGACCCAGTCGATCTGGGTCTTCGCCTCCGGCAGCTCGAATCCGCCGTCGACGAACTGCCTTGTCCACATGTCGAACTCGCGGACGATCGCGGCATCCGAGCCACCTCGGGAGAGGCTCACCAGGGCCAGGGTGCGCTCCGGTTCGATGACGTCGGCGCCCGCCCACACCCAGTTCTCGTCGTCGGCGCGCGCCAGCTCGTCGACGTCGATGACGACATCCCAGTCGGGGTTCTCACCGCGGTAGCTGTCCAGGGTGGTGCGCCGCCACAGCCCGCGCGGGTTGGCCGCGTCGCGCCAGAAGTTGTACAGGTACTCACCGCGGCGCCGCACGTAGGGGATCCGGGCATCGGTGTCGAGGACCTCGAGCGCCTCGGCCCGCATCTGTTCGAAGCGGTCCCCGGCCAGGCCGGCGAGTGTGGGCTCGTTGTGCGCGCGCACCCAGTTCAACGCGTCGTCGCCGGTGATGTCCTCGAGCCACAGATGGGGATCGGCTGTCGTGGTCTCGTCGCGCGAGCGGTCTTCAGGAGCCATGGAATTCATTGTGGCGGCGAGCGTACTGTGACCTCAGTTACACCGCTGATCGAGGGAGGCACCCATGACCACCTACGCCCGCCCAGGCACCGCCGACGCGCTGATGTCGTTCGAGTCGCGGTACGCGAACTTCATCGGCGGTGAGTGGGTGGCGCCGGCCGGCGGGGAGTACTTCGAGAACCCGACGCCGGTCACCGGACAGGGGTTCTGCGAGATCCCGCGCTCGACCGAGGCCGACATCGAGAAGGCACTGGACGCCGCGCACGCCGCCGCACCGGCCTGGGGCAAGACGTCGCCCGCCGAGCGCGCGGTGATCCTGAACAAGATCGCCGACCGCATCGAGGCGAACCTGGAGTCGCTGGCGCTGGCCGAGTCGTGGGACAACGGCAAGCCGATCCGCGAGACGCTCAACGCCGACATCCCGCTCGCCGTCGACCACTTCCGCTACTTCGCAGGCGCGATCCGTGCACAGGAGGGGTCGCTGTCCCAGATCGACGACGACACCGTCGCCTACCACTTCCACGAACCGCTCGGCGTTGTCGGCCAGATCATCCCGTGGAACTTCCCGATCCTGATGGCCACCTGGAAGCTGGCGCCCGCCCTGGCCGCGGGCAACGCCGTCGTGCTCAAGCCCGCCGAGCAGACCCCGGCGTCGATCCTCTATCTGATGTCGCTGATCGGCGACCTGCTTCCCGCGGGCGTGCTCAACGTGGTCAACGGTTTCGGCTTCGAGGCGGGCAAGCCGCTGGCGTCGTCGAACAGGATCGCCAAGATCGCGTTCACCGGCGAGACCACCACCGGGCGGCTGATCATGCAGTACGCATCGCAGAACCTCATCCCGGTGACGCTGGAGCTGGGCGGCAAGAGCCCGAACATCTTCTTCTCCGACGTGATGGCCGCTGCCGACGACTACCAGGACAAGGCGCTCGAGGGCTTCACGATGTTCGCGCTCAACCAGGGCGAGGTGTGCACCTGCCCGTCGCGCAGCCTGGTGCAGGCCGACATCTACGACGAGTTCCTCGAGCTGGCCGCGATCCGGACCAAGGCCGTCCGCCAGGGCGACCCGCTCGACACCGAGACGATGATCGGCAGCCAGGCCTCCAACGACCAGCTGGAGAAGATCCTGTCCTACATCGAGATCGGCCGCTCCGAAGGCGCCCGGGTGGTCACCGGCGGCGAGCGCGCCGACCTCGGTGGCGACCTCAACGGCGGCTACTACGTGCAGCCGACGATCTT
This sequence comes from [Mycobacterium] manitobense, assembly GCF_025821665.1. Lineage (GTDB taxonomy): Bacteria > Actinomycetota > Actinomycetes > Mycobacteriales > Mycobacteriaceae > Mycobacterium > Mycobacterium arseniciresistens. Next base: position 13,215 of record NZ_JACKSJ010000104.1, read on the forward strand.
CGCCGGGGACAACGCCATGCGGATCTTCCAGGAGGAGATCTTCGGGCCCGTGGTCGCGGTGACGTCGTTCGACGGCTACGACGACGCCATCCGCATCGCCAACGACACCCTCTACGGCCTGGGCGCGGGTGTGTGGAGCCGCGACGGCAACACCGCCTACCGCGCCGGGCGCGACATCAAGGCCGGCCGGGTGTGGACGAACTGCTATCACGTCTATCCCGCCCACGCGGCCTTCGGCGGCTACAAGCAGTCCGGCATCGGCCGGGAGAACCACAAGATGATGCTCGACCACTACCAGCAGACCAAGAACCTGCTGGTGTCCTACAGCGATAAGGCCCAGGGATTCTTCTGATGGATGCCGAACGTGAGCTTGTGCGCGATGACGGGCCCAGATCTCGCGCACAAGCTCACGTTCGCCCGCACAGGGCGCTCATCACCCGTGCCGCCGCCGACCTGGTCGAGACGCTGCAGGCCCGCCACGGCGCGCTGATGTTCCACCAGTCCGGCGGCTGCTGCGACGGCTCCTCGCCGATGTGCTACCCCGACGGCGACTTCATCGTCGGCGACCGCGACGTCCTGCTCGCCGTGCTCGACGTCGGCGAGCCGGGCGTCCCGGTCTGGATCTCGGGGCCGCAGTTCGACACGTGGAAACACACCCAACTGGTGATCGACGTGGTGCCGGGACGCGGCGGCGGCTTCAGCCTCGAGGCGCCGGAGGGCAAGCGGTTCCTCAGCCGGGGCAGGGCCTTCACCGCCGAGGAGAACGCCGCACTCGCCGGGGATCCGCCGCTCACCGGCGCCCGCTACGAGGCCGGGGAGCGCCCGCAGCCGCACGGCACCCACGTCGTCGCCGAGACCGGCCGTGTCGAATCGGATGCATGTCCGTTACCTGGGCGCGCCGCGCCGGTTGAGGGCTGACACGGTTCTCGGCCCTTATCGTTTTCAATCGTGATCCCGCTTCCCAGGGCCTGGCTGTTGACCGGCGCGATGCTGGTCGGCGCCGCGGTGGGGCTGCTCGCCGGCGTGACGACGATCCTGCTCGTCGACGCCAGCGTCCGGCCCGACGTGGTGATCGGCCTGGTGGTCGGCGTACCGGGAACGATCGGCATGCTGGCCATCCTGCTTTCGGCCCAGCGCTGGGTGACCACGCTGGGTGCGTTCGTCGTCGCGATCGCGCCCGGGTGGTTCGGAGTCCTGACATTGACCCAGGTGGTGAGCGGTGCCTGAGAAGACAGAAGAGAAGACCAGCGACAACACCTCGCCGTACCTGCCGACCTTCGACACCGGCAGCTTCGAGGCGCTGCGCAACCCGGTCGAGCCCCGTGCCGCCGAACCCGAACCGGTGCTCGCGCCATCACCCGACTACGCACCGCCCGTCGCGTTCGAGGACGTGCCGTCCGAGCCGATGCCCGAACAGGTGGCCGCCGCCCAGCCGCTCGTCGTGCCGGGCTCCTACCAGTTCGTCAAGCGGTGGATGTTCGCGCTCGTCGTGGCGGGAGTGTGGGTGGCCGCGGCCGGGATCGGCGCCGGCCTGTACCAGTGGTGGTACACCGACCCGGACCTGACCAAGCGGTGGCCGGTCTTCGCGGTGCTGGTGTACCTGGTGGCGTGCACCGTGGCGGGACTGCTGGCGGCGATGGTCGCGCACCGGCCGAAGGTGTCGGCGATGGCGATCGGGCTGATGTCGGCGCCGCTGGCGTCGACGGCCGCCGCGGCCGTGCTCTACGGCGCCTACGTGTTCGGCTGGATCGCCCGGTAGCGCGCACCGTCGGACCACTAGGCTGGTGGGCGTGACCCACTATGACGTCGTCGTCCTCGGAGCCGGTCCCGGCGGGTACGTCGCGGCCATCCGCGCCGCCCAACTCGGGCTGAACACCGCCGTTGTCGAACCCAAGTACTGGGGCGGGGTGTGCCTCAACGTCGGCTGCATCCCGTCGAAAGCGTTGCTGCGCAACGCTGAGCTGTCCCACATCTTCACCAAGGAAGCCAAGACCTTCGGCATCAGCGGGGAGGCGACGTTCGACTACGGCGTCGCCTACGACCGCAGCCGCAAGGTCGCCGACGGCCGCGTCACCGGTGTGCACTTCTTGATGAAGAAGAACAAGATCACCGAGATCCAGGGCTACGGGAAGTTCAAGGACGACCACACGCTGTCGGTCGACCTGAACGACGGCGGCACCGAAGAGGTCACGTTCGACAACGTCATCATCGCCACCGGCGCGCACACCAAGCTGGTGCCCGGCACGAAGCTGTCGGAGAACGTCGTCACCTACGAAGAGCAGATCATGGAGCGTGAACTGCCGAAGTCGATCGTCATCGCAGGCGCGGGCGCGATCGGCATGGAGTTCGCGTACGTGATGAAAAACTACGGCACCGAGGTGACCATCGTCGAGTTCCTGCCGCGGGCGCTGCCCAACGAGGACGCCGACGTCTCGAAGGAGATCGAGAAGCAGTTCAAGAAGCTCGGCGTCAAGATCCTCACCGGCACCAAGGTCGAGTCGATCGACGACGACGGCAAAGAGGTCACCGTCACCGTCAGCAAGGACGGCAAGTCGCAGGAGATCAAGGCCGAGAAGGTGCTGCAGGCCATCGGATTCGTCCCGAACGTCGAGGGCTACGACCTCGACAAGGCCGGGGTGGAACTCACCGAGCGCGGCGGCATCGGCATCGACGACTACATGCGCACCAACAAGCCGCACGTCTACGCGATCGGCGACGTGACGGGCAAGCTGCAGCTGGCCCACGTCGCCGAGGCGATGGGCGTGGTCGCGGCCGAGACCATCGCCGGCGCGGAGACGCTGCCGCTGGGCGACTACCGGATGATGCCGCGCGCCACGTTCTGTCAGCCGCAGGTGGCCAGCTTCGGGCTCACCGAGGAGCAGGCCCGCGACGAGGGCTACGACGTCGTCGTCGCGAAGTTCCCGTTCACCGCGAACGCCAAGGCGCACGGGATGGGCGACCCGAGCGGCTTCGTCAAGCTGATCGCGGACGCGAAGTACGGCGAGCTGATCGGCGGCCACCTCATCGGCCACGACGTGTCCGAACTGCTGCCCGAGCTCACGCTGGCGCAGAAGTGGGACCTGACGGCCACCGAGCTCGCCCGCAACGTGCACACCCACCCGACGATGTCGGAGGCGCTGCAGGAATGCTTCCACGGCCTCACCGGCCACATGATCAACTTTTGAGAAACGAGCTCGTCGCCGGCATCGGCGGATTGGTGATTGGGCACGTCCTGTGGCTGATCGGCATCTCGCTGGCCACCGGCACCTCCGACATCAGCTTCTGGGTGCTGCTGGTGGCGGCGGTCTCACTGCTGCTCGGCGTCGCGGCGGGGGTGCTGGGATGGCGCCACTTCCAGCGCAAGTCGCACGTGTGGGCGGCGTTTCTGTGGTGCCTGCCCGCGGCGCCCGTGCTGTTCTCGATCATCGTGCTCGGCGTGACCTACCTGTAGTCAGTCCGGGAAGTCGAGCGGCACCTGCAGTGTGCTGATGGTCGCCGCCAGGCCGTCGTATTGTGCTGCGAGCATGCAGAATTCGATCAGCTGCTGCTCCGTCAGGTGCTTCGCCAGCGCCTTCCACGTCTCCGGGGAGACGCCGCGGGTGACGACGAACTCGTCGGTGGCGGTGATCAGCACCCGCTGCCGGTCGGTGAGGCCTTCGGCGTCCGGGCCGTCGAAGATCCGGGCCTGCGTCTCGGCGTCCACACCGCGGCTGCGGGCCAGCCTGCGGTGCTGCTGCAGCTCGTACTCGCAGTCGCGCAGGTGGCCGACTCGCAGGATCACCGTCTCGGCGTCGCGGCGGGTGAGCTTGCCGAGCGGGCCGAGCAGCACGAGACTGTATGGCAGCCAGGCCAGGAACAGCAGCCGGTGCCGGCCGAGGACGTTGACCAGGCTGAACCGCGGGGCGCGTATCGAGCGGGCGCCCGCCTTGGCGATGGCCCAGTTGAGCGGACCCAGTTCGCGGAAACCGCCGGGCTCGATGCGCGCAGGCTCTACTGAACTCACCTCATCGAGTCTGGCACAGGTAGGCCTCAAAAGGCCCGGGCACCGGTGACGGATCAGGTCTGCTTGACCAGATACGGCGACACCGTCGAGCGGTGCTCGTCGAGGTCCAGCGCCCGGCCGAGGGCGGGGAAGGCGCGCTGCGGGCAGTTGTCCCGTTCGCACACCCGGCATCCCGCGCCGATCGGGGTGGCCACCGAGGCGTCGCCCGACAGATCGAGTCCCTCGGAGTAGACCAGCCGGTGGGCGTGCCTCAACTCGCATCCCAACCCGATCGCGAACGTCTTGCCGGGCTGCCCGTAGCGCGCCGCGCGCCGTTCCACCGTGCGGGCCACCCACATGTAGTCCCGCCCGTCGGGCATCTGTGCGATCTGAACCAGGATCTTGCCCGGGTTGGCGAACGTCTCGTAGACGTTCCACAGCGGGCAGGTGCCGCCGCTGGACGAGAAGTGGAACCCGGTGGCGGACTGACGTTTCGACATGTTGCCCGCCCGGTCCACCCGCACGAACGACAGCGGGACACCGCGCATCGACGGCCGCTGCAGCGTCGACAGCCGGTGCGCGATGGTCTCGTAGCTGACCGCGTAGAACGCCGACAGCCGTTCGACGTCGTAACGAAAGTTCTCCGCGACGTGGTGAAACTGCTGATACGGCAACACCGTCGCCGCGGCGAAGTAGTTGGCGAGGCCGAGGCGGGCCAGCGTGCGGGACTCGTCGCTGGTGAAGGTGCCCTCCTCGACGAGCCTGTCGATCAGGTCGCCGAACTCCAGGAAGCCGAGTTCGGCGGCGAGTTTGAACACCACCTGGCCCGACGAGAGGTGCCCGCCGATCTCCAGGGTCTTCGTCGCGGGATCGAAGCGGTGCATGACGTTCTCACCGAGGTCGTTGCGCCGGACGATGCGGACCCCGTGCACCGCGGTCAGGCGGTCGGACAGCTCGCGGGCCAGTTCCGCGCGGTGCATGCGCAGCCGGATGGTGAGGTCCTCGGCGGCGGTGTCCAGCTCGTGCAGGTAGTTCTGCCGGTCGTAGAAGTAGTCGCGCACCTCTTCGTGCGGCATCGTGATCGAGCCCGAACCGCTGCCGTCTGCGAATCGCTCCTCCGTCACCGCGGCGAGCTGCGCCGTCGTGAGCCGGTAGCGCCGGTGCAGGTTCACCATCGCGCGGGCGAGGGTGGGATGCGCGGCGACGACGTCGGCGATCTCCGCGACGTCGACTTCGACGCCGAGGTCGCGGTCCATCGTCAACTCTCGCAGTTCGGCGACGAGCCGGGTGTCGTCCTGCGAGGCGAAGAAGGTCGCGTCGACACCGAAGACCTCGGTGATCCGCAGCAGCACGGCGACGGTCAGCGGGCGGACGTCGTGCTCGATCTGGTTCAGGTAACTCGGCGAGATGTCGAGCTTCTGAGCCAGGGCGGCCTGGCTGTAGCCCCGTTCGCTGCGCAGCTGCCGCACGCGCGAGCCGACGAAGGTCCTGGCCATGCTGACCAGCGTAACAACGTGCGAAGAAGCGCTTCGCAGCGTTCGCACGGGAGCCGCTGTGGCAGGATCGGGGCGCCTGGCATGATTCGGTTGGGCAACGATGTGGAAGGACGAACGTGAGCGGCACGCAGGCAGCTGCCGGCGCCGGCCTGGCAAAGACGATGATGCCGGTGCCCGACCCGCACCCCGACGTGTTCGACACCGGCTGGCCCCTGCGCGTCGCCGACGTCGACCGCACCGGCCGCCTGAAATTCGACGCCGCGACCCGTCACATCCAGGACATCGGCTCCGACCACCTCCGCGAACTGGGCTTCGAGGAGACCCATCCGCTGTGGATCGTGCGCCGCACCATGATCGACCTGATCCGGCCCATCGAGTTCCAGGACATGATGCGGCTGCGCCGCTGGTGTTCGGGCACGTCCAACCGGTGGTGCGAGATGCGGGTTCGCATCGACGGCCGCAAGGGCGGGCTGATGGAGTCCGAGGCGTTCTGGATCAACATCAACCGCGAGACCCAGGGTCCGGCGCGCATCTCCGACGACTTCATCGCCGGACTGCGGCGCACCACCGACGTGAACCGGCTGCGCTGGAAGGCCTACCTCAGCGCGGGTGCCCGTGAGGACGCCGCTGAGATCCGCGAGTACCCGGTGCGCGTCTCGGACATCGACATCTTCGACCACATGAACAACTCGGTGTACTGGTCAGTGGTCGAGGACTACCTGGGCAGCCACCCCGAACTGCTGCAGAAGCCGCTGCGCGCCACCATCGAGCACGACCTGCCGGTGGCCCTCGGCGACAAACTGGAGATCATCTCGCACGTGCACCCGCCCGGTTCGACCGACAAGTTCGGCGCCGAGCTGACGGATCGCACTGTTACAACGCTCACATATGCGGTCGGCGACGAGACGAAAGCCGTCGCATCACTCTTCACGCTCTGATCATCCCGGTTTAACAGTACGGGCGTACTGACCAGCGGAAACGGGTTACTGATCAGTAGCTTCTGAACCGGTACAGCTGCGGGGTGTCTTCGCAATCTTCACAAGTTAGCCGGGGGTGTTGGCGAAACTTGGCAAGCGAAACGGGTGGACCTGCAGTTATACCTTGAGGCATCCTCGTAGGAGCACAGCCGCGAAGTCGTTCGAGTGTTAGCAAGCCGGGAAAGTCGGCCACACCGCAGCGATTCAGTACCCACGAAGGAGCAGTCGATGTCGACCGTTGGCACCCCGAAATCGCCCGAACAGATCAAGCAGGACTGGGACACCAACCCCCGGTGGAAGGGCATCACCCGCGAGTACAGCGCCGAGGACGTCGTCGCGCTGCAGGGCAGTGTCGTCGAAGAGAACACCCTCGCCCGCCGCGGCGCCGAGGTGCTGTGGAGCCAGCTGCACGACCTCGAGTACGTCAACGCCCTCGGCGCCCTGACCGGCAACATGGCCGTCCAGCAGGTTCGCGCCGGGCTGAAGGCCATCTACCTCTCGGGGTGGCAGGTCGCCGGTGACGCCAACCTGTCCGGCCACACCTACCCCGACCAGAGCCTCTACCCGGCCAACTCGGTGCCGCAGGTGGTCCGTCGCATCAACAACGCGCTGATGCGCGCCGACCAGATCGCCAAGGTCGAGGGCGACACCTCGATCGAGAACTGGCTGGCCCCGATCGTCGCCGACGGCGAGGCCGGCTTCGGTGGCGCACTGAACGTCTACGAGCTGCAGAAGGCCATGATCGCCGCCGGTGTCGCCGGTTCGCACTGGGAAGACCAGCTGGCGTCGGAGAAGAAGTGCGGCCACCTCGGTGGCAAGGTGCTGATCCCCACCCAGCAGCACATCCGCACCCTGACGTCGGCCCGCCTGGCCGCCGACGTGGCCGACGTGCCGACCCTGGTCATCGCCCGCACCGACGCCGAGGCGGCCACGCTGATCACCTCCGACGTCGACGAGCGCGATCAGCCGTTCATCACCGGTGAGCGCACCAAGGAAGGCTTCTACCGGGTCAAGAACGGCCTGGAGCCCTGTATCGCCCGCGCCAAGGCCTACGCCCCGTACTCCGACCTGATCTGGATGGAGACCGGCACGCCGGACCTCGAGCTGGCCCGCAAGTTCGCTGAGGGCGTCAAGTCGGAGTTCCCCGACCAGATGCTGTCGTACAACTGCTCGCCGTCGTTCAACTGGAAGAAGCACCTCGACGACTCGACCATCGCGAAGTTCCAGAAGGAGCTCGGCGCGATGGGCTTCAAGTTCCAGTTCATCACCCTCGCGGGCTTCCACGCCCTGAACTACTCGATGTTCGATCTGGCCTACGGCTACGCCCGCAACCAGATGAGCGCGTACGTCGAGCTGCAGGAGCGCGAGTTCGCCGCCGAGGAGCGGGGCTACACCGCGACGAAGCACCAGCGCGAGGTCGGCGCCGGCTACTTCGACCGGATCGCCACCACCGTGGACCCGACCAGCTCGACCACGGCGCTGACCGGCTCGACCGAAGAGGGTCAGTTCCACTAGAAGTCAGTTGATAGCGTCAGGCCCCGTCCGTGTTCTCGGGCGGGGCCTGTCGCTGTATCGGAGGAGATCAATGAGCATCGAGCGGGTAGGCGTCGTCGGCGCCGGACAGATGGGCGCTGGCATTGCCGAGGTGTCGTTGCGCGCGGGTGTGGACGTCCGCATCTACGAGCCCACCGAGGCGCTTGCCGAGGCGGGCCGCGGCCGCATCGTCTCGTCGCTGGAGCGCGGTGTCAGCAAGGGCAAGCTGACCGAGGCCGAACGCGACGAGGCGCTCGCGCGGTTGAGCGTCGCCACCGACATCGCCGACCTGGCGGACCGCCAGCTGGTGGTCGAGGCCATCGTCGAGGATGCGGCCGTCAAGGCGAAGGTCTTCGCGCAGCTCGACGAGGCCATCACCGATCCCGATGCCGTGCTGGCGTCGAACACGTCCAGCATCCCGATCATGAAGATCGCCGCGGCCACCAAGAACCCCAGCCGCGTGCTGGGCCTGCACTTCTTCAACCCGGTGCCGGTGCTGCCGCTGGTCGAACTGGTGCCGACGCTGGTCACGAACGACGAGGCGCTGGCGCGCGTCGAGCAGTTCGCGGGTGAGACGCTCGGTAAGAAGGTGGTGCGCTGCACCGACCGGTCGGGCTTCGTCGTCAACGCACTGCTGGTGCCCTACCTGCTGTCGGCGATCCGGATGGCCGAGGCCGGCGTCGCCACCGTCGAGGACATCGACACCGCCGTGGTCGCCGGGCTGTCGCACCCGATGGGGCCGCTGAAGCTGTCGGACCTGGTCGGGCTGGACACGCTCAAGCTCATCGCGGACTCGATGTTCGAGGAGTTCAAGGAGCCGCTCTACGGGCCGCCGCCGCTGCTGCAGCGGATGGTCGAGGCCGGCCAGCTGGGCAAGAAGTCGGGCAAGGGCTTCTACACGTACTGAGTTCTTCGCGAGTGCACGGATGTTGTACGCAAACGCCGAGTGACCCCGTCAACAAGCGTGCTCTCGCGCGCGCAATGCGGCGCGGACTCGTTGCACCACGCTCGCCGGTCGCTGGTTGAGCTGTCGAGCACTGACCCGGACGATCAGCCAGCCGCGCGAGGCGAGGAACTCCAGGCGCTCGATGTCGCGGGCATGCTCGTCGGGATCGGTCCAGTGCTGCTTGCCGTCATACTCGACGCCCACTTTCGCGGCGCGCCAGCCCATGTCGATACGCCTGCTGCCCTCTCTGATCTGGGTGGCGGGCCGAGGGAGGCCGGAACGAACGAGCAGGAGTCGTAGACGGGTCTCCTGCGGGGACTCGGCGCCGCCGTCGGCCACGTCCATCACCTCACGAAGGCGTCGTGCACCTCGCGCTCCCGGGTATCTGCGCGCGACGGCTGTGACGTCCGCGACGCTGGCACCGGAGGCGTTCAGCAGTGCGTCCACCCGGATGACGCCCTGCTCGTGGGGGAGGCGTCTGGCGAGGTCGTAGGCGGTGCGTGCGGGCGTCGTGCACCGCATGCCGTATCGGAGGCACACCTCATCGTCGCGGATCACGTCCGAGTGCACGAGAATCCCCCGCGCGCCGGGCCGCCTGGAGTGGGCCAGCTCCACGGGTGCGTCCGCGTCGATCCAGCGACTGCCGAGGGCAACGGCCGCTGAATGGCCGACGAGCGTTGCCTTCCGCCCGGACCACAGCCAGGCGGCACGGGCACGGTCCAGCGCGCTCAGTTCCGTGTCGACCCGCACATAGACGTTGCGATGCACCTTCCGGTAACTGCGCATGAGATCGCGGCGGGTCAAACCACCGTCGGCCAGCGCCTCGGTCGCGACGATGAGACGAGGATGCATACCTTCATCGTCTGGCCCGTCGCCCACCACTTCGCGCGGCAATCGTGGCGGCTGTGGATAACCGGAAGCGAGTGCACGGTTGTTGTACGCAAACGCCGAGTGAGGGTGCGAACAAGCGTGCACTCAGCGAAGAGCGCGGCCCTCTAGGCCTCGGCGAGGCGGCGCTTCTCCGCCTCGACATCGAAATCGGCAGGGGGCCACGACAAGTCGAGGCCCTCGAGCGCTTCGATGAGCAGTTCGGTGACCGCGAGGCGGCTGTACCACTTGTGGTCGGAGGGCACGATGTGCCACGGCGCGATGTCGGTCGACGTGCGGTCGAGCATCGCCTGGTAGGCGTCCACGTACTTCGGCCACAGCAGGCGCTCGTCGATGTCGGCGGGGTTGTACTTCCAATACTTGTCCGGCCGCGCGAGACGCTTCTCCAGCCTCTTCTTCTGCTCGTCGAGTGAGACGAACATCGCGACCTTCACCAGAGTCACTCCGCCGTCGACGAGTTCGCGCTCGAAAGCGTTGATCTCGTCGTAGCGCGTGGCCCACACGTTCGGCGGGACGAGATCGTGCACCCGCACGATCAGCACGTCCTCGTAGTGCGACCGGTCGAACACGCCGATGTGCCCCGCGGGCGGCAGCGCCTTGCGGATGCGCCACAGGTAGTGGTGGGCCAGCTCCTCCTCCGTCGGCTTGCCGAAGCTGGTGTACCGCACGCCCTGCGGATTCGCGGCGCCGACAACGTGTTTGACGATCCCGCCCTTGCCCGCGGTGTCCATGCCCTGCAGCACCAGCAGCACCGAGCGGGTGTCGCCCCCACCCTTGCTGCCGGCATAGAACCTCTCCTGCAGGTCGGCCAGCAGCTCGTTGCGTTCCCACTGCAGGGCTTTCGCGTCGTCCTTGGACCCCCCGAAACCGGGCGTCGCGTCGGTGTCGATGTCGGCGACCTTGGAGCCGGGACGGAATGCCAGCATTTCTCCGGGTTCGTGCGTCCACTCGTCGGGCAGCTCGGCTTCGGCGGTCATCGGCTGGTGGGCAGGATCGGCGAAGGGTGTGCCTGCCTGCGGAACACCTCGAGTGAGCCGCCGACCTCGACGATTCCGCAGAGTGCGTTCCAGGAGAGCATGGTCAGGTAGTCGATGAGTTCGTCGGACGTCATGCGCGGGTGCGACATCCACGAGTGGGTGGCCAATTGGACGCCGCCGACGGTGTGGAATGCCCACGGCTCGACACCGCTGGTGTCCATCCCGACCTCGGCCATCCGGCGGCGCAGCATCACCGCGAGCATCCGGGCGATGATCTGCTCGGAGTTCGCGACCGCCTGGTTTTTGCTGGCCGAGTTGTTGGCCATCACGAACCGGTACGGCTCCGGCTCGTTGGCCACCGTCTCGACGTACACCCGGATGATCTCCCGGGTGAGGTCGAAGCCGTCCATGTTCGACGTCAGCGCGGCCGCCATGTTCGGGATCAGCGTGGTCTGGGCGAATCGCATCATCACCGCGGTGGTGAGGTCGTTCTTGTCGACGAAGTAGCGGTACAGCACCGTCTTGGACACCCCGATCTCAGCGGCGATCTCGTCCATGCTGACGTTGCTTCCACGTCGGCGGATCGCCTCGAGGGTGCCGTCCACGAGTTCGTTGCGCCGGTCGACCTTGTGCTGATGCCAGCGCCGTTTGCGTCCATCGGTCTTGACCGCCACCGGCGGGGTCTGCTGTGCCACTATCCCCGTAGTCCATTCCGTAGTCCCTCTCGATACTACGACCCGCCGTCGGGGATCGGCGCGGTCAGACGGGTACATGGCGGCATGGCCCATGATGGATTGGTGGCACACAGAGCAGACGTCGAACCGGCACCGGTGGCACAGAAGGCGAGTTTCGCCGAGGCGCTTGCCGGCGCGGACTCCGCCGCCGACGCCGAACGGCGCCGCGCGCTGCGCCGGATGAAGGCGGTCGCGCTCGGATTCCTGCTCGGGGCCACCGTCGTGTTCCTGGTGTGCACGTGGGCGCAGTCCCACGGTGCGCCGGGGTGGGTGGGCTATGTGCGGGCCGCCGCGGAGGCCGGCATGGTCGGCGCGCTGGCCGACTGGTTCGCCGTCACCGCCCTGTTCAAGCACCCGCTGGGCATCCCGATCCCGCACACCGCGATCATCAAGCGCAAGAAGGACCAGCTCGGCGAGGGCCTCGGCATGTTCGTCCGGGAGAACTTCCTGTCGCCGGAGAACGTCGAGACCAAGCTGCGCTCCGCCGACGTGGCCAGCCGCACCGGCAAGTGGCTCGCCGAACCCGTCAACGCCGCCCGCGTCGCCGCGGAGGTGTCGACGGTGCTGCGGGTGCTGGTGGAGATGCTGCGCGACGAGGACGTCCAGCAGGTGCTGGACAAGATGATCGTCAAGCGCGTCGCCGAGCCGCAGTGGGGGCCGCCGGTGGGCCGGGTGCTCAACGAGCTGCTCGAGGCGGGGCGGCAGGAGGCGCTGATCCAGCTGCTGGCCGACCGCGCGTTCCAGTGGTCGCTCAACGCGGGCGAGATCATCGAGCGCGTCATCGAGCGCGATTCGCCGCAGTGGTCACCGCGTTGGGTCGACCACCTGGTGGGCGACCGGATCCACCGCGAGCTGATGGACTTCACCGACAAGGTCCGCCGCAATCCCGACCACGAGCTGCGGCGCTCGGCGACCAAGTTCCTGTTCGAGTTCGCAAACGACCTGCAGCACGACGCGGCGACGATCCAGCGCGCGGAGAACGTCAAAGAGCAGATCATGGCCCGCGACGAGGTGACGCGGGCGGCCGAGACCGCGTGGACGGCGGCCAAGCGGATCATCCTCGAGTCGGTGGACGACCCGTCGTCGACGTTGCGGGGTCGCATCGCGGACTCGGTGATCCGCATCGGCGAGTCGTTGCGCGACGACGTCGATCTGCGCCGCAAGGTCGACAACTGGATCGTGCGGGGCGCGCAACACCTGGTGGCCGAATACGGGGCGGAGATCACCACGATCATCACCGACACCATCGAGCGGTGGGACGCCGAGGAGGCCAGCGATCGGATCGAACTGCACGTCGGCCGCGACCTGCAATTCATCCGTATCAACGGCACGGTGGTGGGCTCGCTGGCGGGCCTCGTCATCTACTCGATAGCCCAGCTACTCTTCTGACCTGCGCTAGCTAGTGCTTGCAAAAGTTAGCACTCCGTCGTACGGTTGATTCCGACACCAATCGGATACCCGACGCACGGAGGGGGCTGAGACCATGCAGCAGGATGAAAATCTTGCCGCGGTCGTGACCACCGCCGCGCAGGACATCGGCAGCTTCATCCGGAGTCAGCGCGAAGCGGCCCAGGTATCGGTGCGGCAGCTGGCCGAGAAGGCCGGCGTCAGCAATCCCTACCTCAGTCAGATCGAGCGGGGACTGCGCAAACCGTCCGCCGACGTGCTCAACCAGATCGCGAAGGCGTTGCGGGTGTCAGCCGAAGTGCTCTACGTCCGGGCCGGGATCCTCGAGCCGAGCGAGACCAGCGAAGTACGCGACGCCATCGTCAACGACGCGGCGATCAACGAGCGGCAGAAGCGGGTCCTGCTCGACATCTACTCCTCGTTCGTACAGCAGAACGAGGCTGCGGAGCTCCCGGCGGAAGGGGAGCCGACGACTGACTGAGAACAGATCCGCCCCTGAGAACCACATATCTGAATGAAGACAGATCCTGAAAGGAAGTACGACATGGCCGAGAAGAACCAGCAGCAGAACCTCGACATCGAAGACCTGAAGGCGCCGCTGCTCGCGGCCGTGGGTGCCGCCGACCTGGCGCTCGCCACCGTCAACGAGATCGTGGCCAGCCTGCGTGACCGCGCCGGCGACGCCCGCACCGACGCGAACGCCCGTCTCGAGGAGCGTCGCGCCCGGCTGAACAAGCTGCAGGAAGAGATCCCCGCACAGGTCGGTGAGCTGCGCGAGCGGCTGACCACCGAAGAGCTGCGCAAGGCGGCCGAGGGGTACGCCGACGCCGCGCAGACCACCTACGTGAAGCTCGTCGAGCGTGGCGAGGCCGCACTCGAGCGGCTCCGCAGCCAGCCGGCCCTCGAGGACGCCGCCAACCGCGTCGAGGGGATCACCGACCAGGCCGTCGAGCTGACCCAGGAGGCGCTCGGCAACGTGGCCACGCAGACCCGCGCCGTCGGTGAGCGGGCCGCCAAGCTGGTGGGTGTCGAGCTGCCGAAGCGCACCGAGAGCGCCTCGGAGCCGGTGAAGAAGGCCGCCGTCAAGGCGCCTGCCCCCACCCCGGCCAAGAAGACCGCCCCGGCGCCGGCCGCCAAGAAGGCCCCGGCCAAGAAGGCCCCGGCCAAGAAGGCTCCGGCCAAGAAGGTCACACAGAAGTAATTCGACGCACGGATGGCGCCCGCTTAGGGTGGTGAGGTGATACTTGCCGACCTAGCGGGCGTCATCTCTTTCGCCCTGGTCCTCGTCGTCCTGGTGGTGGGCGTCTACTCGTTCGTGCACGCGGCGATCCAGCGGACCGACGCCTACCCCGCCGCCGGCAAGCTCACCAAGCCGGTGTGGCTGGCGATCCTCGGCGTGAGCGTGCTGCTGCTGCTCCTGCTGCAGGACGTGTTCGGCGCCGCGATCTGCGCCTGCGCCGCCGGCGTCTACCTCGTCGACGTACGGCCCAAGATCCTGGAGATCCAAGGGAAGTCACGCTGACCCGTGCGACCCGTCGTCACCGCCGCGCTGGCGGCCCTCAGCATCCTCGCGTCCGCGTTCACCGTGCTGCCCACGGCGGCGGCCAACCCGGTCCCGGCTCCGCCGTACGTCGACCACGTCGAGTGGGCCAAGTGGGGTGACCTGTCCAGCCTGCGGGTCTACCCGACGCCGTCCGGCCGGCAGGCCGCTTCCGCGCCTGCGGACGTGGCGTGGGCCGAGGTGCTCGCGCTGTCCCCGGACGCCGCGATTCCCGGCATGCGCGAACAGTTCATCTGCCACTGGCAGTTCGCCGAGATGGCCGAACCCGGCAAGGTGAGCTGGAACCTCGAGCCGTGGCGTCCGGAGGTGACCGGCGAGGAGATGATGGCCGCCGGCTGTAATCCGGGCGGCACCCTGGAGCCGTTCTGATGGTGTGGACCCGCGATGCGGTGGCCGAGCTCGTCGACCACACCCTGCTCAAGCCGCAGGCCACCGAGGCCGACGTCGTCGCGCTGATGCGCGAGGCCGACGCACTCGGCGTGTACGCCGCCTGCGTGTCGCCGACGATGGTGGCCGCCGCGAAGTCGGCGCAGGCGCCGGGACCGGTGATCGCCGCGGTGGTCGGTTTCCCCTCGGGCAAGCACTTCTCCGCCGTCAAGGCGCACGAGGCGGTGCTGGCGACCGCAGCAGGAGCCGTCGAGATCGACATGGTGATCGACGTCGGCGCTGCGGTAGCGGGCGACTTCGACGCGGTGCACGACGACATCGCCGCGGTACGCGCGGCCGTCGGCGAAGGCGTCATCCTGAAGGTGATCCTCGAGTCGGCCGCGCTGCTCGAGTTCGCCGGTGAACACGCGCTGGTCGAGGCGTGCCGGGCCGCCGAGGCCGCCGACGCCGACTTCGTGAAGACCTCAACCGGCTTCCACCCCAGCGGCGGCGCGTCGGTGGCCGCCGTGGAATTGATGGCCGCGACGGTCGGGCCGCGGCTCGAGGTCAAGGCCAGCGGCGGCATCCGCACCGCAGCCGACGCGGTGGCGATGCTCGACGCCGGTGCGACGCGGCTGGGCCTGTCGGGCACGCGCGCCGTGCTCGACGCGCTCGACTGACCCGGCTCAGCGCCGCGGGATCAGAGCTCGGAGAAGCAGGGGTCCTGCTGGCCCTTGGGCATCTGGGCGTTCTCCGTGGCGAACACCGCCGTCACTCCGGTGTCGGTGACCTCGACGCTGCGGGCGGTGATGTCCATCGGGTAGTTCTTCGTCAGTTCGCCGGTGAACGCGTCGAGCGCGGGCTGCACCGTCTCGCGGGGCAGCGTGAAGCCGAGCCCAGTCAGGTTCGTCACCTGAAGCCCGATCCCGCCGTCGACGACCTCCGGCTTGGCCGTGATGGTGCCGAGCGCGCCCTCCAGCTCGATCGTGCCGCCCTGCGGGTTGGTCGTGACGCCCGTCAAGAAGCTGCCGAACAGCGGAATAGCATCCTGCACAGTCTGTTTGATGCCGTCGGCGGCCCAGGTGATGTTCGCCGTGAGTGATCCGACCGAGCCGCCGGAGGTCGCGGTGTCCTCGAGGCGGACGTCGCGGATGTCGATGGCCACCTTCATGCCCTTGGCCTCGCGGATCTGGTTGCCCGCCGTCTCGATGTTGATGTTCGTGTAGTGCCCCGTCATGTGCTGCAGCAGGAACGGCGGAAGCGGGTCGAACGACGCCTTCGCCTCGTCCTGCACGATGCACGACACCACCCGGGAGACGACGTCGTCGGCGCGGTTGCGGGCATACAGCTCACCGCCGAGCAGTCCGGCGGCCACCAACGCGACCACGATGACCACCACGAGCACGATCGACAGCGGATCGCGGAACAGGCCCTTGATCTTGTCGCCGAAGGAGGAGCGCTCGTCCTCGCCCGCTGGCGGCGGACCCTGGGGCGGGTAGCCCTGCCCGCCGGGCGGTGGCGGCGGCAGATTCGGCGGTGGGGGTGGTGGCGGGACGGGCGGCTGGTTGGCAGGGCGGGCCCAGTCATCGGTCACCCGAGCGATTCTGCCTTACCGAACTGAGCCGACCCCGAGCGGTTGTCCAGCACCGCGATGCTGTCGCGTGCTTTCTGCGCGGTCTCGTGGTCGATGTCGGCCAGCAGCAGCTGGGCATCCGGACCCGCGCTGACCAGCTCGTCGCCGGTGGGGGAGGCGACCAGGCTGTGGCCGACCCCGGTGGGTCCGGAGGCCGCGACCTCGTCACCCGGGTACGCCTGGCCGACGGCCGCGACGTAGCCGGTGGTGTCGAGCGCGCGGGCCCGCGCCAGCAACGTCCACTGGTCGACCTTGCCCGGGCCCGACCCCCACGAGGCGTGCACGGTGATCAACTGGGCGCCGCGGCGGGCCAGCTCGACGTAGAGCTCCGGGAAGCGGATGTCGTAGCAGGTGGTCAGGCCCACCTGGAAGCCTCCGACGGCGAGCATCGCCGGCTCGGAACCCGGTGCGACCGTGCGTGATTCGCGGAACCCGAACGCGTCGTAGAGGTGGATTTTGTGGTAGTGCGTTTCGACACCGGGACCGGCGGCGATCAACGTGTTGGTCACCCGGCCGTCGCCGCTCGGGGTGAACATCCCCGCGACCACCACGATCCCCGAGCGGTCCGCGACGCGACGCACACCGTCGGCCCACGGGCCGTCGAGCGGTTCGGCGACGGGCGCCAGCGGCACCCCGAAGCGGCACATCGTCGCCTCCGGGAACAGCACCAGTTCCGCGCCCGCGTCGGCGGCGCGCCTGGTGTATTCCTCGACCGTCTCCAGATTGGCGGCCGGGTCGGTGCCTGCGGCGATCTGTGCCAGGGCGATCCGCATGACCTCAGCCTAACGGCGCAATGTGTTCCCACGGGACCGTGAGCACCCCGTCGCGGATGCGGCGCCGCGGCGGCTCGACCGGGAGGCCCTGCTCACGCAGCAGGCCGAGCATCGCCCGCCAGCGGACCCGGGGCCCGAAGACGCCGTGCCCGGCGACACTGGCCCAGGCACGGTCGGCGGCCACCAGCAGGGCGTGGATCGGCTGCCCCGGCACGTTGTGGTGGATCAGCACCTTGGGCAGCCGTTCGGCGAGATCGGAGGGCCGCTCGATCGCGAACGGGTCGCAGGCCAGCGTCAGGCTGACCGGCGCCTCGGCGTCGAGCAGCACCCAGGCGCACCGCCTGCCCAACTCGTCGCAGGTGCCGTCGAGGATCAGCCCGCCCGGCGCCAGCCGCCGCTGCATCGCCGACCACGCATCGGCGACGGCCTCGACCGGATACTGCCGGAGCACGTTGAACGCGCGGACCAGGACCGGGTTCAGGCCGGCCAGTTCGAAGCCGCCGAGCGCGAAGTCGACCCCTGCCGTGGCGGACGGGCGGGCCGCGTCGACCCGCTCGGGATGGATCTCCAGGCCCACCACCCGAACGTCCGGCCGGATCGGCCGCAACCGCGAGGCCAGCTCGAGCGTGGTGACCGGCAGAGCGCCGTAGCCGAGGTCGACGACCAGCGGGTCGGTGGCCGAACCGACGGCGGTGCGGACCCGGGCCGAGTGCACCAGCCATCTGTCGCTGCGGCGGAGCCGGTTGTAACCGGTGGTGCCGCGGGTCAGCTGGCCGAGGGGCGCACCCACGGACCGAGTGTATGGCGCAGGTCAGGCGTTCTCGGCGATCCACGCCGTGGTGAAGCGCTGCTCGGCGATCAGCACGTCGACGAGCTGGCCGCCGATCAGGTTCTCCAACTTGCCGCCGACGAGCGGGACACGCACCTCGACAGTGGCCTTGCAGGTCAGTCGCGACGCCTCGCCCGCCCGTATCGGAGCCAGCGTCATCGCGCCGTCGAGGGTGACCGGAGCGCCGAGGATCACGCCGTTGACGAACCCGGTCGCGCGGCCGTCGGTGACCGGATCCCAGTGCTCCTCGCGCTGGATCGCCAGGTCGCCGCGGTGGAACTGGGTGACGATTCCCGGGAGCCGGTCGGCGCGCAGCACCTGCGTGGTGGCGACGGTGACGCCGCCGTCCGGCCCGGCGGTCAGCGCGTCCAGCGAATAGTCGTCGGCGCCGGAATCGGTCAGCCGGGACAGCCAGTAGCCCTCGTCACGCAGCGCCCGGTGAACCTCTTCGACGGTGCCCTCGTATTCGGTGGCCAAGTCGAATGAACGCGGCATAGCCAGCCAGGCTACCGTGACAGCCCGTGGGGCAGCAGTCCGAAGAACGCGACGTGCCGCTGGCGCCGTTGACCACGTTGCGGATCGGTCCGGTGGCCCGCAGGCTCGTCACCGCCACCAGCACCGAAGAGCTGGTGGCGGCCCTGCGCAGCGCCGACAACGCCGACGCTCTGGTGCTCGCCGGCGGGTCGAACGTGGTGCTCGCCGACGACATGGCCGACCTGACCGTCGTGCGGGTGGCCAACACCGAGATCACGGTGGTCGACAACGTGGTGCGGGCCGAGGCGGGCGCCTCGTGGGACGACGTGGTGGTCACCGCGTTGGCATACGGGCTCGGCGGCCTCGAGTGCCTGTCGGGCATCCCTGGCTCTGCAGGCGCGACACCGGTGCAGAACGTCGGCGCCTACGGGGCCGAGGTCGCCGACACCATCACCCGCGTCCGGCTGCTCGACCGGCGCAGCGGCGAGGAGCGCTGGGTGGGTCCCGAGGCGATGGGATTCGGTTATCGCACAAGCATTTTGAAGAACTCCGCCGCGGCCGTGGTGCTGGAGGTGGAGTTCTCCCTCGACGCGGACGGCCGCAGCGCGCCGCTGCGGTACGGCGAACTGGCGACCGCGCTGGGGGAGGAACCGGGCGCCAGGACCGACCCGCTGCGCGTCCGCGAGGCCGTGCTGGCGCTGCGGGGCCGCAAGGGCATGGTGCTGGACGACGGCTCCGATCACGACACGTGGAGCGTCGGCTCGTTCTTCACCAATCCGGTGGTGAGCGCCGCGGACTTCGACCGGCTGCGGGCCACCGTCGACGGCCCGGTGCCGCACTATCCCGCCGACGAGGGCGTGAAGCTGGCGGCCGGCTGGCTGGTGGAGCACGCCGGGTTCGGCAAGGGCTACCCCGGCCCCGGCGCCCCGGTGCGGCTTTCGACCAAGCACGCGCTGGCTGTGACCAATCGGGGCGGCGCCACGACCGCGGACCTGTTGTCGCTGGCCAGGACGGTGCGCGACGGTGTCTCGGCCGCCTTCGGGATCGAACTCACCCCCGAGCCGACTCTGATCGGATGCACTCTCTAGGTACGCTGGATCCACGTGAGCGCAGAGGCGAAGTGGCCAGCCGGTCGGCCCCTGATGAATCGGCGGAAGGCCCTGACCGCACTGGCGGTCGGTGTCGTCGTTCCCGCTGCCCTGGCGGCCTGCGGCAACGAGGTGGGGTCACCGGAGGCCGCCGATGAAGCGCCCGCCGCTCCCGAGCTGAAATTCGAGCCCGCGGCCGCGGCCACCGACGTGTCGCCGAATGCCCCGGTCAGCCTCGAGGTGAGCGGCGGATTCATCCAGCGTGTGGTGCTGGCCAACGCCGAGGGCAAGCCCGTCGCGGGTGTCCTCAACCGGGAGCGCACCGCGTTCAGCACCACCGAACCGCTGGGTTACGGGACGTCGTACACCTGGGGCGGGTCGGTGGTCGGCGAGGACGGCAAGGCCGTGCCGGTCAAGGGCACGTTCAGCACGATCGACCCGGCCACCCAGGTCAGCGGGCAGTTCCAGCTGGCCGACGGGCAGACCGTCGGTATCGCGGCGCCCGTCATCCTGCAGTTCGACGCGTCGATCGACGACAACGACAAGCCGACGGTCGAACGGGCGCTGTCGGTCACCACGAACCCGCCGACCGAGGGCAGCTGGGCCTGGCTGCCCGACGAGGTCGGCGGCTCCCGCGTGCACTGGCGCACCCGTGAGTACTTCGCCCCCGGCACCACCGTGCGGGTCGACGCCCGGCTCTACGGCGTGCCGTTCGGGCAGGACGCCTATGGCGCGGCGGACTCGTCGCTGGACTTCACTATCGGCCGCCGCCAGCTGGTCAAGGCGGAGGCGTCGTCACACCAGATCGAGGTCATCACCGACGCGGGGACGATCATGACCCTGCCGTGCAGCTACGGCGAGGGCGATCTGGACCGCAACGTCACCCGCAGCGGCATCCATGTGGTCACCGAGAAGTACGAGGACTTCTACATGACCAACCCGGCCGCCGGATACGCCAACATCCGGGAGCGGTTCGCCGTGCGGATCTCCAACAACGGCGAGTTCATCCACGCCAACCCGGCGAGTTCGGGCGCGCAGGGCAACAGCAACGTCACCAACGGCTGTATCAACCTGTCGACCGAGGACGCACAGCAGTACTTCAACACCGCGATGTACGGCGACCCGGTCGAGGTGACCGGCACCCGGATCCAGCTGTCCTACGCGGACGGCGACATCTGGGACTGGGCCGTGCCGTGGGAGGAGTGGAAGTCGATGTCGGCGCTGTCGGACGCCGCGCCGCCGTCGGGCATCCCCAGCACCGCGCCTGCCGTGCCGTCGGGCGCCCCGCAGCCGGTGAACGACCGCCCCGGCGGCTGACTCACCTCCGGTTGAAGCGCGACCCGGCCGCGCCGCTGACCTGATCGCGCGGCCGCACCACGATCAAATCGAGGTCGACGTGTGAGGGCCGGTCGGCGACGAATCCGATGACCTCGGCGATGTCCTCGGCGACCAGCGGGGTGACGCCCTCATAGACCTTCGCCGCACGCTCCTCGTCGCCCTCGAACCGGTTCAGCGAGAACTCGGTCTGCACCATGCCCGGTGCGACCTCGGTGAGCCGCACCGGCTTTCCGAGCAGCTCGCTGCGCAGCGTGCGGTGCAGGACGCCCTGGGCGTGCTTGGCGGAGGTGTAGCCGGAGCCGTTGTCGTAGATCTCCACGGCGGCGATCGAGGTGACCGTGATGATCAGCCCGTCGCCGGACTCGATGAGTTTGGGCAGCAGCGCCCGGGTGACGAGCAGCGTGCCCAGGACGTTCGACTCCCACATCCAGCGCCAGTTGTCGACGTCGGCGTCGGCCACGGGCTCCAGACCCCTGGCCCCGCCGGCGTTGTTGACCAGCACGTCGACCCGGTCCAGGCCGGCGGCCAGCGCCGCAACCGCGTCGGCGTCTGTGACGTCCACCACAGCCGCGGTGCCGCCGATCTCATCGGCGACGGCCTGCACCAGCTCCTCGCGGCGGGCGGCGCAGACTACGTGAAAGCCTTGTGCGGCAAGGGTTCTCGCGGTCGCCGCACCGATGCCCGCGCTGGCACCGGTGACCACTGCGACGCGCCGGCCGGAAGTGGGAGTCGTCATCTGAACAACTCTAGCCAGCGTGTTAGATTCACTTCGTGTCCAGGATGTGTCAGGTCAGCGCCGCGCAGCACTGTTGTTGCTGTCGCCGCTCGCGCCGCCGCGCCTGACCGACCCGAGGACAATTCTTCCGTCCCGTTGATTCGCAGGTGTGGCAAGGACCCCACCAGCCGACCGACAGAGGACATCCCGTGAGTATTGCCACCCCCGCCCCCACTGCGATCTCCCCCATCGCGAGCTCGCCGATCTCGCGCCGCGCCCACGTGCGCACCGCGCCGACCGTCAAGCGGGCGCCGCTGGCCCGCCACCACATCGTCGCCCCGTCGCTGCGGGTCGCCGACACCGCCGCCGCACTGGTGTTCAGCGCCGCGCGGACCCGCGGACCCATCGCCCGCGACGCCATCGCCAGGGTCACCGGCCTGAGCATCGCGACGGTCAACCGCCAGGTCACCGCCCTGCTCGACGCCGGTGTGCTGCGGGAACGCGCCGACCTCGCCGCCTCCGGGGCGATCGGCAGGCCGCGGGTGCCCGTCGAGGTCAACCACGAGCCGTTCCTCACCCTCGGCGTGCACATCGGCGCCCGCACCACCAGCATCGTGGCCACCGACCTGTTCGGCCGCACCCTCGACGTCGTCGAGACGCCGACCCCGCGCAGCGCCCAGGCCGCCGCGCTGGTGACGCTGGCCGACAGCGCCCGCCGCTACCTGAGCCGCTGGCACCGGCGCCGCCCGCTGTGGATCGGTGTCGCGGCGGGCGGCATCGTCGACAGCGGCACCGGACACCTCGACCACCCGCGGCTGGGCTGGTCGGACGCGCCCGTCGGCCCGGTGCTCGCCGAGTCGCTCGGCCTCCCGGTGTCGGTGGCCTCGCACGTCGACGCGATGGCCGGCGCCGAACTGCTGCTGGGCGTGCGCCGGGCGGCCACGGCCCCCGCCGCTTCGGCGCTCACGCACACGACGAGCCTGTACGTCTACGCCCGCGAGACCGTCGGGTACGCGCTCTCGATCGACGGCCGGGTGCATTCGCCGGGCAGCGGGCCGGGCACCATCGCCGCGCTGCCCGCGCAGTCCAAATTGTTGGGCGGCACAGGACAA
Source organism: [Mycobacterium] manitobense (assembly GCF_025821665.1). Classification (GTDB taxonomy): domain Bacteria; phylum Actinomycetota; class Actinomycetes; order Mycobacteriales; family Mycobacteriaceae; genus Mycobacterium; species Mycobacterium arseniciresistens. Next base: position 36,044 of record NZ_JACKSJ010000104.1, read on the forward strand.
CTGGAGTCCACGGTCAGCGACGAGGCGGTGCTCGCAGCCGCACGCCGACAGGGCGTCGTCCCCGCCGACGGACCGGCGTCGACCCTGGCGAACGTGCTGCGCGCGGCACGGCAGGGCAACGCGGCGGCCAGGGAGCTGCTCAACGAACGGGCCCGCGTGCTCGGCGAGTCGATCGCCCTGCTGCGCGACCTGCTCAACCCCGACGACCTCGTCGTCGGCGGGCAGGCGTTCACCGAGTACCCGGAGGCCATGGCGACCGTCGAGGCCGCCTTCGCCGAGCGGTCGGTGCTGGCGCCGCGCGACATCCGGCTGACGGCGTTCGGCAACCGGGTGCAGGAGGCCGGCGCGGGCATCGTGTCGCTCGGCGGGCTGTACGCCGATCCGATCGCGGCGATGCGCCGCGCGCAGGCCCGCCGCCCCGAAGCCAGCGCGTAGCCGAGGTGTAGACATGACGGTGTGCGCCTAGCAGCGGATCAGCCGGACGTCTCAGCGCGCCGCGTCGCGGTGCTCTCGGTGCACACGTCACCGCTGGCCCAGCCCGGGACGGGCGACGCAGGCGGGATGAACGTGTATGTCCTGCAGACCGCGCTGCACATGGCGCGCCGCGGCGTCGAGGTCGAGATCTTCACCCGCGCCACGTCGTCGGCCGACCCACCGGTGGTGCGGGTGGCGCCCGGTGTGCTGGTGCGCAACGTCGTCGCCGGACCGTTCGAGGGCCTCGACAAATACGACCTGCCGACGCAGCTGTGCGCATTCACCGCGGGGGTGCTGCGCGCCGAGGCCACCCACGAACCGGGCTACTACGACATCGTGCACTCGCACTACTGGCTGTCGGGTCAGGTGGGCTGGCTGGCCCGCGACCGCTGGGCGGTGCCGCTGGTGCACACCGCGCACACGCTGGCCGCGGTGAAGAACGCCGCGCTCGCCGAGGGCGACGCGCCGGAACCGCCGTTGCGCGCGGTCGGCGAGCAGCAGGTGGTCGACGAGGCCGACCGGCTGATCGTCAACACCGAGCACGAAGCGCGCGAACTGGTTTCGCTGCATCACGCCGACCCGTCGCGCATCGACGTCGTGCATCCCGGGGTCGACCTCGACGTCTTCACCCCTGGCGACAAGGGAGAGGCCCGGGCCCGGCTCGGCCTGGCCGCCGATGAGGACGTACTGGCCTTCGTCGGCCGGATCCAGCCCCTCAAGGCGCCAGACGTGCTGCTTCGCGCGGCCGCCAAGCTTCCCGGCGTGCGGGTGCTGATCGCCGGCGGACCGTCCGGCAGCGGGATGGCCACACCCGACGGGCTGGTTCGGCTCGCCGACGAACTGGGTATCGCAGACCGCGTGACGTTCCTGCCCCCGCAGTCCCGCGAAGACCTCGTGACGGTCTACCGCGCCGCCGATCTGGTCGCGGTGCCCAGCTACTCGGAGTCCTTCGGTCTGGTCGCCGTCGAGGCCCAGGCCTGCGGCACCCCCGTGGTGGCCGCTGCGGTCGGCGGCCTGCCCGTCGCCGTGCGTGACGGCGTCACCGGGACCCTCGTCGACGGTCACGACACCGACGACTGGGCGCATGCGATGAACGCCCTGCTCGAACGCGGGCCGGACACCATGCGCGACGCGGCCGTCGCGCACGCCGCGTCGTTCTCCTGGGCGCACACCGTCGACGCACTGCTGGCCGGTTACGGGCGGGCCATCTCCGACTACCGCACCCGCCACCCGCGCCGGGACGCGACCACCCGCCGCGGCGGCAGGCGGTTCTCGATGCGGCGCGGGGTCCGCGCATGACCGAACGCGTCCAGAAGATCATCGAGGACACGCTCGTCGAGCACGGGCTGAACTACACCCTGCACGCGGGCGCGCGCGGCGGGCTGCCGGGCATCGTGGTAGCCCTGCCCGGCGAGCGCAGGCTGACCACCAACACCATCCTCACCGTCGGCGAGCACTCGGTGCGCGTCGAGGCGTTCGTCTGCCGCAAGCCCGACGAGAACTTCGAGGGCGTCTACCGCTTCCTGCTCAAGCGGAACCGCCGTCTCTACGGCGTGGCCTACACGCTGGACAACATCGGCGACATCTACCTCGTCGGCCGGATCGCACTGCCCGCGGTGACCGCCAAGGAGCTCGACAGCGTGCTCGGCCAGGTGCTCGAGGCCGTCGACAACGACTTCAACACGCTGCTGGAACTCGGCTTCAAATCGTCGATCCAGCGGGAGTGGGAGTGGCGGGTCAAGCGCGGCGAATCGCTGAAGAACCTGCGCGCATTCGAGCACCTCATCGACGATGCGAGCGACCAGGACGGTGCCGCACAGGCGTGAGAGGATGCCAGCCATGGCTGATTCCGGAGAATCCACGCTGATCCTGCTCCGCCACGGCGAGAGTGATTGGAACGCGAAGAATCTGTTCACCGGCTGGGTCGACGTCGACCTCACCGACAAGGGCCGGGCGGAGGCGGCGCGCGCCGGCGAGCTGATGGCCGAGCTGGACCGGCTGCCCGACGTCGTCTACACCTCGCTGCTGCGGCGCGCGATCACCACGGCCAACCTGGCGCTGGACAAGGCCGACCGGCACTGGATCCCGGTGCACCGCGACTGGCGGCTCAACGAGCGGCACTACGGCGCGCTGCAGGGCCTGAACAAGGCCGAGACCAAGGAGAAGTACGGCGACGAGCAGTTCATGACGTGGCGGCGGAGCTACGACACCCCGCCGCCGCCGATCGAAGCGGGCAGCGAGTTCAGCCAGGACACCGACCCCCGCTACGCCGACATCGACGGCGGCCCGCTCACCGAGTGCCTGGCCGACGTGGTCGCCCGGTTCGTGCCGTACTTCGAGCAGACCATCGTCCCGGACCTGCGGGCGGGCCGGACCGTGCTGATCGCCGCGCACGGCAACTCGCTTCGCGCCCTGGTGAAGTACCTGGACAAGATGTCCGACGACGACATCGTCGGGCTGAACATCCCCACCGGTATCCCACTGCGCTACGACCTGGACTCCGACCTCAAGCCGCTGGTGGTGGGGGGTACCTACCTGGACCCCGAGGCGGCCGAGGCCGGCGCGGCGGCCGTTGCTTCGCAGGGCGCGAAGTAGCCGTCGGAAGGCCCCGCCCCGGCAAACAGTGGGTTAACGCGGCCCGAACACCTGCTCCTGGCTCTGTGACATGTCTCGTTTTGGCCGCACGCTGCTGGGATGACGTTCACCGGATGCGTACGCTTTTCGCGTGAGCGTGGTTTCCGCGCTGCTGCTGACAGCAGTGGTTGCGTTACTCGCCCTGGCCGCCGGGGCCGGGGTGGGTGCGTTGCTGACGCCCCGGATCCTCGAGGCCAGGCAGCGGCGGGCCGTCGAACAGGCCGGCATCACCGTCTCCCAGATGCTCGCCCACATCGTGTCGGCGTCGCCGACGGGGATCGTCGTGGTCGACACCTTCCGTGACGTCGTCTACTCCAACGAACGGGCCATCGAGCTGGGCCTGGTGCGGGAGCGTCTGCTCGACGACCGGGCATGGGCCGCGGCCGAGCACACGCTGTCGACCGGTGAGGACGTCGACGTCGACCTGACCCCGCGCAAGCTGCAGCACCCCGGCCGGTCGGGCCTCTCGGTGCGCGGCCACGTGCGGCTGCTGACCCAGGTCGACCGCCGGTTCGCCGTCATCTACGTCGCCGACCAGTCCGAACATGCCCGCATGGAAGCCACCCGCCGGGACTTCGTGGCCAACGTGAGCCATGAGCTGAAAACCCCGGTGGGTGCGATGGGCGTGCTGGCCGAGGCCCTGCTGGCCTCGGCGGACGACCCCGACACGGTGCGGCACTTCTCCGAGAAGATGGTCGCCGAGGCGCACCGGCTGGCCGACATGGTCGGTGAGCTGATCGAGCTGTCCCGGCTGCAGGGCGGCGAACGGCTGCCCGACCTGGAGATCGTCGAGGTGGACAGCGTGGTGTCCGAGGCCCTGTCGCGGCACAAGGTGGCCGCCGACAACGCCGACATCGCGATCACCACCGACGCGCCCACCGGGTTCCGCGTGCACGGTGATCAGGCGCTGCTGGTCACGGCGCTGGCGAACCTGATCTCCAACGCGATCGCCTACTCACCGCACGGGTCGTCGGTGACGATCAGCAGGCGCAGGCGCGGCGACAACATCGAGATCGCGGTGACCGACCGCGGCATCGGCATCGCGAAGGCCGACCAGGAGCGGGTGTTCGAGCGCTTCTTCCGCGTCGACAAGGCGCGTTCGCGGGCGACCGGCGGCACCGGCCTCGGGCTGGCGATCGTCAAACACGTGGCCGCGAACCACAACGGATCGATCCGGCTGTGGAGTCAGCCGGGTACGGGGTCGACCTTCACGCTGTCGATCCCCGCCTACTTCGGTGTCGACGGCGACACCGCTCACCAGTTCGACCAACGAGAGGACCCCGCCGGACCATGACCAGTGTGTTGATCGTGGAAGACGAAGAGTCGCTGGCCGATCCGCTGGCGTTCCTGTTGCGCAAGGAGGGCTTCGAGACGACGGTGGTGGTCGACGGCCCGTCGGCGCTCGCCGAATTCGACCGTTCGGGGGCCGACATCGTGCTGCTCGACCTGATGCTGCCCGGCATGAGCGGCACCGACGTGTGCAAGCAACTGCGGTCGCGGTCGAGTGTGCCGGTGATCATGGTGACGGCGCGCGACAGCGAGATCGACAAGGTGGTCGGCCTCGAACTCGGCGCCGACGACTATGTCACCAAGCCGTATTCGGCCCGCGAGCTGATCGCGCGCATCCGCGCGGTGCTGCGTCGCGGCACCGAGAACGACGAATCCGGCATCGGCGACGGCGTGCTGGAGGCCGGCCCGGTGCGGATGGACGTCGAGCGGCACGTCGTCAGTGTGAACGGTGAGGCGATCACGTTGCCGCTCAAGGAGTTCGATCTGCTCGAGTACCTGATGCGCAACAGCGGCCGGGTGCTCACCCGCGGTCAGCTCATCGACCGGGTGTGGGGCGCGGACTACGTTGGCGACACCAAGACGCTCGACGTCCACGTCAAGCGGCTGAGGTCGAAGATCGAAGCCGATCCCGCCAATCCGGTGCACCTGGTGACCGTCCGCGGCCTGGGCTACAAGCTCGAGGGCTGAGTCCGAAACGACGGCGGTGGACCCCCTCGCGCGCAGGGGGTCCACCTGTCTGTCGTCACCATTAAGGCGCGACCCCTGCACGAACCGGATGCCGCGACGAAACGTGTCGTGATCGTGCGATTTCAGCAACGTTCGCACAGTTAGCTAAGCTCTGTTAGGCTCCGCATCGGAGTCACCCCTAGAGCGAAGGCCTCAATGTGTCGTGCCGCCTGTGTGCATCTGATCGGCTGATCAGCGTCCTCGATCTCGGCGCGACCCCGCCGTGCGAGAAATTCCTCTCGGCCACCGACCTCGAGCTGCCCGAGGCGACATTTCCGCTGCACCTGCGGCTGTGTGCCGACTGCCTGCTGCTCCAGATCCCCGCGCTGATCACGCCGGAGGACACCTTCACCGAATACGCCTACTTCTCCTCGTTCTCCGACAGCTGGGTCGATCACGCACGCCAGTTCGTCGGCGGCGCCGTCGAACGGCTGGAGCTGACGCAGAAGTCATTTGTCATCGAAGTTGCCAGCAACGACGGCTACCTTCTTCAACACGTCGTCGACGCGGGCGTGCGCTGCCTCGGCATCGAACCGTCGGTGAACGTCGGCGCCGCGGCCGTAGAGCGGGGCGTGCCCACGGTCACTGCGTTCCTCGACGAGGCGACGGCCCGCGACGTGCGAGCCGAACACGGCGCCGCCGACCTCGTGGTCGCCAACAACGTCTATGCCCACATCCCGGACCTGCTGGGGTTCACCCGCGCGCTACGTCTGCTGATGGCCGACGACGGCTGGCTGTCGATCGAGGTGCACCACGCACGCAACCTCGTCGAGCTCGCCCAGTTCGACACGATCTACCACGAGCACTTCCAGTACTACACAGTGGCTTCGGCCGCGCGGGCGCTCGCAACGGCCGGGCTCGCCGTCGTCGACGTGGAGCTGATCCCCACCCACGGCGGATCGATCCGGGTGTGGGCCAGGCCGGAGCCGGTCGCGGGCACGCCGACCGCGCGGGTGGCCGAGGCGCTGGCCGCCGAGGAGGAGGCCGGCCTGCACGACGTCGCCGGCTACGTCACGCTGCGGCCCCGCGTCGAGCACGTCCGTCATGAACTGCTGCGCTTCCTGCTCGACTGCCGTGCGGCGGGCAAGCGGGTGGTCGGCTACGGCGCCCCCGGCAAGGGCAACACCCTGCTCAACTACTGCGGCATCCGGTCGGACCTCATCGAGTACACCGTCGACCGCAACCCGTACAAGCACGGCAGGTACACCCCCGGCACCCGCATCCCGATCCATTCGGTGGACCGGCTCGAGAAGGACCGGCCCGACGTGATCGTCGTGCTGCCCTGGAACCTCGCCACCGAGATCACCGAGCAGCTGGCCTACACGGCCGAATGGGGTGCGCAACTGGCGATCCCGCTGCCGCACCTACAGATCGTCCAGCCCGGCGCGACCACTCCGGCACGCCGAACCACGAATGGGGACCCCGAATGAAGGTAGTGCTGTTCTGCGGCGGATACGGCATGCGGATGCGCAACGGCGCCGAGGACGTCGTGCCCAAGCCCATGCAGATGATCGGCCCGCGGCCCCTGATCTGGCACGTGATGCGGTACTACGCGCACTTCGGGCACAAGGACTTCATCCTCTGCCTCGGCTACGGCGCGAGCCACATCAAGGACTTCTTCCTGAACTACCAGGAGGCGATGTCGAATGACTTCGTCATCCGCGACGGCCAGGTCGACCTGCTGGACTCCGATATCGCCGACTGGACGATCACCTTCGTCGACACCGGGCCGGAGTCGCCGATCGGTGAGCGGCTGCGCCGGGTCCGGCACTTCGTCGAGGACGACGAATACTTCCTCGCCAACTACGCCGACGTGCTCACCGACGCGCCGATGGACCAGATCGTGGACGAGGTGAAGGCGTCCGGCGCCGCCGCCTCGATGCTGATCGTGCCGCCGCAGTCGTCGTTCCACTGCGTCGACATCGCCGAAGACGGCAACATCAGCGGCATCACCGCCGTGTCGCGACTCCCGATCTGGGAGAACGGCGGTTTCTTCGTGCTCAAGACCGCCGACGTGCTCGAGCTGCTCACCGAGAACTGCGACCTCGTCGAGGACGTCTGCGGCAAGCTGGCCGCCCAGGGGAAGCTGTACGGCCACAAGCACTTCGGGTTCTGGAAGCCGGCCGACACCTTCAAGGAGCGTGCCGAGCTCGACGCCGGATACCAGCGGGGCGACCGGCCGTGGATGCTCTGGGAGCACTCGAAGGCGGCTCCGCAGCTCGCACCGGCGACGTGATCGATCTGCAGGCAGGCGATCTGAGCGAGATCGCCGTCCTCGGGGCGCACTGCGACGACATCGCCATCGGCATGGGTGGCACACTGCTGGCGCTGTCAGAGGCCAACCCCGGCCTGCGTGTGCATGCGCTGGTGCTCAGCGGCGCCGGTACCGAACGTGAGGCCGAGGAGCGGGCCGCGCTCGCGGCGTTCTGTCCGGGTGCGACGGTGGCCGTGACGATCCTCGACGTGCCCGACGGGCGCGCACCTGCGCACTGGGAGCGGGTGAAGGACGCGCTGAAGGCGTTTCGCGCGACCTGTTCGCCCGACGTGGTGTTCGCCACGCATCGCGGCGACGCCCACCAGGATCACCGGATGCTCGCCGAACTGGTGCCCACCGAGTTCCGCGACCAGCTGATCCTGGGTTACGAGATCCTCAAGTGGGAAACCGACACCCCCGCGGTGACGGTGTTCCATCCGCTCGACACCGCGACGGCCGAGGAGAAGGTCCGGCTGCTGCACAAGCACTATCCGTCCCAGACCGCCAGGGACTGGTTCGACGAACTGTCGTTCCTCGGGCTGTCGCGGCTGCGCGGCGTACAGTGCCGCAGCAGTCACGCCGAGGCATTCGTGGTCGACAAGGTCGTCGTCAAATTCGGGAAAGGCAACGCCGCATGACACAACGGGTTCTGATCACCGGCCACCAGGGATACCTCGGCACCGTGATGGTCCCGGTGCTGCAGGCCGCGGGCCACGACGTCGTGGGCCTGGACAACGGCTACTTCAGCGACTGCGTGCTGGGCCAGGCTCCGGTGGACCCGCCCGGCCTGCGCACCGACCTGCGCGACGTGACCGTCGAGGAGCTGCGCGGATTCGACGCGGTGGTGCACCTCGCCGCGCTGTCCAACGACCCGCTGGGGGCGCTGGAGCCGCAGATCACCTACGACATCAACCACTGGGCGTCGGTCCGGCTGGCACGGCTGGCCAAGGACGCGGGCGTGAAGCGGTTCCTCTACGCGTCGACCTGCTCGGTGTACGGCGCGGCGGGCGACGGGCTGGTCGCCGAGGATGCGCCGCTGCGACCCCTGACGCCGTACGCGATCAGCAAGGTCCGCGTCGAGGACGACGTGGCGGCGATGGCCGACGACGACTTCATCCCCGTGTTCCTGCGCAACGCAACGGCCTTCGGCTTCTCGCCGCGACTGCGCGCGGACATCGTGCTGAACAACCTGGTCGGCCATGCGGTGCTCAGCGGTGTGGTGCGGGTGATGTCGGACGGCACGCCGTGGCGCCCGCTGGTGCACGCCCGCGACATCGCGCAGGCGTTCGCGGTCTGCCTGTCGGCGCCCGCGGAGACCATCTCGTGCCGGGCGTTCAACGTCGGCGGCGAGGCGAACAACGTCACCGTGGCGCAGATCGCCAACGAGGTGGTCGATGTCGTACCCGGCTCGACGGTCGCGATCACCGGGGAGAGCGGCGCCGACCCGCGCTCCTACCGGGTCGACTTCAGCCGGGCCCGCAACGAGCTCGGCTTCGAGGCGGCATGGTCGATCGCCGACGGTGCCGCCGAGCTGTATGCCGCGTACACGGCAAACGGTCTGCAGCGCAACGACTTCGAACACAAATTCACCCGGTTGGCGCGACTGCAGGAATTGCGTGGCAGCGGAGCGATCGACGAGACGATGCGACGTGTCAGCGCAATTGCGTGAGCAGCTCGCCCCAGGTGCCCGCGGCGGCGTCGCGGTCGGAGATGCGCGTCACCGGCAGCGGCCAGTCGATCGCCAGTTCGGGATCGGCGTGGTGCACCGCGACGTCCTCGGCCGGGTCGTGCGGACGGTCGATGCGGTAGCAGACGTCGGCCGTCTCGGTGAGCGCCTGGAAGCCGTGCAGGATGCCGGGCGGCACGTACAGGTGACGGAAGTCGTTGTCGTCGAGCAGGAACGACTGGTGCCGTCCGAAGGTCGGCGACGACGGCCGGGCGTCGACGAGCACGTCGTGCACCGCGCCGTGCGCGCAGCGGACGAGCTTCGCCTCGCCGCGGCCTCGCCGTCCGTGCAGGCCGCGGATGACACCCCGGGCCGAACGGGACTGCGAATCTTGCCGGAACGCCGCGGCGGCGCCGGGGGTGCCGAGGTGATCGTCGAAGATGTCTGCGTCGAAGGTGCGGGTGAACAGGCCACGATCGTCACGGTGCGGCTGCGGGACGAGCACCACCACCCCGGCCAGTTCGGCCTGCTCGATACGCACGAGGACATGCTGCCATGAGTTGTCGCGGATGCGGGGAGCCTGCGCTGCACCGGGTGCTGGACCTGGGCGCCGTGCCCGCGGCCGATCACTTCCCGCCGGCGTCGTCGCCGGTCCGGCCGCAGGAGACGGCTCATCCGCTGGCGATGGCGCTGTGCCCGGACTGTGGGCTGGCCCAGCTGTCCGAGGACGACACGGTGACCGACGAACCGCGCGGGATCGAACCGCAGGCGCTTCGCGACCAGGCTGCCGACGCGGTGGCCCGGGTGGCCGGCCAGGGCTGGCTGACGGGCGCCACCGTCCGCGAGTTCGGCAGTCCGCACGGCGGCAGCTGGCTTCCGCTGCTCGCCGACCGCGGATTCGCCACCACCCCGGGACCCGCCGACGTGGTGCTCGACTGCTTCGGCATCATGCACGAACCCGATCAGAAAGCGGCGTTCGCACAGCGTGCGGCCGCTACCCGACCTGGTGGCGTGCTGCTGCTGCAGTACCATTCGCTGGCCGCGATCGTGTCGCACGGGCAGTGGAATGCGTTGCGTCACGGACACTTCGCCTACTACTCGATGCCCGCCCTGGTCCGGCTGCTCGCTGGCGCGGGGATGAGGGCGGAGACGGTGTGGCACTTCGACCTCTACGGCGGCACCGTGCTGGTGGCCGCCGTGCACGGCGACGCGCCACCGGGACCCGAGGCTGCGGCGTTGCTTGACGCGGACGCGGCGATGACCGACCCGCGGCTGGTCGGGGCATTGCAGACCGCCGCCGACACCCACGCGTCGCAACTGCGCGGGTGGCTGGAGTCGGAACGACATGCGGGGCGGCGGGTGTACGCCTACGGCGCCGCGTCGCGGGCGGTGGCGCTGTTCGCCCGCGCCGGCCTCGACCGCTCGCTGATCGGCGGCGTCGCCGATGCGTCGCCGGCCAAACAGGACCGCCGGATGCCGGGCACCGACGTGCCGATCATCTCGCCCGAGGACCTGCAGGCCGCCGGGCCCGACACCGTTCTGCTCACCGTGCCCGACCTACTGCCCGAGGTGTCGTCGAGGATGCCCGCACTGGCGGGCAGGTGGGTGACCGACGAGAGGTTCGCTGTGCCGCAAGACCCTTCGTTCGAACGCTCGCGCGCGCTGCAGGAGCGGTTGCACGATCTTGTCCCCGGCGGGGCGCACACCTACGCGCGCGGGTCCGACCAGTACCCGGAGTTCATGACACCGGTGCTGACGCGCGGGGCCGGCGCACGTGTGTGGGACGTCGACGGCAATTCGTATGTGGAGTACGGAATGGGATTGCGCTCGGTGACCCTCGGCCACGGCTATCGGCCGGTGGTGGAGGCGGTGAGCCGGGCGATCGCCGACGGCGTGAACTTCAGCAGGCCGACGGCGATGGAAGTCGCCGCCGCCGAGGACTTCCTGTCGTTGGTGCCGGGAGCGGACATGGTGAAGTTCGCGAAGAACGGCTCCGACGTGACGACCGCGGCGGTGCGGTTGGCCCGGGCTGTCACCGGGCGGGTGAAGGTCGCGGCGTGTGAGCAGCCGTTCTTCTCCACCGACGACTGGTTCATCGGGACGACCGCGATGAACAGCGGCATCCCGGACGCGCACGTCGCGACGACGGTCCGGTTCACCTACAACGACCTGGACTCGGTCGCGGCGGCGCTGGCCGGTGACGACGTCGCATGCGTGATCCTCGAGGCGGCCACCGCGACCGCCGAACCGGCGCCAGGCTTCCTGGCCGGCCTACGCGCGCTGTGCGACCGGCACGGCACGCTGCTGGTGTTCGACGAGATGATCACCGGCTTCCGCTGGTCGGCCGGTGGCGCGCAGGCCGTGTACGGCGTGCAACCGGACCTGTCGTGCTGGGGCAAGGCGATGGCCAACGGGTTCCCGCTGTCAGCGCTGGCCGGTCGGCGAGAGTACATGGAACGGGGCGGCTTGCGCACCGACGAGGACCGGGTGTTCCTGCTGTCGACCACGCACGGCGCCGAAACCGCCTCGCTCGCAGCGTTTTCGGCGGTGGTTCAGGCGTACCGAGATGGCGACCCGGTGGGGCGGATGGAACGCGCGGGCCGGCTGCTGGCCGACGGCGTGACGGCGGCGGTGGCGGAGCACGGCTTGGAACGCCACGTCCGGGTGATCGGCCGGCCGTCGTGCCTGGTGTTCGTCACCGGCGACGCCGACGGTGTTCCGTCCCAGGCGTACCGGACGCTGTTCCTGCAGGAGTTGTTGCGCCGCGGGGTGCTCGGGCAGTCGTTCGTCACCTCGGCAGCGCACACCGATGCGGACATCGAGCACACGATCACCGCGGTGCGCGGCGCCCTGCCCGTCTACCGCCGCGCCATCGACGCCGGGACCGTCGACGGGCTGCTGGACGGCCGGCCGGTCGCGCCCGCCATCCGCCGCACGGCCGCACCACGTTTCATCGACGCCCGGGTGTCCTAGCCGCCCGGTTCGGCGAGAGCCCCGAACTCCGGCTGTTCCCCGGCTTAGACTCCGGCCGTGTTCTCGGAGACGCGGTATGCGATGAACGGGAACTTGCGCGTCGCCTACCGGGCGTCGACTGAAGGTCCGCGCGACATCGTCTTCATCCCGCCCTGGTTCACGTGCTGCGACCTTCTGCCGGACCTACCATCCGTCCAGGGCTGGATCGAAGCGATGACATCACTCGGGCGGCTCATCCTCTTCGACCTGCCGGGCGTGGGGGCCTCCGACCCCGTCCGAGGGGGCGGGCTGCCGACGCTGGAGCACTGGGCCGACAGCATCACCGCAGTGTTGGACGATCTCGGGAGTAGCGAAGCGGTCCTCGTCGCGGTCGACGGCGCCTTCGCAGCTGCGGCGCTGTTCGCAGCCACACATCCGGCCCGCACCGCCGCGCTGGTCGCGCTCGAGGCCTATGCGGATCCGGTTGCGCACGACGCGCTGACTCCAGAGGACTTCTTCGATGCCATGGTCGCCGTCTGGGGAACGGGTGAGTATGAACGGACGCTCAATCCGGACATGCCGTGGAACGAGGAGATCCGAACATCGATGGCCCGGATGGAACGGCTGGCGGCGAGTCCCGCGACCGTCGCCCTCATGATGGCACTCGTATCCGAACTCGACGTCCGGGCGCTGCTTCCGGCGATCCGCGTGCCCACCCTGGTCGTCCAGCACAGCGACAATCCGATCATCCCGTCCGACTGGGGCAGGTACATCGCCGAACACGTGGCGGGCGCGAGGTATGTCGAATTGCCGGGGCGCAACACGTTTCACTTCGTCGAACCGTGGCGCGAGTCCTTCCAGGCGGTCGCGAAGTTCCTCACCGGTCACCAGGCGGACGTGGCCGAAGACCGTGTGCTGGCCACGGTGCTGTTCACCGACATCGTGGACTCGACGCGACGCGCGGCCGCGATGGGTGACCGCGACTGGCATGCCTTGCTCGATGCGCACGACGCCGTGGTGCGGGCGCAGCTGAATCGCTTTCGGGGTCGCGAGGTGAACACGTCAGGCGACGGGTTCCTGGCGATGTTCGACGGCCCGCAGCGCGCGATCCGTTGCGCGATTTCGATCCGTGACGCCGTGCGGGCGCTCGGCATCGAGGTGCGCGCCGGACTGCACACCGGGGAGTGCGAGGTCCGCGGCGATGACATCGGCGGGATCGGTGTGCACATCGGTGCGCGGGTGAGCGCACTGGCGGGGCCGAACGATGTGCTGGTGTCCCGGACCCTGCGCGACCTGGTGATCGGCTCGGGCCTCGAATTCGAGGACCGCGGCGCGCATGACCTCAAGGGCGTGCCGGGGCCGTGGCAGCTGTTCGCCGTCACGTCCTAGCGGCCTCTAGAAGGGCGGGGGCCTGTTTCGCTCCGCGACGTAGTCCTCGTTGAGGCGGCGCTCGGCGTCGATGCGGGCCGCGCGGTCTTGGGCTCGGGTTCGGGACCGCCGCGGCATCATCACACCCGTCGCGACCACTGTCTCCCCGCGGACGGTCACCGCAGCGGTGGGCCGGCAGAGCGCCGGGAACTGCAGCCGGCTGCCGGGTTCGGTGGTGTGCGTCAGCCCGTCGGGACTCGTCCACACCACCGTGCCGTCGGGCAGTTGCCGGTCCCGCCAGCCGTCGGACCCACTCCAGTAGGTCTTCAAGAGGTGATGGTTCCGGCACAGACACTTCAGGTTGGCGGCCTGCGTCGGACCGGCCGGATAGCTGATCGTGTGGTCGATGTCGCAGTCCCACGCCGGCACGTCGCAGCCCGGGTAGCGGCACGTCATGTCGCGACAGCGGACGAACTCGTCGAGCTTGGCCGATGGCCGGTATCGAGGCTCCGGGGGACTGTCGCCAGGGTGGACGATCGTACGCACCAACGCCCGGGGCGCCAGCGTCGCGAGCACCGGTGCCGGCAGCAGACCGCCGCCGATCAGGACGCCGGGAGTGGCATCGGTGGGTCCTTTCGGCGCCGGCTGCCAGAAAGCTTCGGCGATCGTCTGCTCCTGCAGTGGCTTACCGGCGGTCGGACGCTCCGGCTCGGCGCCGTTCAATCGAGCTTCCTCGGACTCGGCCAGGCTGCTCTCGTCGGCCACGACATGGATCACCGCGTTGCTCGGTGTCACTCCCGCTGCGGCGCAGTCTGATTCACCACAATTGCAGCTCAGACGGTCAGCTCCCGAGGCGAATGCGCCGAGCGCGTCGGCGCGGCGCTGGTCGAGATCGCGGCCGTCGGCGTCACACACCGCGCGAGCCATCGCATCGAGCCGCTTGTCCAGAGCCACCGCATCATGGGCGTACATGCGCGCCCACAGCGACCCCACGCCGCTGCCATCAGGAATGTGGAAATCGGCGTGGCGGTTGCGTGCGTGAATCTCGATGCGGCGCAGTGCATAGGGGTCGTAGCGGTCGACCCAGTAGTCGATCGCGCCCTCCAGCTTGGCCGCGGACAGCGATCCCCAGCCGCTGATGTGCGCCGCCAGTTCGGCATCGACCTTGGCCAGCGCCTCCTCTTGCTTGATCAACGCGGTGCGGAAGACGATCGTGTTGATCAGCCGGTAGGACACCTCGCCGGCGGCGAAGACATCGGCCACCCGCGGCAGCCGGTCGGCCAGTGCCCTGGCCACCATCAGCTGATGGGATGCCGCCCCGAGCGTCACTCCCATGGCGGCCGCCACCTCGGCGCTCACCGCAGCCCAGTTGTCGAGGCACCACTGCTCCCTCTCGGCGGCGTTCGAAGCAGCAAGACGCGCTTGCAACACCGAAGCGATCGCGGCCAATCGCCGCGCCGCGGCCGCGTTCTCCACCCGCGCCCACGCCGCCACGGCCGCGCCACCGCGGACGTCGCGGTCCGGCATCTCCAACGCTTCGAACATATGAGCGAATTTACGGCGCACCACCGACGCAGGAGTCGGCCGCAACGACTACCGACGGCAAGCTGTGGATGAACTCGCGACTGTGGACAACCGCTTGACAACTCGATCGCGTGACTTCGTTACAACTACGCGCGGCGACGGGCATGATGAGGCTGCATGACGAAGCTCGTGTTGACGATGCTGGCCGCCGCCGGGATGGGGTTGGCCGGTGCCCCGATGGCGGGTGCCAGTGAGGACGGCTTCCTCAAGGCGATCGACTCCCTGAACCATTACGCGATCGAATGCCCGGGTTGTGCCGAGGATGCTCTCGACGTCGGTCGCAGGGTGTGTGCGGCTTTCGATTCGGGCGGCGAGGCTGCGGCAATCCAAGAGGTGTTGCTCTCGTACAACGGGGACGACTCTCCCAACAGGAACTACTACGCCACGCTGTTCGCTCAGTACTCCGCCGTTGAGTTGTGCCCCGAGCACAATGGCGAAATCGGGCCGATCTGAATCGACAACCGCTTGACGCGGCGAAGCTAGCCGGTGATTCCGCCCATGATCTCGAACACCTCGAACGAGTTGACCCCGGCGAGCACCGACGGGTCGCGATGGCCGATCTCGAGCACCTCGGCCTGGTCCCGGGCGCGCAGCACACCCATGCCCCACACGCCCTCGGGGTCGGCGACCGGGCCGTAGACCACCACCCTGCCGTCGGCCAGCAACGTGCGCCAATAGTCCTGATGGCCGGCCATCGCCTGCTGCTCGTCGGCCGTCATCGTCTGCGCGAAGTCCGCCCGCGGCGGGATCAACCGGAACAGGAAGAGTGTGTCAGCCATGAGCGTGTGACTCCGATGCGCGGGTGGCGGGGTGGACGGCGATCAGCCCTAAACCGCTGCGCCGCTTGCACATCGCGGCGAGCTCGGCGTAGGCCTTCTCGCCGAGCAGTTCGGTGAGCTCGGGACCGTAGGACTCCCACACCTGCCGCGATCCGACGTGCGCGGCCGGGTCGCCCGTGCAGTACCAGTGCAGGTCGGCGCCGCCCTCACCCCAGCCGCGACGGTCGTACTCGGTGATCGTCGTCTTGAGCACCTCGGTGCCGTCGGGCCGGGTCACCCAATCCTGACTACGCCGAATCGGCAACTGCCAGCACACATCCGGCTTCATCGTGAGCGGCTCGACACCCATCTTGAGTGCCTTGCTGTGCAGTGCGCAGCCGATGCCGCCCTCGAAGCCGGGCCGGTTGAGGAAGATGCACGCGCCCTTGTACTTGCGGGTCCGCAGGTTGGGTTTGTCGTCGTACTCGTCCATCTCGAGGTAGCCCTTCTTGCCCAGGCCCTTCTCGCGGAACTGCCAGTCGTCGTCGGTGAGGTGCTTGACCGCGTCGTCGAGCCGGGCGCGGTCGTCGTCGTCGGACAGGAAGGCGCCGTGCGAGCAGCAGCCGTCATCCGGCCTGCCCTCCACGGTGCCCTGGCATGCGGGCGTGCCGAAGACACAGGTCCACCGCGACAACAGCCACGTCATGTCGGCCGCGATCAACTGTTCGGGGTCGTCGGGATGATAGAACTCGACCCACTCGCGGGCGAAGTCGAGCTCGACCTCGCCGGGATGTGAACTGTCCACGACGACACGCTACTCCCGGCACCGGTCATCCGGCATGAGGAATGCGAGCGCGTCGCCGCAGCGCGAAGATCACATCGATCATGCGTCGCAACGCCTTCCGGTCCGCCGCGGGGCACTCCCGCCACAGATGGCCGGAGGCACTTCACGGGCATTGCCGGAGTCCTCCCGGAAGTTCGCCCGGCACCCACTAGGTTGGGGGAGTGCGACTGGGCGTACTCGACGTGGGCAGCAACACGGTGCATCTGTTGGTGGTCGATGCCCGCCGTGGCGGTCACCCGACGCCGATGAGCTCGACGAAGGCGTCACTGCGGCTGGCCGAGGCCATCGACTCGTCCGGCAAACTGACCCGCAAGGGCGCCGACAAGCTCGTCGACACCATCGACGAGTTCGCCAAGATCGCCGCCAGTTCAGGGTGCGCGGAATTGATGGCCTTCGCGACGTCGGCCGTGCGTGACGCCACCAACTCCGAGGACCTGCTGGCCCGGGTGCTGGCCGAGACGGGCGTCTCCCTGCAGGTGCTCAGCGGGGTCGACGAGTCGCGGCTGACCTTCCTGGCCGTTCGCCGCTGGTACGGCTGGAGCGCCGGGCGGATCATCAACATCGACATCGGCGGGGGTTCGCTGGAGCTCTCCAACGGGGTCGACGAGGAGCCCGAGGCGGCGCTGTCGCTGCCGCTGGGCGCCGGTCGGCTGACGCGGGAATGGCTGCAGGACGACCCGCCGGGCCGGCGGAGGGTGGCGATGCTGCGCGACTGGCTGGCCACCGAACTGGCCGAGTCTGGCGCCGAACTGCTGAAGGCGGGCAGCCCGGACCTCGCCGTCGCCACCTCGAAGACGTTCCGGTCGCTGGCGCGGCTCACCGGCGCGGCGCCGTCGGGAGCCGGGCCGCGGGTGAAACGGACACTCACGGCCACCGGGTTGCGGCAGCTCATAGCTTTCATCTCTAGGATGACGACGGCCGACCGTGCCGAACTGGAAGGGGTGAGTGCCGACCGGGCGCCACAGATCGTGGCCGGAGCTCTGGTAGCCGAGGCGAGCATGCGCGCACTTTCGATCGACTCCGTGGACATCTGTCCATGGGCATTGCGGGAAGGCCTGATTCTGCGGAAACTCGACAGTGAGGCCGACGGCACCGCCCTGGTGGAAACGTCCGTGCGAGATGCGCGACGAGAGGTTCTCAGGCCCAAAGGCAGCACACGATGACAGGACCAGAAGACAACGCCGGCGGCACCCGGCCCATTTCGGTTGCCGAGTTGCTGGCGAAGAACGGAACGATCGGCGCCCCGCCCGTCGGCGGCCGGCGCAGGCGTCGGCGCGGCAACACCGACTCGGTGACCGTCGCCGAGCTGACCGGTGAGATCCCGATCATCTCCGACCGCGACGTCTCCCACGACGACGCCCGCGACGTCTCCCACGACGACGTCCGCGATGACGTCCGCCATGAGGACGCGCCCGTCGACACCGACGGCGGCAACGACGTCACCGGCAGGCTCCCCACCAACGGCACAGTGGAACTGGCGCCGGAACCGGAGGCCGAACCGGAGACGCCGGTCGATGACGACGACGATCCCGAGGCCGACTACACGGCTCATTTGGGCAGCCGGGACGCCGACCCCGATCCGGTGGACTTCCAGCCGCCGCGCAAGCCGCACTACGCGCACGCATTGCGCCGCCAGCCGTCCACGGCTGCCGCGGGCGCCGAGGACATGAGCCCTGACCCCGCGGTGCTCGACCTGGACGCCACCTACGGCGAGGCCTACGGCGACGACGCCCTCGACGCCCCGCTCGACCTCGCGGACCCGGCGGAGGCCGACTACGCCGGCTACTCCGGCACCGCGGACACCGACGACGACGAGCCGTCCTACATGCGCGGTTCCCAGAACCCGCTGTTCGGCGGTCAGACCGTCGCCGACGACCTGGCCCGCGGGCGCGGCGCACCTGACGTCGACGACCTCGACCTGGACCTGCACGGCCCGGTGCGCGAGACGCCGGACACCCCGATGGCGGCGTTCATCCGCGGTGCCTGGATCGTCGGGCAGTGCATCCTCGCGGTGGTCTTCGGCGCCGGCCTCTTCGTCGCCTTCGACCAGCTCTGGAAATGGAACAACATCGTCGCGCTGGTGCTGTCCGTGCTGGTGATCCTCGGCCTCGTCGTCGGGGTGCGGGTGGTGCGCAAGACCGAGGACATCGGCAGCACGCTGATCGCCGTCGCGGTCGGGGCGTTGGTCACGCTGGGGCCCCTGGCGCTGCTGCAGTCCGGCTAGCCGGCCAGTGCGTCCCGCCATCAAGGTCGGTCTGTCGACGGCCTCGGTCTACCCGCTGAGGACCGAGGCGGCGTTCGAGTACGCGGCGCGCCTCGGCTACGACGGTGTCGAGCTGATGGTCTGGGCCGAGGCGGTCAGCCAGGACATCGACGCCGTCGGCGAGCTGTCCGAGCGGTACGGCGTCCCGGTGCTGTCGGTGCACACGCCGTGCCTGCTCATCTCCCAGCGGGTCTGGGGCGCCGACCCGGTGGCCAAGCTCGAACGCAGCGTGCGTGCCGCCGAGCAGCTCGGCGCGCAGACCGTCGTCGTGCATCCGCCGTTCCGCTGGCAGCGCCGCTACGCGCAGGGCTTCACCCAGCAGGTCGCCGACCTGGAGGCCGGCAGCGACGTCCTCGTCGCGGTGGAGAACATGTTCCCGTTCCGGGCCGACCGGTTCTTCGGTGCGGGCCCCACGTCGATCGAGCGGATGCGCAAGCGCGGCGGCAGGCCAGGCCCCGGGATCTCGGCGTTCGCGCCCTCCTACGACCCGCTGGACGGCAACCACGCCCACTACACGCTCGACCTCAGCCACACCGCGACCGCTGGCACCGACGCCGTCGACATGGCGCAGCGGATGGGCGACGGCCTGGTGCACCTGCACCTGTGCGACGGCAGCGGCGCATCGGTCGACGAACACCTCGTCCCCGGCCGCGGCACCCAGCCCGCGGTCGAGGTGTGCGAGACGCTGGCCAACGGCGATTTCAGCGGACACGTGATCCTGGAGGTCACCACGTCCGGGGCGCGCAACGCGACCGAACGCGAGGCGCTGCTGCGCGAGTCGCTGCAGTTCGCCCGCACCCATCTGCTGCGCTGACCACGCGCCGACACCCGGAGGATTCCACCGTGCCCGGATCGACCTCGTTCACCGATGCCATGACGCTGACCACGGTCGAGCAGGACGACCGCACCGGCCTGTACGACGGTGAGCTGAACGAGCACTGGACGATCGGGCCCAAGGTGCACGGCGGCGCGATGCTCGCGCTGTGCGCCAAGGCGGCGCGAATCGCCTGTGGGTCCGGCGGGCAGGAGCGAAGCGACTCGGGGATAGAACACCGTGCCGGAGAAGACGGCGGCTTCCAGCCGATCGCCGTCTCCGCCAATTACATGTGGGCGCCCGATCCCGGGCCGATGCGGGTGCGCACCTCGATCCGCAAGCGCGGCCGCCGGGTCAGCCTCGTCGACGTCGAGCTCACCCAGGGCGACCGCACCGCGGTCACCGTCGCGGTCACACTGGCCGACGCCGAGCACCACGTTCCGCCACTGCTCAGCTTCAACCCGGTGGTGCCGCTGATGACGCCGGAGCCGCCGCCCGGGCTGGAGCCGATCGGCCCCGGCCATCCGATGGCCGACATCGTGCACCTCGCGCACGGCTGCGACATCCGGCCCGCCCTGCACACGCTCGGGCCGCGGTCGGACGGCGGGCCGCCGGTGTTCGAGTACTGGGTGCGGCCGAAGGACAGCGCGCCCGACGTGCTCTTCGCGCTGCTGTGCGGCGACGTCTCGGCGCCGGTGACATTCGCCGTCGACCGCAGCGGCTGGGCGCCCACGGTGCAGCTGACGGCCTACCTGCGTGGCCTGCCCGCCGACGGCTGGCTGCGGGTCATGTGCACGGCCGTGCAGATCGGCCAGGACTGGTTCGACGAGGACCACATCGTCGTCGACGTGGAGGGCCGCATCATCGTCCAGACCCGCCAGCTGGCCATGGTGCCGCCGCCCGCCTGACGCCGTAGGCGTCGATCGACGAGTCCGCGCTGCGGCATGGAATGCTGTGGCCCATGTCGAGGATCGCGATCATCGGTGGCGGCAGCATGGGCGAGGCGCTGCTGTCCGGACTGCTGCGGGCGGGTCGTCAGGTCAAGGACCTGGTGGTCGCCGAGAAGTATCCGGACCGGGCGAAATTCCTCGCCGACAAGTACTCGGTGTTCGTCACCTCGGTCGCCGACGCCGCGGAGAACGCGAACTTCGTGATCGTCGCGGTGAAGCCCGCCGACGTGGAGAACGTCATCGACGACATCGCCCAGGCCGCCGCACACGCCGAGACCGACACCGCAGAGCAGGTCTTCGTCACCGTCGCGGCCGGCGTCACCACGGGCTTCTACGAGAACCGGCTGCCCGCGGGCGCGCCGGTGATCCGCGCGATGCCCAACGCCCCCGTCGTCGTGGGCGGCGGGGTCAGTGCGCTGGCGCCGGGCCGCTTCGCCACCCCGGCGCACCTGAAGGAGGTGTCGGCGATCTTCGACGCCGTGGGCGGCGTGCTGACCGTCCCGGAGAGCCAGCTCGACGCGGTGACCGCGGTGTCGGGCTCGGGTCCGGCGTACTTCTTCCTGATGGTCGAGGCCCTCATCGACGCAGGGGTCGCCGCCGGCCTCAGCCGCTCGGTGGCCACCGATCTGGTGGTGCAGACGATGGCCGGATCGGCCGCGATGCTGCTCGAGCGGCTCGACGAGGCGCAGCCGTCCGGGGAGGCGGCGATGGGCACCACGATGGACACCACCGCCGCGCAGCTGCGTGCCACGGTTACCTCGCCTGCGGGCACTACCGCCGCTGGGCTGCGGGAACTCGAACGCGGCGGTTTGCGGGCAGCGGTGGCCAACGCGGTCGAGGCCGCGAAAACACGCTCTGAGCAGCTAGGAATTACATCTTCGTAGTTCGGCGATTTGAAATTGATTAGCCCACACCCGTCGCAGTAACCCCACCCGCCACGCTATTCTCCTCGTGTATGCACGGGTCGGTGCCAGCGGTGGGGAAGCCGCTGGGACTGCCCGGCCTGATGGATTGGGTTGCGATGACGTCTATGAACGGGCCATCGGCACGGGATTCGGCTGGCGGGAAGCGGGACGGCGGAGGTTCCGACGGTCAACCGCCACGAGCCCAATTCCTCACCGTCGCCGAAGTGGCGAGCCTGATGAGGGTGAGCAAGATGACGGTGTACCGGCTGGTGCACAACGGAGAGCTGCCCGCAGTGCGCGTCGGCCGCTCGTTCCGGGTGCATGCCAAGGCCGTTCACGACATGCTGGAGAGCTCGTACTTCGACGCAGGCTGATCGGCTCTTCGCGCTGAAGCCGGCGCAGGGACGGGCGTTTTCCCTTCACAGGGGCCGCCCGGGTAAAGTATGCCGGTCGAGTCAACGCGGCTCGGGGAGACTTTAGGTAGCGGAGTACATGGGTTCAGTCATCAAGAAGCGCCGTAAGCGTATGTCGAAGAAGAAGCACCGCAAGCTGCTTCGTCGCACTCGGGTGCAGCGCAGAAAACTCGGCAAGTAGCTTTCAGCTTCCGCCTATAGGCTGGCCGGATGGAGAGTTCTGGCGACTCCGCCTCGGGCGATGCGGTGCACTACCCGAAGGTCGTGCTGGTCACCGGGGCCTGCCGGTTCCTCGGCGGTTATCTGACCGCCCGGCTCGCGCAGAATCCGTTGATCAACCACGTCATCGCGGTGGACGCGATCGCGCCGAGCAAGGACCTGCTGCGCCGGATGGGCCGCGCCGAGTTCGTGCGCGCCGACATCCGGAACCCGTTCATCGCGAAGGTGATCCGCAACGGCGACGTGGACACCGTGGTGCACGCCGCGGCGGCGTCCTACGCGCCCCGCTCGGGCGGCCGGGCGACGCTCAAGGAACTCAACGTGATGGGCGCGATCCAGCTGTTCGCCGCCTGCCAGAAGGCGCCGTCGGTGCGCCGCGTGGTGCTGAAGTCGACGTCGGAGGTGTACGGGTCGACCTCGCGCGATCCGGTGATGTTCACCGAGGACAGCAGCGCCCGCCGGCCACCCGGCGAGGGGTTCGCCCGCGACAGCATGGACATCGAGGGCTATGCG
Source organism: [Mycobacterium] manitobense (assembly GCF_025821665.1). Classification (GTDB taxonomy): domain Bacteria; phylum Actinomycetota; class Actinomycetes; order Mycobacteriales; family Mycobacteriaceae; genus Mycobacterium; species Mycobacterium arseniciresistens. Next base: position 58,671 of record NZ_JACKSJ010000104.1, read on the forward strand.
CGCGGCCTGGCCCGCCGCAGGTCGGACATCGCCGTGACCATCCTGCGGCTGGCCAACATGATCGGGCCCGCGATGGACACCGCGCTGTCGCGCTACATCAGCGCACCGGTGGTGCCGACGGTCGTCGGTCACGACCCGCGGTTGCAGCTGCTGCACGAGCAGGATGCGCTCGGCGTGCTCGAGCGGGCCACCATGGCCGGCCGGGCCGGCACGTTCAACGTGGGCGCCGACGGCATCATCATGATGAGCCAGGCGCTCCGGCGGGCCGGCCGGGTCCCGCTGCCGGTGCCCCGTTCGGCCCTCTGGGCAGTGGATTCGCTGCGGCGCGCGACTCGGTACACTGAACTCGATCGTGAGCAGCTCAACTACCTGAGCTACGGCCGGGTGATGGACACCGCGCGCATGCGCAAGGATCTCGGTTATAGCCCAAAGTGGTCGACCGTGGAAGCTTTTGACGATTACGTCCGCGGTCGAGGTTTGACGCCGATCATCGACCCGCGGTGGGTACGCTCAATGGAGAGTCGCGCCGTATCTGCGGCACAGCGCTGGGGAAGATAGACACTCAAGAAATCGGGTGGGAAGAGGTACCGACGTGCCGGGCGAGCCAAAAGCCAAAGTCATTCCGTTACATGGAAGTTCGGGCCGCGCGGCGGCCTCGCGGCGCGCCGCGCAACGCACCGAGAGTGCCCGCAGACATCCCTCGCTGATGGCCGACCCCGGCGGTCGGGCGTCGGCCGAGCAGATCGCCGCGGTGGTCCGTGAGATCGACCAGCGGCGCGGCGGTCCGGTCGGCTCCGGCCCTGTCGAGGAGACCCCCACCGAACTCGCCAAGCGCATCGCCGCGGCCGCCGAGTTCGTCCGCAAGCGGATGTCGGGCGACTACGTCGTCGACGAGTTCGGGTTCGACAAACACCTCAACGACGCAATCTTTCTGCCTTTGCTGCGGGGGCTCTTCAAGTCGTGGTTCCGGGTCGAGGTCAGCGGCATCGAGAACCTGCCGGAGACCGGTGCGGCGCTCGTCGTGGCCAACCACGCCGGCGTGCTGCCGTTCGACGGCCTGATGACGTCGGTCGCCGTGCACGACGAGCACCCGGCGCACCGGGACCTGCGACTCCTGGCCGCCGACATGGTGTTCGACCTGCCGGGGGTGGGTCAGGCCGCCCGCAAGGCCGGCCACACCATGGCCTGCACGTCCGACGCGCACCGGCTGCTGGCCGCCGGCGAGCTCACCGCGGTGTTCCCCGAGGGTTACAAGGGCCTCGGCAAACACTTCAAGGACCGGTACAAGCTGCAGCGCTTCGGCCGGGGCGGGTTCGTGTCGGCGGCGCTGCGGACCAAGGCCCCCATCGTGCCCTGCTCGATCGTCGGGTCCGAGGAGATCTATCCGATGATCGCCGACGTCAAGCTGCTCGCCCGGCTGCTCGGGCTGCCGTACTTCCCGATCACGCCGCTGTTCCCGCTCGCGGGACCGCTCGGCCTGGTGCCTCTGCCGTCGAAGTGGCACATCGAGTTCGGCGAACCGATCGAGACCGCGGGTTACGACGAGTCGGCCGCCGACGATCCGATGGTCACCTTCGAATTGACCGATCAGGTGCGCGAGACCATTCAGCAGACGCTCTACCAGCTGCTGGCTGGTCGCAGGAACATGTTCCTGGGCTGAGTCGCCGGGCCGGGCCTATGCGCCGGTGGATCTTTGCCCAGCAACCATTTTGGCGATGGCTTCGTCGCGTCGCGCCTTGATGGTCGCCGACACCTCGTCGGCCTCGCCCTCGTGGGCGGCCTCGCCGATCACGGTCACCACACTGGTGAGCACCGGCTCACCGTGCTCGTCGCTCACCTCGCCGCGGACCTCGGTGACGACGGTGCCGTGCGCCTCGATCACCGAGTCGAGGTAGGAGTCGAAGAACAGCTTGTCGCCGTCGACGATGGGGCGGTGGTAGGTGATCTTCTGGTCGCGGTGCAGCACCCGCTCCATGTTGATCGGCACGTCGAACTGGTTGAAGATCTCCGCCTGCACCTTGCGGCCGGCCACCGCCAGGAAGGTCAGCGACGCGATGAGGCCGTCGCAGCCGCTCTCCTTGGCTGCCTCCTCGCTGTGGTGGGCGGGGTGCTCGTCCTTGACCGCGCGCGCGAATTCACGGATCTTCTCCCGGCTGACCTCGAAGTAGTCGGGATACCGGTAATGCGTGCCGATGATGTCTTCAGCGATTGCCATGACTGCGCTTGCTCCCCACTAGACCGTCCTGCGGTGGCCTGTTCAGCGCGCGAGCCTATCAGCGCAGGTGCCAGCGACTCTCCTGGCGGCGGGACACGACGGCGGCCAGCGCACCGCCCAGCGCGCCGAGGGCGACGGCCGACGGCACGCCCACCTTGGCGGCCTTGCGTGCGGTGCGGAAGTCGCGGATCTCCCAGCCCCGCTCCCGCGCGACGCTGCGCAGCGCGGCGTCCGGGTTGATCGCGACGGCGGTTCCCACCAGCGACAGCATCGGCACGTCGTTGAAGCTGTCGGAGTAGGCGGTGCACCGCCGCAGGTTCAGGCCCTCGCGGATGGCCAGCGACCGCACCGCGTGCGCCTTGCCGCTGCCGTGCAGGATGTCGCCGACCAGCCGGCCGGTGAACACCCCGTCGACCGATTCGGCGACGGTGCCCAGCGCGCCGGTCAGGCCGAGCTTCCTGGCGATGGTGGCGGCCAGCTCGTACGGCGTCGCGGTCACCAGCCACACCTGCTGGCCCGCGTCGAGGTGCATCTGCGTCAGCGCGCGGGTGCCCGGCCAGATCTTGTCGGCGATGATCTCGTCGTAGATCTCCTCGCCGACGGCCGCCAGCTCGGCTGTCGAGCGGCCCTCGATGAACGACAGCGCCTTGGTCCGGCCTGCGGCCACGTCCTCGCTGTTCTCCCTGCCGGTGAGCTGGAACTTCGCCTGGGCGTAGACGAAACCCAGGACATCGCCGTAGGTGAAGTACTTGCGGGCGGCCAGCCCACGCGCGAAGTGCACCAGCGACGACCCGTGCACGAGGGTGTTGTCGACGTCGAAGAACGCCGCCGCGGTCAGGTCCGGCGGCGGGGCGGGCGCTGTCGACGGGGCTTCGGCCTCCAGGTGGGTGACGGCGGCCTCCGCGCTCGCGTCACCGGCGATCTGCTGGCGTGCGGCCTCCGCGGAATCGGACACGGATTCACCCTAGGTCACCGGCACCGCATACTTGCGGGGTGCATCGGCGGGTTGAAGGAGCGACGGGGGTACCTCCCGGCCGAAGGCCAGGGGGCCGACCCGGGGATTTACACCGGCGGGCTGTGACGTTGCTGACGCGGGAGGGCTGTCCGCTGTGCGCGCAGGCGGCGGAACGGCTCGATGCGCTGGCCGGCGAGCTGGGATTCGCGCTGTCGGTGGTCGACGTCGACGCCGCCGCTGCGGCCGGGGACGCCGCCCTGCGTGCCGAGTTCGGCGACCGGCTGCCCGTGGTGCTGCTCGACGGCGTCGAACACAGCTACGGCGAGGTCGACGAGGAGCGGCTGGCCGACGACCTGCAGAGGTGTTGACCCCGTCACTAATTTGGTGACCTGACCACCTGACGATTAACGTGGTTATGTGGTGATGAGGCCATGAGTGTGCTGCTCTTCGGGGTTTCGCACCGCAGCGCGCCGGTGTCGGTGCTCGAACAGTTGAGCACCGATGAATCGGATCAGGCGAAGATCGTCGACCAGGTGCTCCAGTCGCCGCTCGTGACAGAGGCGATGGTGCTGTCCACCTGCAATCGTGTCGAGGTCTACGCCGTGGTCGAGGCCTTCCACGGTGGCCTCTCGGTGATCGGGCAGGTGCTGTCGGAGCACTGCGGCATGTCGCTCAACGATCTGACCCGGTACGCCTATGTGCGGTACGCCGAAGCCGCCGTCGAGCATCTGTTCGCGGTGGCCAGCGGTCTGGACTCGGCTGTGATCGGCGAGCAGCAGGTGCTCGGCCAGGTCCGGCGCGCGTACGCCGCGGCGGAGGCCAACCAGACCGTCGGCCGCACCCTGCACGAACTGTCGCAGCGCGCGCTGGCTGTCGGTAAGCGGGTGCACTCCGAGACCGGGATCGATGCCGCAGGCGCGTCGGTCGTCTCGGTCGCGCTGGGAATGGCCCAGAACAAGCTCGGGACGCTCGCGGGCCGCACCGCCGTGGTGGTCGGCGCCGGATCGATGGGCGCCCTGTCCGCGAAGCACCTGATCCGCGCCGGTGTGGGCTACGTGCACGTGGTCAACCGGTCGCTGCCAAGGGCCCGCCGGCTGGCGGAGGTGCTGACCCGGCACGGCTTCGCGGCCGACGCGGTGGCCCTCGACGACATCGCCACCGTGCTGGCCGACGCCGACGTGGTGATCACGTCGACCGGCGCTGTGCGTCCGGTCGTGTCGCTGGCCGATGCCCACCGCGGACTGACCGGCCGGCCGGAACAGCGCCCCCTGGTGATCTGCGACCTGGGCATGCCCCGCGACGTCGACCCGGCGATCGCCGGCCTGCCCGGCGTCTACGTCATCGACATGGACCGCATCCAGCGCGAGCCCTCGGCGCGCGCCGCGGCCTCCGACGCCGACGCCGCCCGCGCGATCGTCGCCGCCGAGGTGTCGGCCTACCTGACCGGCCAGCGGATGGCCGAGGTCACCCCCACCGTCACGGCGCTGCGCCAGCGTGCCGCCGACGTGGTGGAGGCCGAACTGCTGCGCCTGGACAACCGGCTGCCCGGCCTGGAGGCCGCGCACCGCGACGAGGTGGCCAAGACCGTGCGGCGGGTGGTCGACAAGCTGCTTCACGCGCCGACGGTGCGGGTCAAACAGCTGGCCAGCGCGCCGGGCGGGGACAGCTACGCCGAGGCGCTGCGGGAGCTGTTCGAGCTCGACCCCCAGGCGGTCGACGCCGTGGCGGCAGGCGAACTGCCGCTGGTGGCCGGGGGCGACGCGATGAGCGCCACGGCACTCGACTTCGACAAGTCCGAGTAGCGCTTGACGCCTTCACAGGATCCCGGGCCCATCCGGATCGGCACCCGCGGCAGTCTCCTTGCGACCACCCAAGCCGGCTCCATCCGGGACGCGCTGGTGCAGCGCGGGCACCGGGCCGAGCTGGTCATCATCTCCACCGACGGCGACCGGTCGTCTGCACCGATCGCGGAGATCGGCGTGGGCGTCTTCACCGCGGCGCTGCGCGACGCGATCGCCGACGGCCGCGTCGACATGGCCGTGCATTCCTACAAAGATTTGCCGACCGCGCAGGACGAGCGGTTCGTCATCGCGGCGACACCGCGGCGCGAGGACCCAAGGGACGCCCTGGTGGCCCGTGACGGGATGGTGCTGGGGGAGTTGCCCGTCGGCTCGGTGATCGGCACGTCGAGCCCGCGGCGGGCGGCGCAGCTTAGAGCACTGGGTCTCGGTTTGGAAATCCGCCCCCTAAGAGGCAACCTAGATACCAGGTTGAACAGGGTTACAGGCGGTGATCTCGACGGCGTCGTCGTCGCCCGGGCGGGACTGGCTCGCATCGGACGATTGGGCGATGTCACCGAGACCCTCGAGCCGGTGCAGATGTTGCCGGCGCCGGCTCAGGGGGCGCTCGCGGTGGAATGCCGCGCAGCGGATTCCGGGCTGGCGGCGCTGTTGGCGGAGCTCGACGACGCCGACACGCGTGCTGCGGTCACCGCCGAACGGACTCTGCTCGCCGAACTGGAGGCGGGCTGTTCCGCACCGGTGGGCGCGATCGCGGAAGTGGTCGAGTCCATCGATGAGGAGGGCCACATCTTCGAAGAGCTGTCGCTGCGCGGTTGTGTGGCGACGCTGGACGGATCCGACGTGATCCGTGCGTCCGGCATCGGAACTCCGGGTCGGGCCAGGGACCTGGGCGTCTCCGTGGCCTCGGAGCTGTTCGAACTGGGCGCGCGCGAGCTCATGGCGGATCTCAACTGAAGCTGTAGAGCGGAGTGAGCGACAGATGACTCGGCAAGTGGGCGTACGAGGCCGTAAGACGAAGCCCGGCCGCATCACGTTCGTGGGCTCAGGCCCGGGGGACCCCGGCCTGCTCACCTCGCGGGCGCAGACCGTGCTCGCCAACGCCGCACTGGTCTTCACCGACCCGGACGTGCCCGGTGCGGTGCTGGCGCTGGTCGGCACCGCGCTGCCGCCGCCGGCGGGACCGGCACCGGCCGAGGCGCCCGCGCCCACCGACCCGGACTCCAGCGTGGGCACGGAAACGCCTGCTGCGCAGACGATCCCGGGCGGTCCGGAGGTGCGTCCCGCGCTCGGCGATCCGGCCGAGGTGGCCAAGACGCTGGTCGCCGAGGCGCGTCACGGCGCCGACGTGGTCCGGCTGGTCTCCGGTGACCCGCTGTCGGTGGACTCCGTCATCACCGAGATCAACACGCTGGCCAAGAGCCACCTGGACTTCGAGGTGGTGCCCGGACTGCCGGACACCACCGCCGTTCCGAGCTACGCCGGGCTGCCGCTGGGCTCCACCCACACCGTCGCCGACGTGCGCGGGGACGTGGACTGGGCCGCGCTGGCCGCCGCACCCGGACCGCTGATCCTGCACGCCACCGCGTCGCACCTGCCTGACGCGGCCCGCACGCTGATCGAGTACGGCCTGGCCGACGCGACGCCCGCTGTCGTGACCGCCAACGGCACCACCTGCCAGCAGCGCTCGGTGGAGTCGACCCTGAGCGGCCTGATCGACAAGGCGGTGCTGACCGCACCCGACGCCAGCGGCGCGCTGTCCCCGCTGACCGGGCCGCTGGTGGTGACCATCGGCAAGACAGTCGCGCACCGCGCCAGGCTGAACTGGTGGGAGAGCCGCGCGCTGTACGGCTGGACCGTGCTCGTCCCGCGCACCAAGGACCAGGCCGGCGAGATGAGCGACAAGCTGGTCGGCCACGGCGCACTGCCGATCGAGGTGCCCACCATCGCCGTCGAGCCGCCGCGCAGTCCCGCGCAGATGGAACGCGCGGTCAAGGGTCTGGTGGACGGCCGGTTCCAGTGGGTGGTGTTCACCTCCACCAACGCCGTGCGTGCGGTGTGGGAGAAGTTCAACGAGTTCGGCCTCGACGCCCGGGCGTTCTCCGGCGTCAAGATCGCCTGCGTCGGACAGGCCACCGCGGACAAGGTGCGCGCGTTCGGCATCAACCCCGAGCTGGTGCCGACCGGCGAGCAGTCCTCCCTCGGCCTGCTCGACGACTTCCCGCCGTATGACGAGATCTTCGACCCGGTGAACCGGGTGCTGCTGCCGCGCGCGGACATCGCCACCGAGACGCTGGCCGAGGGCCTGCGCGAGCGCGGCTGGGAGATCGAGGACGTCACCGCGTACCGGACGGTGCGTGCCGCACCGCCGCCGGCGCACACCCGCGAGATGATCAAGACCGGCGGCTTCGACGCGGTCTGCTTCACCTCGAGCTCGACGGTGCGCAACCTGGTCGGCATCGCAGGCAAGCCGCACGCCCGCACCATCGTCGCGTGCATCGGGCCCAAGACCGCGGAGACCGCGGCGGAATTCGGACTGCGCGTCGATGTGCAGCCCGAGATCGCCGCGGTGGGTCCGCTGGTCGACGCGCTCGCCGAGCATGCGGCGCGGCTGCGTGCCGAGGGCGCGCTGCCCCCGCCGCGTAAGAAGAGCCGCCGGCGGTAGCGGTGGCCTTCCCCCGGCACCGGCCGAGGAGGTTGCGCTCGACGCCGGCCATGCGCCGGCTGGTGGCGCAGACGTCCCTGGAGCCACGGCACCTGGTGTTGCCGATGTTCGTCGCCGACGGCATCGATGAGCCGCGTCCCATCTCCTCCATGCCGGGCGTCTTCCAGCACACCAGGGACTCGCTGCGGCGGGCGGCCGCGGACGCGGTGGCGGCCGGGGTGGGTGGCCTGATGCTGTTCGGGGTGCCCCGCGACGAGGACAAGGACCCGCTGGGCTCGGCCGGGTCGGCGCCCGACGGCGTGCTCAACGCCGCGCTGCGGGACCTGGCCACCGACCTCGGTGAGCAGACCGTGCTGATGGCCGACACCTGCCTCGACGAGTTCACCGATCACGGGCACTGCGGGGTGGTCGACGAACGCGGCAGGGTGGACAACGACCTGACCAATGAGCGATACGTGAAACTTGCTGTGGCGCAGGCGGATGCGGGCGCCCACGTCGTCGGCCCGAGCGGCATGATGGACGGTCAGGTGGCCGCCATCCGCGACGGACTCGACGCCGCCGGGCACACCGACACCGCCATCCTGGCCTACGCCGCCAAGTTCGCGTCCGGCTTCTACGGCCCGTTCCGCGAGGCCGTGGCATCCAGCCTGCAGGGCGACCGGCGCACGTACCAGCAGGAGCCCGGCAACGCCAGGGAGGCGCTGCACGAGGTGCGACTCGACATCGACGAGGGCGCCGACATCGTGATGGTCAAGCCGGCGATGAGCTATCTCGACGTGGTGCGGGCCGCCGCCGACATCTCGCCGGTACCGGTGGCGGCCTATCAGGTGTCCGGTGAGTACGCGATGATCTGCGCCGCCGCGGCCAACGGCTGGATCGACGAACGCACCGTCGCGCTGGAGACGCTCACCGGGATCAGGCGCGCCGGCGCCGACCTCGTCCTCACGTACTGGGCGGCCGACGTGGCCGGCTGGCTGGCGTGACGGAGACGACCGACCGGCCGCCTGACGTCGACACCGGATTCTGGCTGTGGATGGTCGCGCTGCCGCTGATGGTGATCGGCTACGTGGTGGACGTCGTGGTGTCGCCGGTGGGCCCGGCGGTGCTGCGGTACGCCTCGGCGGGCCTGGTGGCGGTGGTGCTGTCCGCGGTGGTGGTGACGTTCCTGATCCTGATGCGCTCCGGCTACCGCTGGGCGCGCACGCTGCTGACCGGTGGCGCCGTGGCCTCGGTGGTGTACGCCGCGGCGAACCTGTTCACCACCGAACGGGAGACCCCCGCGGCGTTGCTGTACGCCGTCGCCACCATCGTCGGGTCGGTGCTGATCGGCGGCGGGATCTTCCTCCTGCACCGCAAGGACGCCCACGGCTGGTTCACCCGGTGAACCGTTAGGCTGGCCCGGATGTCGGCACCGCAGCAGCCCCTGAGCAGACCACGCATCGTCGACGTGGCGTTCTGGCTGCTCGCCGTCGGCGCGGTCGTCCTCATCGGCGGTGGCATGCTGGCGGCCACGGTGAGCTTCGACGCGGCCCGCGGCGCGATCGACTCGGCCGTCTCGGACGAGCAGGTCCGCCAGTACCTCCTGCTCTACCGCGGGATGGGGATCGGGTCGGTGCTCAGCGGCGTCGGGCTGGCCTTCCTGGCCGGTCGGACCCGGGGCGGCGATGCGCGGTTCCGTCGCGCCACCATCGGTCTCGGGTTGGCGGTCACGGTGCTCCTCGCGATCCTGGCCTTCGTGTTCGCCATCGCTCAACCGGTCACCCTGGCGGCGGTCCTGCCGATCGTGGCCGGAGTGATCCTGTTGACCCGCCCGGCTTCGTCGGCCTGGTACACCGCGAAGGACCCAACGTGAGCGACAACGCCGCGCCCGTGCAGGTGCTGTTCCGCGAACCCGGAGCCAGCTGGTGGTGGCTGCTCGCCGGTCCCGTGGCCGGGGTGACGATGGCCATGATCCAGCTGTCGGCGGGCTACGGGATGCAACCCCTGGTGCCCGGGATGTTCCTCGTGCTCGTGACCGGCTTCCTCGCCATCCAGGTGAAGGCCGCGCGTATCCACACCTCGGTCGAATTGACGCCGTTGACCCTGCGGCAGGGCGCCGAGACCATCCAGATCGTCGACATCGTGCGGATCTTCCCACCCGCGGAGGGCAGGGAGATCCTGCCGTGGCAGTCCTCGCGCGCGCTCGGCGAACTCACCGGGGTGCCGCGGGGCCGCACCGGTATCGGCCTCAAGCTCAGCGGCGGCCGCCATGCCCAGGCGTGGGCGCGACGGCACGCCGATCTGCGTGCGGCGCTGACCGGTCTGGTCGGCGAGCAGGCGGCGTGAGGGCGCGCCTGCGGGCGACGGTCGAGCTGGTGCTGGCCGGTGTCGCCGCCGTCGGATGTGTGCTGAGCTGGCTCTCGGCCCGCTCGACGGTGGTGGTGGCTCCCGTCGTCGCGGGCGAGCCGGCGACCTCCCAGCCGGTGTACTCGGCCCCGGCGCTGGTGCTGGCGCTGCTGCTGGCGACCGTGGCCGGCGTGCTGGCGGTGCTCGCCGTCGCGCGGATGCGGCGCCGCTGACCTCGGGTGAGCCCCGTCACAGCGCTGTTGGTACAAAGTGCAAAATCTGTAACACTGTTCCTCATGACCGAGCTGGCCGAGAACGACGCCGCGAACGACACGCTCCCCGACGCGCTCCCACTGGGGCCGCAGTCGCTGGTGTGGCGGTACTTCGGCGACAACCGGATGTACCTGATCGGGCCGCGGCCCGCCGTGCTGCAGAACATGCTCGCCGAACTCGGCCAGGGCGTGCTCGACCATTCGGTGTTCTTCGACGACACCGCCGCGCGGGTGAAGCGGTCGCTGCCGCCGATCTTCATGACGGTGTACGGCGCCGACGACGCCAACGAGGGCTTCAACGTGCGCGACTTCCACCACGACATCAAGGGCGAGATGCCCGACGGCCGCAGGTACCACGCGCTGGACCCTGAGACGTACTTCTGGGCACATGCCACGTTCCTCGAGCAGGTGCTGTACTTCGCCGACACCTTCGTCAAGAAGTTGTCGCAGGCCGAGAAGGAACAGATCTACGCCGAGTCCAAGACCTGGTACCGCCGCTACGGCGTGAGTGACCGGCCCATGCCCGCCGACTACGCCGAGTTCGAGCGCTACTGGCAGCGGATGCTCGACGAGACCGTCGTCGCGCACAAGACGGCCCAATACGGCGTCGGCTACGTCACCAAGGGGTTCCCCTGCCCCAAGGGCGTTCATCCGGCCGTGTGGCGGGTGGTGTCGGTAGCGTTCGATCCGCTCGCGGCCTTCCTGACGACCGGTGGTCTGCCGCCGCAGGCACGCCGGCTGCTCGGGCTGCCGTGGTCGGACCGACAGGAGCGCCGGTATCAGCGCTTCGCCGCGCTGTGGCGGTCACGGCCGGTCAACTGGCTGTGGGACCGGCTGCCGATGTCGGTGCGCTACAACAAGTACGCACAACAGGGCTACTCCCGTGCCGGCGCAGGCGCCTGACCCGGCCACCGAGGCCGTCCTCGACGCGGCCGTCGCCGAGTTCGAGCAGCACGGCTTCCGCCGGGTCGCCCTCGACGACGTGGCCCGCCGCGCAGGGGTCAGCCGCACCACCATCTACCGGCGGTTCGCCAATCGCGACGAACTGGTGGCCGCGGTCGTCGAGCGGGAGAATCTCGCGCTGTTCGCCGACATCGCCGCCGAACTCGCCCGGTCGGGCCCCCAGGCGAACTATTACGTCGAGGCGTTCGTGCTGTCGATCCAGCGCTTCCGTACCCACCGGGTGCTGCAACGGATGATGACCGACGAACCCGGCTTCGTGATGGCGCTGGCACATCAGCACTGGGCCGCCGCGATCGAGCGGATGGCCGAGGCGCTGCGGGTGATCTTCCCGGCGGGGTTCGCCGACCGGATCGGGCCGCAGGCCGTCAACGAGTTGGCCGACACGATCCTGCGCTACGCCGCCATGGTGCTGCTGCTGCCGGGCGCCGCACCGCTCGACACCGACGACGATCTGCGCGCATTCGCCACTCGGCACTTCCTGCCCAGCCTGCCCGCCGCGCTGCGAGCCGTTCCCGCCTGACCAGCTTCCTGTTTCCTGGCTCACACTTTCGGGCAGTCTGCAGCCATGGCTACCGAACAACAGGAACAGCAGGATCAGAGCGACAACGCCGACGGCGACCAGCAGGAACAGCAGGATCAGAGCAACAGCGCCGACGGCGACCAGCAAAACGTCGAGAAGAACGACGCCGGCCAGTTGACCGAGAAACCCGAGGTCACCGACGAGCACAAGGAAAAGGCCAAGGAGATGCGCAAGGCCTACGAAGAGGATCTGGAGACCACCACGCTGCCCGGCAGCGACGGCACGGTCTCCGGGACCGCGGTCTCCGACTGGGTCGACGAGAAGGACAAGGGAAACATCGAGACCTCCGCCGAGGAGGGCAAGGTCGAGTACCGGAAGTCCGACGAGTTCAAGAAGCTCCAGGAGGGCTGACGTCCTAGAGTGGGCGCCGTGACGGCCCTGGACCGCATCGCCCCCGAGTTCGTCGAGATGGCCCACGCGATCGTGTGGGCGTCGGTGGCCACGGTCGGTCCCGACGGCCGGCCCCGCACTCGCATCCTGCATCCGATCTGGGAATGGGACGGCACGGATCTGGTCGGGTGGATCGCGACGTCACCCACTCCGCTGAAGGAATCGCACCTCGCGGCGCATCCCGATGTCTCGGTGAGCTACTGGACAACCACGCATGACACCTGCAGCGCCGAATGCGCCGCCGAGTGGGTCTTCGATGACGAGCGCCGCACCAGGGTCTGGCAGCTGTTCGAGAACGGACCCGAACCGGTCGGTTACGACCCGGCGATCATCGAACCGTGGCGCGACGGGCCCACATCCGCGGCGTTCGCGGCGTGGCGGCTGACGCCGTACCGGCTGCGCGTGATGCCCGGCACCGTGATGACGCAGGGCGAGCGGCACCGGCTGCTCACCTGGTCCGCGGGCGGCTAGTCCTGGGCCGTCGGCCTGATGGTGAGGTCACCGATCTCGACGTCGTGTGGCTGCTCCACGGCGAACGCGATCGCCCGCGCGACGGCGTCGGGGGGCATCCCGAAGTCCTCCATGGCACCGCGGACACGGCTGCGCAGAGCGACGTCATCGATCGAGCTGTCCAATTCGGTGTTCACGTAGCCCGGAGAGATCGACGTGGTCCGCACGACGCCGTCCGTGGACTCCGTACGCAGCCCTTCCATCACCGTGCGTACCGCGTTCTTCGTCGCCGCATAGACCGCCATCGTCGGCACGATCTTCAGGCCGGCGGTCGAGACCGTCGTGACCAAGTGCCCGCGGCCCTGCCTGCGGAAGATCGGCAGGACCGCCGCCACGCTGTTGAGCACCCCCCGCAGATTGACGTCGATCATCGCCGACCAGCCGTCGACGTCGAGGTCGCTCATCGGCCCGATCTTGCTGATGCCGGCGTTGCTGACGAGCACGTCGACCGCGCCGAAGTCGCGAACCCCCGTCTCGGCGAGTTCCCGCACATCGCCGGGGCGCGTCACGTCGGTCGCCCGGGACACCGCCGTCCCGCCTGCGGACCGGATGTCGCCGACGAGCCGGTCCAACCGCTCGGTGCGCCTGGATCCCAGCACCACGGAGGCGCCGCGTTCCGCAAGGAGCCGGGCGGTCGCCTCCCCGATGCCGCTGCTGGCGCCGGTGATGACGACGACTTTCCCTGCAATGCCCGACACAACGGCCTCCTCGACTAAAGTGGACACGTATCCGGTTACGGAATCCACCGTAGCGGACACATGTCCGCTTAGCCAGTCTGGGGGAGTGTGGTGACGCGACCGCGTCGTCGGGCCGACGCCGAACTGAACCGCGCCCGCATCGTCGCGGCCGCCCGATCGCTTGTGCAGCAGCCCGACGAGCTGAGGCTCAACGAGGTGGCGAAGGCCGCCGGAGTCGGCCAGGGCACGCTCTACCGGCACTTCGCGAGCCGGGAGGAGCTGCTCGTCGAGGTGTACCGCGACGACGTACACGAACTCGTCGAGGCGGCGTCGGTGCTGCTCGCCCACCACGATCCGCTGAGCGCACTGGCCGCCTGGTTCCGGCGGGTGACGGAGTACGCCCGGATCAAGCGCGGGGTGTTCGCGGCGGTGACGATGTCGGTGCGAACCGATCTCGCCGACCACAGCATCGGCAGCATCGGTGAGGCGATCACCTCGCTGCTCGACGCCGGTAAGGCCGAGGGCGTGATCCGCGGCGATGCCGACGCGCGAGATGTGATCCTGCTGATCGGCGCGCTCACCCGGCTCGACGACGACGAGTGGGGCACCCGCGCGGACCGCCTGCTGAGGATCGTCCTCGACGGCCTGCGCGCGAACGAGTAGACGTCATCGCACGGCGAACTCGAGGCCCACGAGCCGTTCGGACATGTCCCAGAGCCGGGCGGCGTCGGCGGGATCGCCCGCCGGTTCGTAGATCGCCTGTTCGGCGGGTGCTCCCGTCAGATGCCGGAACCCACTCGGTCCGTAGAACCTGCCGCCCTCGGCGTCGGGATGGGTGGCCGCGTACAACGCAGGCAGCAGGCCCTGGTCCACCGTCTGGGTGAGGACGCCCATCCGGGCGAACAACCGGACGAACCGCACCGCGAGGGTGTCGCCGTCGCGTCCCATGTGTGGTTGCGCGGCAAGCAGATTGGTCGCCGTCACGCCCGGATGCGAGACGTTGCTGGTGATGCCCCAGCCGCCGCGCTCGCTGCGGCGGTTGAGCTCGAGGCCGAACATCACGTTCGCGATCTTGGACTGACTGTAGGCCTTGCCCGCAGAGTACGATTCCTCGAAATTCGGGTCGTCCCAGTTGATCGCGTTCGACGCGGCCGCGACGCTCGACTGCGTCGTCACCCGCGCGCGGCCGGCCCGCAGCAGCGGCAGCAGCCGCGCGGTGAGCGCGAAGTGTCCGAGATGGTTCGTGCCCCACTGCAGTTCGAATCCGTCGACGGTGGTGAGGCGCGTCGGCGGGTTCATCACCCCGGCGTTGTTGACCAGGAGGTGGATCGGCCTGCCCTCGGCGAGCAGTTCGCCTGCGAGGTCGGCCACCGACTGCAGCGACGACAGGTCGAGACGCCGCAGGCCAACCCGCGCACTGGGCACCGCCGTGGTGATCCGGTCCACGGCGGCCTGCCCTTTCGCGGCGTTGCGTACCGGCAGGACGACCTCCGCGCCGGCGGCGGCCAGCCTTTCGGCCAGCCCGAGACCGATACCGTCGCTCCCGCCGGTGACGACGGCCGTCCGGCCGGTCAGGTCCGGCACCTCCACCACTGCTCTGCCCGACATGCTGTGCTCCCTCGTGCTCGATCGATTGCTGTGCTGTCGACGCTGCCAGCTTCGGGGGAGTGCATTCAGGGGCCGGTTATCCGGTGATCGGTGATCCCCCGTTGAGCAGTGCGGGTTCGCGACGATCGCCGCGGGAGTAGGCGTCCGGATCGGCGCCCAGTGCGGCGAGCTTGGCGTGGCTGGCCGACCCCGGGTCGGCGGTGAACACCAGCAGCGTGTGCAATTGTGCTGCGTCGTACAGGATCTGGCATTGCACATCCAGCACGCCCAGCTTCGGGTGCGCGATCCGCTTGGTCTGTTCCCTGGTGGTCGAGACGTCGTGGCGCTTCCACAGCTCGGTGAACGCCGCGCTGCGGTCCAGCAGCGCCTCGACGATCTGTGCCGCCCGCGAGCCGGCGCCGTCGCGGGCGTAGGCCACCCTGGCGTCGGCGACGAACCGGCGTCCGATCATCGCGTGGTCCTCGGACGGGTACACCTGCCGGGCACGCTCGTCGGTGAACCACCGGTAGACCACGCTGCGGGCCATGCCCTCGAATGCGGTCTCGTCGCCGAGCAGTGCCCGCGCGGCAGGTGTCTGCACCAATGTCTCGCCGAGCGCCGACATCACCTGCGCCGGGGTGTCCTGCAGCCGGTCCAGGATGCGCATCGTGGCCGCGCTGACGTGCTCGCCGCCCAGGGTGCGCGCCGGCGCGTTGTGCCCCGCCAACCGGAACAGGTGGTCCCGCTCGTCCAGCGACAACCGCAGCGCCCGGGCCAGCGATGCGAGCACGTCCGTCGACGGTTGCGGTGCGCGCCGCTGCTCCATCCGGGTGTAGTAGTCCGTCGAGATCATCGCCAGCGCGGCGACCTCCTCGCGGCGTAATCCGGTGGTCCGCCGCCTGCGCCCGGCGGCAAGGCCCACCTCCTGCGGACTCAGCGCCGCGCGTCGGGTGCGCAGGAAATCGGCCAACTGCCCCTGATCCATCGAACCAGTCTCCCCGGGACCCGGTTCGCGATCCAGGGATCGGCAGTCCCCGGCTCGCCGCTCAGGCGTCGGTGCGGTCGGCGGCCCACCACGTGAGGACCCGGGTCGCGAAGAGCGTCAACCACTTCGACGGCTCACCCGCCGCGACGTCGACTTCGAACCACACCCGGCCGGGCTGGCGACCGGCCTGCAGCCAGGTGCCGTCGGGCCGTTCGGCCGTCCGGATGCGGTCGATCGCGTCGGCCATCCGGGGATCGGGCCGCACACCGTCGTGCAGCGCCGCGCCGCGGAAGTAGTCGGCGGCGTTGAGCACGCTGTAGGCCCACCGGAACGGATAGCGGAACCGGTCCACCCACGGCCCCACCGGTTCGCCGGTGGACAGCCGCCGGAACAGGCCACGCCGCAGCAGGTACTCCTGCCCGGCGTGCCGCGCGGTCCGCGTCGCGGCCGAACCACCGGTCGCGATCTCGTCGGCGAGCAGACCCTTGAGCGCGTTGAGCGTCGAATGGAACGACGACCGCGTCGACCCCTCGACCCACTCGCAGTTCCAGCCGCCGTCGGGCAGCTGATGGTCGACGAACCATTCGGCGACGCCCCGCACGTCGACACCGAGCCACGCCCCGTTGGCGAGGGTCCAGCCGTTGATGCAGCAGTCCACCTCGCCGTCCCAGTACGGCAGGTCGTCGTACTCCCAGCGGCAGTTCGCCGCGAGCAGTTCGGCCGTCCGCCGCTCACGCAGCACCGTGGGGTCGAGGCCCCACTCCCGCAGCGAGTTGAGCGTCCAGGTGGTCGCCGTCCAGGGTTGCCCCTCGTCGTCGGCTCGAGCTTCCGAGAAGTCGGCGGGGAAGAACGCGCCACCGGCCCATTGGCCGTCACCGTCCTGCAGTGACAGCAGTCGCGCACCGAATCCCTCGGTGGCGATCCGCGCCCTGGTCGACTCCCACACCGGCGGCGGTTCCCCGAGCAGATCGCGTTCGACCTGCCAGCGCAACGCCGGATCCGAGTCGAGCAGCCATGCGGTCAGGTCCGTCATGGCCGGTCCAGGTGGACCAAGGCGCCGTCGGCGCGCTCGCAGGTCATCATGTGCTGGTCGGGCAGCCGGTCCTGCCAGTCGCCGGCCGCGGTGCAGTCCCAGTCCTCGATCTCTATGAAGTACCCGGCCGACCGGCCACCCGGCGCGGCGTCCCACTTCTCGATCACCCGGAGCGCCTCGGGGCAGTCGATGTTCGTGGTGCCCCGCACGACGTGGATGTCCCGGCCGGTCCTCGGGCGGGACAGCGGCGCGAGGCCGCAGTCCTGCTGGGCCGCGGTGACCGTCGGCGGGGGCGCAGGCGTCGGGTCGCCGTCGGTGACATCGGTGCCGCAGCCGGTGAGGGCGGCCGCCGCGGACAGCAGAACGGCCGCACACCATTGCGGATGTCCCATGCCGAAGATCAAACTCATTTCCACGGCCTACCTCAAGCTCCGGCCCTGACCACTACACCCTGTAGTTGACGCGCCGGGGGCGACTGGGACACTGGTGTGCATGCATGCTTCGGCCGGGACCGAGATATCGGCGAAACTGTTCGCCGAGGCGTCCGCCGTCATCCCCGGTGGGGTCAACTCGCCGGTCCGGGCGTTCAACGCGGTCGGTGGCACCCCGCGGTTCATCACCTCGGCGAACGGCTACTGGCTGACCGACGCCGACGGCAACCGCTACGTCGACCTGGTGTGTTCGTGGGGGCCGATGATCCTCGGCCACGCCCATCCCGCCGTGGTCGAGGCGGTGCAGCGGGTGGTGGCCGACGGCCTGTCGTTCGGCGCCCCGACGCCGTCGGAGACCCAGCTCGCCGCGGAGATCGTCGATCGCGTCGGCCCCGTCGAACGGCTGCGGATGGTCAACTCCGGCACCGAGGCCACCATGAGCGCGATCCGGTTGGCCCGCGGTTTCACCGGCCGCCCCAAGATCGTCAAGTTCTCCGGCTGCTATCACGGTCACAGCGACGCGCTGCTGGCCGACGCGGGTTCCGGGGTCGCCACGCTCGGCCTGCCGTCGTCACCGGGTGTCACCGGAGCGGCTGCCGCGGACACCATCGTGCTGCCGTACAACAACGTCGCCGCCGTCGAGGAGGTGTTCGCCCGGTTCGGTGAAGAGATCGCCTGCGTCATCACCGAGGCAAGCCCCGGCAACATGGGCGCGGTGCCGCCGCTTCCCGGGTACAACGCGGCGCTGTGCCGCCTCACCGCCGAGCACGGCGCGCTGCTGGTGATGGACGAGGTGATGACGGGCTTCCGGGTCAGCCGTTCCGGTTGGTACGGCATCGATCCCGTCGACGCCGACCTGTTCACCTTCGGCAAGGTGATGAGCGGCGGGCTGCCCGCCGCGGCGTTCGGCGGCCGCGCCGAGGTGATGGAGCGGCTGGCGCCACTGGGCCCCGTCTACCAGGCCGGCACGCTGTCGGGTAACCCGGTGGCGATGGCCGCCGGGCTGGCCACGCTGCGCGCCGCGGACGACGAGGTCTACGCCGCGCTCGACGCCAACGCCGACCGGCTGGCCGGCCTGCTCACCGGGGCGCTGACCGACGCCGGTGTCGCACACCGGGTTCAGCGTGGCGGGAACATGCTGTCGGTGTTCTTCACCGACGAGGAGGTCGGTGACTTCGCCGCCGCGCGCGCCGCCGAGACGTGGCGCTTTCCGCCGTTCTTCCACGCCCTGCTCGACGCGGGCGTCTACCCGCCGCCGAGCGCCTTCGAGGCGTGGTTCGTCTCCGCCGCCCTCGACGACGACGCCTTCGAGCGCATCGCCGCCGCCCTGCCCGGTGCCGCCCGCGCCGCCGCCGAAGCGACGCAGCCCGCATGACCGAGAAGACGATCGAGGCCGGCGAGGCCGAGCAAAAGACCATCGTGCACGTGATGCGGCACGGCGAGGTGCACAACCCCGAGGGCGTCCTCTACGGCCGACTGCCCGACTACCACCTCTCCGAGCGTGGCCGCGCGCAGGCACAGCGGGTGGCGGACTGGCTGGCCGAGCGCGACATCGTCTACGTGGTGGCCTCCCCGCTGGAGCGCGCCCAGGAGACCGCAGGGCCGATCGCCGCGGCGCACGGCCTGTCCATCGACACCGACGACGAGCTGATCGAATCGCTCAACGTCTTCCAGGGCGAGCGGGTCTCCCCGGGTGACGGCGCCCTGCGGGATCCCCGTAACTGGTGGCACCTGCGCAACCCTCGCGTGCCGTCGTGGGGGGAGCCGTACACCGACATCGCCGCCCGGATGACCGGTGCGCTGCACCGCGCGCGCGACAAGGGCAGGGGTCACGAGTCGGTGTGCGTCAGCCACCAGCTCCCCGTCGAGACGCTGCGGCGCGCCATCACCGGAAAACCGTTGCACCACTTCCCGACCCGCCGGTTGTGCAATCTCGCGTCCCTGACGTCCTTCTACTTCCACGGTGACGAGTACGTCGGCTGGGGTTACGCGGAGCTGGCCGGGCAGTGACGCGGCTGGTGGTCCTGCTGGTGAGCGCGGTGATCGCGCTCGCCGGCTGTTCCACCGGTGACGACGCCGTCGCCCAGGGCGGCACCTTCGAGTTCGTCGCGCCCGGCGGTAAGACCGACATCACCTACGACCCGCCGGACAGCCGCGGCCGCCCAGGGCCGCTGTCGGGTCCCGACCTGCTCGACCCGGACCGCACCGTCTCGCTCGACGACTTCGCAGGCGACGTGGTGGTGATCAACGTGTGGGGGCAGTGGTGCGGACCGTGCCGCACCGAGATCGGTCAGCTGCAGCAGGTCTACGACGCGACGCGCGAGCGGGGCGTGGCGTTCCTCGGCATCGACGTGCGCGACAACAACCGTCAGGCCGCGGTCGACTTCGTCACCGACCGCAGGATCACGTTCCCGTCGATCTACGACCCGCCGATGCGCACGATGATCGCCTTCGGCGGGCGGTATCCGACGACGGTGATCCCGTCGACCGTGGTGCTGGACCGTCAGCACCGGGTGGCCGCCGTGTTCCTGCGCGAACTGCTGGCCGAGGACCTGATGCCGGTGGTCGAACGACTGGCCGCCGAGAGTCCGGCCCCGGCGCCGGGGACCCAGCCGTGACCGGCTTCGCCGAACTCGCCGCCGCAGGACCGGTTCTGCTGGCGCTTGGCGCGTGCGTGCTGGCCGGCCTGGTGTCATTCGCGTCGCCGTGCGTGGTGCCGCTGGTGCCCGGCTACCTGTCCTACCTGGCGGCCGTCGTCGGGGTCGATGAGCAGCCCGCCGGTGAGGCGGGCGCGCAGGTAGCGGTGCGCACGGCACGGCTGCGGGTGGCGGGCGCGGCGGCGCTGTTCGTCGCGGGGTTCACCGTCGTGTTCCTGCTCGGCACGGTGGCCGTGCTGGGCATGACCACCACGCTGATCACCAATCAGCTTCTGCTGCAACGCCTCGGCGGGGTGGTGACGATCCTGATGGGCCTGGTGTTCATCGGCCTGGTGCCCGCATTGCAGCGCCAGGTGCGATTCACCCCGCGGCAGCTGTCGACCGTCGCCGGTGCGCCGCTGCTCGGCGCGGTGTTCGCCCTCGGCTGGACGCCGTGCCTGGGTCCGACGCTGACCGGAGTGATCACCGTCGCCTCGGCGACCGACGGCGCCAACGTGGCCCGCGGCGTGGTGCTCGTGCTGGCCTACTGCCTCGGTCTGGGAATCCCGTTCGTGCTGTTGGCCTTCGGCTCGGCGCGGGCGGTGTCCGGCCTGGGCTGGCTGCGCAGGCACACCCGCGCCATCCAGGTGTTCGGCGGCATCCTGCTGGTGATCGTCGGCGCCGCGCTGGTGACCGGCCTGTGGAACGACTTCGTCTCGTGGGTGCGCGACGCGTTCGTGAGTGACGTCAGGCTGCCGATATGAGGCGTCTGCTCGCGCTGATCCGCAACACCTGGCGGACGCTGACGTCGATGGGCACCGCGCTGGTGTTGCTGTTCCTGCTGGCGCTGGCAGCGATCCCGGGGGCGCTCCTGCCGCAGCGCAGCCTCAACGAGTCGAAGGTCGCCGAGTACATCGCCGCGCGCCCCACGCTCGGCCCGCTGCTGGACCGGCTGCAGGCGTTCGACGTGTTCTCGAGCTTCTGGTTCACCGCGATCTACGCCCTGCTCTTCATTTCCCTCGTCGGCTGCCTGACACCGCGGCTGTTCGAGCACATCCGCAGCCTGCGCGCGGTGCCGGTGCCCGCGCCGCGCAACCTGGGCCGGCTGCCCAAACACCACACCGGCGAGGCCGCGGGCGATCCGCAGGCGGTGGCCGCGGCCGTGTCGGAGCGGCTGCGCGGCTGGCGGCAGGTGACCCGCACCGAGGGCGACACGACCGAGATATCGGCGGAGAAGGGGTATCTGCGCGAGTTCGGCAACATCGTCTTCCACTTCTCGCTGCTCGGGCTGCTGGTGGCGATCGCCGCGGGCAAGCTGTTCGGCTACGAGGGCAACGTGATCGTGATCGCCGACGGCGGCCCCGGCTTCTGCTCTGCCTCACCCGCGGCGTTCGACTCGTTCCGGGCGGGCAACACCGTCGACGGCACCTCGCTGTATCCCATCTGTCTGCGGGTCAACGAGTTCGACGCGGAGTACCTGCCCACCGGCCAGGCCACCTCGTTCGCCGCGGACATCGAGTACCAGGCCGGGCAGGACCTCGCCGACGACGTCTGGCAGCCCTACCGGTTGCGGGTCAACCACCCGCTTCGCGTCGGCGGCGACCGGGTGTACCTGCAGGGCCACGGTTACGCGCCGACGTTCACCGTCACGTTCCCCGACGGCCAGAGCCGCACCCAGACCGTGCAGTGGCGGCCGGACGACCAGACCACCTTCCTGTCCTCGGGGGTGATGCGCTTCGACCCGCCCGCGGGCACGTACCCCAACCCCGACCGGCGCCGCGAGCAGCAGATCGCGATCCAGGGCCTGTTCGCCCCCACCCAGCAGCTCGACGGCACGCTGCTGTCGTCGAGCTTCCCCGCACTCAACGATCCCGGCGTGGCGATCGACGTCTACCGCGGCGACACCGGCCTGGACACCGGCAGGCCGCAGAACCTGTTCACCCTCGACGAGCGGCTCATCGGTCAGGGCCGGCTGAGCAGGGTGGCGCGGGTCAACCTGAGCGCCGGCGCCGAGACCCGCCTCGACGACGGCACCGTCGTCCGCTTCGACGGCGCGGTGCCCTTCGTCAACGTGCAGGTCTCGCACGACCCTGCGCAGGTGTGGGTGCTGGTGTTCGCGATGACGATGATGGCCGGGTTGCTGGTCTCGCTGGTCGTGCGTCGCAGGCGGATCTGGGTTCGGATCGAACCCGCTGCGCCGGGTACGGTGAGCGTCGAGCTGGGCGGGCTGGCCCGCACCGACAACTCCGGCTGGGGCGAGGAGTTCGAGCGGTTGGTGTCGCGGCTGCTGGCCGCCCACGCGAGTGACGAGGCGCGTGCCGATGCGGGCACGCGCTCAGGAGAGAAGGTCACATGAACGGGCAGATCGACATCGGGCTGGCGCGGTACTCCGATTGGGCGTTCACGTCCGCGGTGGTGGTGCTGGTGGTCGGGCTGTTGCTGCTCGCCGTCGAACTCGCCTACAGCCGCAGCCGCAAGGTCGAGCAGCGCGAACTTGTCGGAGCCGCCCCGGCGGCGACATCCAACCGGCGGGCCGCCGTCGGCGCCGACAGCGCCACGCCCGGCGTCGTCGCCGATGTGCCGAAGCGCCCGGCCGACGAACGCATCGGCGCGGCAGGCCTGTCGCTGACCTATGTCGGCATCGCGCTGCTGCTGGCGTGCATCGTGCTGCGCGGGCTGTCCACCTCACGGGTGCCGTGGGGCAACATGTACGAGTTCATCAACCTCACCTGCCTGTGCGGGCTGGTGGCCGCCGCGGTGGTGCTGCGCAAGCCGCAGTACCGCGCGCTGTGGGTGTTCGTGCTCGTGCCCGTGCTGATCCTGCTGACGGTCTCGGGTCGCTGGCTGTACTCGCACGCCGCGCCGGTGATGCCCGCCCTGCAGTCCTACTGGCTGCCCATCCACGTCTCGGTGGTCAGCCTGGGGTCCGGGGTGTTCCTGGTCGCCGGTGTGGCCAGCATCCTGTTCCTGGTCAAGATGTCGCGGCTGGGCACGCCCGGCACCGACGGGACGTGGGCGCGCATCGTCGACCGGCTGCCCGACGCGCAGACCCTCGACCGGATCGCCTACCGCACCACCATCTTCGCTTTCCCGGTGTTCGGCTTCGGAGTCATCTTCGGCGCGATCTGGGCCGAGGAGGCGTGGGGCAGGTACTGGGGCTGGGACCCCAAGGAGACCGTGTCGTTCATCGCCTGGGTGATCTACGCCGCGTACCTGCACGCCCGCTCGACCGCGGGCTGGCGCGACCGCAAGGCCGCCTGGATCAACGTCGCCGGCTTCGTGGCGATGGTGTTCAACCTGTTCTTCATCAACCTCGTCACCGTCGGACTGCACTCCTACGCCGGGGTGGGCTGAGTGGCTGACCAATCGTCCGGTTTCCGCGCACAGCGCCGGTTCAGCGATCCGGCGGCCGGAGGTGCGTACACCGAGGCGCCACCGCCGGAGTGGACGGCGCCGACGCCGCCGAACGGCCTGCCCGTCGCCGAGATCCAGGCGACCGCCACCGAGGCGCCCCAGGCCCCCGCTCCTGTCCCTGCGCCCACGGCTCCGCCGGCTGCACCGCTGCCCGTCGCCGCGCC
>NZ_JACKSJ010000105.1 GCF_025821665.1 [Mycobacterium] manitobense
GGGCTGGCGCTGGCGGGCGTGCTGCCGCAGCTGCGGTTCGCGTGCGGCCTCGGCACCGGCCTGCTGCGCGGCGGCGACATCGTCGGCGGGCGCAGCCTCATCCCGGTCGACGGCCACCTGCCGGTGGCGCCGATGCCCGCGGCACCCGACCGCGCGCTTCTCGAGCGGTTCGCGATCACCGATCCCGCCCGCGTCGCCTGGTGGCGCGACCGGTTGCGTCGCGCCATCGGGAGCTGACGTTTCGCGGAAAAGCGATTCGGGCAGACTGTCGGTCTGCCGTCGTGGGGACGGCACGCCGGGCATCCCTCCCCGAAAGGCGGCGGTGTGATGAGTGAGCAGACCACGACGGCCAACGGCCTCGGCACGAGCCTCAAGTCACGGCACATCACCATGATCTCGATCGCCGGGGTCATCGGCGCCGGGCTCTTCGTCGGATCGGCCAATGCGATCAAGGAGGCCGGGCCTGCGGTCCTGATCTCGTATTTCCTGGCCGGCACGCTGGTGGTGCTGGTGATGCGGATGCTCGGGGAGATGGCCACCGCCAATCCCGACACCGGGTCCTTCTCGGTGTACTCCGACCGGGCGTTCGGCGGCTGGGCGGGATTCTCCGTCGGCTGGCTGTACTGGTGGTTCTGGGTGCTGGTGATCCCGGTGGAGGCGACGGCCGCCGCGGAGATCCTGTCCAACCTCGTCGGTGGCGCCCAGTGGTTCTGGGCGCTCGCGGTCACGCTGCTGCTGACTGTCACCAATCTCGCCAGCGTAGGCAACTACGGTGAGTTCGAATTCTGGTTCGCCCTGATCAAGGTCGTCGCCATCGTCGCGTTCATCGGGATCGGCCTGGCCGCCATCTTCGGCGTCATCCCCGACTCGCAGGTGAGCGGCGTCCAGCAGCTGTGGGAGCCGGACGGCTTCATGCCCAACGGTTTCGGCGCGGTGATCGCCGGCATGTTGATCACCATGTTCTCCTTCATGGGCACCGAGATCGTCACGATCGCGGCCGCCGAGTCGCCGAACCCGTCGAAGGGCATCAGCAAGGCGGTCAACTCGGTGATCTGGCGGATCTCGCTGTTCTACCTCGGGTCGATCTTCGTGATCGTCGCCCTCATGCCCTACGACCAACTCGAAGACGGCTCCTACCAGTCGACGCTGGAGGCCATCGGCATCCCGGGATCGAAGCTGATCATGGATCTGGTGATCCTCACCGCGGTGGCGTCGTGCCTGAACTCGGCCCTGTACACCGCGTCCCGGATGCTGTTCTCACTGGCCGATCGCCGCG
Source organism: [Mycobacterium] manitobense (assembly GCF_025821665.1). Lineage (GTDB taxonomy): Bacteria > Actinomycetota > Actinomycetes > Mycobacteriales > Mycobacteriaceae > Mycobacterium > Mycobacterium arseniciresistens. The sequence continues at coordinate 1,277 of NZ_JACKSJ010000105.1, forward strand.
ACGCACCACAGGTGGTGCGCAGAGTCGCCGGCAACGGCGCGCCGTGGGTCGCGGTACTGGCGTCGACGTTCGTCGGATTCCTCACGGTGATCGGCAACTATCTGTTGCCGGAGAAGATCTTCGCCTATCTGCTGGCGACCAGCGGCGCGGTGGCCTTGTTCATCTACCTGGCCATCGCGGCGAGTCAGTTCGTGCTGGGCAGGCGGATGCGCGCGGAGGGCGAAGAGCTGCCATTGCGGATGTGGCTGTTCCCGTATCTGACGGCCGTTGTGATCGTGTGCATCATCGCGGTGCTCGTGCTGATGGCGTTCGATCCCGGTCAGCAGCAGGCGATCCTGTTGTCGACAGTGTCGGCGTTGTTCATCGTGGGCGCCGGAGTCGTGGTGCACCGTCGACGCAGCCGCGACACCACACCGGTGTAGCTCATTCCTGTTCGCGCAGCGCGGCCCGGATCATCGGCAGCAGCCATCCCGACAGCGGCCAGACCGCGGCAAGCGCGATGGCGCAGGCCACCCCGACGAGGTTGAGCACGGTCCGGTGTTGCGGGTCGCGGGCGACGTCCGGGCGCAGCAGCAGGAAGGTGGTCAGCACCCATCCGGCCAGATACCCGGTGATCAGCACGACGTTCATGTCCCGCCGTTCTACCCCTCCCGCGAACCCGGCGCATTCCGGCAGGTCAGACCGGCCACACCTGCCTGCGGTGGGCGGCGTCGAAGAACATCCACTCGTAGCGGGCGGTGGTGGCGAAGTGTGCGCGGGCGACGGCTTCGTCCTCGGCGGTGAGTGCCGGCCCGATCCGGTCGGTGAGGTCGAGCACCTGCCTGACTGTCGCGGCGAACTCCTCCCCGCCGTAGCTGTCGATCCAGCGTTGGTAGCGAGGATCCGCCGAACCCCGGTCGGCAAGTGCGGCACCGACTTCGGCGTAGATCCAGTAGCACGGCAGCACCGCGGCCAGCCCGTCGGCGAAGGTCCCGCCGTACGCGGTGGCGATGAGATAGCTGGTGTAGGCGACGGTCGTCGGGCTCGCGGTGACACCGGCAAGGGCGGCGGCGTCGAGGCCGAGCTCGGGCAGCAGCGCGCTGTGCAGTTCCAGCTCGACGTCGAAAACCTCTGCGGCGTGCCTGCTGAACATCGCCGTGTCGGTCAGCGTCGGCGCCTTCGCGCCGACGATTGCCAGTGCGCGGGCGTAGTCACGCAGATAGTGGACGTCCTGCGCCACGTACTCGGCGAACACGCCGGCGTCGAGGCTGCCGTCGGTGAGGCCGATCAGGAATGGATGGCTGAGGATGGCGTCGAAGGTCGGCGCGATCTCGCGCCACAAGCTCGCCGACCAGGAGTGCGGATCCGACGCGCCGATGGTGGGGTTCGTCACGACGACCATCCTCGCAGCAGCGACCGCTCAGACGAGACGGCCGTACCCGAGCAGCCGCAGGCCCGGGCCGATGTCGACCGTCCGCACCCGGACCGCGCCTTCCTCATTGCCGCCCACCGTGGTCATGCTCGCGCCGTTGGCCGCGACCACCACGTTGGTGTGCAGGCCGAGCGGGCTGCCGTCGGCGTAGATCGCCACGTCACCGGGCGTCGGCCGGTGCTCCGGCCCCTCGAACCGGCCCGTCGACTGATAGAACTCCTGCAGCGTGTACACCCCGGGAATGCGCCAGCCGCCCGAGTGCGGATTGACCAACCCGACACCCGCCTCCTTCATCACCCAGCTGACGAAGTCGGCGCACCAGGGCTCGGTCACGCCGCCCGCGTACACCTCGCCCTCCGGCTGGGTCTCGAACTGCGCCTGCAGGATCTCGACGATGCGCACCTGCACGTCCGACAGCGCCGAGCGGTCGATCGCCGGGAACGGTTCCGGCCCGGCGAACCGTGCCACGCGATCGGGGACCAGAAGCGCGGCGGCGCCGACGGTCAGCACGGCGGTCACGGCGGCCAGCGTCCACCACACCCGCATCGCCCTGGTGGTGGCTCGACCGGTCATCCCGTCAGAGTAGGCCGCCGCGACGGCCGGTCAGTGCGCGAAAACGACGGCGTCGCCGAGGCGGATGGTGCCCGACGTCAGCAGCCGGCACGCCGAGCCCGCACGTCTCCGCAGGGCCGCCGCGGCGCCGGGCCCGATCTCGTCGTCGAGTAGCCGGCACGGCGCCACCACCCGCACCACTTCGAGTTCGACATCGCCGATGCGCAGCAGGGTGCCGGGGGCGGTGGGGATCTCCCCGGCGTCGACGGTGATGTTGCGTCGTGTCGCGGCCGGCCCGAAAGGGTGACCGAGGTCCTGGGCGGCCGCGTCGAGCGCCGTCTGGGACTGGATGGAGACGTGCCGGTGCCGGGTGCCGTGATAGCGATCGCCGATCAGGCCGCGGCCTCCCTCGGCGACAACCGAATCGACCGAACGCATCGGCAGCCGGCGGCCCGGGGCGATGTTGATGGCGACCACCTTCACCGGCGCGAGTGTAGGAGCAGGGTGTTCACAGTCGCCCCTTGAGGATCAGGTTCCAATAGCTGCGCGGCAGTCCGTAGCGGTCGAACGCCCAGGCGCTGCGCCGCGCGGCGAGCGGGTCGATGAACGACGGCAGCGACGAGGTGATCGCGCCGCTGCGGTCGAACTCGCCGGGGATGAGGCGGTGCGCCGAGGTGGTGACCGGGGCGACGGTGTAGCCGTCATAGGTGTCCAGGCGCTTACCGGCGCGGGCGGCGAGCAGGTTGTCCACCAGGATCGCGATCTGGCGCCGCAGTGCGCCGCCGGAGGGGTCGGTGTCCACGGCGGCCGCGTCGCCTGCCGCCCACACGTTGGCGTGGTCGCGGTGCTGCAGGGTCAGCGGATCGATGTCGATGAGACCGTGCGGCGCCCGGCCGGCGAGGCCGGAGGCCTCGATCCAGTGCGGCCCCCGGAACGGCGGAACGAGGTGGAGCATGTCGTAGGGCAGCTCACGGGTCGATCCGACGTTGTCCGCCACGGTGATTCGCTGCTCGCCTGGATCGACGGCGGTGACCGCGGTGTCGTGCAGGACGTGCACGCCGAGTTCGTGGCAGCGGCCGAGCAGCCGGTCGTCGAGGTCCGGCACGCCGAGCAGGCGGCGCCGGTCGATCACCAACGTGATGTCGACCGGTCGCGAGGTCTTGTGCCAGTGCGCGGCCGCCAGGAACAGCGGCTTGAGGGTGGTGCCGGTGCAACTCACCGGGGGCCGGGGCACCGTGAAGACGGCCCGGCCGTGCGGGGCGATTTCCTGCACCAGTCGCCACGTCTCCTCGGCCTGGTTCAGGTAGTTGCTGGCCACCGAGGACGTGGCCATCGCGGCGTCCACCCCGGGCAGGGCGTCGGTGTCGGGAACCAGCCCCGGTCCCAGGATCAGGTCCCGGTACCCGTAGCGCCTCCCGGAGGCGCACTCCACGACGCCCTGTGCGGCGTCCACCGCGACGGCCGAGTCGCGGATCCAGTCGCAGCCGCGGGGGGTGACCGACCGCTGGGTCCGTTCGGCACTCTGCAGGGCGGCCTGGCCGCCGCCGACGTAGGACAGCAGCGGACGGTAGGTGTGCACCTGCTGCGGTTCGATGACGGCGACGTCTTCGACGCCCTGCCGGATCAGGCGGGCCGCGGCGCTGATGCCCGCGTTGCCGCCGCCGATGACAAGGACGTCGTACGAACCGTCGGCAACCATGCCCGCGCTCTACCCTCAGACGGCGGAGGTCAACCCTTCGCCCGGGTCCTGGCCTGTTCGAGTTCGGCGATCAGGGCGTCCACCTCGGCGCGCCGCTCGGCCGGCACCAGCAGCGAGTAGAAGGTGCCGACGCTGACCGTCACCTGCAGCAGGTCCTCCTTCTCGCGGCCGAACAGCTTCTTGCGGCGGGTGATCTCGTCGACCCGGGTGTCGGAGTACTGGTCGGCCGGGTTGCGGCCACGTGACGATCCCGTCCTGAGTTTCTCGACCCAGTTGCCGTCGACCACGATGCTTTCCCCGTTGAGCCCGTCGATGCGGAACATGGGTGAAGTAAACCAGCGCGGAGCGAGGAGCGCGGTGACTCGGCGGCGGATTCGCCGCCGGGCCATGGCCCTCGACCGTGCGACGATCGGGTGGTGCCCGATTGGACCTACCACCCGTTGAGTCCCGTCGCCGGCGCCGTGCTCGGTGAGCACCGGACCCGGGTGATGGCGCTACGCCTGCTCGCAACACTGATCCGCTTCGCCGGCGGCCGGCGCTGGATCCCGCGGATGTTCGACCACCCGCAGTCGCCGCCGGAGTGGGCGGGCCGCTTCGGCGCGTCGGTGCCGCTGTCCGTCGCCCGCGACGCCGTCACCGTCCTGCCGGTGCAGGGTGCGGGGATCGTGGAGATCGGCCCGGTGGGCGCCGCGGACATCGACCGCCTTCGTGCCGCCACCGCGGGACGGACCTGCCGCGTCGTCGCCGTCGCCACCGACGACGCCACCGCGCGCGCCGCCGCCCCCTACGCCGACGACGTCACCGTGGGGGAGGACCAGGCGACGATCCGGCTTGACGACCCAGGGATCACCGGCGCCGTCGACGCGCTGGGGCGGGGTTCGACGGTGCTCGCTACTCCGGCGGTGCTGCTCGCCGCCGGGCCCGGCTGGTTCCACCGGGTGATCGAGGCGGCCACGGCGACGTCACCGCCGCCGCCGGCGCTGCGGGACGTACCGACCGACCCGCGCCGCTGGCCGGGCTGGCTGTGGGGCGTCCTCGTCGGCCTCGGAATGATCGTCGCCGGCGCGGGCGCGGCACTGATCGCGCTCGGGCCGGTGCTGCTGTGGTACGACCGCGACCACCTCGGCGCGTCGGTCGCCGACCTGCACGCCGTCAACCATCATCTCGTGGGCTTCCTGCAGCACGACCGGATCACCATGGCCGGCAACATGATCGGAATCGGCGTGCTCTACCTGGGGCTCGCGTGGGGCGGGATGCGGCTGGGACGCCGGTGGGCCCGCAACGCGCTGCTGGTCTCGGGTCTCGTGACGTTCCTGACGTACTTCTACTTCCTCGGAACCGGCTTCCTCGAGCCCCTGCACACACTCGTCGTGATCGTGTTGTTCCCGATGCTCCTTCTCGCGGTGTGGCGCGAGGTCCCGCCGCCGTCGTGGCGCGCCCCGACCGAGGGCGCCGAATCCGAACGGCGCCGGGCGTTGTGGGGACAGCTACTGATGATCGGGGTTGGCGGGGGCCTGGTGGTCGCGGGCGGCGTCATCTCGACCGTCGGTCTCACGTCGGTGTTCGTGCCGACCGACCTGACCTTCATGGACACCGATGCGCACACACTCGATTCGGCGGGCCCGCAACTGTTGTCGTTCATCGCCCACGACAGGGCCGGCTTCGGCGGCGCGCTGATCGGCGCCGGTCTGGCCGTCCTGCTGATCAGCATGTGGGGCTGGCGGCGCGGCGAGACCTGGGTGTGGTGGGGGTTGCTGGTCGGGTGCGCGTTCGGCACCCTGCCCGTGCTGGTGATCCACTTCTCGATCGGGTACACCAGTTTCATCCACCTGCTGCCGGTCTACGTCCTCATCGCCGCGACGGGTACGGCGCTCGCCCTGGCCAGGCCGTACCTCGCCGCGCGTGAGCCCGTGACCATTCCCACAACCGCGGCGCCGTGAGCGGGAAATTCGCCCCTCGTCCACGGCGTTGAACCGGACACATGACGACAGCCAGCATCCCCGCCGACCATGCCCCCGCCACCCCGACGCTGTGGACTCCTCAGCGTGTCCTGGTGACACGCTCGGCGTCGGAGACTCCGCACGGGGCCGCCATCGTCGAGCGATGTGACACCGCGGGCGTCACCGACATCACGGTGCTGTCCGGTGATCGGCTGCCGCCGGTGCGCGCCGAGAACGACCGGGCGGCCTACGCATTGGCCAAGCGCACACTCGCCGTCGTGGTCGCGCCACCCAGCAAGCGCCGGCTGCAGCCCATCCCGCCGAGCGCCGACTGGCGCATCGACCTCGCCGAGGGCTGCCCGGCGCACTGCCAGTACTGCTACCTCGCCGGATCGCTGTCGGGTCCGCCGATCACCCGCGTCTACGCGAACCTGCCCGAGATCCTCGCAGCGATGGACGAGCATGTCGGCCAGGGCACGATCACCTCGGCCTCCGAAGCACGCTCAGCCGAGGGCACCACGTTTGAAGCCTCCTGCTACACCGATCCGCTCGCGCTGGAGCACCTCACCGGCTCGCTGTCGACGACGATCGCCCATGTCGGCACCCGCGACTGGGCGGGCCCGGTGGGGCTGCGCTTCACCACCAAGTTCGACAACGTCGCCGTGCTCACCGGCCTGCCACACGACGGGCGCACCCGCGTGCGGTTCTCGGTCAACGCCGACGATGTCGCCCGCCGCTTCGAGGGCGGCACCGCACCGCTGGCGCGCCGGCTCGCGGCGATGCGCACGCTGGCGCTGGCCGGCTACCCCGTCGGACTGACGATTGCCCCGATCATGGCCACGCCGCAGTGGCGCGACGGTTATGCGGCGCTGCTGCGCGACGTCGCCGCCGCGCTCGCCGACGTCCCGGATCCCGGCCTCACCGTCGAGTGCATCACCCACAGGTTCACCGCGTCGAGCAAGGACGTGCTGCTGGGGTGGTATCCGCGCACCAAGCTGGACATGGACGAATCGGGCCGCACCCGCAAGTTCGGCAAGTTCGGCTCCGCCAAGTACGTCTATCCCAAGGACGCCATGGCGGAGATGCGGGCCTGGTTCGAGGCGGAGCTGGCCGAGGTACTGCCCGCCGCCCGCGTCCTGTACTGGACCTGAGCGCCGCGGGCCCGCGCACCCTGGCTCCCGATCGACGGTCGCACCTTGGCAGACTGGGGTCATGGCACAGATAACGTTGCGTGGAAATCCGATCAATACGGTAGGGGAGCTGCCCGCCGTCGGTTCAGCGGCACCGCAGTTCACCCTCACCGGAACCGATCTCGGCGCGGTGACGAGCGACGACTTCCGCGACACGCCCGTCCTGCTCAACATCTTCCCGTCGGTCGACACCCCCGTGTGCGCCACCAGCGTGCGGACGTTCAACGAGCGCGCCGCGTCCGGCGGCGTCTCGGTGCTCTGCGTGTCGAAGGACCTGCCGTTCGCCCAGAAGCGGTTCTGCGGCGCCGAGGACATCGAGAACGTCAAGACGGCGTCGGCGTTCCGCGACAGCTTCGGCGAAGACTTCGGCATCACGATCGCCGACGGACCGATGGCCGGTCTGCTCGCGCGCGCCGTCGTGGTGATCGGCGCCGACCAGAAGGTGGCCTACGCCGAGCTGGTGCCCGAGATCGGCACCGAACCCGACTACGACGCCGCCCTCGCCGCGCTGAAGTCCGCCTAGAACCCACCTCGTCCGCCGAACGTGCGGTCACTGCGAAGAATCGCCTCGATTCTCGCAGTGGCCGCACGTTCGGCGCATTGGGGCGCCCGCCCGAAAGGCGTCTGACCAGCCCCGCGATCACTGTTCGGTATCGGTACGGCATCTCCTTCGCCGAGACGCCCGCCCAGTTGGCATTCCGGCCGCCGCGAGTTGTAGAAGTGACTGTGGTGACAGATGTCAACCGACGCGTCGATGCGACGCGGCAGTTCTCTTGGCTCAGGGAGTGGATTTCGAATGAGGCGTATCTATGCCGTTGTGATCGGTGTGGCCATGCTGCTGGTGACCGCGGGCCACGCCTCGGCCGATCCCTACACCCGCTCGACGGCGCATCAGCAGGCCATCGACTACGTGATCGCCCGCGCTCTGGCACAGCGCGGGGTGCCGTTCGTCTACGGCGGCGGTGACGCGACCGGTCCGACCAGCAAGGCTGCGCGCAAGGATGCCGACCCCGCCGTCCTGGCGTTCGACCCCACCGCCACCGTCGCCGGCTTCGACGCGTCGGGCCTGATGCTCTATGCGTTCGCCGGTGTCGGCGTGAAGATCCCGCGCTCGTCGGGTGACCAGTTCCTGGCGGCGGCGAAGGTCGCGCCTGCGCAGGCGCTGCCGGGCGATCTGCTCTTCTACGGTCCTAACGGAACCCAGAGCGTGGCGATGTACCTGGGCAACGGGCAGATGCTGGAGGCGACCGATCCGGCGGTGGCCGTGACGCCGGTCCGCACCGCCAACATGATGCCCTACCTCGGACGCTTCATCGCCTGACCGGGGGTCAGGCGTCGCCGGCCTGCCACAGGCGCTGGTAGTAGTCGATCCGCACCGCATCGCGCTGCACGCCGTAGGCCGCGAGGAGCTCGTCCTCCCAGTCGGCGGGGCCGAAGTTCCACGACAGCGACAGCAGAGCGACGGCGATGTCGGCCCACCGGTCGGCGACTCCGAGGTCGCCGAGGTCGACGTGCCCACTGAACGCACCGTCGTCGCCGATCAGGGTGTTCGGCGCGCACGCGTCGCCGTGGCAGACCACCATCCGGTCGACGGGCGGCGCCTCGCCCACGGTCGCGCGGGCCTGGGCCGGCACCTCTCGCCGCAGCCGCGTCGGCACCGACCAGTCGAAGGGACACCCGGCGACGGGCAGGGTGTCGTGCAGGCGCCGCAGACCGGAACCGATGGCGCGGACCGCCGTTCGCGGCGCGGCGAGCCAGCGCGGGTCCACCGCCGAGCGTCCCGGCATGCCCGCAGTGTGCAGCCAGCCGTCGCCGGCGGCGATCAGGCGGGGGACCGGCGTGAAGTCGACCGCCCAGCGCATCCTCTCGGCCTCGGCGGCCAGCAGGTGCGGTCTGCCCGCGGGCGCGGTCTTGACGAATTCCCGGCGCTCGCCGGTGCCGACCTGGAAGGTGACGCCGCCGAGTTCGTTCACCCACACCGCGGCCACCGGCCTGCCCGCGGCGATGGCGTCGACCACAGAGGGCACCGGGATCGGACCGGTGGGTGCGCTCACGGAGTCGGCCGGCGCGTCAAGGGGTGGGCATGCGGCCGACCAGCGTGAGCATGATGACGAGACCGGGCAGCAGGTTGGTGACCGAGTGGGCGGCGATGCTGGCGACCAGGCTTCCGGTGTACAGCCGGGCCAGGCCGAGCGGAATCGCGACGATGAGAAGCAGTGGCGTCCTGGTCAACTCGAGGTGGGCCACCGCGAACAGCACGGTCGTCACCGCGAAGGCGACCCACCGGCCCCAGCGCCAGTCGATCGCACCCCACAGCAGCCCGCGGTACACGATCTCCTCGCACACCGGCGCCACCAGCACCACGCAGAGGAAGATGGCCACCGCCCAGGCCCATGACGTCCGGATGTCCCCGAATACCGCGCCCACCGCGGAGTTCGCCTCGGGTCCCACGATCGACAGATAGAGCGCCGCGGCGGGCAGCGTGATGAACAGCCCGCCGAATCCGAACAGCGCACCCCATCCGAGACCGCGCCACGTCCAGTGCAGCCGCAGGTCGATGCGCGGCCCGTTGCCCCGCCACCTCGTGATCAGCACCGCGAGTCCGGCGGCGCAGACGGTGGGCACCACCAGGACCGTCGCGATCTTCCCCACCGACGCCCCGCCACCCCCCAGCACCAGCAGCAACAGGAGCCCGACCGCCACGTAGGTGGTCACCACCACCAGGTACGCGCCGATGCCCCAGCGGTGCGGCCGCGCTGCGGGCGGGGCCGGCGGCGGGGCGGCGGCCTCGGGCGGCCCGGGCACGACGACCGGATTGTGTTCGGCATTCACGTCTTCGACGCTACTGCAGTCACGCGACACCGCCGATCGCCGAAACACCACCGCCGGCCGCAGCAGGCGCCCGTGTGTCACACTCTGCGACGGGCACACCGATCGGGCAGGGGTGAGCGCGTGAACGAGGCACACGAGCGCTGCGGCAGTGACGAGTGGCGGCAGATGATCCGGGACGTCATCCTGCCGTGGGCCCTCGGCAGCACCGATCTCGGTGACGACGTCCTGGAGGTCGGACCCGGCTACGGGGCGACCACCGACGTGCTCAGCCGGACTGTGGGCCGCGTGACGGCGGTGGAGATCGACGCCGACCTTGCCGCGATGCTCACCGAGCGCTACTCCGGGGCGCCCTCGGTGGACATCGTGCACGGCGACGCCACCGCGCTGCCCTACGCGGAAGACCGGTTCACCGGCGCGGCGTGTTTCACCATGCTGCACCACGTTCCGACGACGGAACTGCAGGACCGGCTGTTCGCCGAGGTCGCGCGGGTGCTCGCCCCGGGGGCGGCACTGGTCGCAAGCGACAGCCTCGCCAGCGACGAACTCGAGGCCCACCACGAGGGCGACACCTACAACCCGGTGGACCCGGACACGCTGGCGTCCAGGCTGGCGGCGGCGGGCTTCGAGGAGATCGAAGTGCGCACCAACCCGTACGGCTGGACCGCCACCGCCCGAGCGGTCACCTCATAGGCTGCTGCGCCCCGAGATGGCGTTCACCAGCGCCACGGCGTGCTCGCTGACACCCCCGTGGGACGCGCGGACGTCGACCACCACATCGCCGACGACCCGCATCGCGTGGGTGCTGACGTAACCGGTGTCGGACCGGACCCGGACCAGTTCGACGCCGTCGTCGCGCTGCGGTTCATCCATCGACAGCAGCCACGGCTCCGGGTCCTCGTCGGTGACGGTCAGCACCCCGCCCGCGCAGCGCTGCCAGGTGGCCACCGTCCGGTCGACGAAAGCGCGTGCGGCGGACGGGGTTTCGAACTCGATCACTCCCTGGTCCAGGTCGGCGGACTCGTCGTCGGCGTCCAGCACCGCACCACGCACCGCACCGAATCCGCTGCCGTCGTACACCTCGGTCATCGTGTTGGCCTCGACGGCAAGGCATTCGGCGGGGGCGTAGGCCTTGCCCTCGCGGAGTTCGAACAGCGAGCGGTAGGTGAACGTCGTCGTCAGCACCGCCGGCGCGACGATCGCGTTGACCTCCGTCTCGCTGAGCAGCATGCTCGTCAGCGGATCCACCGGCGGCGGACCGGCTTCCTCGACGGCGGGGGCGCAACCCGCGCAGCCCACCACCACGGCGGCCGCGGTACCCACCACGCCCGCGCGGATTCGACCTGGCCGCATGGGTCGATCGTAAGCCGCGCGGACCGAGGCGGACTGCACGAATCAGGCCGTCAGCGGCCCACACCGAGATCGTCGGACCGTCCCGCTTCGATGCGGGACCATTGCGGGATCGGCCGGCCGTCGCTGCGCGTGTTGGAGCCGTCGACCTGCCAGGGTTGCGGCCAGCCGGAAGGCGAGTCCTCCCAGGGCTCCTGCCGCCCGTATACGGTGAGGTCCATCAGCGCGAGGCTGTAGTCCATCGCCTCGACACCGCGCAGTGTGGTCCAGTAGGTCTCGAACAACCGGTCACCGTCGCGTACGTAGCAGACGATGTGCATCATTCCGGCCTGCCGCCCGACGAGCAGCCGGTCCAGGGACGGCAGGGCGGAGTACCACGGCACATCCCAGCCCATGAACTCGCGATAGCGCAGACTCTCGTCGAGCGGTCCCTGACAGAACACGGCGTAGGTGATGTCGCGCGAGTGCAGGTATGACAGCTCCGTGACCTGCGTGGTCACCCAGGTGCAGCCCTCGCACTGCTCGGGAGCCGGCCGCCCGGGGTTCCACATGAAGTAGTAGGCGACGAGCTGGGTGCGTCCGTCGAAGGCGTCGCGGAGCGTGAGGGGACCGTCCGGGCCCGCGATCTCGAGTCCGGCGTCCACCTCGACCATCGGCAGCCGGCGGCGCGCCGCGGCGATCGCGTCGCCCTGCCGGATGTGCGCCTTCTCCCGGACCCGCAGTTCGGCCAGTTCCGCCTCGAAAACGGCACGGTCGACGGGCGGGGGCAGCGGTGTTCCCGCTGGGATGCCGGTCACGGATTCGACGGGGCGCAGTGGGCGCAGGCCTGCGGCTCACGCGCGGGGCGGATGTCCTTCGGATCGTCGGGATCGGGCTCGCCGAACCACCGCGACGGCTCGCGACGGCCGTACTCGTCGTGCCAGCTCCACCATTCATGGGCCGGGCTCTGCGGATACCCCTGCGGCGAGTCCTCCCACGTCTCCTGGCGACCCAGCGCCGTCATGTCGAGGAAGCTCCAGGTGTTGACGAAGGCTTCGTCGCCACGGTCGCTGATGAAGTAGGTGCGGAACACCCGTTCGCCGGTGTCACCGGCGCGGATGAAGGCGTTGGTGCCGTGCCACTCATGCACCCCGAAGTCGACGTCGAAGCCGCTGTCCGGTTCGGCGATGATGGTGTACCAGGGGATGTCCCAGCCCATCCGGGCCTTGATGCGGGCGATGTCGGCCTGAGAGCCGCGTGACACGTACACCAGCGTGGTGTCGCGGGCGTTGAGGTGCGCGAGGTTGCCGATGTGGTCGGCCATCAGGGAGCAGCCGACGCAGCCGTGGTCGGGCCACCCGTGCAGGCCGGGATCGACGAACGCACGATAGACGATCAACTGGCGCCGCCCGTCGAAGAGATCGAGCAGGCTCACCTCGCCGTCGGGCCCGTCGAAGACGTAGTCCCTGTCCACCGCCATCCACGGCATCCTGCGGCGCTGCGCGGCGAGCGCGTCCTTCGCCCGGGTCAGCTCCTTCTCTTTGACCAGCATCTGCTGCAGAGCAGCTTCCCACTCCTGCGCGGACACCACCGGAGGCGTGTGCATCGCCCGTCCCCTCTCCATCACGGCGTCGGCCGTTGGCGAACACGCCGGACGTTATACAAATCAGTTGAACATTCCGGATCCACCACAACACAGGCGCCCGCTATAGTCAACAAAATGGTTGAAGATCAGGTGCTCGACCGCACCTACGGTGCGCTGGCGGACCCCACCCGCCGCCGTCTCCTGGAGACGCTGCGCGGGGGCGATGCGCGGATCACCGATCTCGCGGCGCCACTGCCGATGACGTTCGCCGGAGTATCGCGGCACATCGGCGTGCTGGAGTCGGCAGGCCTGGTGCAACGCGAGGTCCGCGGCCGCGAGCACTGGGTGTCGCTGCGTCCCGACGGGCTCACGCTGGCACAGCGGTGGCTCGACCAGCAGACAGACTTCTGGACCGCACGCGCCGACGCGCTGCAGGACCGCCTGCGCCGGAAAGGGCAGGCACGATGACCGAAGCGCCGGTCGTGCGGGTACAGCGCGTGATGCCCGCACCACCAGACGTCGTGTTCGACCAGTGGCTGGACCCGGAGTCTTTGGCGGAGTGGATGTGTCCGCGCCCGGACCGGTGCATCCACGTGTTCATCGACCCACGCGTCGACGGCCGGTTCCGCTTCGACGTCGACAACGCGGGCACCCTCGTGCTCATCACCGGGCGCTTCCTCGCCATCGAGCGCCCGCGCCTGCTGCGGCTGTCGTGGAGCAACTCCGACTGGCCGGATCCAACGGTCAGCAGCGTGGTCGAGGTGACGTTCACGCCGGCCGGAGACGAGCAGACGGTGATGGCCATCGAGCACGCGATGCTGCCGCCGCACGAGTACGACAACTTCCACAGCGGCTGGACCGCCATCTGCGAACAGCTCGCGGAGGCGCTGACCGGCGGGTGACGGCGACGCCGGTCAGCCGGGGATCTGGGTCTGCTGGTAGAGCGCGAGTTTCCAGCCGGCGTCGGTGCGCGTGTAGACGGCGTCAGGCAACATGACCCCGGCGTAGAACTCGGACCCGGTGCTGTTGCACAGCGAATCCCAGCCGGCCCGTTCGAGTTCCAGGAGCAGATCGAGCACTTCATCGGTCACCCGCGGGGGATACCCGCCTGCGGCGACATCCAAGACCATGAGCGGTCAACGGCCGCGCCAGGTGGGTTTGCGCTTCTCGAGCCATGCCCTCGGGCCTTCGGCCGCATCCTCGGTGGCGCCTGCCACCTTGCGCATCGTCTCGCCGAACCGGACCGACTCGATCCAGCCCATGTCCGCGGACCGCCAGGCGACCTCCTTGGTGGCCCGCTGAGCCAGGGGCGCCGCCTCGGTCAGCGTCCGTGCCCAGTCACGGGCCTCCTGTTGCAGCACATCGGGTTCCACCAGTTTCCACACCAGGCCGATCTCCTTCGCGCGTTGCGCGCTCATCGGCTTGCCGGTCAGCAGCAGTTCCATCGCGTTGGCCCATCCGACGCGCTGGGGCAGCCGGATGGCCCCGACGATCGTCGGGACGCCGATCGCCACCTCGGGATAGGAGAAGGTGGCCTCGGTGCTCGCGATCACGAAGTCGCAGAACAGGACTCCCGTCAGTCCGTACCCGATGCACGGGCCGTGCACCGCGGCGATGGTCGGCTTGAACAGTTCCATGCCGCTCTCGAAGGAGTTGATGGTCGGCTTCTCCCAGAAGGTTCCGCCGAAGGTGCCCACCACGCCCTCGCTGTCCTTCAGGTCGCCACCGGCGCAGTGCACGTCGCCGTTGGCAGTCAGGATCGCGACCCAGGCGTCCTCGTCGTCGCGAAACCTGTCCCAAGCCGCGTTGAGGTCACTGCGCAGCGCACCGTTGATGGCGTTGCGCGCTTCGGGGCGGTCCATCGTGATGGTCGCGACGTGATCGTCCAGCTCGTAGGTGACGAATGCCATGGCTGAACACTAGGTGCGCAGGTGTGCCGACTCCAGCGCGCCGTCGGCGATCATCGTCCGCAGGGCCCGGCGGTCCAGCTTGCCGCTGGCCAGCGTCGGGATGCGGTCACTCGTGGCCGACGCCCACCGGGTGGGGACCTTGTACGCCGACAGGTGGTTGCGCGCGTACGCAGCGAGGGCGGCGAAGTCTGTCGGGCCCGCCGCGTGCGCCGGTACGACGACCGCGCACACCTCCTCGCCGCGGTCCGGGTGCTCAACTCCGACCACCACGCACTGCGCCACGTCGGCCGACGACTCGATCACCGCCTCGACCTCCAAAGGGGCCACGTTGGCGCCCGCGGCCTTGATGAGGTCACCGGTGCGGCCGACGTAGAACAGCCGCGGGTCGCCGGTCCTGCGGTAGACCCGGTCACCGGTGTGGTACCAGCCGTCCCGGTCGAAGGTCTCCCACCGCTCCTTCTTGTTGTAGCCCGCCATCACCCCGACACCGCGGACCAGCAGTTCCCCGGTGGTCCCGTCGGATACCGGAACGCCGTCGTCGTCGACGACCGCGATGTCGGTGAAGACGAAGCCGCCCGCGGTCTCGGACATGGTGCGGTGCACCGGGTATCCATCCGGCACGTCGGTCATCGCGATGTCGAGCGGACCGTCGCGCAGCATGGGCGCACTACTCAGGTCGCGGCGGGCGAAGCTGGGGTGCTCGCGCAGCCGCTGGGTGAACGCCGGCCAGCCCACCACACCGGTGGCCCGTTCCCGCTCGACGAGGTCGAGCGCCGCGCCCGCGTCGAGCCGCGGCAGCGTGAGCACCGTGGTCGGTTCGTGCAACGCCCCCGCCGCCGCGAGCACGCCGCCGATCCAGAAGAACGGCATGGCGCAGAGGATGCGCGGCGGGCCGGAGGACCGTGAGATGGCCCCGACCGCGGCGGGCCAGGTCGAGGTCTGCCGGGCCAGCGTGCCGTGGGTGTGCAGTACGCCCTTGGGGTCCGCCGTGGACCCGGAGGTGTGCACCATGATGGCCAGGTCGGCGGGCGACACCTCGGCCTCGACGGCGGCCAGGATCTCCGGCGCCACCCCGTCCGCGGAGTCGTCGTCCCACACGGTCGCCCATGCGCGATCAACGAGCCCGGTCAGCACGACGCGGCGCAGATACGGCGCAACGGCCACCTCGACATCGCCGTCGCGCTGCGCGGCCAACCCCGGCAGCGCGGCTTCCAGGCGCTCCGAGGTGTCGGTGGTGAGGACCCGGGGCGGCGCCACCAACAGCCCGACGTCGGCCAGCCGCAACACCTTCGCGATCTCGGCCGGCGCGTACATCGTGCTCAGCGGCACCACGACCGCACCGATCCGGGACAGTGCGAGCCACCAGACGACCCACTCGGCGCCGTTGGGGAAGAACAGCCCGACGCGGGCGCCCTTGCCGACACCGCCGCGCAGCAGCCGTCGCGCGATGTGGGCGGACCGCCGGTCGGCGTCGTCGTAGGTGAGTCGGTCGGTGGGGGTGACGAGGTAGGGGTGGGAGCCGTGTTCACGCACGCTGCGCCGCAGGAGCGCCGGAACGGTCGGCGGGATCGCC
Source organism: [Mycobacterium] manitobense (assembly GCF_025821665.1). Classification (GTDB taxonomy): domain Bacteria; phylum Actinomycetota; class Actinomycetes; order Mycobacteriales; family Mycobacteriaceae; genus Mycobacterium; species Mycobacterium arseniciresistens. Next base: position 17,295 of record NZ_JACKSJ010000105.1, read on the forward strand.
GCCGGGATGGATGTCACAGTCCCGATCCTGCCCAACGACGGCGATCACGGAACGCCCGGGCGCCGCACCACGTTGAGGCAGGCATGACGTCGTCGCTTCACGACGAGGCAGCGGCCCGCCGGACCCCGGCCGATCTGGCCGACCGCCTCCTCGACATCAAGCGGATCTACCACGAGCCGGGTATCGACCGGTTCCCGCGCGCCCGACAGGTGCTCGACCGGTACGCCGGTGCCGAACTCATCGAGGTTCCGTCGCACCAGGCTATCCCCGGCCTGTACGGCAACGAGGGCAACGTCGAGGACTGGGTGCGCATCAAGCGCGAGGTGCTGGTGCTCGGCGAGAAGAAGAGCCTGGCAGCGCGCCGCAACGAACGGTCGAGTGACTGGATCGCGCCGTCCACCGCCAACGGCTGCGCCATGGCGTGCTCCTACTGCTACGTGCCTCGACGGAAGGGCTATGCCAATCCGATCACGGTGTTCGCCAACATCGAGAAGATCACCGGCTACCTCGAGCGGCACGCGGCACGCCAGGGCGCAAAGCCGGAGCCCGATCAGTGCGACCCCGTCGACTGGGTGTACGACATCGGTGAGAACAGCGACTGCTCTGTCGATGCGATGGTGTCCGACAACGTCCGCGACCTCGTCGAGCTGTTCGCCCGTGTCCCGAATGCCAAGGCGAGCTTCGCGACGAAACTCGTCAACCGGGACCTGCTCGACTACGACCCGCGTGGCGGCACCCGGGTGCGGTTCAGCCTGATGCCCGCGGACACGTCACGCACCGTCGACGTCCGCACGTCGAAGATCGCCGACCGCATCACCGCACTGGACGACTTCGTCGACGCGGGCTACGAGGTGCACCTCAATTTCAGCCCGGTGATCGTGCACGAGAACTGGCTGGCCGACTGGGCGGAACTGCTCGAGCAGATCGCCGACGGCACCAACGAACGCACGAAGCGGCAACTCGCCGCGGAGATCATCTTCCTCACCCACAACGAGGGCCTGCACGAGGTCAACATGGGCTGGCACCCCAAGGGTGAGGACCTGCTGTGGCGGCCGGACCTGCAGCAGCTCAAGCGGAGCCAGAGCGGCCAGTGGAACGTCCGGTACAAGACGCCGTGGAAGGGCCGCTGGGTGCAGCAGCTCACTGACCTGATCGCCACGACGCTGCCGGACTGCCAGATCCGGTACGCGTTCTGACTATCCGCGTTTCGGGGTGCCGACCGCGCTGGCCAGGTCGGTGTCGAGGAACGCGGCCGTGTCGTAGTACGTGCGGAACGCGGTGATGCTGCCGTCCTTCGCCTCCAGCACGCTCACCCCGTCGTAGCGGAACTCCGTTCCGTCCCGCAGGGTGCCCTCCGAGGTCCACTCCAGGAACGTCACGTCGTCGTCGGTGACCCGGTGCCGGAACGCCGCGTCGATGTCGCCGAAGACGTCGCGGTACTGCTGCCAGAACGCCCGGGCGCCGTCCTTGCCGCGCTGCCCGTGCGGCAGGCCGGCCTTGTTCAACGTCGCGTCGTCGCCGAACAGGTCCACCAGTGGATCGACGTCGCGGTCCCGGTGCAGCCTGTCCAGTGCGTTGACGAATTTCTGCGCCAGATCTTGCATGGTGCCGATGTACCCCGCGGCGCCGAGACCATGCGGCACGTCAGGCGTTCGTCACACATTGCGACTTTCGGACGTCGGCGGCCACGGTCGATAGAATGCCGGGATGGGCCGCGAGCTCCAGGTGACGTTCGACTGCGCCGATCCGGCTGCGCTCGCCGGGTTCTGGGCGGAGGTGCTGGGTTTCGTCGTTCAGCCGCCTCCGGAGGGGTTCGACACGTGGGACGACGCGCTCGAGGCGATGGGCGTGCCGCCCGACCGGCGCAACGATGCCTCGGCGCTCGTCGACCCGGATGGCCGCGGGCCGCGCATCTACTTCCAGCGCGTGCCGGAGGGCAAGGCCGCCAAGAACCGGGTGCATCTCGATGTGCGCGTGGCGCCCGGATTGAGCGGGGACGAGCGGATGACCGCTTTGGAGCACGAGCGCGAGCGACTGCAGGCCCTCGGCGCCACCCGGCTGGGCCGGCATGAACCCGCGCCCCCGCTGCAGGGCGGCCACATCATCATGGCCGATCCCGAGGGCAATGAGTTCTGCCTCGACTGACCGGTCGCACCGATGAGTGATCCGCCGAGAACCGCCGACGGGCACCACATCGTCGTCGACGGACGCAAGTGGCGGGCGACCGATCCGGCGATCCCCGAGGAGCGGCGGGCCGAGCTCACCCGCATCCTGATGGCGTGGCGGCGGAAGGTGCGCCAGGCCCGCGGAACCGATCGGGAATCGGCGGTGCGTGCGGGTGTGCACGCGGCCAAGGTTGCATTGGGGGAGCGGGGCACACCGTGGTGGGAGCAGACCGACGCGCAGCGCCGGGCACGGTGGGAGACCCCCGTCCCTGCACCCGATGACTCGTCACAGGACTAGCGTCGCCGTGCGGTCCACGGGCGCTCGTTGCGTTCGCGCCGCTCCGCTTCGTCGGCGCGGTCCTCGGCCCAGAAGTCCTCGAATCGCTCGCCCGGGCGGACGTTGGGGACGCGGTTCATGATGTTGCTGAACCATTTCGGCGGCGTCTTGGGCTCATACTGGGGCAGCACGGCGCTCAGCGATGCGAGCGTCTTGAGGACGACGAAGACTCCGAAGAACGCGCTGGGCGAGTCGGTCAGGGCGATGCCGATGAATCCGAAGATCAGGGTGAGGTGGACGACGACGACGCGGCTCAGCCCGCGCTGGGCGGTCTGTTCGAGCTGCCAGAACGACCACCTGCGCAGGCTGAACAGGTCGGCGAAGAAGTCGAGCGCGAGGAAGGCGAGCACGCTCAGACATCCGAATCCGACGCTGCGCCAGTCGACGTCGGCGAGGCGGCCCTCGCCGTTGCGGTTGAGCAGGAACAAGATCGCCGCGAGGAACACCGCGTGCGCCGCGCAGAACGCGAAACCGGTGACGGCGAAGCCGGTGAGGAACGAGGAGGTGTTGCGTGAACTGCGCCGGTCCGCGCTCGGCGCCACGTACCTGAAGTGACCGCTGCGTGGAGACCACCGCCGGTGCAACATGATCCGGGCCACGATGAACGCGCACATCGCGACGTTCTCGAACCAGTAGACGGCCAGCGTGGTGGGTCCGGACCAGTCCTCGAAGAACCAGCCGACGATCGGGACCGCGATCACCGCCAGCAGGCTCAGCGGGTGGACGAAACGCGTCACCCGGTGGCCCTGTTCGCCGGCATGCCCGCTCCTCTCCGCCGATCACGCACCGCGCAGTGCGCCCGTCGGAGATTAACCCGGCCGCCGAGGCGCCGCCGGGATCAGCGTCGGGAGAGCTCCGCCTCCAGCCGCTCGATCAGCGTCTTGCGGGCCTTGCCGTCGCGCTCGCGCTGCAGGGCGGAGGTGAGCTGGCGCTTGTCGAGTTCGCCGACGAGCTTGACGGCTTGGGCGACCGGCAGCTCGTCGAGCCGACCGACCGCGCGTGCGCCCTTGGCGGCCTTGGTGTTCGGCACGTGCTGCCTGCCGGATGCCGACGCGCTGCGCTTCTTGCTGTCGGTGGCTTTCTTCTCTGCCTCGGAGAGCTGATCCCATGCCTTCTTCGGCAGGTACCGCTTCGTCTCACCACGGTTGCCGCGGGCGCGCGCGCCGCCGTCCTTCGTCTGCCAGTCCTCCTTGCCCCACTGCTCCAGAGACTTCTGCCGGTCGTCTTTCGGGCCTCGGTAGCCGCCGCCCTGCCGCTCGTACTCCTGGGTCAGCAGCTGACTCTTGCGTGCCGACCACTGCCCCTTCTTGCCGCCCTTGTCCGAGGCCTTGATCTCTTCTTTGATGCGCTCCCGTAATTCGGGATCGGTGTACTCCGCCATGGAGGGGGAGATACCCGCTTTTCGGCTTGGGTGTTCCGCACTGTCACGGCGGCGGCCCGGCCGGGCCCGGCTGACAGTGCGGACACCACCAGGTGCGTCGCCGTTCCGGATCGTCGGGCACCTCGGCGACCACCCGTACCGTGGTCCCGCAGCGCAGGCACGGCCGGCCGGCGCGACCGGCCACCCAGTGCTGCTCACCCTTGCGACGTACCCCCGTCGTCACCTGCATCGCGCCCGGCACGGTGGCCGAGTGTCGAAGCGCCCGAGCGCCGAGGTCCAGCAGGGCCGGCAGGTCCACGAGTCGCACCGGCGTCCACGGGCTGTGGCCGCGCAGGAAGCACAGCTCGTTGGCCCACAGGTTGCCGAAGCCCGCCACGCAGCGCTGGTCGAGCAGGGCGGCGACGAGCGGGCGGTCCGGTTCGGCCGCGATGCGGCGCGCGGCTTCCTCGAGGTCCCAATCGTCGCGCAGCGGGTCGGGGCCGAGGTGTCCAAGGACGTCGGATTCGTCGCGGGTGCGCAGCAACTCGACCACAGGCAGCTTCACGCCGTAGGCGGCCGGCCCGTCGGTGCGCAGCACGACCCGGACGTCGGGCATGGCCGCGCGCGGCAACCAGCGCCCGGTCGGGGAGATGGTCCACGATCCCGACATCCGCAGGTGGGTGTGCAGGGTGAGGTCGCCCGACAGCCGGGTGAGAAGGTGCTTGCCGTGCGTGACGTGGGCCTGCACGGTCCTGCCGGTGAGGTCGTCCGTAGCGTGACTCGGCACCCGTAGCTCGCCGTGAGTCAGCGTGCGACCACGCAGCGCGCGGTCGAGTCGTTGCGCCAGTGCGTACACGGTGTCACCCTCGGGCACGCGTCAGCGCTCTTGACCGCGGCGACTCAGCAGTCGAGCTGGACGATGGCGGTGGAGACGATGTCCGTCGCGGAACCCACGGTGACGCCGAGGGGGTCGAGTTCCTTCTGGACCAGGCTGACGATGGTGGCCGAGCCGACGCCGTTGCGGGAGGCCTGGCACGCCTGATAGCCCGTGGTGAGCAGCTGCGCCTGGGACAGAAACGGGAACTTGTCCTGCAGGCGCAGGAAGTCGGCCTCGCCGGCGGCCGCGGGCGGTGCGAAGGCCAGCCCGGCGGATGCGGCGATGACCAGGGCTGCGAATGATCGGACCATGGGACTTCCTTCGGCTTGCGGCGGGATCGCACGATCGAACTGGCGGACGCTGACGCTGGTCATTGTCCACCACGGGCGGGCTCAAACATCGGGAAGTTGCGCTGCCGGTCGCTCACACTGAGGGATGTTGGGATCGGTAGCCGGCCGCGCGCCGTGTACTCGGGGCATGAGCAGCGCCATGGGGGCGGTGCCCTACGAGAGGATCCGACCTTGAACCGACTCACACGGTTCGTGACGGCGGCCGCGGTGTCCGGCGGAGTGGCGTTGACCGGCTTCGCGCTGGGCGCGGGCACGTCAGCCGCTCAGGGCCCCAGCTATCAGGGCGGGAACTGCCCGGTGGGGCAGACCTGCACGCACTGGTGTCCCGGCGATCCGGCCATACCGGGCGGCCAGGTGCTGACGTGGGACCGCAACGTCTGCCATGACTGGTACTGGAACTCCGAGGGCATCGTCGACGTCACCACCTGGACCATCTATCCCTGGTCCGGCGCGCCGCATCCGGCCACGCCGCCGCCACCGCTGTATCCGGCACCTCCGCCGCCGCCGCTGCCGCCGGGTACGCCCTTCTGCAGCCCGCGTGGATCGCTGATCATCATCCCGCCGATCTGCGATGAGATCGGCGTCGACATGCCGCCCGGGTCGGTGCGGCGTTAGTGATGGAGGGAGCAGAAGATTGCGGGTGGTGAGCGCGCGCCATTTCATCGCGGCGCCGATCGGCGAGGTGTTCGACTGGCTCGCCGACGGACGGAACTGGGCGGCGATCCCGGGAATGTTCTACGCCCGGGTCCGTCCCGTCGACGGCCCCGAGCCGTACGGCGTCGGCTCGATCCGGGAGTTCGCCTCCTCCGGTTCGAAGGTGACCGAACTGGTCACCGGATTCGAGCGGCCGCATTTCATGAGTTATCAGGCGCTGAGCTCGATCCCGCCGATACAGCACGGGGGCGGATCGATGACCTTCCGGGAGGTGCCCGGCGGAACAGAGATTGAGTGGGAGACCAGGATTCGGCTCGAGTCACCGGTGTTCGCCGGCGCGCTGACGGCGATGTATGCGCCGCTGGTCAAGCTGGGGTTCCTGATGCTGATGCGCACCGCGGCGCGCGCTCTGAGCTAACCGAGGCCCGCGCGCCACTTGTCGAGTAGCCGTCGGTCCCGTTTGGTCGGGCGCCCCGCCCCGCGGTCACGGACCGCCACCGCGATGACCGGCTCCGCGGGCCGCGCCGGTGTCCGGTCCAGGTAACACGTCACCGCTTCGGCCGCACCGACCCTCTTGTGGATCACCCGCAGCACCTCGACGATCCGCGTGGTGTCGGCCATCCGGACGCGGATCTGGTCACCGGGGGAGAGCATCGTCGACGGTTTGGCGATCCGGTCGTTGACGCGGACGTGGCCACCGCGGCAGGCCGCGGCGGCGTCCGGTCTGGTCTTCGTCAACCGCACCGACCACAGCCATCGGTCCACGCGCGTCGCCTCCACGAGACCCATCATGGCCGCTCGGCGGGCGCTCATCCAGCGCGACGGCGTGAAGTGACGGTGCTACGTTCGACGACGACAGCGTCTAGGGTTCCGACGCCTGCGCGTGCCTGGTCCGAGCGACGCCACCGCGACTCCCGACGAGTCGCGGTCATCTGAACGGACAAAAGCCTGGAGGATCTCCGGCGGTGCGCCGCGCCCCGCCGAGGAGGTCCATGATGCGCACAGGCACCCAACCGCACACACCTGCTTCGGCGGGCCGACCGGCGACCGTCGTCCGATGACACTCACCATCGCCCTCGCCGTGCTGTTCTCGGCGCTGTTGCACGCGGTCTGGAACTCACTGGCGCATGGCGCCAGTGACCGGCTGGTCGGCTTCGCGTTGATCGGCGTGGTGGATGCGGTGGGCGGGGCGGCGATGGCGGCGGTCGGCGGCCTGCCCCCGGCCGGCGCCTGGCCGTTCATCGTCGCCTCTGCGGCACTGCACGTCGTCTACAACCTGCTGCTGCTCGCCAGCTACCAACTCGGCGAGTTCAGCCAGATGTACCCGCTGGCCCGCGGCACGTCGCCGTGGGTGGTCGCGCTGGTGTCGATCGTGGTTCTCGGCCACGATCTGCCGATCGGCCAACTTCTCGGCGTGCTGGCGGTGTCGGCCGGTCTCATCGCCCTCGTCCTGGTCGGCGGGCGGCCGGGACGGCGGGAGCTGCCCGCGCTGGCGGTGGCGATGCTCACGGGCCTGATGATCGCCGCGTACACCGTGGTCGACGGTGTGGGCGTAATGCAGGCGCCACTGTGGTCCTACACCGGGTGGATGTTCCTCCTGCAGGGCCCGCCGATCGCCGTCATCGCGCTCATCCGGCGGCGACGCGCCGGGCTGTCGCGGTCGGTGCGCATGTCGGCGGCGTCCGGCGCCGCCGGCGGCGTGATCTCGCTGACCGCCTACACGATCGTGTTGTGGGCGCAGACCAGCGGTGCGCTGGCGCCCATCGCGGCTCTGCGGGAAACGAGCATCGTGTTCGGCGCGTTGATCGGCGCGTGGTTCCTCGACGAGAAGATGGGGGCGCGCCGGGCGATCGCGGCCGGTGTGGTGCTGGCCGGTGTGCTGCTGATCAGCCTGACGTGAGTCGGCTCAGCTCGAGGCGTCGAGGATCTTGATCGCGAAGACGAGCGTGTCGCCCTTCTCGATCCCGGCGCTGGGCTGGCCGTCGGGATAGCCGTCGGCCGAGGTCATCGCGACACCGACGGTGGAACCGACCTTCTGCCCGGCGATGGCCTTCTGGAAGCCGGCCACGACACCGTCGAGCGAGAACTCGACCGGGGGACCCCCCACGTAGCTGCTGTCGAACACCGAGCCGTCCCGGCCGTTGACGCCCATGTAGCAGACCGACACCGATGCGGTGTCCGCGACGACCGGGCCGTCGCCCGCCTGCAGGGTCTGCACCTGGGTTTCACCCACGCTGAACGGTGCGGTCACGGTGATGAGCGGTGCCGCCGCGTCGGTGGACCCGGTGACCGCCACGCTGCCGGTCGCCCCGGGCAGCGTCCACTCCGGCGCGGCGCCCTGCTCGGGCGGTGCCGACGGGCACGCCGCGGCGGC
>NZ_JACKSJ010000106.1 GCF_025821665.1 [Mycobacterium] manitobense
GGCGGGCCGCGACGGCGACGCGGGCGCCGAGGGCCGCCAGCCGTTCGGCTGTGGCCTCGCCGATGCCGCTCGACGCTCCGGTGACCACCGCGACGCGGCCGTCCAGCGGGGTGCCGGTGATGAGTGAAGACATGGTGGATTCCTTTCGTCGGTGCTCATGTGGTCGTGCACTCGACACAACCTCGATCGCGGCCGCTTTTCGGCGGTTACCGTGGCCACGCTTATCGGGGGACAAGATGGGCCACCTTGGCGCCGCGGCGCCCGCCGCCTCGCGGCACAATGTCGTCGTGAGTGATCGCACCGGCTCCGAACTCGCGGAGTTCCTCAGCGCGCGCCGCGCCCGGCTCACCCCGGAGCAGGCCGGCTTGGGCGGCGACTACGTGCGCCGCCGGGTGCCCGGTCTGCGCCGCGAGGAACTCGCCCGGCTGGCCGGGGTCAGCGTCGACTACTACACCCGCCTCGAGCAGGGCCGCAGCCGCAGCGCATCCACCGACGTCCTCGACGCGCTGGCCACCGCGCTGCAACTCGACGACGCCGAACGCCAGCACCTGCACCAGCTCGGCCGTCCACAGCCGGCGGGACGCAGGCGCCGCCCCCGCCCTCAGATCGTCGAACCGGCCACGCTGCGGCTGCTCGACCTGCTGGACCAGGTCTGTTCGCCGGCGTTCGTGCTCGGCCGCCGTCTCGACGTGCTCGCGCACAACCGCATCGCCGGCGCCTTGATCACCGAGTTCCGCGAGCTGCCTGCCCCGCAACGCAACCAGGCACGGTTCGTCTTCTTCGACCCGCACGCCCGCGAGCTGTATTCCGACTGGCCGCAGGTGGCCGCCGACACGGTGGCGATGCTGCGGCTCGACGCCGGCCGCTATCCGAACGACGAGAAGCTCACCGCGCTGATCGGTGAACTCTCCATCCAGTCCGAGGACTTCCGCAGGTGGTGGTCCGACCACGACGTGCAGCGCCGCACCACCGGCACGAAGGCCTACCACCACCCGCTCGTCGGCGACCTGACGGTGCAGTACCAGGCGCTGAACTCGTCGGGCGATCCCGACCAGATCCTGTTCGTGTACACCACCGAGCCGGGATCGACCTCCGAGACCGCACTCCGGCTGCTGGCCAGCTGGCACGAACACTCCCACGAGAGGACACCGCAGCGATGAGCCGCACCGAGGAACAGAAGGCCATGATGGCGGTGGTCCGCCGGAACACCGAAGTGGTGCAGGGGCAGGGCGACTTCGCGCTCTTCGACGAGCTGTTCGCCGACGACTTCGTCGACCGCACCCCGCAGCCCGGGACCACGCCCGACAAGGCCGGGGTGCTCGTGCTGTACCGCAGGCTGCGCGACGCGTTCCCCGACTTCCGGCCCGAGATCCATTGGCAGACCGTCGAAGGCGACATCGTCACCACGTACAAGACCTACCACGGCACCCACCGGGGACCGCTGTTCGACATCGCCCCGACCGGACGCACCGTGGCGTTCGAGACCGTGGACGCGATGCGGGTGCGCGACGGCAGGATCGTCGAGCACTGGGGTGTGGCGAACCTGTTCTCACTGGTGCATCAGCTCGGCGCACACATCGAGAGCTGACCGCACTACAACCGTCGGCCGCGAGCCGCCGGCCGCGAGAAAATATTCTGCGCGCAACGGCGGTGAAACATCGCGTCGCTAGCTTTCCTGCATCGAATTCGCCCGGATTTCATGCAGGGAGCGGACATGACTGACACCCGAGACCTACCGCCCGGCGCCGTGATCGGCGCCGGCGACATCGTCGAGGCCTCGGGGCATCCCGTCGGCGGCGGTCTGATCAAAGACCACTACGACCCCCGGTTGACCAACGAGGATCTCGCACCGCTGGCCAAGCAGTCGTGGTCGTCCTACAACATCTTCGCGTTCTGGATGTCGGACGTGCACAGCGTCGGTGGATACGTCACGGCGGGCAGCCTGTTCGCCCTCGGCCTGGCGAGCTGGCAGGTGCTGATCGCGCTGCTGGTCGGCATCGTGATCGTCAACGTGCTGTGCAACCTGGTCGCGAAGCCCAGTCAGCAGGCCGGTGTTCCGTATCCCGTGGTGTGCCGCAGCTCCTTCGGTGTGCTCGGCGCCAACATCCCGGCGATCATCCGCGGCCTGATCGCCGTTGCGTGGTACGGCATCCAGACCTATCTGGCGTCGGCGGCGCTGGACATCGTGCTGCTCAAGCTCTTTCCCGGCCTCGCCCCGTACGCCGACGTCGACCAGTACGGGTTCACCGGCCTGTCCCTGCTGGGGTGGTGCAGCTTCACGCTGTTGTGGGTGGTGCAGGCCGCGGTGTTCTGGCGCGGCATGGAGTCGATCCGCAAGTTCATCGACTTCTGCGGACCCGCGGTCTACGTCGTGATGTTCATCCTGTGCGGATACCTGCTGTGGAAGTCTGGCTGGCACGTCAGCCTGTCACTGGGCGGCGAGAAGCAGGGCAATTCGCTGGTGATCATGCTGGGCGCGATCGCGCTGGTGGTGTCGTACTTCTCCGGCCCGATGCTGAACTTCGGTGACTTCGCCCGCTACGGGAAGAGCTTCCAGGCCGTCAAGAAGGGCAACTTCCTCGGCCTGCCGGTCAACTTCCTGGTGTTCTCGCTGCTGGTCGTCGTCACGGCGGCGGCAACGGTGCCGGTGTTCGGCGAACTGCTCACCGACCCGGTGGCCACCGTCGCCCGGATCGACAGCGTGACCGCAATCGTGTTGGGCGCGTTGACCTTCTCGATCGCCACCATCGGCATCAACATCGTCGCCAACTTCATCTCGCCTGCCTTCGACTTCTCGAACGTCAGCCCGCAGAAGATCAGCTGGCGGATGGGCGGCATGATCGCCGCCGTCGGTTCGGTGCTGCTGACGCCGTGGAACCTCTACAGCAACCCCGAGGTCATCCACTACACGCTGGAGACGCTCGGCGCGTTCATCGGCCCGCTGTTCGGCGTGCTCATCGCCGACTTCTACCTGGTGCGCAAGCAGAAGATCGTGGTCGACGACCTGTTCACCATGTCGAAGACCGCGAACTACTGGTACAGCAAGGGCTACAACCCGGTGGCGGTAGCCGCGACGCTGGTCGGCGCGGTCCTGGCGATGATCCCCGTGCTGCTGGGCGGCAAGGTGTTCGGCATGGCCGGGGCCGCCCAGTACAGCTGGTTCATCGGATGCGGTGTGGCGTTCGCGATCTACTACGTGCTCGCCACCCGTGGGCCGTGGCGGATGACGGCGCTGCGGGTCGCCGAGGGGGCGACGCTGATCTCGTAGGAACCGGGTCGGCGACGACCCGACGTTGCATCTCGATAGTTTCCGATATATCGTCAACGTATCGGAAGCGCACATCGTGCTTCCTCGCAAACGAAGGAAACACACCATGAACACCCCATTCACCCCTCAAGACAGCCCGTTCGGCGGGCAGCCCGGCGGTTTCGGTCCGGCCGGCTTCGGCTTCGGCTTCAGCCCCGAGGACCGGCGAGTCCTGCACGAGCGGCGGCGAGCGGCCCGCCGCGAGTTCCGCGACCACATCCGTGAGCACGGCCGCGGCGACCGCGGCTTCGGCCCGGGCTTCGGCCCCGGCTTCGGCCCGGGCTTCGGTCCCGGCTTCGGCTTCGGTCCCGGCGGACGCCGCGGCGGC
>NZ_JACKSJ010000107.1 GCF_025821665.1 [Mycobacterium] manitobense
ACCTGCGCGGGCTTCTCCACGGGCGCCGGCCGCTCGACGGGCGCCGGAGTTGCTGCGGGCAGCGGCTTCTCGGCGCGGGGCGGGTCGGCGACGGCAGGCTCTTCGGCGACCGGGGGCGCCTTCACGGCCGGCTCAGGGGCCACCGGCGCCTCGATGACCGGCTCGGGAGCCACCGGCTCCCGGACCACCGGCGGCGCCTCGACCACCGGCTCCGGCTCCACGACCACTGGCGCCTGAACGGGCGGGAGCGCTTCCGGCGCAGGGGCTTTCCGCTCGGCGGGCCGTTCCCGGACCTCCACCTCCGAGCCGGATCCGCCCTGGGGCGGGGACGGCAGGACCGTCTCGGTCGGCGCGACCGGGTCCTTGTCGGGTTTGGCCAGCGCAGGGGCGGCGCCGCCGGAGAGCGCGGTCAGCGAGATCACCACCCCCGATGCCAACGCCGCCGCAGCAGTTCTCGGGTTCACCGGTGCACCACCCATTACGGGTCGACTCCTCTGACGTCAGGGCGCAGCCGTCTCCCCCGACACTGGCCTGGTACCAGCAGCCGCCACGACGTGGTGATCAATCGATCTCAACCAAACTTATCGCGCGCCCGCGCGAACCGTTACAGGCACGAAGACTACTGCGTGGCGTACTGCAGCGCCGGTTCGGTGGAGTCGACGCCGCCGCTGCCGTAGATGGTGAGCCGGTCGGGCCGCACCTCGTAGCGGGCGCCGTCGGCGGGGTTGACGGCGTCGAATCCACCGCCCGCCGGCACTGCGTTCGCGAGTTCGAGGTCGGCGCCGTCGCTCAGCCGTTCTCCGCGGTAGTAGTAGCCGCCGCTCGACCCGGTGCCGCACACGACCGCGAGCGAGTTCGCCGTCCGGACCATCGCTGCGGCCTTGTCGCCGTTGTCACAACGCGCCGAATGACCGATGAAACCCTGTGTGTCGGCGCCGGCCATGGTGACGGCGCCCGCTGTGGTGCTCGTCGTGGTGGACGGGGTCGTCGAGGTGGTGCTCGTCGAGCTCGGGGCGCTCGAAGAGGTCTCGGTGCTCGACGGCTCCGTGGCCTCGGTGGTCGTCGCCTGCGGCGGCACCGCCAGCGGTGTTCGCGCCGGGCTGCCCGCGTCGCCGCCCGACACCAGCAGCGCGCCCAGCGCCGCGGC
>NZ_JACKSJ010000108.1 GCF_025821665.1 [Mycobacterium] manitobense
CGATGCCGGTGGCGGCGCCCCGGCCGGGGAGAACGACCGGCCGCCGGGCGACGAGAAGGCCGACGCGGACGACCGGCCGCCGGGCGAGCAGACCGAGCCCGAGCAGAAGCCCGAGGACGAGCGGCCCGCGCCTGCGCCCACGCGTCCCCCGGTCGGCGACACGACGCTCATCTAGCCACCAGCGCACCACCTTCGAGCCGCAGCCGGCGCTGCACCGCGATCTCGTCGAGGAAGCGGTCGTCGTGACTCACCACCACGAACGCGCCCTGGTAGGCGTTGAGCGCCGCCTCCAGCTGCCCGATGCTCACCAGGTCGAGGTTGTTGGTCGGTTCGTCGAGCAGGAGCAGCTGGGGCGCCGGTTCGGCGAACAGCACACACGCGAGGGTGGCGCGCAGTCGCTCGCCGCCCGACAGCGCGCCGACCGGCAGATGGATGCGGTCGCCGCGGAAGAGGAACTGCGCCAACAGATGCATCCGGCGGGTGTGCGGCAGGCTTGGCGCGGACTCGGCCAGGCTCTCGGCGACCGAGCGCTGCGGGTCGAGCAGGTCCAGTCGCTGCGAGAGGTAGGCCACCCGGCCGTCGGCCCGCCGCACGCTGCCGAGGTTCGGCTGCAGGTCGCCGGAGATCAGACGCAGCAGTGTCGACTTTCCCGCCCCGTTCGGACCGGTCAGCGCGATCCGTTCCGGGCCCTGGATGGCCAACCCGATGCCGTTGTTCCCGAACAATTTCCGGCCGTCACGAACCACCTGTAGCGCCTCTGCCGTCAGCACGGTGCGTCCGGCGGGCACGGCCGTGGTGGGCAGGTCGAGCACGATGGCATCGTCGTCGCGCAGCGCCCGCTCGGCGTCGTCGAGCCGGGTGCGTGCGTCGTCGACGCGCTTGGCGTGCACGTCGTCGGCCCGGCCCGCCGACTCCTGCGCCCTGCGCTTCATCGCACCGGCGATGATCTTCGGCAGCCCGGCGTCCTTGACGTTGCGCGCGGCGGTGCCCGACCGGCGGGCCGCGCGTTCGCGGGCCTGCTGCATCTGCCGCTTCTCGCGTTTGAGCTGCTGCCCGGCGTTGCGCAGGTTGCTCTCGGCGAGCCGCTGGTCCGCTGCGACGGTCTCCTCGTAAGCGGTGAAACCGCCGCCGTAGAACCGCATCTCGCCGCGGTACAGTTCGGCGATCTGATCCATCCGGTCGAGCAGCACCCGGTCATGACTCACCACCACCAGACACCCGGTGAAGTCGTCGAGCGCGGCGTACAGCGCGTGCCGGGCGTCGGCGTCCAGATTGTTCGTCGGCTCGTCGAGCAGCAGTACGTCGGGCCGCTTCAGCAGTTGGGCAGCCAGACCCAGGGTGACCACCTCACCACCGGACAGCGAGCCCAGTGTGCGGTCGAGCGTGACGTGTTCGAGGCCGAGGCGCTCGAGTTGCGCGCGGGCGCGCTCCTCGACGTCCCAGTCGTCACCGATGGCGGTGAAGACGTCCTCGCCCGCGTCGCCGGCGGCGAGGGCGGCCAAAGCGTCGACGACGCCGGCGATTCCGAGCACATCAGCGACTCCCCGTCCGGCGTCGAACGGCAGTGCCTGCGGCAGGTAGGCCAGCACTCCGTCGACCGTGACCGCGCCGGAGGTCGGCACCTGTTCGCCGGCGATCAATGTGAGCAGGGTGGTCTTACCCGCACCGTTGGGCGCGACGAGGCCGGTGCGGCCGTCGCCGAGAGCGAAGGACAGATCTGCGAACTGGACCGAGCCGTCGGGCCAGGCGAAGGACAGATTGGTGGCGATGATCGAAGACATGAGGAGGCTTTCGTGGGGGCCGCGGACACACCGGTGCCGCGGTGAGGACGATGGATGACTGCGATCTCTCCGGATCATCCGGAGATGTCGTCGTCTCCCCACATGTCTTCAGCCCACCTCGATCGGGAACATTCGTCCGCTGACCACATTACGAGCGTCGTCAAGCGGATTTCCGGGTCATCAGGCCACCGCGGCGGCGAGGCCGGCGTAGATGACGCACACCAGTACGGCGGCGAACACGACAGCGGCGAAGGCCCCCTCGGCAATCGGGAGCAGTCGACGGCAACGGGGCAGTAGTGACAACAGGGCGCACAGTCCGGACAACGTCAGCGGCGCCAGCCAGGCGTACGGCCAGAAGTACACGAAAACGTTGGTGGACGCCGCCAGGACACCGAGCCCGAACCCGATGAGCATCAGCGGCGACCCCGGCGACCAATCCAAAGAAGGACGCTTCGCCGCCTCCGTTTCGTAGGACACCGCGCTCAGATTCCGTTGACTTGCAGGGCGACCCAGCCGAGCACCAGCCAACCGCTGAGCACGGCAACCGCGCAGCCGATTCCGGCGGTGCGCCGACCGATCGAGTGCCCCCGCAGCACCAGCGTCGTGGCCACCGCCAGCGCCAGCACCGTGCCGACGGTCGCCGCGAACCACTGGCCGCCGCCGAATTCAAGGTCTTCGCCCGGACTATCGGCACTGAGCCCGACGAACAGCGTGGTGAGCACGCCCCACAGCACTCCCCCGCCCGCGGCGCCGAGGTACACCGCCTGACGCCAATTCACGCTCTGCATCGGCCCACGCTCCCCGTCTCCTGCCTCGAGGCTAATCGCGGTCCCGGGGTCGACATGACGGCGATTTCTCAGGCCGTGAGGTATGCCCGCAGCATGTCGGTGGCCGCGGTGATGCGGCCGGTCTGCACGTGTTCGTCGGCGCGGTGGGCGAGGTTGGGATCGCCGGGTCCGTAGTTGACCGCGGGGATGCCCAGCGCCGCGAACCGCGCCACGTCGGTCCACCCGTACTTGGCCCGCACCTGCCCGCCGGCGGCCTCGACCAGCTTCGCCGCCGCCGGCTGGGTGAGGCCGGGCAGCGCACCGCGGGCGGCGTCGGTCTGCTCGATCCGGACGTCGAGGCCGTCGAGGATCTCGTGCACGTGCGCGAGCGCCTGTTCGACGCTGCGATCCGGCGCGAACCGGAAGTTCACCGTCACCGACGCGGCGTCCGGGATGACGTTGCCTGCGACGCCGCCGTCGATGCGCACCGCCGAGAGCCCCTCGCGGTAGACGCAGCCGTCGATGTCGACACTGCGCGCCTCATATCCAGACAACCGGTCGAGGACCGCACCGAGCTTGTGGATCGCGTTGTCGCCGAGCCATGATCGCGCGGAATGCGCCCTGGTGCCCGTCGCGCTGACCACCACCCGCAGCGTGCCCTGGCAGCCCGCCTCGATGTAGCCGCCGGACGGCTCGCCGAGTATCGCGACGTCGGCCTGCAGCCAGTCCGGCAGCTCGCGCTCGATGCGGCCGAGGCCGTTGGCGCTCGCCTCGATCTCCTCGCAGTCGTACATGACGAGCGTCAGGTCGTGGCTGGGCTCGGCGATGGTGGCGGCCAGGTGCAGGAACACCGCGTCTCCGGACTTCATGTCCGACGTGCCGCAGCCGTGCAGTTCGTCGCCGTCCATCCGGCTCGGCACGTTGTCGACCGCGGGCACGGTGTCGATGTGCCCCGCCAGCAGCACCCTCGACGGCCGGCCGAGGTTGGTCCGCGCCAGCACCGCGTCACCGTTGCGGACGATCTCGAACCCGTGGGTCTGTGCGCGCAGGGCGGCCTCGATCTCGTCGGCGATGCGCTGCTCGTGCCGCGATTCGCTGGGGATGTCGACCAGCGCGGCGGTCAGCGCGACGGGGTCGTCGTGCAGGTCCAGGGCCACAGCATTAGACCCTATTCCAGTAACCTGTGGCACCGTGACTTCTGCTGTGGGAATCGGCCTTGCGACGCTGGCGGCCGACGGGACGGTGCTCGACACCTGGTTCCCGGCGCCGGACCTGAACATCGGCGGCGATCCGGGCACGGTGCGGCTGTCGGTGGCCGAGGTGCCCGAGGAACTTGCGGTGCTGGCCGGCCGCGACGACGAGCGCGACGTCGAGACCGTCGTGGTGCGCACGGTGATCGACTCGCTGGCCGACAAGCCGGCCGACGGCTACGACGCCTACCTGCGGCTACACCTGCTGTCGCACCGGCTGATCAAGCCGCACGAGGCGAACATGGACGGCGTGTTCGGCGTGCTGGCCAACGTCGTGTGGACGAACTTCGGTCCGTGCGCCGTCCCCGGCTTCGAGACCGTGCGGGCCCGGCTGCGCCGGCGCGGACCGGTGACGGTCTACGGCATCGACAAGTTCCCGCGGATGGTCGACTACGTCGTCCCGACGGGCGTGCGGATCGCCGATGCCGACCGGGTGCGGCTCGGCGCCCATCTGGCCGCGGGCACCACCGTGATGCACGAGGGCTTCGTCAACTTCAACGCCGGAACGCTCGGCAGTTCGATGGTCGAGGGCCGCATCTCGGCCGGTGTCGTGGTCGACGACGGGTCGGACGTCGGCGGTGGCGCGTCGATCATGGGCACCCTGTCCGGTGGTGGGAAGAACGTCATCTCGGTCGGCAAGCGGTGCCTGCTCGGCGCCAACGCCGGGCTGGGCATCTCGCTGGGCGACGACTGTGTGGTGGAGGCAGGCCTGTACGTCACCGCGGGCACCAAGGTGCAGACCGCTGACGGCCAGACGGTCAAGGCGCGCGACCTGTCCGGCGCGGACAACCTGCTGTTCCGCCGCAATTCGCTGTCCGGAGCGGTCGAGGTGGTCAAGCGCGACGGCACCGGCATCACGCTCAACGAGGCGCTGCACGCGAACTGATCGCCGCCCCGTCTACGGGGCGGCGAGGACGCAGAACTCGTTGCCCTCGGGGTCGGCCAGCACCACCCAGCTCCGGTCGCCCTGCCCGACGTCGACGTGCCGCGCACCGAGTCCGACCAGCCGGTCGACCTCGACCTGCTGGTCGGCCGGGGTGAAGTCGAAATGGATCCGGTTCTTCACGATCTTGTCGTCGGGCACCGCGAGGAACAGCCAGTCCGGTCCCGCGCCGTCTGGCGCGCGCAACCGCACGTCGCCGTCGTCGTCCACCTCGTGCGGCCAGCCGAGCACCCGCGCCCACCACGCGCCGAGTGCGCGGGGGTCAGCCGCGTCGACGCACACCTCGGTGAACCTCAATCCCACTGTGCGAGTTCCTTCTTGAGCACCTTGCCCATCGCGTTGCGTGGCAGTTCGGCGACCAGCCGGACCTCACGCGGCCGCTTGTGCACCGAGAGCTGGTCGGCGACGTAGGCGATCAGGGTGTCCGGATCCGCCGAGCCGACGATGTAGGCGACGATCCGCTGCCCGAGGTCGGTGTCGGGCACGCCGACGACCGCGGCCTCCTCGACGCCGGGATGCCCGAGCAGTGCGGCCTCCACCTCGCCGGCGCCCACCCGGTAGCCGCCGGACTTGATCAGGTCCACCGACTCCCGGCCGACGATGCGGTGCATGCCGCCCCCGTCCACCACCGCGACGTCACCGGTGCGGAACCAGCCGTCGCCGTCGAACGCCGCGGCCGTCGCGTCGGGCAGGTTCAGATAGCCGTCGAACATCGTGGGGCTCGACACCAGCAGCCGGCCGATGGTCTCGCCGTCGTGCGCGATCTCGTCACCGGCCTCGTCGACCAGCCGCGTCCGGACGCCGGACACCGGAAGCCCAACCCAGCCGGCCCGGCGTTCACCGTCGACCGTGGTGCTCACGGTGATCAGCGTCTCGGTGCTGCCGTACCGCTCCACCGGCGCCTGGCCGGTGAGCTCGGCGAGCCGCTCGAAGACCGGCACCGGCAGCGGCGCGCTCCCGGAGACCAGCAGACGCGCCGACGACAGCGCGCGTGCGGCGTCGGCGTCGGCCGCGATCCGCGACCACACCGTCGGCACCCCGAAGTACAGCGATCCGCAGGCCTCGGCGTAGCCGGCGGGGCTGGGCCGCCCGGTGTGCACGAACCGGTTGCCGATCCGCAGTGAGCCCAGCAAGCCCAACACCAGGCCGTGCACATGGAACAGCGGCAAGCCGTGCACGAGGGTGTCCTCGGCGGTCCACTCCCATGCCGCGGCCAGTGCGTCGATGTCGGCGGCCACCGCCCGCCTGCTCAGCACGACGCCCTTCGGCGGGCCGGTGGTGCCGGAGGTGTACATGATCAGTGCCGGCGCCTCGGGCGGCGGTTCGGCGTAGCGGTGCCATGACCGCGCGTGCATCCGCACCGGGATCACCGGCAGCCCGCCGTCGTCGGCGGGCGGTGTGCCGAGCCAGGCCTGGGCGCCCGAGTCGGTGAGGATGTGGCGGCGTTCGGCGGCGCCGACGTCCGCGGGCACCGGCACGACGGGCACCCCGGCGATCAGGCAGCCGGTGATGGCCAGCACCGTCGCCGCGCTCGGCGTGGCCAGCACCGCCACCCGGTGCGCACCGGCGACACGCTCGGCCACCGAGGTCGCGGCGCCGACGAGATCGCTGCGACTGAGCACCGCCCCGTCGATCCGGACCGCGTCGGAGATGTCGGCTCCCCCGGCGACCGCGGCGGGATTCAGCGAGGCCAGCAACACGCCAGCGAGGCTACTCGCCGCGGTTCGGCGATACTGTGCCGGTGACTTCCATCGAGCGCGTCGGGTCTCGAGAGGTGTACCGCAACGCGTGGCTGACGGTGCGCGAGGACGACATCCGCCGCCCCGACGGCAGCCCCGGCATCTACGCGGTGGTCGACAAGCCGACCTACGCGCTGGTGATCCCGCGCGACGGCGACCGGTTCACCCTGGTCGAGCAGTACCGGTATCCACTCGGCCTGCGGCGCTGGGAGTTCCCGCAGGGCACGGCGCCCGGGATGGCGGCGATGGACGCCGAACCGCTTGCGGCCCGCGAACTGCGCGAGGAGACCGGACTGCGTGCGGCGACGCTGACGCTGCTGGGCCGGCTCGACGTCGCACCCGGGATGAGCAGTCAGCGGGGGTGGGTGTTCCTGGCCACCGGCGTCACGCAGGGCGACCATGACCGCGAGCACGAGGAGCAGGACATGCACAGCGCGTGGTTCTCCCGCGCCGAGGTCGAGACGATGATGCGTGACGGCGACATCACCGATGCCCAGTCGATCGCCGCGTGGGCCCTGCTGTTGCTCAGCGAGCACGTCTAGCCGCCGATGATTCGGGCGGCCGGGTGAGGTCAGCACTCAGGACGAAAGGAAAACGCCATGAGTACCGACGACACCGAGATCCGCGAGGTCATCACCGGGTGGGCCGCCGCGATCCGCGACTGCGACCAGGACGGGGTGCTGAGCGGCCACGACCCCGACATCGTCATGTTCGACGTCCCGCCGCCCTATCGCGGCGTGCGCGGCATCGACGAGTACCGGGCGTCGTGGCCGCCGTTCTTCGAGTACATCCGCCAGGGCGCGCAGTTCGAGATCGAGGAACTCGACGTCACCGCGGGGGAGGACGTCGCCTTCGCGTGGGGCCTGCTGCGGTGCGGCAAGCCTGAGGAATTCGAGACCAATCCCGAGAACCGGCTGCGCATCACGGTCGGGTTGCGCCGGGTCGACGGCCGCTGGCGGGTCACCCACGAACACCATTCCTTCCCGATGCTCGGCTGACCGGAGTAATACAACGGTCATCGCCGCGGAAAAGCCGCGAAACAGCGCCACCTCAAGATGGGTGCACCATGGCCACGCTGACCAGAACGCTCATCGAGGGCAGGGCGAACGGCCGCCCCGTCGACGACGTCCCGCCACTGCGCCGGCTCGTGCCGCTGGCCTTGCAGCACGTGCTCGCGATGTACGCCGGCGCCGTCGCGGTGCCCCTGATCGTCGGTGGGGCGATGGTCGCGGCCGGGCGGCTCGAGCAGTCCGACATCGTGCACCTGATCATGGCCGACCTGCTGGTGGCAGGCATCGCGACCATCGTGCAGGCGGTCGGCTTCTGGCGGTTCGGGGTCCGGCTGCCGCTGATGCAGGGTGTCACGTTCGCGGCCGTCGGGCCGATGATCACCATCGGCGCCAACCACGGCGTCACGACGATCTACGGCTCCGTCATCGCCTGCGGATTGTTCATGATGGCGCTCGCGCCGGTGTTCGGGAAGCTGATCCGCTTCTTCCCGCCGCTGGTGACGGGCACCGTCATCCTCATCATCGGGGTGTCGTTGATGCGGGTGGCCGCCGGCTGGTTCGGCGGCGGAACGGGCCCCGAATTCGGCGACCCGAAGGCCGTCGGCATGGGCTTCTTCACCCTCGCCGTCATCATCGCGCTCGAACGCTTCGCACCCGAGAGTGTGCGGCGGGTGTCGATCCTGCTCGGCCTGATCGTGGGCACGGTCGTGGCGATCCCGCTGGGGATGACCGACTGGAGCCACATGGGCGAGTACGGCTGGGTGGGCGTGGTGACACCGTTCCAGTTCGGGCTGCCGACCTTCGAGATCAGCTCGATCATCGCGCTGCTCATCGTCGCGATCGTGATCATGACCGAGACCACCGGCGACATCGTGGCGGTGGGTGAGATCGTCGACGAGAAGATCACGCCTCGACGGCTCGCCGACGGGTTGCGCGCCGACGGTCTCGGCACGGTGCTCGGCGGCGTCTTCAACACGTTCCCGTACACGGCGTTCGCGCAGAACGTCGGCCTGGTGGCGATCACCGGGGTGCGCAGCCGCCATGTCGCGACCGCGGCGGGGGTGATCCTGGTGCTGCTGGGCCTGCTGCCGAAGATGGCCGCCGTGGTGGAGGGCATCCCGCTTCCGGTGCTCGGCGGCGCCGGGGTGGCGCTGTTCGGGATGGTCGCGGCAAGCGGAGTGCGCACCCTGGCGAAGGTGCGGTTCGACAACACGAACGTGCTCGTGGTGGCGATCTCGGTGGGCGTCGCGATGCTCACCGAAGCCAAGCTGTACTACACCGACCGGGCACTGGCCGACAGCCCGGTCAACGTCTCGCTCGACCTGTATCACCAGTTCCCCGACTGGTTCCAGACGATCTTCCATTCCGGTATCTCGGCCGGAGCGGTGACGGCGATCGCGCTCAATCTTCTGCTCAACCGCCACCGCGCCACCCCGGACGAGGACGACACCCCGGCTGCCTACGACGCGCCGAGGGGCGCGCTGCCCGATCCGCTCGACGCGCTGCGGGCGGCCGACCCGTCGACCCCGCCGCAGCAGTTGCGCGAGCTCGCCGAGGAGCGGCCCGAACTGCACACCATCATCGTCACGAACCCCTCCACCGACGTCGAGACCTGCGAGTGGATCAAGCAGCAGGGCGACCCGCGGGTCGAAGCGGTGTGCCAGAAGTGGGACGAGGTCACCGAGGGCCGGTTCTCTCGCCGCAGTCGCGAGTAGCGGGCGTGGCGTAACCGGCTGCCCGGCGTTCACCGTCATACGGTGGGACGATGCACATTCGCCGCCTCGGCACGGTCCTGCTGACCGCGGTGTCGGTGGCCGCGTTCGTGACTCCCTCCACCGCTCAGGCGGCGGGACAGGTGTGGTCCGGCCGGTATTCGCTGGTGCGCTACGCCGCCGAGAAGACCGGGACGAGCCTGGCCGCCCAGCAGTGGGAGCCCACGTTCAGCGACGTGTACCTGTTCAGCACCGACTGCTCGACGGGGCGGTGCGTCGCCACGGTCGTCGGCGGGCCGAAGCCGCAGAACCCGACCCTGCCGCAGCCGCCGCGCTACACCTGGGACGGCGAGAAGTGGGTGCACGTCTACGACTGGCAGTGGGACTGCTACCAGGGCCCGGGTGTGGAGAAGGTGTGGGCGCCGGCCCGCTCGGTGGCGTGGTACGCGCCGCACTCCGACGGCGTCCTGCGGGGCAACTGGCGCACCGACATCCAGGGCGGCCCGTGCAACGGCTCCGTCGAGATGGCCGTCGACGCCTCCCCCGTCTTCTGACGCCATTGCGTTGACTTTGCGCTGACGGCGCGATTCCGGCCCGAAATCACGCCATGGGCGCGGAATCAGCGGTGAGCGCGGTCCGGGGTGCGTAGACCACTACCCCACTCATGAACACCCCTAGGGGTTTGCTCCAGCTGAGATCACACTGGCGATGTCAGCTCAACACATTCGATTCTGGGGGAAACCATGTCGACAAGACGTTTGCTATTTGTGATCACTACGGTGATGGCACTGACCTGGTCGGCCCTGTCGACCGGACCGGCCGCCTCGGCGTTGCCGTCGCTGAAGCAGATCACTGCGGTCGCCGACGAAGTCGCATCGGTGCTCGCAAATCGGTTCGGCTTTAGCCGTTCAGAGGCGACGGCCCAGTTCGTCGCCCAAGCCACGAAGGTGACGCCGGTGAGCGACGACGTTGCACTGCGGACCCTTCAGAGGGAATGGACGTCATTCACACCCAAGAAGCCGCCTGCCGGAAAAGTCGTCACAAAACTTGACGACGCACCACCGCCTTACCGGAAGCCTATGCAGATGCTTTGCGAAACTGCTCTGGACCTGTACTTCACCGACGACAAGGTGGGTTGGGAGTTCGCGATGGGACAGGTCAACGGCCAGATTGCCGGCTTGCACCCGGTCGGGCAGAGGCTCGCACTCTACAGCGACCTCAACGAGGTCGTGAACAACTACCTGAGCGGATGTTACTGCGCTGCAACGGCGAAGCTCATGGTCATGGTCGCCAAACAGACCTACTGCTAGGTGCAGACGTATGGCGGGACACTCGTTGACTTCGCATTTCGACCGCCAATTCGCCGGATCGGCGATCTTTGCACGGTCTCGACAGGTCAGTCAGCGGCGTTCGGCGAGCGCGCGCAGGAAGAACGTCAAGTTGGCCGGACGCTCGGCCAGCCTGCGGACGAAGTAGCCGTACCACTGGGTGCCGAACGGCACGTACACCCGCACCGGGTCACCGCCCTCGGCCAGCCGGACCTGCTCGGGATCCCGCACGCCGTACAGCATCTGATACTCGAAATCGTCGACGCCGCGGCCGTGTTCGCGCACCAGCGCGGGCACCGCGCCGATGATCGCCGGATCGTGGGACGCCACCATCGGGTAGCCCGAGCCGCCCATCAGCACCCGCAGGCAACGCAGGTACGAGTCGGTGACCTCATCGGCGTCGCGGTAGGCCACCGTCGCCGGCTCGTCATAGGCGCCCTTGCACAGCCGGATCCGCGCCCCGGCGGCGGCGAAGTCCTCGCAGTCGGCCTCGGTGCGGCGCAGATAGGCCTGCAGCACCGTGCCCAGCCAGTCGAAGTCGGCGCGCAGTTCGCGCACGATCGACAGCGTCGCGTCGGTGGTGGTGTGGTCTTCGGCGTCCACGGTCACCCACGCTCCGATCTGCTGGGCCCGCCCGCAGATCGTGTGTGCGTTCTCCAGCGCGATCTTCTCGCCGTCGCGGGGCAACGCCTGCCCGAGCGCCGACAGCTTCAGCGACACCTCGAGTGGCCGCACCGTCGAACCGGTGTCACGGCGGCGGCCCAGCGCGTCGAGCAGGCCGAGGTAGGCGTCGACGTTGGCGGTGGCGGCCTCGGTGTCGGCGACGTCCTCGCCGAGGTAGTCGATGCTGACCATCCGGCCGGACTCACGCAGCGCCGCAACGGAGCTCAGCGCATCGTCGACCGTCTCTCCCGGCACGAACCGGTGTACCACGCTGCGGGTCAACGGGATTCGCTCGGCGGTGCGGCGCAACCGCTTGGACCGGCCGGCTGCGAGGATCGCCGGCCGGGCCACCCGCTGGAAGACGCCCATGTCAGGCGCCCATGTGCGGGTAGCGGTGATCGGTGGCCGGGACGAACGTCTCCTTGATCGACCGGGCCGAGGTCCAGCGCAGCAGGTTCTGCATCGACCCGGCCTTGTCGTTGGTGCCCGAACCGCGGGAACCGCCGAACGGCTGCTGGCCGACGACCGCGCCGGTCGGTTTGTCGTTGACGTAGAAGTTGCCCGCCGCGTGGCGCAGCCGGGTCTGGGCGGCCAGCACCGCCGTACGGTCGGTCGCGATCACCGCGCCGGTGAGCGCGTAGGCGGCGCCGGCGTCGATGGTCTCGAGGATCTGCTCGTACTCGCCGTCGGGGTAGACGTGCACGCTCAGGATCGGCCCGAAGTACTCGGTGCTGAAGGACTCGTCGCCGGGGTCGTCGGACAGCAGCACGGTCGGCCGCACGAAATAGCCTTCGCTGTCGTCGTATTCGCCGCCGACGGCGATCGTCACGTTCGGCGCGCTCTTCGCCCGCTCGATCGCTGCGACGTTCTTGGCGAATGCGCGTTCGTCGATCAGCGCGCCGCCGAAGTTCGTCAGGTCGGCGACGTCGCCGTAGCGCAGGGTTTCGGTGGCGCCGAGGAAGTCGTCGCCCATCCGCTGCCACACCGACCGCGGCACGAACGCCCGCGAGGCCGCCGAACACTTCTGCCCCTGGTAGTCGAACGCACCGCGGATGAGCGCGGTCCGCAGCACGTCGGGATCGGCGCTGGTGTGCGCGAGCACGAAGTCCTTCCCGCCGGTCTCCCCCACCAGCCGCGGATAGGTGCGATAGCGGTCGATGTTCGCGCCGACCTCGCGCCACAGGTGCTGGAACGTCGCGGTCGATCCGGTGAAGTGGATGCCCGCCAGCCGCGGGTCGCTCAGTACCACCTCCGACACCGCCTGACCGTCTCCGGTGAGCAGGTTGATCACCCCCGGCGGCAGGCCCGCCGCCTCGAGCAGCTGCATGGTCAGGTAGGCCGCGAACGTCTGTGTCGGCGAGGGCTTCCACACCACGGTGTTGCCGAGCAGGGCGGGGGCGGTGGGCAGGTTGCCCGCGATCGCGGTGAAGTTGAACGGGGTGATCGCGTAGACGAACCCCTCGAGCGGCCGGTAGTCGGCGCGGTTCCACACGCCGCGGGTGCTCAGCGGCTGCTGTTCGAGGATCTGCCGGGCGAACGCCACGTTGAATCGCCAGAAGTCGATCAGCTCGCACGCCGCGTCGATCTCGGCCTGGTAGGCGGACTTGGACTGGCCGAGCATGGTGGCGGCGCAGAGTTTCTCCCGCCACGGGCCGGCAAGCAGGTCGGCCGCGCGCAGGAACACCGCGGCGCGCTCGTCGAACGGGGTGGCCTCCCAGCCGGCCTTGGCGGCGATCGCCGCGTCGACGGCCGCGCCTGCATCGGTGTGCTCGGCGTTGGTCAGCGTGCCGAGCCGCGCGCTGTGGCGGTGGGGCTGCACGACGTCGATGCGCGTCCCGCCGCCCATCCGGTGTTCGCCGCCGATGACGTGCGGCAGGTCGAGGGGGTCGGCGGCCAGCGCCGAGAGTGCGTCGGTGAGGCGGGTGCGTTCACCCGAGCCGGGGGCGTAGTCGTGCACCGGCTCGTTCGCCGGCAACGGCACATCGGTGATGGCGTCCATGGAATGAGGATCCCCGAACCGGACGCCCGGCAGACTGGCCGATCGGCCAAGACATTGCGGCTGTGGCTATAGAATCGGACAGTATGCCGTCGGCCCGCGTCCCGCTCGGTGAGCTGCTGTTGGCGCTGGACCGCACGATGGTCGGCCTCGAGCACGCGCCGCGCGGCCTCGATGTCCCGGTCGGGTCCGTCGCCCTGGTCGACGCCGACGACGTCCGCCTGGGGCTGGCGCTCGGTGCAGGCAGTGCCGATCTGTTCTTCCTGCTCGGCGTGCCCGACGACGCGGCCGCGCGCTGGCTGACCGGCCAGGCCCGGCCACCGGTCGCGATCTTCGTCAAGGCGCCGACGCCCCGGCTGATCGAGCATGCCGGCGCGGCGGGAGTGGCCGTGGTGGCGGTGGACCCGCAAGCCAGGTGGGAGCGGCTCTACCGGCTGGTGAACCACATCTTCGACCACCGCAACGACCTGTCCGACACGCAGTTACCCGGCGGCACAGATCTTTTCGCGTTGGCCCAGGCCATCGCCGACCGCACCCGCGGCCTGGTCAGCATCGAGGACGCCGCCTCTCATGTGCTGGCGTACTCCTCCTCCAATGCCGAAGCCGACGAGTTGCGGCGGCTGTCGATCCTCGGCCGCGCCGGGCCGCCGGAGCACCTCGAGTGGATCGGCCAGTGGGGCATCTTCGACTCCCTGCGCGCCGGCGGCGACGTGGTCCGCGTCGCCGAACGCCCCGAACTGGGCCTGCGGCCGCGGCTCGCCGTAGGCGTCCACCTGCCCTCGGCCGGCGATCGGCGCCCGCCGGGGTTCGCGGGCACCATCTGGCTGCAGCAGGGGTCCGAGCCGCTGGCCGACGACGCCGAGGACGTGTTGCGCGGCGGGGCGGTACTGGCGGCGCGGGTGCTGTCACGGCTGGCCGCGGCGCCGTCGTCGCACAGCCGCCTGGTGCAGCAGCTGCTCGGCCTATCCGGCGACGACCCCGGCGACGTGGTGACGACCGCGCGCGAACTCGGCATCGACGCCGCAGGCCGCGCCGCGCTGATCGGGTTCCACGGTGTCGGGGCCGCGGTGCCCCCGGAGGTGGTCGCGCTGAGCGCAGGTGCGTTCCGCCGCGATGCGCAGGTGGCCTCGTCTGGCGACCGGGTGTACGTCCTGATCCCCCGCGCGGGCGCCCCGGCGACCATCGGTTCGTGGGCCCGCGGCGTGGTGGCCGCACTGCGCCGGGAACTGGGTCTGAGCCTGCGCGCGGTGGTCGCCCACTCGCCGGAGGGCCTGCCCGGAGCCGCCGCCGCGCGCGCCGAGGTGGATCGGGTGTTGGACAGTGCCGCACGCCATCCCGGCGCCATCGCGGAGGTCACCACCGTCGACGAGGCCCGCACCACCGTGCTGCTCGACGAGATCGTGTCGCAGGTTGCCGCCCAGCCCCGGCTGGTGGATCCGCGGGCACGCGCGTTGCGCGAGCGCGACCCGATGCTGGCGCACACCTTGAGCGCGTATCTCGACGGGTTCGGTGACATCGCCGCGGTGGCCCACCGGTTGCACGTGCACCCCAACACCGTGCGCTACCGCATCCGGCGCATCGAGACGCTGCTGTCGACGTCGCTCACCGATCCGGACGACCGGCTGGTGCTGGCGCTCGGCCTTCGCGCTACCGAACCCTAGACCCGCAGCGCGCCTGCGGCCAGCTCGTCGAACCGTTCCATCGCCTCGTCGCCGTCGGCGTCGATCCCCCGGAGCGGGCCGTGGTCGGCGAGGTAGCGCTGCGCATACAGCCGCGCCACCAACGCTTTTCGTTCACCCCGGCCGTCGGCGCGCTCCCACGCCGCCTGCTCGGTCAGCAGGGCGCCGGCGTAGACGTCGCCCATGAACCGGGTCAGCGGGAACAATCTCGCCTCGGCGACCGCGCCGTCGAGTTTGGTCCACGCGGTGATGGCGGCCTCGAGATCGCCGATGCGCTCCGCCACCAGCCCCGCGACCTCGTCGCCGTCGGACACCGAGACCGCGTCGTGCATCCGGGACAGCAGCGGTTCGTGGGCCTGCGCCCGCTCGATCCCGCGCCGCACGTCAAGGCACAGGATGTTGTCGGGGCCTTCCCAGATCGTGTTGACCTGGGCGTCGCGCAGCAGCCTGGCCACCGGCCAGCCCTCGATGTAGCCGTTGCCGCCGTGGATCTCGATGGCGTCGGAGGCGATGGTGATGCCGAGCCGGCAGACCTTGAGCTTGGTGACGGGCACCGCGATGCGCTGCCGGATGCGGCGGGGCTGGCGGTGATTGGTGGCGCCGGTGCCGTCGAACACCATGGCCTGGGCGGCCTCGACGTCGACGATCATCTCGGCGAGTTTGCGCCGCATCAGCGGCTTGTCGATCAGCGCGCCGCCGAACGCCTGCCGGTGCCGGGCGTAACACAGCGACTCGACCAGACCCCGCCGGGCGTTGCCGAGCGCGAACAGCGCGATGCCCAGCCGCGCGGAGTTGGTCAGCTCCATCATCCGGCCGAGGCCCTTGCCGTCGGACGGGCCGGCGTCGGCATCGGGCTCGCCGGAGAGCAGGAAGCCCTCCGCGTCGACGAACTCGATCTCACCCGATGCCACCGATTTCGTGCCGAGCTTGTCCTTGAGCCGACGGATGCGCACGCCGTTGCGGGAACCGTCGCGGCGGGTGCGCAGCACCAGGAAGGTGGCCACACCGCGCGACGAGTCCGGGGCCCCTTCGGGTTTGGCGAGCACGACGAACGCCTCGCCGTTGCAGTTCGAGGCGAACCACTTGAAGCCGTTGAGCATCCAGGCGTCGCCGCGGCGGGTGGCCGTCGTCTCCAGGGCGCCGAGGTCCGATCCGCCCGTCCGCTCGGTGAGCAACTGGGCGGTCTCGCCTGCCCATTCACCGGAGCCGAACTTGGCCAGAACGTGATCACGGACATCCGCCGGTGCGTAGGCCGCGACGAGCGACTGCACCATGCCCCCGCCGGTACCCAGCGCGCAACCCATCCCGATGTCGGCCTGGTCGAGGAGGTAGTTCGACGCGAACAGCATCAGTCCCGAACTGTGCCCGGCCGCACGCGCATCCGCCCGCAACGTCTGCTGCGCGTCGAGCACCGCGCGCTTCGCCGCGGTGAACGATGCCGGCATGACGACCCGGCCGACGTCGTGTCCCCACCGGTCGTAACGTTCGAGCCGCGGCGGGTTCCGGTCGGTCTCCTCGGCCCAGCGCGCGACCGGCCCGCCCATCAGCTCGCCCATCCGCGTCAGATGCGGCTCGGCGAAGGCGAGTTCGTCGGGCTGCAGGTAGTAGGCCATGGTGGCCTGCAGCGTGGGATCGGTGTCGTACCAGTTCAGCCCGACCGCGCCGGCGAAGTCCTCGGTGCGGTAGCGGCCCGCCTTCTCGTCGGTGCTGAACGGAAGCCGGTCGACGGCCTCGACGTCGTAGTCGCGCATGCCACGACCGTATTACGACGCGGGCCGTCACCGGGGCAGGTCAGGCCGATCGCCGGGTGAGCATCAGGGCGCCCGCCCCGATCACGGCGCTGACCACCATCGCGACCGCCATCGGCACCGCCGTGTGGTCACCGCCGACCCCGACCAGCGGTGAGACCACCGCGGCGAGCCCGAACTGCAGCGCGCCGAGCATCGCCGACCCGGTGCCCGCCGTGGCGCGCACCTCGTCGAGGGCCAGCGACGTCGCGTTGGCCATCACCAGACCCAGCGAGGTGACCGTGCCCCACAGCAGCACCAGCGTCGCCCACAGCACCGGTCCGAGCACGGCGTCGAGGAGCAGCAGCGCGGCGAACACGACCAGCAGCGAGGTCCCGAGGGCGAGCAGCCGGCGCTGACCGAAGCGGCCGACGATCCGCGCGTTGAGCGCGTTCATCAGCACGAGGCCGACGGCGTTGGCGGCGAAGGCGATCGCGTACGTGATCTCGGAGAGCCCGAGGACGTTCTGCAGCACGAACGGCGAGGCTGCGATGTAGGCGAACATCACCGCGAAGCTGAACGCGAAGGCCGCCGTGTAGCCGATGTAGTGCCGGTTCGTCAGCACCGATCGGGCGTCGCGCAGCATGGCGGTCACGCCGCCGGTCATCCGGCGTTCCTCGGGATGGGTCTCGCCGAGCACCGCGACGACGCCGACGAACATCGCCGCCGCGAGGCCGGTGATGATCCAGAAGACGCCGCGCCAACCGATGAGACCCATCAGCGATCCGCCGAGCAGCGGCGCCACCACCGGGGCGACGCCGTTGATGATCATCATCAGGCTGAACACCCGCGCGGCGGCGGCGCCGTGCGCCCGGTCGGACACCACGGCGCGGCTGAGCACCACGCCGGCCGCTCCGCAGAACCCCTGCAGGAACCGGAAGACGGTGAGCAGTTCGATGGTGGGCGCCAGTGCGCACGCCGCGCCGGCCAGCACGCACACCAGCGTTCCTGTCAGCATCAGGGGACGCCGGCCGAACCGGTCCGAGAGTGGGCCGATGACGAGTTGACCGATCGCCAGCCCGATCATGAACGTGGTCAGCGTCAGCTGGATCGCCGATGCCGAGGTGCCGAACTCCTCGGCCATCGCCGGGAAGGCCGGCAGGTACATGTCGGTGGCCAGCGGCGCCACGGCGGTCAGCAGCGCGAGCACGCCGAGCCAGCTCAGCGGCAGCGGCCGGGTGGTGGTGTCCGTCGCGGGCTCGGTGCCGCGCAGGGTGGTCCTGGAGTTCATTGCACTCACATCACTATCTATAGATTTATAGCTATTTCCAGAGCTAATATAGCGGACATGACTCCTCGCCGAGAAGACGTCAGTGCGCGTGATGTTCGCGACATCGCTGTGGCCGTCCGGACCGTGGTGTGGTCGCTGCGCCGGTTCGGCGAGCGCCAGGCGGGTCTGGAACCGCTGCCGCACTCCGAGTTCGAGGTGTTGCGCACCGTCTCGGACCACCCGGACATCACCGTGTCCGATGTGGCGCGCATGGTGGCCGTCCAACCGAGCAACGTCAGCACCACCGTGCGGCGGCTGGTCGACCGCGGCCTGGTCGAGCGTTCGGTCGATTCCCTGGACCGCCGGTCGGTCCGGCTACGGCTGACCGCCGAGGCCGCCGGGCACAAGCGGATGATCGACGCGGTCTGGTCGGACGCCGTCCGGGATCAGCTGGCGGAGATGACCGACGCGGAGGCCGACCTGCTCATCAAGGCCGCACCGGTGTTCCAGCGGCTGGCGGCGATGGGCTGATCGCTTAGCGCAGCCGGTCGACCGCCGCCGCGATGGCGTCGTCAGTGGCGGTCAGCGCGATGCGGACGTGCTCGGCGCCGCGGGGGCCGTAGAACTCGCCGGGCGCGACCAGGATGCCGAGCCGGGCGAACCAGTCGACGGTGTCGCGGCACGGTTCGCCTCGCGTGGCCCAGATGTAGAGCCCGGCCTCGGAGTCGTCGACGCGCAGTCCGGCCGCGCGCACGGCGGGCAGCAGGGCGTCACGGCGGCGGGCGTAGCGCTCCCGCTGTTCGCGTTCATGCTCGTCGTCGTCGAGTGCGGCGACCATCGCGACCTGCACCGGCGTCGGCATCATCATGCCTGCGTGCTTGCGGACGGCCAGCAGTTCGACGACCACCGCCGGGTCGCCGGCGACGAAACCGGCGCGGTAGCCGGCCAGCGACGACGTCTTGGACAGTGAGTGGATGGCGAGCAGTCCGGTGTGGTCGCCGTCGCAGACGCTCGGGTGCAGCACCGACACCGGCCGCTCGTCCCAGCCGAGGCCGAGGTAGCACTCGTCGGAGGCGACGAGCACGCCGCGCTCACGCGCCCAGCCGACGACCTTGCGGAGGTGATCGACGCCGAGCACCTTGCCGGTCGGGTTGCTGGGCGAGTTGAGGTAGATCAGGGCAGGCGTCTGCGGGCCGAGCTGCGTCAGGGAGTCCGCGCGGAGCACCTGTGCGCCGGCCAGCCGCGCACCCACGTCGTAGGTCGGGTAGGCCAGCTCCGGCACCACCACCACGTCGTCGGGGCCGAGCCCGAGCAGCGTCGGCAGCCACGCGATCAGCTCTTTCGTGCCGATCGCCGGCAGCACGGCGTCGGGCGCCAGGCCGGTGACGCCGTAACGCCGACGCAGCGCGTGCTCCGCCGAGGCCCGCAGCTCCGGACGGCCCGCGGTGGTCGGGTATCCCGGCGCCGCGCTGCCGTCGACCAGTGCGTCGCGGATGACGGGCGCCACCGGATCGACGGGCGTGCCGACGGAGAGGTCCACCAGGCCGCCGGCGTGCGCCCGCGCCTGCGCGGTCGCCGCGGACAGGGTGTCCCACGGAAAGGTCGGCAGTGTCGCCGACACCCGATGCCGGGCCCGCTCGCGAGCCGCGTCAGTCGACGTGATCAGCCCTCACCCTGCGGTGGCATCTCCTTGACCGCCGCGGGGTCGTTGTCGGTCTGGCCGACCTTGGAGGCGCCGCCCGGCGAACCGAGTTCGGTGAAGAAGTCGGAGTTGATCTGGGTGTACTGGCTCCACTGGTCGGGGACGTCGTCCTCGTAGTAGATCGCCTCCACGGGGCAGACCGGCTCGCATGCGCCACAGTCGACGCACTCGTCCGGGTGGATGTACAGCATGCGTGCGCCCTCGTAGATGCAGTCGACAGGGCATTCCTCGATGCACGCCTTGTCTTTGATGTCGACGCAGGGTTCGGCAATCGTGTACGTCACCGGGGTCTCCTCAGTCTTCCTGTCTGAATGTCCAGTTGGGCTGCGGTATGTGTCGGGCCCTGAGAGTTCGCCGCAAGTATGAAGGAGCGATACCTGGACGTTCGTCTCAGTGTGCCCTAACTTCACGCGCCGCCCTTACGGGTGGCGCGTGGTTACTGATACTAGACGTCGCACATACAAGTGCCTAGTCGCGACACCACCCCTCGTACCCAACTGCTGGACGATCGCTCAGCGGCGCTCTCCTATGCACTCGGGTGCTGTGCACTCAGTTGCATATGAACGGCCGGCGTTCTACGGTGCGCAGGTGGCACTTCCCCACGCGATCCTGGTGTCGCTGTGCGAGCAGAGCGGTTCGGGTTACGAGCTGGCCCGCCGCTTCGACCGCTCCATCGGCTACTTCTGGTCCGCGACCCACCAGCAGATCTACCGGACACTGCGCACGCTCGAGGAGAACGGCTGGGTGCACGTCACCCCCGTGGTGCAGCAGGGCAGGCCGGACAAGAAGGTCTACACCGTGTCCGAGGAGGGCCGCGCGGAACTCGCCCGCTGGATCGCCGCGCCGCTGACCGGACGCGGCGGCTCGGTCGCCGACAACCGCACCCGCGACCTCGCCGTGAAGGTCCGCGCCGCAAGCCACGGCGACGTGGCGGCGCTGCGGGACCAGGTCGCCGCGCTGCGCACCGAACGTGCGGCGTTGCTCGACACCTACCGCATGTTCGAGAAGCGCCAGTTCCCCGACCCGACCCGCCTCACCGGCAGTGCGCTGCACCAACACCTGGTGCTGCGCGGCGGCATCCGCGCCGAGGAGAGCGCCATCGACTGGCTCGACGAGGTGGGCACCGCCCTGACGCGCGAAACCGAGGAGACCCGATGACGCCGTACCCGACGCTGCTGTCGCCACTGGACCTCGGCTTCACCACCCTGCGCAACCGCGTGGTGATGGGATCAATGCACACCGGCCTCGAAGACCGGGCCCGCGACACCGGCAAGCTCGCCGCCTACTTCGCCGAACGTGCCCGTGGCGGCGTCGGACTCATCGTCACCGGCGGCTATGCACCCAACCGCACCGGCTGGCTGCTGCCGTTCGCGTCCCAGCTGACGTCGTCGTCCGAAGCGCGCAGGCACCGCGACGTCACCGCGGCGGTGCACGAGCACGACGGCAAGATCCTGCTGCAGATCCTGCATGCGGGCCGCTATGCGTACCACCCGTTCTCGGTGAGCGCGTCGGCCGTCAAGGCGCCGATCAACCCGTTCCGGCCGCGGGCGCTGCGCGATGTCGACGGCACCATCGACGACTTCGTCCGCTGCGCGCTGCGCGCCAGGGAGGCCGGCTACGACGGTGTCGAGATCATGGGCAGCGAGGGATATCTGCTCAACCAGTTCCTGGCGCCGCGCACCAACAGACGCTCCGACGCCTGGGGCGGCAGCCCCGAGAAGCGCCGCCGGTTCCCGGTGGAGATCGTCCGGCGCACCCGACGCGCGGTCGGCGAGGACTTCATCATCTGCTACCGGATGTCGATGGCCGACTACGTCGAAGACGGCCAGAGCTGGGACGAGATCGTCGCGCTCGCCACCGAGGTGGAGGCCGCCGGGGCGACGATCATCAACTCCGGCTTCGGCTGGCACGAGGCGCGGGTGCCCACCATCGTCACGTCGGTGCCCAGCGGCGCGTTCGTCGACATCAGCAGCGCGCTGGCCGAACACGTGAGCGTCCCGGTGGTCGCATCGAACCGGATCAACATGCCCCAGGCCGCCGAACAGATACTCACCGACACCCACGTCCAGCTGGTGTCCATGGCGCGCCCACTGCTGTCGGACCCCGACTGGGTGAACAAGGCCGCCGGGGACGCCGCCGCCGAGATCAACACCTGCATCGCCTGCAACCAGGCCTGCCTGGACCACGCGTTCGTGCACAAGAAGGTGTCCTGCCTGCTCAACCCCGTGGCCGGCCGGGAGACCGAACTGGTGCTGAGCCCGACGCGACGGGCCAAGCGGGTGGCCGTCGTCGGCGCCGGACCGGCAGGCATGGCCACCGCCGTCGCGGCCGCTCAACGCGGGCACCGGGTCACGCTGTTCGAGGCGGGCGACGCGGTCGGCGGCCAGTTCGACCTGGCCCGGCGGATACCGGGCAAAGAGGAGTTCACCGAGACGCTGCGCTACTACGCCACGATGCTCGCCAAGAACGGCGTCGACGTCCGGTTGCGCACCCGGGCAGGTGTCGACGACCTCGCGTCGTTCGACGAGGTGGTGCTGGCCACCGGGGTGACGCCGCGCATCCCCGAGATCCCGGGCATCGACCACCCCAAGGTGCTGTCCTACGCCGAGGCGATCACCGGCGCCAGGCCGGTCGGCAGATCGGTCGCGGTGATCGGCGCCGGCGGCATCGGGTTCGACGTCAGCGAGTTCCTCGTGACCGACGAGTCGGCGACGCTGAACCTCAAGGAGTGGAAGGCCGAGTGGGGTGCGGCGGACCCGCAAGAGGCCCGCGGCGCCGTGGTGACCCCGATCCCCGCGCCGGCGATCCGCGAGGTGTACCTGCTGCAACGCACCGAGGGCGCGCAGGGCCGCCGGCTCGGCAAGACCAGCGGCTGGGTGCATCGCGCATCGCTCAAAGCCAAAGGCGTGCAGCAGCTGTCGGGCGTCAACTACGAGCGGATCGACGACGAGGGACTGCACATCAGCTTCGGTCCCAAGCGCCTCGACGCCCGGCTGCTCGCCGTCGAGAACGTGGTGATCTGCGCGGGCCAGGAGTCGGTGCGCGATCTCGAGCACGGTCTGCGCGGCCGCGGCGTCGAACCGCACGTGATCGGCGGCGCCGTGCTCGCCGCCGAGCTGGACGCCAAGCGGGCGATCCGCCAGGGCACCGAACTGGCCGCCCGCCTCTAGCCGGTGAGCGGACGACTTAAGCGAAAAGTGTAAATCGCCCGAAAGCCGCGCCCCGCCTGCCAAACTGGCGGAGGTTCCACGTCGGCACCGCTCATCGGCGTGTGGAACCCGCAGGGAAAGGCGGGATCTCGTGTCAGTCAGCACCGAGGACGGCGTCCTGGACGGGGCCCGACCGGACATCCACTACGACCCCTACGACGTGGCGCTCAACCTCGACCCGTACCCGATGTTCGCCCGGATCCGCGAGGAGATGCCGCTCTACCGCAACGACCGGCACGACTTCTACGCACTCAGCCGCTTCGACGACGTCGACGCCGCCCTGATCGACCACGAGACCTTCAGCTCGGCCCGCGGCGCGGTGCTCGAGATCATCCAGTCCGGGATGGAGATCCCGCCCGGCACGCTGATCTTCGAGGACCCGCCGATCCACAACATCCACCGCAAGCTGCTGTCACGGATCTTCACCCCCCGCAAGGTCAGCGCGCTGGAACCGAAGATCCGTGAGTTCACCGCAGGCTGCCTCGACCCGCTGGTCGGGACGGGCCGCTTCGACTTCGTCAAGGATCTCGGCGCGCAGATGCCGATGCGGGTGATCGGCATGCTGCTGGGCATCCCGGAGGCCGACCAGCAGCACGTCGTCGACCACGGCGACTCCACGCTGCGCACCGAACGCGGCGGCAAGATGACCGAGAACCCAGACGGCGCCATCGCCACCGGGGAGGTGTTCGCCTCCTACATCGACTGGCGCGCCGAGCACCCGTCCGACGACATCATGACCGAACTGCTCACCGCCGAGTTCGCCGACGAGACCGGGGCCACCCGGCGGCTCCGGCGTGACGAACTCCTGCTGTACCTCCAGGTGATCGCCACCGCGGGCGCCGAGACCACCACCCGGCTGCTCGGCTGGGCCGGGAAGGTGCTCGCCGAACACCCCGACCAGCGCCGCACCCTGGTCGCCAACCGAACGCTGCTGCCCGCCGCCATCGAGGAGCTGGTGCGCTTCGAACCGCCCGCCCCGCACATCAGCCGATACGTCACCCGCGACGTCGAGTACCACGGGCACACCGTTCCGGCAGGCAGCGCGATGATGATGCTGCTCGGCGCCGCCAACCGCGACCCACGCCGGTTCGGACCCGACAGCGAGTCGTTCAACATCCATCGCGAACCCCACCAGCACGTCGGATTCGGCGTCGGCACACACTTCTGCCTCGGCAACGCGCTCGCCCGGCTCGAGGGCCGGATCGCGCTCGACGAGATCCTCGACCGCTTCCCGGAATGGGAGGTCGACCTCACCGACGCCGAACTCAGCCCGACGTCGACGGTGCGCGGGTGGGAATCGATGCCGGCGCTGCTGCCATGACGGGCCGGGTCGAGGGCAAGGTCGCGTTCATCACCGGCGCGGCGCGCGGGCAGGGTCGCAGCCACGCCGTGCGCCTGGCGCAGGAGGGCGCCGACATCATCGCGGTCGACATCTGCAGGGCCATCGACGACGTCGTCTATCCCGCATCCACGCCCGCCGATCTCGCCGAGACGGTGGCCCTCGTCGAGGCGCGGGGCCGGCGCATCGTCGCCGCGGAGGTCGACGTCCGCGACTACGACGCGCTGGCGGCCGCCCTCGCCGACGGTGTCGACCAGCTCGGCCGCCTCGACATCGTGGTGGCCAACGCGGGCATCGGCAACGCGGGCAACAAACTGCACAAGCTGCGGGAACACATCTGGCAGGACATGATCGACATCAACCTCACCGGCGTCTGGCACACCGTCAAAGCCGCGGTGCCGCACGTGCTCTCCGGTGCAAGGGGCGGATCGATCATCCTGACCAGCTCCGTGGGCGGCATGAAGGCTCACCCGCACACCGGCCACTACATCGCCGCCAAGCACGGCGTCGTCGGCCTGATGCGGACCTTCGCCGTCGAGCTGGGCCGACATTCGATCCGGGTCAACTCCATACATCCGACACAGGTCAACACGCCCATGGCGATCAACGACGCCACCTTCCGGTTGTTCGCACCGCATAAGGAGAACCCGGGGCCGGAGGACTTCGCGCCGATCTCCCAGATGATGCACACGCTGCCGATCCCGTGGGTGGAACCCGAGGACGTCAGCAATGCCGTGTTGTTCCTCGCCTCTGACGAATCCCGTTACGTCACAGGTGTTCAGCTGCCCGTTGATGCGGGCTGCTTACTCAAGTAACCGATTGAACCCAATAGTGAGCGGAGACACCCATGCCTGAATTCGACTACGAAGAGCTGAAGAAGGAAGCCGAGCAGTACATCAAGTTCGAGAAGGACATCAAGAACCGCATCGCCTACATCACCTTCAACCGGCCCGAGGAGCTCAACTCCACGACGCTGGGCATGCGGCAGAACTACGCCGACATCATCCACAAGTGCAATGTCGACGACGACGTCAAGGTGGTCGTGATCCGCGGGGAGGGCGACGATTTCGGCAGTGGAGGCGACCTGCCCGAACAGCGCGGGATGATCGAGAATCCCGGTATGCCGCTGCCGCACGAGCTGGCCATCAACGACGACAGCGTCAAGTACCCGCCCGGCGGCTCCTACCGCTACCTGTCGACGGTCACCGACTTCTACGCCAAGGCTCCGGCGGGGAACCGTCCGCTGCAGGAGCTCCGCAAGGTCAGCATCATCGAGGCTAAGGGCTACTGCTACGGCTGGCACTTCTACCAGGCCGGTGACGCCGACCTGGTGATCTCGTCCGACGACGCGCTGTTCGGCCATCCGGCGTTCCGCTACGTCGGCTGGGGACCCCGGCTGTGGTGGTGGGCCGAGACCATGGGACTGCGCAAGTTCTCCGAGATGCTCTTCACCGGTAGGCCGTTCAGCGCCAAGGAGATGTACGACTGCGGCTTCATCAACAGCGTGGTGCCGCGCGAGGACCTCGAGGCGGAGACCCTCAAGTACGCGATGGCGTGCTCGAAGTCCCGGCCCACCGACACCGTCGCGGTGCAGAAGACGTTCCTCGAGATCTACAAGCAGCACAAGGGCGAATACATGGGCAGCCTGCTGACCGGAATGGTCGAGGGCATGCTGCCGATGATCACCAACGACCGCGACAACGAGGTCGACCTCACCGGCGGCACCTTCGAGAAGGGACTCAACAACGTCGTCAAGGACAACGACATGAACTTCCCGCCGGAGTGGCGGCTGAGCCGCTCGGGCCGCGCCAAGCCCTGACCGCCATGTCGGCGCTGAAGGGCCTGCGGATCGTCGAACTCGCCGAGTCGGTGGCCGGCGAGTACTGCGGCAAGCTGCTCGCCGACTTCGGCGCCGACGTGGTGAAGGTCGAACGGCCCGGGCGGGGCAGCCCCACCCGGGCCATGGCACCCCTGATCGACGGCGAGAGTGTGGTGTTCGCCTACCTGAACACCAACAAGCGATCCGTCGTCCTCGATCGCATCACCGACGCCGAGGCCGTGGACGCCCTCGTCGCCTCGGCCGACGCCGTCATCGACGACCACGATCCCGAGTGGGCCGCCGAGGCGTACCGGCGCCACCCGGCGGTGGTGTTCTGTTCGGTGACGGCGTACGGCCGCGGCGCGTCACCCGCTGCGCAGAATGCGCGCAGCAGCACCGTGTTCCAGAGCAGCGGCTGGGGCTTCCACACACCCAGCCACGCCGACCCGGCCAGACCACCGCTTCAAGCGCCGGGCCGGCTGCTCACCGACTACGAGGCCGGACTGGACGCGGCGATGTGCGTCGCCGCATGCCTGTATTCCCGACCACGCTGCGGGGCAGGTGAGTTCGTCGACATCTCGCAGCAGGCCGTGCTCGTGTCGCGCGCCGACTGCATCCTCGGCAGGTTCCTCAGCGGCGAGATCGCACCGGAGAACACCCGCGACGACTTCGACCAGCAGGGCCCGGCGTCGTTCTTCGCCTGCGCCGACGGACATGTCTACCTGTACATGACCAGCGGCACCCACTGGGCGAACCTCAAGGTGCTGATGGACCACCCGGCATGGCTGGACGACTTCGAGGACGACTGGCTGGAGTTCTCCGTGACCGCCGAGAAGGTCGCCACCTTCCACCGCGGCTTCGCCGGCTGGATCCGCGATCGCCGCCGGGAGACGGTAGCCGAGCAGGCGCAGCGCGCCGGTGTGCCACTGGTGCCCGTGAACGACGCCGACGATCTGCACCGCTCGCCGCAGTACCGTCACCGCGGCTTCTTCCGCGACGTGACACATCCGGTCCTCGGCGTCGGCCAGCACCCCACGGTCCCCTACCTGATGAGCGCGTCACCGGCTGACATCACCTGCGCGGCAACGGCTCTCGGCCGCCACACTTCCGAGGTGCTGGGCGAGCGGCGACCCGTCCGGCCGGCACCCGTGCACGCGCCGCCGGCGACGGAGCGCGGTGGTCCACTGGCGGGGGTGCGCGTCGTCGAGCTGACCAAGGTGTGGGCCGGCCCGTATGCCGGGAAGCTGCTGGCGTTCCTCGGCGCCGAGGTGATCAAGGTCGAGAGCGCCGCCCGTCCGGAGGAGATGCGGGCCTACGGCGGCACCGACGTCAACCACGCCCCCTACTTCCTGAGCATCAACCCCGAGATCCTCAGCGTCGACCTCGACATCAAGACCCCTGACGGGATGGCGCGGCTGC
This sequence comes from [Mycobacterium] manitobense, assembly GCF_025821665.1. Classification (GTDB taxonomy): domain Bacteria; phylum Actinomycetota; class Actinomycetes; order Mycobacteriales; family Mycobacteriaceae; genus Mycobacterium; species Mycobacterium arseniciresistens. Next base: position 27,354 of record NZ_JACKSJ010000108.1, read on the forward strand.
GTGACCTCATCGCGCGCAGCGACGTCGTGCTCAACAATCTGCGGCCGGGCGCGATGGAACGCCAGGGCCTCGGCTACCGAGACCTCACCGCCGTCAGGCCGGACATCATCTCGGTGTCGATCAAGATGTGGGGCAACGACGGTCCGCTCGGCTACCAGACCGGCTACGCGCCGTGCTTCGCCGCACTGGCGGGCCTCGCCTCCCTGGTGGGCTACGAGGGTGGCCCGCCACTGGGCGCCAGCATGCGCTACGGCGATTCCACGGTCGGCGCCGCCGCCGCCTTCGCCGCCGTGGCGGCCCTGCTGCACCGCGAACGCACCGGCGAGGGACAGTACGTCGACGTGTCCGCGGTCGAGGTGCTGTCGTCGATGATCGGCGACACCCTGCTCGCCCACGACCTGACCGGACGGGTGCCCACACCGGAGGGCAACCGGCACCCCAACATGGCGCCGCACGGCTGCTACCCGTGCACCGGTGGCGACTGGGTCAGCATCGCCGTCGCCGGTGACGCCGAGTGGTCGGCACTGTGCGCGGCGCTGGGCGCGGCCGACCTCGCCGCCGACGAGCGGTACCGCACCACCACGGACCGCCTGCGCCATGCCGCCGCACTGGATGCCGAACTGGCCCGCCTCACCCGCGGCCTGGAGGCCGCGCCGCTGGCGCGACGCCTGCACGACGCGGGGGTCCCGGCCGCCAAGAGCGCGACGGCGCTCGACGTGATCGGTGACGAACGCCTCTGGGAGCGCGGCCTGTACCGCATCGTGTCCGACCACCGCGAAGGCGCGCGGCCAGTGCTGGGGCCTTCGTGGCGGATGGCCCGCGACCCTGCCCGCATCGAACGCGGCGCACCCGACCTCGGCGAGCACAATGACTACGTGTTCGGTGACATCCTCGGCGTGCAGGAGATGCGATGACAGCAGCACTGGCGGGCACCGTGGCCCTGGTGACCGGCGCCAGCAGCGGCATCGGCGCGGCGACGGCGCGGATGCTGGCCGCCCAGGGTGCCGCGGTCGCCCTGCTGGCCCGCC
>NZ_JACKSJ010000109.1 GCF_025821665.1 [Mycobacterium] manitobense
ACAATAAACGAATCTGATTCGTTTTAGGAGTCCCGACATGCAGACGCTGATCGCCGCCGCCGCCGAACCGCTGTCCCGTTCGCACCCGTCGCAGCGGCCGCCGTTGCGGGTGGGTCTGGTGCAGCACCGGTGGCGTTCCGACGCCGCCGAACTGGCCCGGGTGCTGCGCGAGGGCATCGACCGGGCGGCCGGCGAGGGCGCCACCGCGGTGTTCCTGCCGGAGATCACGCTGCTGCGCTACCCGGCGGACGTGCCTGCCGGGGCCAACCCGGGTGAGCGTGCCGAGGACCTCACCGGTGGACCGACTTTCGCGCTGGCGGCCGAGGCTGCGCGCGCCAACGGCATCTTCGTGCACGCCT
>NZ_JACKSJ010000110.1 GCF_025821665.1 [Mycobacterium] manitobense
GAGGTCATATCCGCCGCGCCGCCATTGCAGCTTTTCGAGGTCGGTGCCGTCGTACACCCCGAAGTAGTGGAACGGGCACAGCAGGTTTTGTTCCAGCGCGTCCCATAGCCGCAGCTCTGCGGCCACGCGTCCGCCGAAGAATTCGCGGACGTCGCTACCGTCACCGCGTTCGGGCGTGGCGGTAAGTCCAAGCAGCTCCATGGGGGCGATGTGGTCAAGGAGGCGGCGATAAGACGGCGCCTCAGCATGGTGGAACTCGTCGATCACAACGACGTCGAAATGATCGGGTTCAATCGTGGAAAGGCGTCCATCCGTCAGCGATTGGATGCTGGCGAAGACGTGACGCCATTGCGTCGGTTGGTCTCCACCGACCAGCAACTCGCCAAAGGTGGGATCGGTGAGGACCTCCTGATACATCCGGCGTGCCTGGGTCAGGATCTCCTTGCGGTGTGCGACAAACAGCAGCTTCAGGTCCCGCCCGTGCACCTCGCGGGCCAGCCGGCG
>NZ_JACKSJ010000111.1 GCF_025821665.1 [Mycobacterium] manitobense
CCGTCGAAGGCGATGTTGGGCGTGGTGTAGCTGAAGTTGATGCCCACACCCAGCGACCAGGGGAAGCCCACCTGGTAGCCCAGCTCCAGGCTGCCCTCGAACTCGTCAGCGCCCTCGCCGGCCACGATGTAGGTCGCCTTGCCGGAGTGGAACCACTCACGGGTCAGCCGGTTGCGGTCGAGCGGGAACACACCGTTGAGGNAGGTGTCGTGCTGCTGGATGGTCAGGGTCCGCCCCTGGCCGTCGAGCAGGCTCAGCTCGTTGTCCAGACCTGCGTTTGAGGTGCCAGTGCTCGCGAAGAGACCCGCGATGGCCGCAACCAACGCGATCAGCACCCGACTGATTGCCTTCATGTTCNCGTTGTCCAGACCTGCGTTTGAGGTGCCAGTGCTCGCGAAGAGACCCGCGATGGCCGCAACCAACGCGATCAGCACCCGACTGATTGCCTTCATGTTCCCCCTAGCTCGTGCTGCCGGTGCCTGGCCGTCCGTACAACCACACACCTCGCAAGATCTTCATGTGGAGCGAATTAGAGACTTCACATTCAGCTCTTACGGGTTGCTCAGCGTTGACAGGAGGAACATAACGGCGCGGCCACACCGCGGCAACGCCTAGCCATGGTCGCGCGCCGGCATTTCACCGAAAAGGCGTCAATTTGCTGGTCGCAGTGACCGAGGCGCCGACTGTTCCGGCTTCGAACACGCGGCCCGCGACGCCCGATGCCGTGGCGCGCGCCGACAGAGCGCGATCAAATCGCCGCGACTGCGCACACGCTGTGCGATCTTGGCCTGTCGCAGGCGTAAGCCGGTCAGTCGTGGTGGGGAGGGCGGTTCTCGCGAAGCCAGTCGTCGTGCTGCGCGTGGGCGTCCGACGACCCCTGGTCCCGTTCATCGGCAGTGGTGTCCGGCAGCACGTCGCCGAAGACCTCGTTAACTGGCGGCGTCGGCCGCCGTGCGGGATCACTCACTTCGGAGCCGCCCTGTGATCAACATCACATTTGCGGCGGTCAGATTTCCAGGCTGGACAGCTGACCGATGATCTGGACAGCCAGCGGATTGAGCGTCGCCATCCCGTCGCGCACCGCGGCACGCGAACCCGCGATGTTGACCACCAGCGTGCTGCCCGAGACACCGGCCAGTCCGCGGGAGAGTCCCGCGTCGACGATTCCCGCCGAGAGACCCGAGGAACGCAGCGCCTCGGAGATCCCTAGCAGCTCGCGGTCGAGGATGTCGAGCGTGGCCTCCGGCGTGACATCGCGCGGGGTGACCCCGGTGCCTCCCACGGAGACCACCAGGTCGACACCGCCGATGACCGCGGTGTTGAGCGCGTTGCGGATCTCGACCTCATCGGCGGAGACCACCACGACACCGTCGACCACGAAGCCGGCCTCGCCGAGCAGTTCGGTGACCAACGGCCCGCTGTGATCCTCTTCGCCGTGCGCGGTGCGGTCGTCGACGACGACGACCAGTGCGCGGCCCACCAACTCCCCTGGCTGTTCCATGAGTGCAACCGTATATCCGGGGCCGGACAGCGGCGCAGCCACCAGCACGGTCTCCAGACCGTCGCCCGACATCACTGCTCTGCCTTACCGAGGGTGACCTGCGCGGTCTGCGGCTTGCCGGAGGGGTCGAGGTAGGTCAGCGTGACCTTCTCACCGGGGGCTTTCGACCGCACCGCGGCGACGAGGGCGTCGGCGCTGTTGATCACGCGATCGTCGACCTTGGTCACCACCACGCCGCTGGGCAGGCCGGCCGCCGCGGCCGCACCGCCGCCGGTGACCTCGACGATCTTGGCGCCGTCGGTCGCTGTGTCGTCGCTGACCTGGACGCCGAGCGACGCGCGCGACGCGCTGCCGTCTTGGATCAGTTCGTCGGCGATGCGCTTGGCCTGGTCCACGGGGATCGCGAAGCCGAGACCGATCGAGCCACTTCGCGCTTCCGGGGAGTCGCCGCCCATCGTCGCGATGGCCGAATTCACGCCCACCAGTTCGCCGTTCATGTTGACCAGCGCACCGCCGGAGTTACCCGGGTTGATCGCGGCGTCGGTCTGGATGGCGTCGAGCACGGTGTTCTGATTGCGGGTGTCGCCGCCTGCGGCCACCGGGCGGTTCAGCGCGCTGATGATGCCGGTGGTGACGGTGCCCTCGAGGCCGAGCGGCGACCCGATCGCCACCACGTCCTGCCCCACCCGCAGGTTGCCCGACGAGCCGAGCGTGATCGGCGTCAGGTCGGACACCCCCTCGGCACGCACCACCGCGATGTCGCTGCTGGGATCCGTGCCCACGACGGTGAACGACGCGGTGCGGCCGTCGAAGAACGTCACCTTGGTCTGCGCCGGAGGCTGCGATCCGGCGTTGCCCGGCAGCCCGGGGAAGCCCGGCGCGCCGCGGCCGCCGGGTTCACCCGTCGCCGCCGCTACCACGTGGTTGTTCGTCAGGATGAGGCCGTCGGAGGTCAGGATGATGCCCGACCCCTCTTCCGATGCCCGGCCGAGGTCGGTCTCGAGCTTGACGACGCTGGGCACCACCTTGGCCGCCACCTGCTCCACCGAGCCGGCGGGCAGCGCCGCGGCGGGCACGGTGGGTGCGGCGCCGCCGAGGCTCGAACCAAGGCTCGGCCTGTCGGGCTGGGCCAGCACCGCGACGCCGCCGCCGACGCCCGCCGACACGACGGCGATCGCCAGTGCGCCGGCAGTCAACATCCCTGCGCGGGAACGCTTCCGGGGCGGGTTGGCCGGCACGGCCGCTGGCGCGGAGCGGTACGGGTCGTACGGCGAGCGGAACTGCTGCTGCCCGGCCTGCTGGGTGGCGTAGCGCCAGTCGTAGGACTGCTGATGGGTCTGCTGGTGGTACGGATCCGGGCGGTGCGCCCCCGGGTATCCGGGCGCCGCGGGCTCATTACCACCAGGCGCACGGCCCGGCTGCGGTGGCGAGTACCTCGGGTGGTTCGTCATTCGCTGGTGAGCTCTTCCTCGTGAAGGGATCCGACAACTTCTCCAACGCGCTTCGTAGGCTCACAGTGCCCACGTGGGCTGAGAATCCACTTAGAGATGATTCGGTGCCGGCCGAGACTTGGCGTGCGCCGTGTCGCGTCGATCACACATTCTCGGCTCCGGTCGCGCGTTTTCCCGCGCGGCCGGCAGGGCGTGTCGCCGGGATCGGTGACGACTGGATCGTCGCATCTGCGACCGGCCGGCCAGGCAGCACCACCCGGAACGCCGTCCCGGGCGGGTCGGCCCCCGGCGCCGCGTCGTCCACCCGCACCGCTCCACCGTGCTTCAGCACCACCTGCTTGACGATCGCCAGTCCCAACCCCGAACCCGGCATGGCGCGGGCCGCCGTCGACCGGTAGAACCGCTCGAAGACGAGTGGCTTCTCGTGGGGCGGGATCCCCGGCCCCTGATCGGCGACCACCAGTTCGGCGTGCACCGGGTCGATCTGGGTGAGCCGAACGGTGACCCGGCCGTCCGGCGGGCTCCACTTGGCAGCGTTGTCGAGGAGATTCAGCACGGCCCGGCCCAGCCCGGCGGCGTCGCCGTACACCTGCCAGGGCTGCGCGAGCACGTCGAAGGTGACGTCGCTTCGCCGTCGCCGCACCCGCTCGAGGCTGCGGTCAACGACCTCGGCGAGCTCGACGGGCTCGTGCATCACGCCGCCGGCCTCGTCGCGGGTCAGGTCGACCAGATCGCCGACGAGGGTGGACAACTCCTCGATCTGGGCGATCACGTCGGCGCGCAGCCCTGCCATCTCCTCCTCGGGCAGCCGCGGGGCACCGGGTACCTGCGAGGCCATCAGCAGCTCGACGTTGGTCCGCAGCGAGGTCAGCGGGGTGCGCAGTTCATGGCCGGCGTCGGACACCAGCCGCGCCTGCCGGTCGCGGGACTCGGTAAGTGCGCGCAGCATCAGGTTGAAAGCCTCTGTCAGCCTGGCCAATTCGTCGCTGCCATACACCGGGATCGGCCGGAGGTCGTCGGTGCGGGCCACCCGTTCGGCCGCGCTGGTCAGCCGTCCCACCGGTCTCAGCCCGGCGCGGGCCACCATCCCGCCCGCGATCGCGGCGACCAGGACCCCGATGCCACCGACGATGAGCAGCACCGTGCCCAGCCGCCGCAGCACCTGACCGGTCGGCGCCAGGCTCTTGGACAGCAGCAGCGAGCTGCCGTTGGCCAGGTGCACCGCCAGCACCCGCTGATGGTTGGCCGTGCGCAGCGACAGCAGAAGTTCCCCGGAGACGACGTCCTGCTCGGCGGAGCCGTACGGCAGTGTCTGGCCCTGCTGGTTGGCGGTGTACTTCACCCGTCCCGGGATGATGAGCATCGCGTTCACATCCGAGTAGGCGGTGCCCTCGATGGCCTTGGCCGGGTCGGCCGCCAGCGAGCCGCTCTCGATCAGCAGCCTGGCCCTGCTGTGCAGCTGGTTGTCGAGATCGTCGTAGAGCGCGCGGGACACCACCGCGTACACCGCGACGGCCATCAGCACGACGACCATCGCCACCATCGACATCGCGAGCAGCATCACCCGCCAGCGCAGCGACAGTGAGCTGGTACTCGGCGGCGACGGTGGCCGCCAGGAGGTGTTCTGGGTGAAGAACGACATCAGGGCGGGGTTTCGCGCAGGACGTAGCCCACGCCGCGCACGGTGTGGATGAGTCGCGGTTCCCCTTCGGCCTCGGTCTTGCGGCGCAGGTAGCCGATGTAGACCTCGAGGGCATTGCCCGAAGTCGGGAAGTCGAAGCCCCAGACCTCCTCGAGGATGCGGCTGCGGGTGAGGACCCGACGCGGATTGGCGATCAGCATCTCCAGCAGCGAGAACTCGGTGCGGGTCAGGCTGATCTGGCGCTGGCCGCGGGTGACCTCGCGGGTGACCGGGTCCAGGCTGAGGTCGAGGAAGGTCATCGCGGGCGAGTCGACGCCGTCTTCGGGTCCGGTGCGTCGCAACAAGGCCCGCATCCGAGCGAGCAACTCCTCGAGCGCGAACGGTTTGGGAAGGTAGTCGTCGGCGCCGGCATCGAGGCCGGCGACCCGCTCGGACACCGAGTCCCGCGCGGTGAGCACCAGGATCGGCAGGTCGTCACCGGTGCTGCGCAGCTGCCGGCAGACCTCCAGCCCGTCCAGCCGCGGCATCATCACGTCCAGCACGAGGGCGTCGGGCCGGTCGTTGGCGATCACGTCGAGCGCTTCGACGCCGTCCTGGGCGAGGGCGACGGTGTAACCGTTGAAAGACAGGGACCGGCGCAGCGATTCGCGCACCGCGCGATCGTCATCGACGACAAGTATGCGCACAGCCCCAGTCTCACCCCGACGCCTGAGAGCGAACTGAGAGGCGCGCCGGAGAACTCGGTGCGGTCTCGGTCAGCGGCGGTCGAGGTCGATCAGGCCGAGCCGGGCGGCCTTGAGCAGGCGACGCGGCACCTTGTGCTGCTGACCGGCCACGGTCACGCCGACCAGACCGGTGCTCGTCGCCTTCCACTGCGCGCGACGGCTGCGGGTGTTCGAACGCGACATTCTGCGCTTGGGGACGGCCATGATCGAGACTTCTCCTCTTGCGGGTAGTGCCAGGCAGGTCCCGGGACGGCCGGGGCGCAGGCAATTGTCGTCAAGGATAGCCGGTGCGCTGGTCAGCCTCCAAAATCACCTGTCCTGCAGGTGGTGGATCGAGTCGACGATGCGTGGCACCGCGAACACCACCAGGCTGAGGATGACGACGCCGTAGCTGGTCACGGCGACGTCGCCGCTGTCCACGCCGATCCAGATGAAACCCGCGCCGCACACCACCCCCACCACGACCGAGAAGAGCATCCGGAACTCGATGCCGCGCTCGGACCTGGCCGTCAGCCCGTTCGAATGCCGGCCGTTGTGCGTCCGCGGGAGTATTCCTGCGGCGAGTGCCAGCAGGAACACGCCCGCGGCGACGATCAGCCAGCCCCACAGCGGCGACCACGCGCTGCCGTCGGTCTGCTCGACGGGCGGGCTGAAGGCCACGGCCACCCCGCACATCACCCACAGCAGGCCGACGACACCCCAGGCGACACGCATTTCCACTCGTCAAGTATCGAGGCAGGGCCGCGGGGTCCGGAACACGAATACTGCGTGCACGCCCTTGACGCGGTACCCGAAGTACCGGCTAACCTACCGGTTGGTTGGTCATCGACGGCGATGGTCGTCGGCTCGCGCGACAGCAAGGGAGTGCAGTGCCTGATCCGGTGCGCATCGGCAACTGCTCGGGGTTCTACGGCGATCGGCTGGCCGCCATGCGGGAGATGCTCGACGGCGGCGATCTGGACTATGTCACCGGCGACTATCTCGCCGAGCTCACGATGCTGATCCTGGCACGCGACCGGGCGAAGAACCCGGACCGCGGCTACGCCAAGACCTTCCTCACCCAACTCGAGGACTGCCTCGGAACGGCCGTCGACAAAGGCGTGCGGATCGTCGCCAACGCAGGCGGACTCAACCCTGCAGGCCTGGCGTCCGCCGTCCGCGCCCTCGCCGATCGGCTCGGCCTGCAGGTGAACGTCGCCCACGTCGAGGGTGACGACCTCGTCGGCCGCGCGAGCGAACTGGGATTCGGTGAGGTGCTGGCCGCCAACGCCTACCTGGGCGCCTGGGGCATCGTCGACTGCCTCAACCGCGGTGCCGACGTCGTGGTGACCGGCCGGGTGACCGACGCCTCGGTGATCGTCGGCCCGGCCGCGGCGCACTTCGGCTGGGGCCGCGACGACTACGACGCACTGGCCGGGGCCGTCGCCGCGGGACATGTGATCGAATGCGGGACGCAGGCCACCGGCGGCAACTACGCCTTCTTCACCGAGGTCCCCGACCTCCTCCGGGCAGGTTTTCCGGTCGCCGAGATCCACGCCGACGGTTCCTCGGTGATCACCAAGCATCCCGGCACCGGCGGCGCCGTGGGCGTCGGCACCGTGACCGCCCAACTGCTCTATGAGATCGGTGGCGCGCGTTACGCCAATCCCGATGTCACCCTGCGCGTCGACTCGCTGCGGCTGTCCGACGACGGCCCCGACCGGGTCCGGATCGACGGCGTCAGAGGGGAACCGCCTCCCCCGACGCTCAAGGTGTCGCTCAACAGCGTCGGCGGGTTCCGCAACACGATGACGTTCGTGCTGACGGGTCTCGACATCGACGCCAAGGCCGAGCTGGTCCGCCGCCAGCTGGAATCAAATCTGACGGTCAAGCCGGCGGAGCTGGAATGGACGCTGGCGCGCACCGACCACGCCGACGCGAACACCGAGGAGGCGGCCAGCGCACTGCTGCGCTGCGTGGTCCGCGACCCCGATCCGGCCAACGTCGGACGCCGGTTCTCCTCGGCGGCAGTCGAATTGGCCCTGGCCAGCTATCCGGGATTCACCACCACCGCCCCTCCCGCTGAGGGTCAGGTGTACGGCGTCTTCACCGCGGGCTTCGTCGACGCCGGCGCGGTGCCCCACGTCGCCGTGCACGCCGACGGCACCCGCACCGACATACCACCGGCCGCCGAGACCCTCGTCCTCGAACCGGTGGCCGACCCGCAGGCGCCCCCGGGCGAGCGCGGGACGACGCGCCGCCTGCCGCTCGGCGCGATCGCCGGCGCCCGCAGCGGCGACAAGGGCGGCAGTGCCAACGTCGGCGTGTGGGTGCGCACAGACGAGCAGTTCCGCTGGCTCGCTGACGAACTCACCACCGACCGGCTGCGCGAGCTGCTCCCCGAGGCGGCCGACCTGCCGGTCACCCGGCACGTGCTGCCCAACCTGCGCGCCGTCAACTTCGTCATCGAGGACATCCTCGGCAAGGGCGTGGCCTACCAGGCCCGCTTCGACCCGCAGGCCAAAGGGCTGGGCGAGTGGTTGCGCAGTCGACACATGGACATCCCGGAGGAATTGCTGTGAGCATATGGACCACGCCCGAGCGCGAGGCGCTGCGGAAGACGGTGCGCGCGTTCGCCGAACGCGAGGTACTGCCGCATGTCGACGAGTGGGAGAAGGCCGGCGAGCTGCCCCGCGACCTGCACCGCAAGGCCGCCGAGGCCGGCCTGCTGGGCGCCGGTTTCCCGGAAGCGGTCGGCGGCGGCGGTGGTGACGGCGCCGACGCGGTGATCATCTGCGAGGAGATGCACCAATCCGGCGCGCCCGGCGGCGTGTTCGCCTCGCTGTTCACCTGCGGGATCGCCGTGCCACACATGATCGCCTCGGGCGACGAGCGGCTGATCGACACCTACGTGCGGCCGACACTTAGCGGCGAGAAGATCGGCTCGCTCGCGATCACCGAACCGGGCGGCGGGTCGGACGTCGGGCACCTGACCACCCGCGCCGTCAGGGAGGGCGACGAATACGTCATCAACGGCGCCAAGACCTACATCACCTCCGGCGTGCGCGCCGACTACGTGGTGACCGCCGCGCGCACCGGCGGGCCGGGCGCCGCGGGCGTGTCGCTGATCGTCGTCGACAAGGGCACACCGGGATTCGAGGTGACCCGCAAGCTCGACAAGATGGGTTGGCGTTCCTCGGACACCGCCGAACTCGCCTACACCGACGTGCGGGTGCCGAGGGAGAACCTGATCGGCGCCGAGAACAGCGGCTTCTTCCAGATCGCCGCGGCGTTCGTCTCCGAGCGCGTCGGCCTGGCGGCGCAGGCCTACGCCAGCGGTCAGCGCTGCCTTGACCTGACGGTGCAGTGGTGCCGCGACCGGGAGACCTTCGGCCGGCCGCTGATCTCCCGGCAGGCCGTGCAGAACACGCTGGCCGAGATGGCCCGCCGCGTCGACGTGGCCCGCGTCTACACGCACAGCGTGGTGGAACGCCAGCTCGCGGGCGACCCGAACCTCATCACCGAGGTGTGCTTCGCCAAGAACACCGCCGTCGAGGCTGGCGAGTGGGTGGCCAACCAGGCCGTTCAGCTGTTCGGCGGGATGGGCTACATGGCGGAGTCGGAGGTCGAACGGCAATACCGGGACATGCGGATCCTCGGCATCGGCGGCGGAACCACCGAAATCCTCACCTCGCTGGCCGCCAAGACGCTGGGATATCAGTCATGACGGCCCTTCGCTCGACGCTCGACGCCGCGTCGCCGGCCTATGCCGAGGCCGCTACGGCAATGACCGAGAAACTCGCCGAACTCGACGCCGAGCACGCGAAGGCGCTCGCCGGCGGCGGCGAGAAGTACGTCAAGCGCCACCACGAACGTGGCAAGCTGACCGCCCGGGAACGCATCGAGATGCTGGTCGACCCCGATTCGCCGTTCCTGGAGCTCAGCCCGCTCGCCGCATGGGGCAGCGACTTCACCGTCGGCGCCAGCGTGGTGGCGGGCATCGGCGCGGTCGAGGGCACCGAATGCCTGATCGTGTCGAACGACCCGACGGTCAAGGGCGGCACCAGCAATCCGTGGACGTTGAAGAAGATCCTGCGCGCCAACCAGATCGCGCTGCAGAACCGGCTTCCGGTGATCTCGCTGGTGGAGTCCGGCGGCGCCGATCTGCCGACGCAGAAGGAGATCTTCATCCCCGGCGGGCAGATGTTCCGCGACCTGACCAGGCTCTCGGCGGCAGGCATCCCGACCATCGCGCTGGTGTTCGGCAACTCCACCGCCGGCGGCGCCTACATCCCGGGCATGTCCGATCACGTCGTGATGATCAAGGAGCGGTCCAAGGTCTTCCTGGCGGGCCCGCCCCTGGTCAAGATGGCAACCGGTGAGGAGTCCGACGACGAGTCTCTGGGCGGGGCCGAGATGCACGCCCGCACATCGGGTCTGGCTGACTACTTCGCCGCCGACGAGCTCGACGCCATCCGCATCGGCCGCCGCATCGTCGCCCGGTTGAACTGGCGCAAGGAGGGGCCGGCGCCTGCCGCCGTGCGCGAACCGCTGTTCGACAGCGCGGAACTGCTCGGCATCGTGCCGCCCGATCTGCGCATCCCGTTCGACCCCCGCGACGTGATCGCGCGCATCGTCGACGGATCGGAGTTCGACGAGTTCAAGGCCATGTACGGGTCTTCGCTGGTGACCGGGTGGGCCACGCTGTGGGGATACCCGGTCGGCATCCTGGCCAACGCCCGCGGCGTGCTGTTCAGCGAGGAGTCGCAGAAGGCCACCCAGTTCATCCAGCTGGCCAACCGCGCCGACACGCCACTGCTGTTCCTGCACAACACCACCGGCTACATGGTGGGCAGGCAGTACGAGGAGGGCGGGATGATCAAGCACGGGTCGATGATGATCAACGCCGTCTCGAACTCGACCGTCCCGCACATCTCACTGCTCATCGGCGCGTCCTACGGCGCAGGCCACTACGGCATGTGCGGCCGCGCGTACGACCCCCGGTTCCTGTTCGCCTGGCCGTCGGCCAAGTCGGCGGTGATGGGCGGTGCACAGCTGGCCGGCGTGCTCTCGATCGTCAGCCGCGCCGCCGCCGAGGCCCGCGGCCAGCAGGTCGACGAGGAGGCCGACGCCGCCCTGCGTGCAGCGATCGAAGGCCAGATCGAGGCGGAGTCGCTGCCGATGGTGTTGTCCGGCAGGCTCTACGACGACGGCGTGATCGACCCGCGCGACACCCGAACCGTGCTGGGAATGTGTCTGTCCGCCATCGCGAACGGGCCGATCGAGGGGACGTCGAACTTCGGCGTCTTCAGGATGTGAGCGCATGATCACCAGAGTTCTGGTCGCCAATCGCGGCGAGATCGCCCGCCGGGTGTTCGCCAGCTGCCGACGCCTTGGCATCGGCACCGTCGCGGTCTACACCGATCCCGACGCCGCCGCCCCGCATGTCGCCGAGGCCGATGCCCGGGTGCGGCTGGAGGGGACGAGCGGGTACCTCGACGCCCGCCAGCTCGTCGCGGCCGCGCAGGCCGCGGGCGCCGACGCCGTCCACCCCGGATACGGCTTCCTCTCGGAGAACTCCGATTTCGCGGCCGCGGTCCAGGACGCCGGCCTGACGTGGATCGGCCCGCCGGTGGCCGCGGTGCAGGCGATGGGCAGCAAGATCGAAGCCAAGAAGATGATGTCCGCCGCCGGCGTGCCGGTGCTCGACGAACTCGATCCGGACACCGTGACGGCCGCTCAGCTCCCGGTGCTGATCAAGGCGTCCGCCGGTGGCGGTGGCCGGGGCATGCGCGTGGTCCGCGAACTGCCCGACCTGCCGGGCGAGGTCGAGGCGGCGCGGCGGGAGGCGCAGTCGGCGTTCGGCGACCCGACGGTGTTCTGCGAGCGCTACCTGGCCGCGGGCCACCACGTCGAGGTGCAGGTGATGGCCGACGCGCATGGCACGGTGTGGGCGGTCGGCGAACGCGAGTGCTCCATTCAGCGGCGGCACCAGAAGATCATCGAAGAAGCACCGTCGCCGCTCGTGGAACGCACTCCGGGCATGCGAGACAAGCTGTTCGAGGCGGCCCGGCTGGCCGCCGAGGCGATCGGCTACACCGGGGCGGGCACCGTCGAGTTCATGGCGGACGAGCAGGGTGACTTCTTCTTCCTCGAGATGAACACCCGCCTGCAGGTCGAGCACCCCGTCACCGAGGCCACCACCGGACTCGACCTCGTCGAACTCCAGCTCCTCGTCGCCGACGGCGGCAGGCTGCCCGCCGAACCGCCCGCCGCAAAGGGGCATTCGATCGAGGCCAGGCTCTACGCCGAGGATCCCGCGAAGAACTGGCAACCTCAGGCAGGCACGGTGCACCGGTTCGAGGTGCCCGGCGCCCCGGTGCAATTCGACCGGTTGACGCGGGCGGGGGTGCGGGTCGACACCGGAATCGTCGACGGCTCGGTGGTGTCGATCTTCTACGACCCGATGCTCGCCAAGGTCATCTCCTATGCGCCGACCCGTCGGCACGCCGCGGCGATCCTGGCCGACGCGCTGTCCCGCACGAGGTTGCACGGCGTCCGCACCAACCGCGACCTGCTGGTCAACGTGTTGCGTCACCCCGCATTCGTCGACGGTGCGACCGACACCGCGTTCTTCGACACCCACGGCCTGGCCGGGCTCGCCGCACCACCGGGTGACGACCGGACGACCGCGCTGGCGGCGGTCGCGGCCTCGCTGGCCGACGCGGCGCGCAACCGCAGTGCCGCCACGGCGTTCGCCGCTGCACCGAGTGGCTGGCGCAATCTGGCGTCGGGCTACCAGCTGAGGCGCTACCGCGACACGGCCGACGTCGAGCACGAGGTGCGGTACCGCTTCAGCCGCGGCGCCGTCGAACTGCCCGATCAGGACGACGTGACGCTGGTGTCCGCGACGCCGGAGCGGGTGGTGCTCGAGGTCGACGGCGTCGAGCGGCCATTCGATGTCGCCCGCTACGGCGACGCCGTGTTCGTCGACTCGCCCCAGGGCGCAACCGAACTCGTCGCGCTGCCGCGCTTCCCCGATCCCGGCGCCGCGATCGCGCATGGCTCGCTGGTGGCGCCGATGCCCGGTTCGGTGGTGCGGGTCGGCGCCGCGGTGGGCGACACCGTGACCACCGGTCAGCCGCTGGTGTGGCTGGAGGCCATGAAGATGGAGCACACGCTGGCCGCGCCCGGCGACGGTGTGCTCGCCGAACTGAACGTCCAACCCGGCCAGCAGGTCGAGGTGGGCGCCGTGCTGGCGCGGGTGTCCGCGCCGGACGAGACCGCAGGAGGAGAAGCATGACCGGATTCGTCGAGACCGAGGAACAGCAGGCGCTGCGTAAGGCCGTCGCCGCGATGGTCGCCAACTACGGACAGGACTACTACCTGGAGAAGGCCCGCGCGGGCCAGCACACCGACGAATTATGGCGAGAGGCCGGACAACTCGGCTTCATCGGGGTGAACCTGCCCGAGGAGTACGGCGGCGGCGGCGCGGGCATGTACGAGTTGGCGCTGGTGATGGAGGAGATGGCCGCAGGCGGTTCGGCGCTGCTGATGATGGTGGTGTCCCCCGCGATCAACGGCACGATCATCTCGAAGTACGGCACCGAGGACCAGAAGAAGCGCTGGATCCCCGGCATCGCGGATGGCTCGATCACCATGGCCTTCGCGATCACCGAACCCGACGCCGGCTCGAACTCACACAAGATCACGACGACCGCGCGCCGCGACGGCAGCGACTGGATCCTGTCCGGCCAGAAGGTCTACATTTCCGGCGTCGACCAGGCGCAGGCGGTGCTCGTGGTCGGGCGCACCGAGGAGGCCAAGACCGGCAACCTGAAGCCCGCGCTGTTCGTCGTGCCCACCGACAGTCCCGGCCTGAGCTACACGAAGATCCCGATGGAGATCGTCAGCCCGGAGTTCCAGTTCCAGTTGTTCCTCGACGACGTGCGTCTGCCGGCCGATGCGCTGGTCGGCTCCGAGGACGCGGCGATCGCCCAGTTGTTCGCCGGCCTGAATCCCGAGCGGATCATGGGTGCGGCGAGCGCGGTCGGCATGGGTCGCTTCGCGATCGACAAGGCCGTCGCGTACGTCAAGACCCGCCAGGTGTGGAAGACGCCGATCGGCGCGCACCAGGGCATCTCGCATCCGTTGGCGCAGAACCACATCGAGATCGAGCTGGCCAAGCTGATGATGCAGAAGGCGGCGAGTCTCTACGACGCCGGTGACGACGGCGGCGCCGCCGAGGCCGCCAACATGGCCAAGTACGCCGCCGGCGAGGCGTCGGTGCGGGCGGTCGACCAGGCGGTGCAGTCCCTCGGCGGGAACGGCCTGACCAAGGAGTACGGCATCGCGTCGGTGCTGACCGCGTCGCGGTTGGCCCGCATCGCACCGGTGAGCCGCGAGATGATCCTCAACTTCGTCGCGCAGACCTCGCTGGGCCTGCCGCGGTCGTACTGATGGGTGACCTGGTCCGGTACGCGGTCGACGGTGGCGTGGCCCGGCTGACGCTGGACTCGCCGCACAACCGCAACGCGCTGTCCACGGCTCTGGTCGCCGGTCTGCACGAAGGGATGCGCGCGGCGGCGGCCGACGCCGGCGTGCGGGTGGTGGTGCTGGGCCACGCCGGCGGCACCTTCTGCGCAGGCGCGGACCTCAGCGAGGCGGCCGGCCGCGACCCTGCCGACCTCGCCGCCGGGCGGGCCAGGGAGATGACCGATCTGCTGCGGGCGATCCTCGAACTGCCGGTCCCCGTGATCGCCGCGGTGGACGGGCACGTCCGCGCCGGCGGCATGGGCCTGATCGGGGCGTGCGACATCGTGGTGGCCGGCGCGCAGAGCACCTTCGCGCTGACCGAGGCGCGCATCGGGGTGGCCCCGTCGATCATCTCGCTGACCCTGCTGCCGAAGATGTCGCCGCGGGCGGCGGGGCGCTACTTCGTGACGGGTGAGAAGTTCGGTGCGGCGAGGGCCGCCGAGATCGGGCTGATCAGTGTGGCCGCCGAGGATGTCGAGGCGGAGGTGAGCGCGCTGGCCGCCGAGATCGGGCGTGGTTCGCCACAGGGCCTCGCGGCGTCGAAGCGGTTGACGACGGCCGCGATCCTGGCGGCGTTCGACCGCGACGCCGAGACGCTGACCGCGCAATCGGCGGAGTTGTTCGTCTCCGAGGAGGCGCACGAGGGCATGATGGCGTTCCTGGAGAAGCGGCCGCCGAGGTGGGCGCGGTAATCACCGGTACGGGCGTACCAGTTCATCGCCGGATGTGGCCGATTTCGCACCGGCTCGGTGACGAGTCCTGGGTTACGGAGGAGCCGTCGATCGAGGGCTGACCAGCAGCGGAAACGAATCTTCTCTACGGGGCCACGTGCGCGAAACCGCAAATAGTTCGATGGGCTAAGTGGTTCGCCGAGAACCGTCACACTACATTTCGGCCAACACCCTTGCATGTACCAGTGTTCGTCGTAGGCTCGTGGTGTTATGAGCAGCCCAACGTCGCAAAACGGTTCCACGCGTGCTGCCGACACCGATCGCATTCAGGTGGCGCAGTTCTTGACGGACGCGGCTGCTCAGGGTCGCCTGCCGATGAGCGAGTACGAGAGTCGGCTCACCAAGGCGTACGCCGCCAAGACCTACGACGAGTTGGCGTTGCTGAGCGCCGACCTCCCCGGCGCGATGACCAGCCCACGCGGATCAGGGCCGTGCCGGCCGGCGCCGTCGACGGTTCTGATGGCGATCATGAGCGGGTTCGAGCGGCGCGGCCGCTGGAATGTGCCGCGACGGCTGACGACATTCGCGCTGTTCGGCGGCGGAGTGGTCGACCTGCGCTATGCCGACTTCACCGCACCCGAGGTCGAGATCCGCTCCTACTCGATCTGCGGCGGGCAGACGATCCTGGTGCCCCCGGAGGTGAACGTCGACCTGCACGGAGTCGGCGTGATGGGCTCCTTCGACCACGCCGTTCAGGGTGAGGGATCGCCCGGAGCCCCGTGTGTGCGGGTGCGCGGCTTCTCGCTGTGGGGCAGCGTCGGCGTCAAGCGCAGGAAGCGCAAAGAAGGCTGATCACCGGTCCGGCGATGAGTCTGCGCCGGTCAGCGACATCACACGCCCGATCCGATTGTCACCCTGCCCAGCGGGGCATCCTTCTTGTAGGAAACGGAAGGAGCTCACAGTGGCTGACGAATTGCGCGCTGCGGCCGCCGACAGCACCGAGACCGCGAGGCCCGCACCCGTGCTGCTCTACGACGGGGTGTGCGGAATCTGCAATCGCGGCATCCAGACGATCCTGCGCCACGACAGGGACGGCTCGATGCGGTTCGCGCCGTTGCAGGGCGACTTCGCCGAGGGCGTGATAGCCAGGCATCCTGAACTGCGCGACGTCGATTCGATGGTCTTCGTCGAGCACCCCGGCACCGCCGACGAACGCGTCACCGTCAGGACCGCCGGGATGCTACGAGTCGCCGACTACCTCGGCGGGCCGTGGAAGCTCTTCCTGGCCGGCCGGGCCGTACCCGCCGGCGCGCGCGACCGCTTCTACGACTGGTTCGCCTCGATCCGCTACTGGGTGTTCGGCAGGCACGACACATGTCCGATTCCCGCCCCCGAGGTACGGGCGCGCTTCATCGACTGAGTATCTGCCGCGGTGCTATCCCGGCCAGAACGGCACATAGCCCGGCATCTCGGCCACCGTGATGACGCAGACGACGATGAGAACGCCGATCGCGCCGGCCCAGAACGCATGCCGGTGTCGCTGCGCCCATTCCGGCGCTGCACACGGGCGCCGCGACGTGCACCAGGCGATGGCGGCCGCGGAAAGCAACGCGACGAACGGTGCGACACCGAAGACGAGAAACAGCAGGAACGGGATCAACGCGAACATCGTCACGATCCAGAAGCCGTAGCCCGCAACGACACCCGCCGCTGTCATGGCCACCGACGCGGCAGCGCCCCGGACGACGGCTCTGCTCATGGCTGCAGCGTACGCCCGATTGTGTCGACCGAATCACCCTGGCCGCTATGCCGGTTCTGCGTCGTCGTCTCGGTCGGTGAGGTGGCGGCGGGGGTGGTGGTAGTTGTTGGTGCGATGCTGGCCGGTGTCGAGGGAGGGTGAGGGGATCCATTCGGTGCGGCCGTTGCGTCGGCGGGTGGTCCACTCGGTCTGTTCGATGAGGTTGTTGTCGGGTTGGCAGGCCAGGGCGAGTTCGTCGATGTCGGTCCGTCCGCCCTCGGCCCAGTCGCGTTGGGCGTGGTGGACCTGCGTTTGGTAGGCCGGGGCGGTGCAGCCGGGTCGGGTGCAGCCCCTGTCGCGGGCGAACAGCGCCAGCCGTTGGGCGGTGGTGGCGCAGCGCCGGGCGCGGCCGAGGTACAGGATTTCTTCGGTGTGGTCGTCGAACACGGCCAGGTAGTGCCGGGACTGGCCGGCCATCCGGATCAGGTCGCGGATCGGCAGCCGGGTGCCGCCCGCGGTGTGGGTGTACCCGGTTCCGGCTTCGAGGTCGCCGACGGTGGTGGTGGCCACGATGGTGGCCGGTAGCCCGTTGACCTGACCCAAGACTCCGGAGCCGACGACGTCGCGTAGCGCGGTCTTCAGCGCGTCGTGCTGGCGCTGCTCGCGGGTGCGGGGATCACCGCCGAACGCTGCGGCGCTGTTGGCCTCGGCGGCACCGGGGTCGGCGGGCAGGTTCTGCCCCGGGGCGGCCAGCTTGGCGAACACGACGTCGAACAGCGCGCGGGCCTCGGGATCGAGATGCCCACTGACCGGTGTCATCCCGTCGCGGCGCTGGCGACCCATCTTCAGTCCGCGTCTGGCTTGTTGGGTGTCGTGGTCGGGTTCGGCGCCGTCGGGATCGATCACCTCGACCAGATGGTCGGCGAGTTGTTGCAGATCCTCCGGGCACATGCCCTGCGCCCACCGCGCGAGGTCACGCTCGGCGTCGGCGCGGGCCGCGTGGTCGACCCATGGCGGAAGCTTGGTGAAGAACTTGCGAATCACCTCGACGTGCGCAGGGTCGATCAGCCCTTCCGCCAAGGCGGCCGACGTGGCGTCCCACTGCGCGGGTAGTTCTTCACCGGTGAACGTCCATCGGGGTCCGAGCATGCCGGCAGCGTCGAGGCGTCTCTTCGCATCGGCGGTGTCGAGGTGCAACCGCTGGGCCAACACGTCTTTCAGGCCGGTGCCACCGAAGTCCGCGGCGGTGAACCGGTCGGCCAGGGTGGCCAGCACGGTGTGGTCGATCGCCGCGTCCTGACGGTGGGCATGCTGGCGGCGTTCGTACACCGCGAGCAATTCGCGGACGTCCAAGGTGTTCAGAGGCAGGGCGGCCAGCCCGGCGCGGGCGTCGTCCCACGCCTGCAGCGCCGCGACCACATCCCCATCCATGAATCGAACACTAGTTCGACCCACCGACAGATCAGCCGCGTTTGTGACAGCCGAAACGTATGTGGCTCAAGTTGTTCCGAAGTCTTGGGAAGGGCTATCTGCGGCGGCGGGTCGACAGGTAGTCGCTGACCACCGCGGCGCCGAGGCCGTCGAGATCGGGCACCACGACCCGGCCGCCCACCCGCCGCGCCACCTCGTCGATGAACCGCGCCAGGCCCGGATCGCTGCCCAGCCGGAAGATCGTCACCTGAGCGCCGATTCGCGCGACCTCGTCGAACGCCCGCACGGTGAGCGCGAGCGTGCGCGGGTGCGGCGGATAGTCGAAGAACACCTGAGCGCCGCCGCCCTGGCCGTCCCGGAAATCCTCGAGGTGCGCCGTCGGCTCACCGTCGGTGACCACCAGCACCACCGGCTGTGCGTTCGGGTGCCTGCGCAGATGCCGCGACGCCAGCGCAAGCGCGTGGTGCAGGTTGGTGCCCTGCTCGTAAACGCCCTCCAGGCCGGTCAATTCGGCCGCGGTCACGGTCCTGGCGTACCGGCCGAACGCGATGATCTCGAGTGCGTCTGACCGGAACCTTGTGCTCACCAGATGGTTCAGCGCCAGCGCCGTGCGCTTCATCGGCAGCCAGCGGTTCTCCATCACCATCGAGAAGGACGTGTCCACCAGCAGCGCCACCGCGGACTGCGTGCGGGTCTCGGTCTCGGAGATCTCGACGTCTTCCACCGTGATGTGCAGCGGCGGTTCCGCCACACCCGTGCCCGCGCTGCGCAGCACGGCGTTGGTCAACGTGCGCGTCACGTTCCACGGCTCGGTGTCGCCGAACTGCCACGGCCGCGTCGCACCCGTCAGCTCGCCGGCCGCGCCCGCCCGCCGGGTGTCCCGCTCACCGTGGCGTCCCGAAAGCTGTTGTGCCACATCGCGCAGCGCCGCCTGTCCGAGCTGACGCATCGCCTTCGGTGACAGCCGCCACTGGCCGTCCGACCCGCGGTCCAGGAAACCCTGGTTGAGCAGCGCACGCTCCAGTTCGGCGAGCGTGCGGGCGTCGACGGCGGCGTCGTCGCCGAGCTGACGGGCCAGCGCGTCGAGGTCGACGTCGTCCATCGACGCGCCGGCATAGCTCTGCGAGAGCTGCTCGGCCAGCTGCTCGAGCTCGCCGATGTCGGCCAGCGCCTGTGCGCCTTCCCCCATGCCGAGGGGGTTGTCGCCGGAGAACTCCGACGACCCCGACCAGTCCTCGCCCGGTCGCGCGGCCTGCAGGTGGGAGTCGAGCCGGTTGAGCGCATTCATCAGCGACGGCGACCCGAAGGCCTGCTGCGCCAGTGCATCCAGTTCGGCCCGCTGGTCGGGCGACAGACTGTTGCGGAACCGCTGCGCGGCGGCGGCACGCTGGGCGAGCGAGTCGAGCAGCTCGTCGATGTCGCGCGGGTTCTCCGGGAAGAACTCGCCGTGCTTGTTCATGAAGTCCTGGAAGTCCTGCTGCGTGTCCTCGCCGCGAGTGTGCTTGTCCAGCAGGTCGTTCAGGTCGTCGAGCATGTCGTTGACGCGCTGACGATCCTCGTCGGTGGCGTTCTCCAGCGCTTCCTTCATCCCGGCGAACCGCTGGTCGAGCATCTCCCGGCCCATCAGGTCCTTGATCTGCTCGTACTTCTGCCGGGCCTCCGGGGAGCGCCAGTCGTAGTCGGCTAGTTCCTGCACGGCCTTGGCCGGCGACGGCGACAACGCCTCCATCTGCAGTTCGCCGAACCGGGCGTCGTCGTCGAGCGCCCTGGCCAGCTCCTTGCGCTCGGCCAGCACCGCCTCGTCGAGCAGCTTCTTGATCTCCTGGAGAGTGCCATCGAGATTGTTGCGCTGCAACAGTTCCCGTCGCCGCCGGTTGGCCTCCGCCGCGAGCCGGTCGGCGCCGCGCATCTCCTTGGTGCCGCGCCGCAGCAGCTCCGACAGCGCCCGCCGCGGTGAGCTGCCCTCCATCACGTCCTCGCCGATCTGCGCGAGCGCATCGCGCAGATCGACGGGCGGGGCCAGCGGATCCGGCCCGCCCGTGTACGAGGAGTAGCGGGAGACGCGTCTAGCCATAGACGGTTTCGCCTTCTCCCGACACCTTGTCGATCCGCTTGGCCAGGTACAGCGCCTCGAGCGCCAGCTCGATGGCGGCGGCGCGTTCGCCGTCGGTCTGCGCGTTCAGCCGCTCGGCGATCACGTCGATCACCGGCAGATCCGGCAGCGCCGCCAGCACGTCCTTGGCCGACACCCGCTCACCCGTCGTCACCGGCGAACCCTCCTCGACCGCGGCCACCAACGGGCCCACGTCGATGCCACCCAGCATCCGCTGCGCGGTGTCGGCGGTGGCGCGGCGCAGCAGGTGCTCGAGCACCGCCTGCTCGCGGCCCTCCTCGCCGGACTCGAATTCCAGCTTGCCGCGCAACACGTCGATGACCGTGCCGACGTCGCAGACCCGGGCCACCGGCTCCTGCTCGCCCAGAACGGCGGAGCGGTGCCGCGCAGCGGCGGCGACGGTCTCCGCCGCAGCGATGGCGAAACGCGCCGACACACCGGAGCGCTGGTCGATCGAACTCGACTCCCGCAGGTTGCGCGCGAATCGGGCCAGCACCTGCAGCAGGTACACCGGCACGTCGGCGGCCAGCTCGGCTTCCTGGCTGATGACGCCGACCTCGGCGTCGAGCTGCAGTGGGTAGTGCGTGCGGATCTCGGCGCCGAAGCGGTCCTTGAGCGGGGTGATGATGCGCCCGCGGTTGGTGTAGTCCTCCGGGTTGGCGCTGGCCACCACGAGCACGTCGAGCGGCAGCCGCAGCGTGTACCCGCGGACCTGGATGTCGCGCTCCTCCATCACGTTGAGCATCGACACCTGGATGCGCTCGGCGAGGTCGGGCAGCTCGTTGACCGCGACGATGCCGCGGTGCGCCCGCGGGATCAGCCCGTAGGCGATGGTCTCCGGGTCACCAAGGCTGCGGCCCTCGGCCACCTTGATCGGGTCGATGTCGCCGACGAGGTCGGCCACGCTGGTGTCCGGGGTGGCCAGCTTCTCGGTGTATCGCTCGCTGCGGTGCCGCCAGGTCACCGGCAGGTCGTCGCCCGAATCGGCGGCCCGTCGGATCGACTCCGGGGTGATCGGTGTGTAGGGGTGCTCGTTGAGCTCCGAGCCCGCGATCACCGGTGTCCACTCGTCGAGCAGGCCGGTCAGTGCGCGCAGCAGCCGGGTCTTGCCCTGGCCGCGCTCGCCGAGCAGCACGATGTCGTGGCCGGCGATCAACGCGCGTTCCAGCTGCGGGATCACGGTGTCCTCGAAGCCCAGGATGCCGGGCCATGAGTCGCGTCCCTCGGACAGCGCGGCCAGCAGGTTGTCCTGGATTTCCTGTTTGACTCCCCGCTCGCGATGACCGGAGGCACGCAGCTCGCCGACGGTCCGGGGCAGATCAGAAGGTTGGGTCACCACTCCACGCTACGACTGCAAGCGACGGGCGGCACTCCTTCCCCCCACAGCGAACGCAACGTCACGCGTCCGTAAGAGGTGTGCGGGCAGCGATACGGTGCGCCCCGACCGCCGACTCGGTCCGACGATCAAGGTCGCTGCCGGTAGTCTGCGGCCATGCCGTTGGAAAGCGGTCAAGTCTTCGCGGGCTACACCATCGTCCGATTGGTGGGCTCCGGCGGTATGGGCGAGGTGTACCTGGCCCAGCATCCGCGACTGCCCCGTCAGGACGCGCTCAAAGTGCTGCCCGCATCATTCAGCGCCGACGGCGAGTTCCGCCAGCGCTTCCAGCGCGAGGCCGACCTGGCCGCCACGCTGTGGCATCCGCACATCGTCGGCCTGCACGACCGCGGCGAGTTCGACGGCAGGTTGTGGATCTCGATGGACTTCGTCGACGGCTACGACGCGGCCCGTCTCCTGGTCGACCGGCACCCGGGCGGGATGCCGCCGACCGACGTCGTCGAGATCGTCACCGCGGTCGCCGATGCGCTGGACTACGCCCACCAGCGGCTGCTCCTGCACCGCGACATCAAGCCGGCGAACATCCTGCTCACCAGCGCCGAGCGGGCCAAGCGCCGAATCCTGCTCACCGACTTCGGCATTGCCCGGCGCACCGACGACGTCAACGGCCTGACGTCGACCAACATCACCGTCGGCTCGATGTCCTACACGGCGCCCGAACAGTTGATGGGCAAGCCGATGGACGGCCGTGCCGACCAGTACGCGCTGGCGGCAACGGCATTCCGGCTGTTCACCGGCACACTGCTGTTCCCGCACACCAATCCGGCCGTGGTCATCAGCCACCACCTCAACACCCCGCCGCCCAAGCTGGGCGAGAAGAAGCCGGAACTGGCCGCATTCGACGCCGTGATGGCCAGGGCGCTCGCGAAGGACCCAGAGGCCAGGTACGACACCTGCCATGACTTCGCGGTCGCACTGGCCGAGGCCGGCAATAAGAAGGTGGCCGAGACGAGGCCTGTGCTGCCGGTGCCGCCGCCCGCTCCGCCGACGCAGCCGATCCCGGCGATGCAGAAGCCGGCGGCACCGCCCTATGTGCCGCCGGCGCAGCAGCCGCGTCCGCCGGTCACGCCGACACCGTCCGGGCCGCCGGTGATCAGCGCCCCGCCCGGCCC
>NZ_JACKSJ010000112.1 GCF_025821665.1 [Mycobacterium] manitobense
AAGGTGCCGTCGGTGGCCGAGACCATCGACTGGGGCCGCACCATCCTGGCGCTGGGCATGAAGGTGCCGTCGGTGGCCGAGACCATCGACTGGGGNCGNACCATCCTGGCGCTGGGCATGGACACCATCGACGACGAGGCGATCGCCGCGACGCTCGGAGTGGTGCTCAAACATCAGTCCGACCAGATCAAGGCCGCCGGGGAGCTGAGGTTGAACTGATGGCTTCCCGTCGCACCCGGCCGCCGCAGCCGCTGGCCCCCCACGGAATTCCCGGACACCTGGTGGAGTTCGTCGAAGCGCTGCGCGGTGTCGGCATCGCCGTCGGGCCGTCGGAGACGGTGGACGCCGGCCGGGTGATGACGGTGCTGGGCCTGGGCGACCGCTCGGCGCTGCGCGAGGGGCTGGCCTGCGCGGTGCTGCGCCGGCCCGATCACCGCGACACCTACGACGCGATGTTCGACCTGTGGTGGCCTGCC
>NZ_JACKSJ010000113.1 GCF_025821665.1 [Mycobacterium] manitobense
AACAGGTTGCCCAACGAGCCCGTCGCCTTGAAGGGATCCCGGTGAGCCCAGATGAACCGGGCGTCGGGGAACACCTGCAGCAGGGTGTCGATGTACACCGAATGCGACGGCATCTTCAGGCTCCAGGTGCCCGGCGCTTTCGATTGGAGTACTTGCAGATAGCGCTTCTGATACTCGTAGGCGCTGGTCATATCGGCCTCGTTGATCAGCCATCGTGCGTAACGCGGGCTTGCCAAGAACGCATCCCAGGATAGACCTTTGAAGTCCTGGTTGTGGATGAACATGCACTCGGTGGGTCCGTCGGCATCCTCCCAGTGCGGCAGCGGCATCTTCGCCGCCCTCACCAACTCCAGGATCTGTTTCTGCTCCTCCAGGAGTGCCAGACAGCGTGGGTCGGTGCGCAACGCACCGGTGGCCGGCGGCGGTACCGGGGTCATGCATTCCCAGTGCAACAGGGACCGGGGATTGGGATCCTGGTCGAGCAGGTAACTGATGACGGTGGTGCCGGTGCGTGGCATCCCCAGGGTGAA
>NZ_JACKSJ010000114.1 GCF_025821665.1 [Mycobacterium] manitobense
GGCAGCGGGCGGCAGCGGGCTGCGCGGGGCCCGGAGTGCCGCCCATGCCCGTCGTGGAGGCCCTGGGCGCCGCCGCCCAGGTGGTGCTGCCCGCCGCGGCCCCGTTGGGCGGTGCACTGGTCGAGGAGACCGCCCTGATCGCCCGCTGGCTGACCCAGCCCGGCGTGCGCATCGTGCGCTGCGATCCGGGGTGGGCGTCGACTGCCGGGTCCGCCGGCCGGTGGGCGGAGTGGGCCGCGTCGGCGCGTTCGGCCCGGATCGCGGCCGAACAGGCCCTCGACGGCTCAGAGCTGCTGAGTGAACCGCACCCAACGCGCGAGCAGCTGTTCGGCCGCCCCGGAGTCGATGGCCTCGCAGGCGCGCGCCAGACCCGTCTCCCAGGCGGGCACCCACTTGGCGTCGCTGGCTAGGCCGGCGTGCGCCACCATCGCGCCCGCGGCGTTGAGCACCACCGCGTCGCGCACCGGGCCGGTGGCGCCGGCCAGCACCGACCGCACCGAGGCGGCGTTCGCCTCGGCGTCCCCGCCGACGAGCTCGGAGAGCTCCGCGCGTTTGAACCCGAAGGCCATCGGGTCGAAGGTGAGCCGCTCCACCATGCCGGCCTGCACGCGCCAGATGGTGCTCGTGGTCGTCGTGGTCAGCTCGTCGAGGCCGTCGTCGCCGTGCACCACCAGCACGCTGGAGCGCCGCGTGGCGAACACCCCGGCCATCACCTCCGCCAGATCGGCCCATGCGCAGCCGATCAGGCCCGCCCGCGGGCCGGCCGGATTCGTCAGTGGGCCAAGCAGATTGAACACCGTAGGAACGCCGATCTCGCGACGCACCACCGAAGCGTGCCGGTAAGACGGGTGGAACTGCGGCGCGAAGGCAAACCCGATGCCGACCTCGGCGACGCTGCGTGCGACCTCGTCGGGCCCGAGGTCGATGCGCACCCCGAGCGCCTCGAGCGTGTCCGCCCCACCGGACAGCGACGACGCGGCACGGTTGCCGTGCTTGATCACCGGGACGCCGCTGGCCGCCACGACGATCGCGGCCATGGTGGACAGGTTCACCGTGTTGGACCCGTCTCCCCCGGTGCCCACCACATCGACGCTGTCGGTGCCGATCTCGTCGGTGGGCACCCGCCGCGCGTGCTTGAGCATGGTGTCCGCCAACTCGGTCACCTCGGCCGACGTGGGACGCTTCATCTTCATCGACACGCCGAAGCCGGCGATCTGCGCCGGAGTCGCGGCGCCCGTCATGATCTGGTCCATCGCCCAGGCGGCGTGGCCCGACGGAAGGGCCTGACCGGTGGTCAAGCGGCCCAGGACCTGCGGCCACGTTGGCGCACCGGCGGATGCGGGGGACGACGGACGCGAAGACGGCTCGGGATTGACCACCCCGAGATTATGACGAATTGCTCGACCCGGGTGGAGTTCAACAACTACAAAGCGTCATACTTCATGTGTGACGAGCGCTGTGGGCACCTCGGGAACCGCCATCACCTCCCGCGTGCATTCGCTGAATCGGCCGAACATGGTCAGTGTCGGCACCATCGTCTGGCTGTCCAGCGAACTGATGTTCTTTGCTGGCCTGTTCGCGATGTACTTCACTGCGCGCGCGCAGGCGGGTGGCGACTGGCCGCCGGAGCCCACCGAGCTGAACCTGATGCTCGCGGTGCCCGTGACGCTGGTCCTGATCGCCTCGTCGTTCACCTGCCAGATGGGCGTCTTCGCCGCCGAGCGCGGCGACGTGTTCGGGCTGCGGCGGTGGTACCTGCTGACCTTCGCGATGGGCCTGTTCTTCGTCCTCGGACAGGGCTACGAGTACATGCACCTGGTCCACGAGGGCACCACGATCCCGGGCAGCGCCTACGGCACGGTGTTCTACCTGGCCACCGGCTTCCACGGGCTGCACGTCATCGGCGGCCTGGTCGCCTTCGTCTTCCTGCTCGCCCGCACCACGATGAGCAAGTTCACCCCGGCGCAGGCCACCGCGGCGATCGTCGTGTCGTACTACTGGCACTTCGTCGACATCGTGTGGATCGCCCTGTTCGCCGTCATCTACTTCGTCCGATGAGCGAGAGCTCGCGTCCTGCGCCGATGAGAAGGGGTTCGATGACCACCAAGTCCCGCCGCCGGTTGCGACGGCGTCTGTCGGCAGCACTGCTGCTGCTGACCGGACTCGGCGTCGCCGGTGGCGTCGCCGCGACGCTGACTCCGACGCCGCAGGTGGCGGTCGCCGACGAGTCGCAGTCGGCACTCCTGCGCACCGGCAAGCAGCTCTTCGACACCTCGTGCGTGAGCTGCCACGGCGCCAACCTGCAGGGTGTGGCCGACCGCGGGCCCAGCCTGATCGGCACCGGTGAGGCGGCGGTCTACTTCCAGGTCTCGACGGGCCGTATGCCGGCGATGCGCGGCGAGGCGCAGGCCCCGGACAAGCCGCCGAACTTCGACGAGCAGCAGATCGACGCGCTGGGCGCCTACGTGCAGGCCACCGGCGGTGGCCCCGTGGTGCCCCGCGACGAGAACGGCCAGATCGCCTCCCAGTCCCTGATCGGCGACGACGTCGCCCGCGGCGGTGACCTGTTCCGGCTCAACTGCGCGTCCTGCCACAACTTCACCGGCAAGGGCGGCGCCCTGTCGTCGGGCAAGTACGCCCCCGACCTGGGTGACGCCACCGAATCGCAGATCTACACGGCGATGCTGTCCGGCCCGCAGAACATGCCCAAGTTCTCCGACCGCCAGCTCTCGCCGGAAGAGAAGCGCGACATCGTCGCCTACGTCCGGGAGTCGGCCGAGACGCCGAGCCCGGGCGGCTACGGCCTCGGCGGCTTCGGCCCCGCGCCGGAGGGCATGGCGGCCTGGATCATCGGCATGGTGGCCGTCATCGCTGCGGCCCTCTGGATCGGAGCACGGGCATGACCGAGCGCGGAGCCGACGGCGATCCCCGCCGCGACGGCGATCCCGACGACACCCCCAAGGGCACCGACGCCCCCGGCCACGCCGGTGTGCCCGGCCAGCCCACCGACGCCGAACTCGCCGAGATGACCCGCGAGGAACTCGTCGAGCTCGGTGGTCGCCTGGACGGCGTCGAGACCATCTACAAGGAGCCGCGCTGGCCGGTTCCGGGCACCCGGGCCGAGAAGCGTGCCGAGCGCACCGTCGCGAACTGGCTTCTGCTGGGCGGTGTCTCGGGCCTGGCACTGCTGGTGGTCTTCCTCTTCTGGCCGTGGGAGTACCAGCCCTACGGGTCGGCGGGCGAGTTCGTGTACTCGCTGGCCACCCCGCTCTACGGCCTCACGTTCGGACTGTCGGTGCTGGCCATCGGCGTCGGCGCGGTGCTCTTCCAGAAGAAGTTCATCCCGGAGGAGATCTCCATCCAGCAGCGCCACGACGGGCGCTCCGCCGAGATTCAGCGCAAGACCGCCGCGGCCAACCTGACCGACGCGCTCGAGGGCTCGACGATCAAGCGCCGCAAGCTGATCGTGATGTCGCTTGGCGTCGGCATGGGCGCCTTCGGGCTCGGCACCCTGGTGGCATTCCTCGGCGGCCTGATCAAGAACCCGTGGAAGCCGGTGGTGCCCACCGCAGATGGCATGAAGGCCGTGCTGTGGACCTCCGGTTGGACCCCGCGTTTCCAGGGCGAGACCATCTTCCTGGCGCGGGCGACCGGCGAGGTCGGCTCCTCCCCGTTCGTCAAGATGCGGCCCGAGGACCTCGACGCCGGCGGCATGGAGACCGTCTACCCGTGGCGCGAGTCCGATGGTGACGGCACCACGGTCGAGTCCGAGCACCACCTCGTCGAGATCTCGATGGGTGTGCGCAACCCCGTCATGCTGATCCGGCTGCGGCCCGGCGACATGGCCAAGGTGGTCAAGCGCAAGAACCAGGAGAGCTTCAACTTCGGTGAGTTCTTCGCCTACACCAAGGTGTGCTCGCACCTGGGATGCCCGGCCTCGCTCTACGAGCAGCAGACGAACCGCATCCTTTGCCCGTGCCACCAGTCGCAGTTCGACGCCCTGCACTTCGCGAAGCCGATCTTCGGCCCCGCCGCGCGTGCCCTGGCGCAGCTGCCCATCACCATTGACCAGGACGGCTATCTCGTCGCCAACGGCGACTTCATCGAGCCAGTCGGGCCGGCCTTCTGGGAACGGAGGACAAAGGCATGAGTTCAAAACTCGCGGCGCAGGGTGATGCGATCGACTCGCGTTACCACCCGTCCGCGGCGGTGCGGCGGCAGCTGAACAAGGTCTTCCCCACCCACTGGTCGTTCCTGCTCGGCGAGATCGCGCTGTACAGCTTCCTCGTCCTGCTGCTGACCGGTGTCTGGCTGACGCTGTTCTTCGACCCGTCGATGGCACACGTCACCTACGACGGCGTCTACCAGCCGCTGCGCGGTGTGGGGATGTCGCGTGCGTACGAGACCGCCCTTGACATCACATTCGAGATCCGCGGCGGTCTCTTCGTCCGTCAGGTCCACCACTGGGCGGCACTGCTGTTCGCCGCGTCGATCATGGTGCACCTGGCCCGCATCTTCTTCACCGGCGCGTTCCGCAGGCCCCGCGAGGCGAACTGGGTGATCGGCAGCCTGCTGCTGATCCTGGCGATGTTCGAGGGCTTCTTCGGTTACTCGCTGCCCGATGACCTGCTGTCGGGCACCGGCATCCGCGCCGCGCTGTCGGGCATCACGATGGGCATCCCGGTGGTCGGCACCTGGATGCACTGGGCGCTGTTCGGCGGCGACTTCCCCGGCGACATCCTGATCCCCCGGCTGTATGCGCTGCACATCCTGCTGATCCCCGGCATCATCTTGGCGCTGATCGGCGTGCACCTGGCCCTGGTCTGGTTCCAGAAGCACACCCAGTTCCCCGGCCCCGGCCGCACCGAGACCAACGTGGTCGGCGTGCGGGTCATGCCGGTCTTCGCGGTGAAGTCCGGCGCGTTCTTCGCCGTGACCGTCGGCATCCTCGGCCTGATGGGCGGTCTGCTGCAGATCAACCCGATCTGGCAACTGGGGCCGTACAAACCGTCCCAGGTGTCGGCGGGCAGCCAGCCGGACTTCTACATGATGTGGACCGACGGCCTGATCCGTATCTGGCCGGCGTGGGAGTTCTACATCGGCAACTACACCATCCCGCAGGGTGTCTGGGTCGCCGTCCTGATGGGTGCGGTGTTCGGCCTGCTGTCGGTCTACCCGTTCCTGGAGCGGAAGTTCTCCGGTGACAACGCCCACCACAACCTGCTGCAGCGGCCGCGGGACGCGCCGGTCCGCACCGCGCTGGGTGCGATGGCCATCTCGATCTACATCCTGCTGACCTTCGCCTGCATGAACGACATCATCGCGCTGAAGTTCCACATCTCGCTCAACGCGACGACGTGGATCGCCCGTATCGGCCTGGTGATCCTGCCGGTGATCGTCTACTACATCACCTACAGGTGGGCGATCGCGCTGCAGCGCAGCGACCGCGAGGTGCTCGAGCACGGCATCGAGACGGGCATCATCAAACGCCTGCCGCACGGTGCCTACATCGAGCTGCACCAGCCGCTGGGGCCGGTCGACGACCACGGCCATCCCCTGCCGCTGGAGTACCAGGGCGCCGCGCTGCCCAAGCGGATGAACAAGCTGGGCCTGGCCGGTTCCCCCGGCAGTGGCAGCTTCCTGCGTGCCGACCCCACGGTCGAGAACGAGGCGCTCACCGAAGCGGCGCACGCCTCGGAGCGCAAGTCGCTCACGGCACTCAAGGAGCACCAGGACCGCAATGGCTCGACCAACGGTCACGCCAACGGTCACAGCAATGGTCACGCCAACGGTTCGTCCAACGGGCACACCAACGGCCACCACTGAGGTGTCCTGACCAACACGACAAGCACTGAGCCCGGTCGCCGGATGTCGAGGCGGCCGGGCTCAGTGCTGTCGGGGGTCGGTGCTGACGGCGGCCAGGGTCGAACCCGACCCGGAGACCCGTCGATCAGCGGGTGTTGAGCAGGCCGCGCAGTTCGCGCAGGTAGTACACCGGGATCACCGGCGAGGCGAGCGTCACGAGGCCCGCGATGCCGTAGCTCACCCAGGCCAGGGTGTCGCTGTCGGAGGCCATCAGATAGGTGGCGGCGCCGATCGCGGCGCTCGCCACACCGAGGGCACACGCGACCGTCAGCGCGAAGCGCAGGTACACCTGGTCGACGGCGGCGGCGGGGAACCCGGGCTCTTGCCGGTGCGGCGCCACGGCGGACACGTAGCCGGGCGTACGGACGGCGGGGTCCGGAGGCGGCCCGAACATCCGCAGCTTCCCGGTGGGGGTCTCGATACCGCGGGGCGGGACGGCGGGAGCGGCGCGGCTGTCCTCGACCCGGCGCGGCCGTGCCGGAGCCGGCGCCGGGCCGTCGAGCGCGGTGCGGCGGGCCCGCAGCAGCAGCGGGATCGCGGCGATGATCACGAGCGCGGAGATCACGATCACCGTGTAGAGCAGCCACGGGGTCCCCGACCCGTCGCCCGAAGGCTGTTGTGTGCGACCGAGATCGACCAGGGCGACGGTGGCGGCCACCGCGGTGCCGAGCGCGATCAGCCAGATCACGGCGCACGCCGCGAACAGGATCCGGTCCAGGTTGTCGGTGGACCCGGTGTCGCGGCGCGGGTCGATGTCGGCGTATGTCATCAGCAGCTCGTCTGGGGTGAATTACCGGAGTTGGAGGACAGCACCTGCCCGTCGCTGGTGGTGATCGAGCAGTTGAGTCTGCTGAGCAGCAGCAGGCTCGACGCCTGCACCGAGCCCACCTCCGACTGCGAGATCGGTGTCACCGTGAACGACCAGGGGATGTAGACGTTGCGCAGCGTGCGACTCCGCCCCGCGGCGTCGATGTAGGTGATCGAGATGATGTCGCCGGGGGCCTTGGTGCCGGTGACCGAGTAGGTGACCTGTCGCGGACCCGCGGGCGTCGTGGTGGTGGGCGGAGGCGGCGGCGCCTCGCTGGGGGCCGGTGGCGGCGGCGGAGGCGGTGGCGCCAC
>NZ_JACKSJ010000115.1 GCF_025821665.1 [Mycobacterium] manitobense
ACGATCGTGTCCCTGCGCAAGGGCGCGAACGCTCAGCGCCAGATCACCGAGGCCCTGGCCACCGCCTACATCAGCGGGCACCGGCCGGACTTCGCCGCGACGCACACCACGGCCAACCGGGTGGAGCTGCCCACCTACCCGTTCCAGCGACGTCGCTTCTGGCCCAAGACCGCGGTGGTGGGGATGGGTTCGGGGGCGGTGTCGACCTCCGGGATCCTGGGCAGCGCCAAGGATCTGGCCTCCGGGGACACCGTGTACAGCAATGTGTTCTCGGTCAAGACGCAACCCTGGCTGGCCCATCACGTCATCTACGGCACCGTCGTCGTGCCCGGTGCCACCTATGCGGCGATGGCACTGGTCGCCGCGGGC
>NZ_JACKSJ010000116.1 GCF_025821665.1 [Mycobacterium] manitobense
GACATCATCAAGGTGGCGATGATCAACGTCGACGCGGCGATGAAATCCGCGGGGCTCAAGTCACGGATGTTGCTGCAGGTCCACGACGAATTGCTGTTCGAGGTCGCCGAGGGGGAGCGCGACACCCTGGAGGCGCTGGTCCGCGAGCACATGGGCAACGCCTACCCGCTCGATGTGCCGTTGGAGGTCTCGGTCGGGTACGGGCGCAGCTGGGACGCGGCGGCGCACTGAATCCGGCCGCGATGACCGAGCACGCTGTCCAACAGCAGATCCGCTTCATCGCTCGGCTCGGGGCGGCGATGGGTGCCGCGAACTACCCGGTCACCCTGATCCGTCAG
>NZ_JACKSJ010000117.1 GCF_025821665.1 [Mycobacterium] manitobense
CGGCATCCTTGTCGAGGTCGGTGACCAGCACCGCCGCGCCCGCCTCGGCCAGCGCGGTCGCCACCGCCGAGCCGATGCCGCCAGCGGCGCCGGTGACCAGCGCCGCGCGGCCGGTCAGATCGAAGTAGCCGCCCATCAGTAACTCTTGGGCAGGCCGAGCACATTCGCCCCCAGGAAGTTCAGGATCATCTCCTGGCTCACCGGGGCGATCTTCATCAGCCGCGACTCGCGGAAGTAACGCGAGATGTTGTACTCCTCCGAATACCCCATACCGCCGTGTGTCTGCAGGGCGCGGTCGGCGGCGTCGAATCCCGCGTCGGCGCAGAGGTACTTGGCCATGTTGGCCTCGCGGCCGCACGGCTTGCCGTTGTCGTAGAGCCAGGTCGACTTGCGCAGGATCAACTCCGCCGCGTCGAGGCGGGCCAGCGAATCGGCCAGCGGGAACTGGATCCCTTGGTTCATGCCGATCTGCCGGCCGAACACCACCCGGTCGTTGGCGTAGCGCACCGCGCGGTCCAGCGCGACGCGCCCGATGCCGAGCGCCTCGGCGGCGATCAGCATCCGCTCCGGGTTGAGCCCGTGCAGGATGTACTGGAAGCCCTTGCCCTCGTCGCCGATTCGGTCCTCGACCGGCACGCGCAGGTCGTCGATGAACAACTCGTTGGAGCTGACGGCGTTGCGGCCCATCTTCTTGATCGGCCGGATGTCGACGTGGTCGCGGTCGAGGTCGGTGAGGAACAGCGACAGGCCGTCGGTCTTCTTCGTGACGTCGTCGTAGGGCGTGGTGCGAGCGAGCAGCAGGATCTTCTCCGACTCGAGCGCCTTGGAGATCCACACCTTGCGGCCGTTGACGATGTAGTGGTCGCCGTCTCGCTTGGCGAACGTGGTGATGCGCGACGTGTCCAGTCCCGCACCCGGTTCGGTGACGCCGAAGCAGACGTGCAGCGACCCGTCGACGATCCGGGGCAGCGTGGCCGCCTTCATCTCCTCGGAGCCGAACACCACCACCGGCTGCATGCCGAAGATCGACAGGTGAATCGCGCTGGCGGCGTTCATCGCACCACCGGACCGGGCCACCTCCTCGGCCAGGATGGTCGCCTCGGTGATGCCGAGGCCGTGCCCGCCGTACTGCTCGGGGATGGTCATCCCCAGCCAGCCGCCACTGGCGATGGCGTCGTAGAACTCGCGCGGGAACTCGTGCGCGAGGTCCTTCTCCATCCAGTAGGTGTCATCGAACTTCGAGGCCAGTTCCCGCACCGACTTGCGGATCAGTTCCTGGTCCTCGGTGAGCTCGAAGCTCATTCCGCCCGACACTGCAATCTCCGTCCTCGTCATCGAAATCTCTGCCCGGCGTCGCCGGATCGTGGAGCCGCGCCGGTGCTCTCAGTCCCTGGCGCCGCTGACGGCCTTCGCATTGGCCGCGAAGTCGGCGAAGTTGGCGCCCGTCTTCTCCTTCTTCGACAGCGCCTGGATCGACACGTCGTGGCCCTCGGCGGCCTTGCGCAGCGCCCCGACCGTCGCCTGCTCCTTCGGGACGTGCTTGAAGGGTTCGAAGTGGTACCAGCGCATGGCGTTCTCGTGGGTGATCTTGTTGATCTCGTCGTCGGGCACGTCGTATTTGTCGAACACCTTGCCGAGCTCTTCGGGCGCACCGGGCCACATCGAGTCGCTGTGCGGGTAGTCCATCTCCCAGCAGATGTTGTCGATGCCGATCTCGTGGCGGTTCTTCACCCCGACCGGGTCGGAGATGAAACACGTCAGGAAGTGCTCGCGGAACACCTCCGAGGGCAGCTTGCCGCCGAAGTCCTGATGGGTCCACGTCGAGTGCATGTCATAGGTGCGGTCCACCCGGTCCAGGAAGTACGGGATCCACCCGGTGCCACCCTCGCTCAGCGCGATCCTCAGGTCCGGATACTCCTTGATCGGCTTGGACCACAACAGATCCGCCGCGGCCTGCACGATGTTCATCGGCTGCAGCGTGATCATCACGTCCATCGGCGCGTCCGGCGCGGTGATCGCCAGCTTTCCCGACGAACCGATGTGGACGTTCATGATGGTCTCGGTCTCGACCAGCGCCTCCCACAACGGCTTCCAGTGCTCGAGGTCGTGGAAGGAGGGATAACCCAGAGTCGAGGGGTTCTCGGTGAACGTCAGCGAGTGCACGCCCTTCTTCGACACCCGGCGCACCTCGTCGGCGCACAGCTGCGGGTCCCAGATCGCCGGGATCGCCATCGGGATGAACCGGCCCGGGTTGGACCCGCACCACTCGTCGATGTGCCAGTCGTTGTAGGCCTGCACCAGCGCCAGCGAGAACTCCGCATCCTCGGTGGCGAACAGCCGCGCCGCGAAGCCGGGGAACGACGGGAAGTTCATGGTGGCCAGCACGCCGCCGGCATTCATGTCCTTCACCCGCTCGTTCGGGTCCCAGCAGCCCTTGCGGATCTCGTCGAGGCCCTGGGGTTCCAGGCCGTACTCCTCTTTGGGCCGGCCCGCGACCGCGTTGAGCGCGACGTTCGGGATCACCGTGTCGCGGAACTGCCAGGTGTCCGAGCCGTCCGGGTTGTGCACCAGTCGCGGCGCCTCGTCCCGGTACTTCGCGGGCAGATGGTTCTTGAACATGTCCGGCGGCTCGATGATGTGATCGTCCACGCTGATCAGGATCATGTCGTCGTAGTTCATCGCGGTTCCTTCCGATACCGGCCGCGCGGGCCGGTGACGTGTTGCCCGACTGTGTTCTCCTACTGAGAAAACTAGCTTCTCGCCCGGCGAGAATCAACGTAGACCATGATCGACCACAGGTTTCACCGGCGGCTGCGCCGCTGGTCACACGTCTGCTATTGACCATCGGGGCGAAAGATGGAAACCTCTTAGTCAGAAATGAGAACCGGATTCTCCTAAGTGAGAGTCGCTCGCTGGTCGCATACGAAGGGAGAGACCGTGCGCCTGGCCCCGTTGCCGGCAGAACAATGGGACGACGAGGTCGTCGGATCGCTGCGCGGCTTCCTCCCGCGCGCACGCCAGAACCCCGATGGGGCAGGCAACGCGATGTCGACCATGGTCCACCACCCCGCGCTGACCAAGGCGTTCATGCCGCTGAACCTGCACCTGCTGTTCAGCTCCACGCTGGACCCGCGGCTGCGCGAACTCGCGATCCTGCGGGTGGCGCACCGGCGCGAATCCCCGTACGAGTGGGCGCACCACACGTCGATGGCCAAGATGCTCGGCGTCACCGACGACGAGATCGAGTCGGTGCGTCGCGGTGAAGCCGCCGACGACTTCGAGCGGCTCGTGCTCGCCGCGGTCGACGAGCTCGACGACAACAACGGACTGACCGACGAGACCTGGACCGCCCTCGGTGAGCGTCTCGACGAGCGGCAGCGCATGGATCTGATCTTCACCGTCGGCACCTACAACATGCTGGCCATGGCCTTCAACACATTCGGCGTCCAGCTCGACAAGCAGGAGAGGTAACACACTGATGGCGTTCTTCCAGAAACCGGCCGCAGGCAGCTGGACCGAGAACTGGCCCGAACTCGGCACCGCCCCGGTCAACTACGAGGACTCGATCGATCCGGAGCACTGGCTGCTCGAGCAGCAGGCCATCTTCAAGAAGACCTGGCTCAAGATCGGTCGCGTCGAGCAGTTGCCGAAGAAGGGCAGCTACTTCACCCGTGAGCTGCCGTCGGTGGGCCCCGGTACCTCGGTGATCATCGTCAAGGACAAAGAGGAGGTCGTCCGCGCCTTCCACAACCTGTGCCGGCACCGCGGAAACAAGCTGGTGTGGAGCGACTTCCCCGGCGAAGAGGTGTCCGGCGTCTGCAGGCAGTTCACCTGCAAGTACCACGCCTGGCGCTACGCGCTCAACGGCGACCTCACCTTCGTGCAGCAGGAGGGCGAGTTCTTCGACCTGGACAAGTCCGACTACGGCCTGGTGCCGGTCCGCTGCGAGGTGTGGGAGGGCTTCATCTTCGTCAACTACGACGACGACGCCGCGCCGCTGCGGGAGTACCTCGGCGAGTTCGCCGAAGGGCTCGAGGGTTACCCGTTCCACGAGATGACCGAGCACTACAGCTACCGCTCGGAGATCAACGCGAACTGGAAGCTGTTCATCGACGCGTTCACCGAGTTCTACCACGCGCCGATCCTGCACATGAAGCAGGCGGAGAAGGAGGAGGCCGAGAAGCTGGCCAAGTTCGGCTTCGAGGCGCTGGCCTACGACATCAAGGGTGACCACTCGATGGTGTCGTCGTGGGGCGGCATGTCGCCGCCGAAGGATCTCAGCATGGTCAAGCCGATCGAGCGGATCCTGCACAGTGGTCTGTTCGGGCCGTGGGATCGTCCCGACATCAAGGGCATCCTGCCCGAGGAGCTGCCACCGGCCATCAACCCCGGACGGCACAAGTCCTGGGGCACCGACTCGTTCGAGTTCTTCCCGAACTTCACCCTGCTGTTCTGGGCGCCGGGCTGGTATCTCACCTACAACTACTGGCCCACCGCGGTGGACAAGCACATCTTCGAGGCCGACCTCTACTTCGTGCCGCCGAAGAACCTCCGCGAGCGGCTCTCCCAGGAACTGGCCGCGGTGACGTTCAAGGAGTACGCATTCCAGGACGCCAACACCCTCGAGGCCACCCAGACGCAGATCGGCACCCGGGTGGTGACGGACTTCCCCCTGTGCGACCAGGAGATCCTGCTTCGGCACCTGCACATGACGGCTCACCAGTACGTTGACAGGTACAAGGAGTCGCTGGCGAAGGGCAACGGTTCCCCGAACGGGAAGCATGCCGCCACCACGTCGGAAGACTCAGCGAAGGATTCAGTGAATGTCTAAGTTGCCCGAGGAGTTCGCCGATCTCGAGCGGTTCGCCGACTGGTGCCTGCCCACCGAGGAGGAGCGGTACGCGAAGCGGCTGAACTCGACGATGGCCGAGATGCAGGAGCTGTACGACGCGGGCATGGCCCGCCTCGAGGACATCATGGTCTACGTCGACGCCCGCTTCCCGCTCGCGGGGATGCCCGAGGACGCCAAAGCGCTGGTGCACCTTGGTCAGTCGATCGTCATGGTGAGTTTCCCGATCGAGGTGTGGAAGCAGCCGCGCGTGCTCGACAGCGGCGCGGCCTACATCAAGCTCATCAAGGAGCCGGTGGTCTAGTCGTGCTGACCCTCAGAGCGGCGGGTCTGGTCGACGTCGACACCGGTGAGGTCATCCGGCCGGGGATCGTCAGGATCGAGGACGACACGATCGTCGGAGTCGGGGGCGATCCCGAAGGCGAGATCATCGATCTCGGCGACTCGATCCTGTTGCCGGGCCTGATGGACATGGAGGTCAACCTGCTCATGGGGGGCCGGGGCGAGAACCCGGGCTTGTCCCAGGTGCAGGACGATCCCGCGACGCGCGTGTTGCGCTCCGTGGGCAACGCCCGCCGTACCCTGCGCGCGGGCTTCACCACGGTGCGTAACCTCGGGCTGTTCGTGAAGACCGGTGGCTATCTTCTGGATGTCGCGCTGAGCAAGGCCATCGACGCGGGGTGGATCGACGGTCCGAGGGTCATCCCGGCCGGGCACGCCATCACCCCCACCGGCGGGCACCTGGACCCGACGATGTTCGCCGCGTTCATGCCCGGCGCCCTCGAGCTCACCGTCGAGGAGGGCATCGCCAACGGCGTCGACGAGATCCGCAAGGCGGTCCGCTACCAGATCAAGCACGGCGCACAGCTGATCAAGGTCTGCGTCTCGGGCGGCGTCATGTCGTTGACGGGAGAGGCCGGCGCACAGCACTATTCGGACGAGGAGCTGCGGGCCATCGTCGACGAGGCGCACCGGCGCGGGTTGCGGGTCGCGGCCCACACGCACGGCGCCGAGGCGGTGAAGCACGCGGTGGCGTGCGGCATCGACTGCATCGAGCACGGCTTCCTGATGGACGACGAGGCGATCCAGATGCTGGTCGACAACGACCGGTTCCTGGTCACCACCCGGCGTCTGGCCGAGGCGATGGACGTCTCACGCGCTCCGAAGGAGTTGCAGGACAAGGCCGCAGAGATGTTCCCGAAGGCGCGGACGTCGATCAAGGCGGCCTACGAGGCCGGTGTGAAGATCGCCGTCGGCACCGACGCACCGGCGATCCCGCACGGCCGCAACGCCGACGAACTGGTCACCCTCGTCGACTGGGGGATGCCGCCCGCGGCGGTGCTCAAGGCCGCGACGGTGGTGGCCGCCGAACTGATCAACTCGACGAGGCTCGGCCGGATCGCCGAAGGCTATCTGGCCGACATCATCGCGGTGCCGGGTGACCCGATCGCCGACATCACCGTTACACGACATGTCAACTTCGTAATGAA
Source organism: [Mycobacterium] manitobense (assembly GCF_025821665.1). GTDB lineage: Bacteria > Actinomycetota > Actinomycetes > Mycobacteriales > Mycobacteriaceae > Mycobacterium > Mycobacterium arseniciresistens. Next base: position 6,340 of record NZ_JACKSJ010000117.1, read on the forward strand.
GGGCGGTAAGGTCTTCAAGAATGACAGCGCCAACTGACGGCAAGCGGATATCCGATCTTGTCGAGATCCAACAGGTACTGGCCAAGTACGCCGTCACCATCACCCAGGGCGACATCGACGGGCTGGTCAGCGTGTTCACGCCGGACGGCACCTACAGCGCGTTCGGTGACACGTACACACTCGACCGGTTCCCCGTCCTCGTCGATGCGGCCCCCAAGGGGCTCTTCATGACTGGTACCGCCCTGGTCGACCTCGTCGACGGTGCGGACACCGCGAGCGGCACCCAGCCGCTGTGCTTCATCGAGCATTCCAAGCACGACATGCGCATCGGCTACTACAACGACACCTACGTCCGCACCGACGGCGGCTGGCGGATCAAGACGCGTGCCATGACCTTCATCCGACGCAACGGCGACCACGACCACGGCCGGCCGCATGCGATCGGCAGGCCGAGCGCGTGACGGATCTGTTCGAGCCGGCGACGTTCCGCACCGCCCTGCGGACCTGGCTGGACGACAACCCCGACCTGGCGCCGTCCGGCGACCACTCCCTGCAGGGACATGTCCGTCAGTTCGCGCGGGTCCAGCACGCGCTCTACGACGCGGGCTGGAGCCGCTACGGCTGGCCCGAGCACGCCGGCGGACTCGGCGGTCCGGCGATGCTGCGCGCCATCGTCGGCGAGGAGGTGGTGGGCCGGCGGCTGGCCGAGCCGGGGCCCTACTCCATGCTCGAGGTGCTGGCGCCGACGATGATCGACTACGCCCCCGCCGAACTGGCCGCCGAGATGGTGCCGAAACTGCTCAGCGGCGAAGAGCAGTGGTGCCAGGGGTTCTCCGAGCCCGGCTCGGGCAGTGACCTGGCGTCGCTGACCACCCGCGCGGCGCTCGATCCGGAGTCCGACCGCTACATCGTCAACGGCCAGAAGGTGTGGACCAGCTTCGCCCAGTACTCACACCGGTGCGTGCTGCTCACCCGTACCGGTGACGCGGACACGCCCAACCACGAGGCGATCACCGCCTTCTTCGTCGACCTCGACACCCCCGGCATCACCGTCCGGCCGTTGCGGACCATGCACGGTGTCGACGAGTTCTGCGAGGTGTACTTCGACGACGTCGCGATCGATGCGAACCGGATGCTGGGCAAGCCCGGTGACGGCTGGCGGCTGGCGATGGACCTGCTGCCCTACGAACGGTCGACGTGCTTCTGGCAGCGGATCGCCTACCTGTACTCGCGATTCGACGCGCTGATCAACGAGGTCAAGAACCTCGGCCAGGTCACCGACTCCGATCTGGGCGAGGCGTACCTGGCCCTGCACACCCTGCGTTGCCGGTCACGTGCCACCCAGTACCGGCTCGCCGACGGCGACAAGCTCGGCCCGGAGACCTCGATCGACAAGGTGCTGCTGGCCGGCGCCGAACAACGGCTCTACGACACCGCGCGCGAATTGCTGCCCGGCGTCATCGAACTCGAGGACACCGAGTGGCGCACCGAGTACCTGTACTCGCGTGCGGCCACCATCTACGGCGGCACCGCTGAGGTTCAGCGCAACATCATCGCCCGCCGCCTGCTCGACCTGGGGAAGGAATGACGATGACCCCGCCATCCGACACAGAGACGGACATCGACCTCGGCCTGCTCGAGGACGGACTGCGCAAGTCGATGTTGTCGCGCTCCGGCGCCGACCTCGACGCCGCGCTGGCCGAACTGGGCTGGGCGGAGATGCTCGCCGACCTGCCCGACGTGGCGATCCCACTGGTGTTCCGGCTGCTGGGTGAAACCGGTTCGCACGCATCGATCCTCAACGATGTGCTGCTGGAGACCATCGGCGGCCTTCCCGGCGGCACCCCGCCGCTGCCCTACGCCGGCGGCGCATGGGTGATCTGGGAGCGCGGCGAGGCGAGCGCCAACGAGACGCTTGGCGGGCTGCCGCTGCGCGTGATCCCCGACGGCGAGACGATGCGGCTGGGCGAGGCCCGTAAGGCGGTCGGCTGGTGGCTGTGCGGCACGGCGCGGGCGATGCTCGCGTTGGCCCGGCAACATGCGCTGGACCGGAAGCAGTTCGGTCGGCCGATCGCGGGCTTCCAGGCCGTGCGGCACCGGCTGGCCGAGACGCTGGTGGCCATCGAGGGCGCCGAGGCGACACTGGGCCTGCACGGCAATGAGAGTCCCGACCTGACCGCGATGCTGGCCAAGGCCGCAGCAGGGCGGGCCGCGCTGACCGCGGCCCGGCACTGCCAGCAGGTGCTCGCCGGTATCGGCTTCACCGAGGAGCACGATCTGCACCACCACGTGAAGCGCGCGCTGGTGCTCGACGGCCTGCTCGGCAACTCGAAGGAACTCACGCGCAAGGCCGGCGCGGGACTGCGGGCCCGCGGCTCGGCGCCGCGGCTCGCGCAGCTCTAGTCCTGCGCTACTTCACGTTCGACTTCATGTCGTCGAGGTTCACCAGCACCGGCCACCCGCTGACACTCAGCGCATTGCCGTGGCCGGTCTGGTGGATGTCGAACACCGACTGGATGGCGGCGTAGAAGCCCTGCACGTCGAGGGTCTGATTGACCGCGCGCTTGGCCTGACGCAGCGCGAAGGGCGGCATCGTGGCGATCTGCTCGGCCAGCGCCCTGGTCTCCGTGTCGAGGTCCGCCCGCGGCACCACCCGGTTGACCATGCCGGTCTTCTCGGCCTCCTCGGCGGTCAGCGGCCGGCCGGTGAACAGGATCTCCTTGGCCTTGCGCGGGCCGAGTTCCCAGGTGTGGCCGTGGTATTCGACGCCGCCGATTCCCATCAGCGCCACCGGGTCGGAGAACAGTGCGTCGTCGGCGGCCACGATCAGGTCGCACGGCCAGCACAGCATCAGCCCCCCGGAGATGCAGCGGCCCTGGACGGCGGCGATCGACGGCTTGGTCGTGTTGCGCCACTTGAGGGTGTACTCCAGGTAGCGCTTGTGCTCGTGCTGGATCAGGAACTCCAGCGTGATCTTGTCGGGCACCGGGCCGCCACCGCGCAGGTCGTGACCGGCGGAGAAGTGTTTCCCGTTCGCGCGCAACACGATCACCACGACCTCGGGGTCCTCGGCGGCCTTCGTCCATGCGGCGTCGAGTTCGTCGAGCAGTTCCGGGTTCTGGGCGTTGGCCGCCTCCGGCCGGTTGAGCGTGATGGTGGCGATCTTGTCGGCGACGTCGTAGTCGATGTACACGGTGGCGTCCTCTGTTCTGGTGGTCGATCAGGTCCGGGGCAGGCCGAGCGCCCGCTGGGCGATGATGTTGCGCTGGATCTCGGAGGTGCCGCCGGCGATGGTGCCGGCGAAGCTTCGGGTGTACCGCTCGAACCACCCGCACGAGTGGCCCTCGATGTTCAGCGGCGTGTACGGGCCGATGGTGGTCGGATGCGCCAGGCCGTCGGCGCCCGCGGCGGCCAGCGCGTACTCGGTCGCCGACTGGTTGGCTTCCGATCCGAGCAACTTGAGCACCGACAGCGCGGCCGGGTCCTCGTCGCCGCGCGCGGCGCGGGCGAGTGCGATGGAGCCCAACAGGCGCAGCGCCTCGGTGTCCATCGCCAGCGTCGCGTATCGGTCGCGGTCGAGTGTGGTGCTCGGCCGGAAGTCGTCGACGAGGTCGGTCAAGCGGTCGGCGTAGCTCAGCCACAGCATGTTCCGCTCGTGGCCGAGCGAACCGTTGGCCACCCGCCAGCCGTCGTTCTCCGGTCCGATCAAGTTGGCGGCGGGCACCCGGACGTCGTTGAAGAAGACCTCGTTGAAGTCGAGGTCGTCACGGTCGCACACGGATGCGAACGGCCTGCAGACCACACCGGGCAGGTCGGTCGGGATCATCAGCACGCTGATCCCCCGGTGCTTCGTCGCGTCCGGGTCGGTGCGGACGAACGTGAGCACCATGTCGGCGTCGTGGGCGCCCGACGTCCACACCTTCTGTCCGTTGACGACGTACACCGCGTCGTCGCCGCTGCCCTCCCGTACCGCCCGGGTGCGCAGCGATGCGAGGTCGGAGCCCGCGCCCGGCTCGCTCATGCCGAGCGCAGCGGTCTTCTCCGCCTTGAGGATCGGCACCGCCCACTGCTGCTGTTGCTCGGGCGTCCCGAACGAGATCAGCGATGCCGCGATGATGCCGACGCCCTGCGGGTTGAAACTCAGGTAGATCCGCCGCCGGGACAGCTCGAGCTGATGGACGTACTGCTGCAGCAGGGTGGCGTTGCGGCCGCCGAACTCCGGTGAGTGTCCGGGCAGCAACCAGCCGTGGTCGAACAGCTTGCGCTGCCACCTCCGCGCCCAATCGGGGATGTGCGCGGTGGACCGGGGCCGCTCGACCGCGTCGGCGTGCGGTGGGAGGTGTTCGTCCAGAAAGGCGGCGAATTCCGCCCGGAAAGCCTCGACATCGGCGTCAAATGACAGCTGCACGGCACTCCCGGGGCGCTCGCAAACGTGGAAAGCCTTCTCTAATCTTCAGAATGAGAATACTATTCTCATCGTGAGAAAGTTACAATCTCAGGCACGTCGGTCGCGAGGGGGTCCAGGACCACAATGCCAAGGCGTTCTCCGGTACAGTTCATCCATGTTCTCCCCAGTCGGCAAGCGTCTGAGCAGCCGGTGAGCACCCCCAGCGAAGAGCCGGCCTGGAAGCAGCGCGCGGTCGAGCGGTCCATCAAGACCGCCAAGCTGCGCGCCGCACAGCGGGTCCAGCGCTTCCTGGATGCGGCCCAGGCGATCATCATCGAAAAGGGCAGTACCGACTTCACCGTCCAAGAGGTCGTCGACCGTTCACGGCAGTCGCTGCGCAGTTTCTATCTGCAGTTCGACGGCAAACACGAGCTGCTGCTGGCGCTCTTCGAAGACGCGTTGAGCCGGTCGGCCGAGCAGATCCGCGCCGCGACGGCCAGCCACTCCGACCCGATCGAGCGCCTGAAGGTGGCCATTCAGCTGCTGTTCGAGTCGTCGCGACCCGATCCCACCGCCAAGCGGCCGCTGTTCACCGACTTCGCACCCCGGTTGCTGGTGTCCCACCCGGCCGAGGTCAAGATCGCGCACGCGCCCTTGCTCGCGCTGCTCACCGAGCTGATGGAAGACGCCAGTGAGGCGGGCCGGCTGCGGGAGGGGATCAACCCCAAGCGGATGGCGGCGATGACGATGCAGACCGTCATGTTCGTCGCCCAGTCCAGTGGCGGAAACGATGATGCCACCATCCACCCCATCGGTGCCGAAGAGGTGTGGGACTTCTGCTCCCACGGGTTCGCCGCCAGCTAGCGGAGAACCGAGTTCTCGGCTGCCGAGAGGGCATTCACATCGCGGACACGCCCGTGGTCGCCAACCGTTGCCGAGAATGGGATTCTCGTAAGCGGAGAGTATAAATCGCGCGGAATGAGCGCCTCATTGACACAATTGGACACCGGTGACAGAGTGCCCGATGAGAAGTGCTGTGCAATCGCCCAACATGCCACTGCCGACATCAGACACCGCGGACGTGTTCGACCGTCGGCGCCACATACACACCACGAAGTCCCCTGTGAAGAATCGAGGAATCAATGACCGGACGCGTAGAGGGCAAGGTCGCCTTCATCACCGGTGCCGCACGCGGGCAGGGTCGCGCGCATGCGGTGCGACTCGCCCAGGAGGGCGCGGACATCATCGCCGTCGACATCTGCAAGCAGATCGACAGTGTCCGGATCCCGCTGTCCACGCCCGAGGATCTGGCCGAGACCGCGGATCTGGTCAAGAACGCGGGCGCCCGCATCTACACGGCCGAGGCGGACACGCGTGACTACGACACGCTGAAGGCGGCCGTCGACGCCGGCGTCGAGGAGTTCGGTCGGCTCGACATCATCGTGGCCAACGCCGGCATCGGCAACGGCGGCGAGACGCTGGACAAGACCAGCGAGGGTGACTGGACGGACATGATCGACGTCAACCTCGGCGGCGTGTGGAAGACGGTCAAGGCCGGTGTCCCGCACATCCTCGCGGGCGAGCGCGGCGGGTCGATCATCCTCACCAGCTCGGTCGGCGGCCTGAAGGCCTACCCGCACACCGGTCACTACGTCGCCGCCAAGCACGGCGTCGTCGGCCTGATGCGCACCTTCGCGGTCGAACTGGGCGCCAAGAACATCCGCGTCAACTCGGTGCACCCGACTAACGTGAACACGCCGCTGTTCATGAACGAGGGCACGATGAAGCTGTTCCGCCCCGACCTGGAGAACCCGGGCCCCGACGACATGAAGGTGGTCGGCGAGTTCATGCACACGCTGCCCATCGGATGGGTCGAGCCCGAGGACATCGCCAACGCGGTGCTGTTCCTGGCCTCCGACGAGGCCCGCTACATCACCGGCGTCACGCTGCCGGTCGACGGCGGCAGCTGCCTCAAGTAGCTCGTCACGAATGCCCCGGGTGCGGACACCGTCCGCGCCCGGGCATTCGGCACTTCGGCCTAAACCCTCCGGCCGTCGGCGCCGGGATGGTTGCATGGTTTCCTGGGGCCGCGGGGAACCCCACTGCAGGAGCGCTGGGCGATCCGTGGGGCAGAAACGAGGTGGGGCGTGAAGCGGCTCAACGGCATGGACGCCATGCTGCTGTACAGCGAGACCCCGAACCTGCACACCCACACCATGAAGGTGGCGATCATCAACGCCGCCGAGTACGTGCCCGACCCGGCCGACGACGGCAATGCGGAATTCTCGTTCGATGTGTTCCGCCGCACCATCGCCCGCCGGCTGTACATGCTCGACCCGCTGCGCTACCGGCTGATCGACATCCCGTTCCGCCTGCACCATCCGATGTGGCTGGAGAACTGCCCGGTCGACCTCGACTACCACGTGCGCAGGGTGCGGGTCCCGGCGCCCGGCGGGCGGCGCGAACTCGACCGGGTGATCGGCGAGATCGCCGGCACCCCACTCGACCGCAGTCGTCCGCTGTGGGAGTTCTACTTCGCCGAGGACATGGCCGACGACCGGTACGCCCTGATCGGCAAGGTGCACCACACCCTGGCCGACGGGGTCGCCTCGGCGAATCTGCTGGCTCGCCTGATGGACCTCGCGGGCACGCCGCGCACGGAGCAGGACGAGTACGCCACCTGCGAGCTGCCGACGACGACCGAGCTGGTGCGGGAGGCCGCCCGCGACCACATGCACCAGATCTCGGAGATTCCGAGCCTGGTGCGCGACGCGGCCCGCGGCATCGCCCGGGTGCGGCGGCGTTCGCGCGAGAAGCACGACGACGCAGGGATGGCGAAGATGTTCGACACCCCGCCGACATTCCTCAACCACGTGGTGTCACCGGTGCGGACCTTCGCGACCGCCTCGGTGGCGCTGACGGAGGTGAAGGAGACCGCGAAGCACCTCGGGGTCACCTTCAACGACATCGTGCTGGCGATGGCCGCCGGTGGTCTGCGGGAACTGTTGCTGCGCTACGACGGTCGTGCCGACCGGCCGATCCTGGCCTCGGTACCGGTGAGCACCAACCGCTCCGCCGACCGGGTCACCGGCAACGAGATCAGCGGTCTGGCGGTGTCGCTGCCGGTGCACGTCGACGATCCGCTGGAACGGGTCCGGCTCACGTCGCAGGCGGCCCGCAGCGCCAAGGAGTTCAACGAGCTGCTCGGCCCGGGCCTGCAGGGCAGGATGATGGAATTCCTGCCCACCGCGGTCGCACCGGGCGCCTTCCGGTGGCAGTCCCAGCGCGCCGCGCACAACCGCATCATGAACGTCGCCGTGTCGAACGTGCCGGGACCCCGAGAACGCGGCCACATCGGCGGCGCCCCGGTGACCGAGATCTACTCCGTCGGCGTGCTGTCACCCGCCAGCGCGTTCAACATGACCGTGTGGAGCTATGTCGACCAGGTCGACATCTCGGTGCTGTCCGACGACCGGACATTCGACGACGTGCACGAGGCCACCGACGCGATGGTGCACGAACTGGCCGAGATCCGGCGCGCCGCAGGGCTGCCCGGACTCACCGAGGTCACCACCGCGATGAAGCCGGCTCCGGCGGCCGGCTAGTCGAGGTGCGCGCGCAGATCGTTGCGCAGCACCTTGCCGGTGCTGCCCCGCGGTAACTCGTCGAGCACGGCGATCTCGCGCGGCACCTTGTAGTTCGCCAGGTTCTCGCGGACGTGCTGTTTGAGGGTGTCCGGTGTGGTGGCGCCGCGGTCGGCATCGCCCGAGAGCACCACGAACGCCGCAAGGCGCTGGCCGTACTCGGCGTCGTCCACCCCGATCACCGCGGCCTCGGCCACGTCGGGGTGCTTGATCAGCGCCTTCTCCACCTCGATCGGGTACACGTTCTCGCCGCCCGAGACGATCATCTCGTCGTCGCGACCGACGACGAACAGCCTGCCCTCGTCGTCGAGATAGCCGAGATCGCCGGAGGCCATGAAGTCCTCGTGGAAGTCCTTGGTGGCCCCCGAGGTGTAGCCGTCGAACAGGGTTCCGCTGCGCACGTAGATCCCACCGGTCTCACCGGCGGGAAGCGGGCGGAACTCGGCGTCGAGGATGCGGATCTCGGTGCCCGGAGCCGGTTTTCCGGCGGTGTCGGGTGCGGCACGGAGGTCGGCCGGGGTGGCGGTGGCGATCATGCCTGCCTCGGTGGCGTTGTAGTTGTTGTAGATGACGTCACCGAACTGGTCCATGAACCGGATCACCACGTCGGGGTGCATCCGCGAACCCGACGCGGCCGCGAACCGTAGTGTCTTGCCGCTGTAGCGGTTCCGCACCTCGTCGGGCAGGTCCATGATCCGGTCGAACATCACCGGCACCACGATCAGCCCGGTCGCTCGGTGCTCGTCGATCAGGGCGAGCGTGGCCTCTGGGTCGAACTTCCGCCGGGTGACGATGGTGCACGCCATCAGCGCGGAGAAGAGCAGCTGCGAGAACCCCCAGGCGTGGAACATCGGTGCGGCGACGACCGTGGTCTCCTCGGCACGCCACGGTGTGCGGTCCAGGATCGCCTTCAGGTCCCCCGCGCCGCCGCCACCCTCGGCGCGCCGCGCTCCCTTCGGGGCGCCGGTGGTGCCGGACGTCAACAGGATCATCCGGCTCTTGCTGGTTGCCGGCTCGGGCCGCTTCCCGGCGTTCTCCTCGACGAGGCCCTCGACGGAGCGGATGCCGTCGCCGGCCGGCGCGTCGGTCCAGCCGAGGATCCGCACGGCGTCCGGCAGGGCGGCGAGTGCGGTGTCCACCACCGCCGTGAACTCCTCGTCGTAGATCACCACGTCGGCGCCTTCGCGCTCGACGACGTCGGCCAGCGCCGGACCGGCGAAGGAGGTGTTCAGTAGCAGGATGTCGGCGCCGATGCGGTTGGTGGCCACCAGTGCCTCGACGAATCCGCGGTGGTTGCGACACATGATGGCAACGGATTTCGGGGTGCCACCCGGCAGCCGCTGCAGGGCGACCGCGAGTGCATCGCACCGGTCGTCGAGTTCCCGCCAGGTCAGCGTGCCGATCTCGTCGATCAACCCGGCCCGGTCGGGGCAGCGCTCGGCAGCGGCGGCCACGCCCATGGTCGCGGTCAGTCCGACCCGTCGACCCGCCAACGCCATCCGCACGTAGCGGTCGGGCCGCATCGGTGCGATCAGCCGGGCACGCCAGAGGGTCTGCACGAATCCGAGGATGTCGGCCATCGTTCCTTCCTATCCGATCGGGAGCGCGAACCCCGCGGCCGGGATCAGCCCAGTATCGGGAAGCGGCGCTCGCGGGCCAATTCGTCCAGCGCGCTCTGCATGACCGACCGCACGTGCGCGTCGACCGCCTTGACGTCGGCGTCTTCGCCGAATTCCGCCACGACGTCGATCGGGTCGAGCACGCGGGCGACGACCTTGGCGGGCAGCGGCAGGTTGGGCGGGAAGATCGCGGAGAGTCCGAACGGGAACCCGAAGCTGACGGGCAGGATCTCCATCCGGAACTTCTTGAGTCCCAGCTTTCTGGCCAGCGAGTCGCCGCGGGCCAAGAACAGCTGCGTCTCCTGTCCACCGATCGACACCACGGGCACGATCGGCACGCCGGCGTCTATTGCCGTCCTGATGTAACCGGTGCGCCCGGCGAAATCGATCTTGTTCTCGAACGTCGGCCGGTAAGAGTCGTAGTCACCACCGGGGAAAACCAACACCACCGCGCCGTCGCGCAGTGCCTTGCCTGCGTTCTCGCGGCTGGCTCCGATGACCCCGAGGCGGCGCAGCAGGCTGCCGATGGGCGGCACGAAGACGCCGTCGTGGGCCAGCGTGTACACCGGCCGGTCGAATCCGAACTTGTCGTAGAAGGCCGGCGCGAAGATCAGCACGTCCGGCGTCAGCATGCCGCCGGAGTGGTTCGACACGACCAGCGCGCCACCGGTGCTCGGGATGCTGTCCAGCCCGCGCACCTCCGAGCGGAAATAGCGCCTGATGGCGGCGCCTGCCGTCTTCGCGATCGTCGCCGTGAATTCCGGGTCCCATTTCGCGACCTCCGGACGCTCCGCGGGTACCCAGTCCTGGTCGTCGCTCATCGCTCCCCCTGATGGCCGTTGATCAGCGATTACGTTACTCTCCCGAAAAGAGAACGACATACTCAGGTGACCGGATACCGGACGCCTCCCCCGTCGTCATAGGAGAACAATGTCAGATCCGGTGTTGGTGACCGGTGGTTTTGGGCTGGTGGGATCGCAGACGGTTCGGCGCCTCGCGGCGCTGGGCCGACGGGTGGTGGCCACCGACCTCGGGACAGAGGGCAATCGCAAGGCGGCAGCCGCGCTGCCCGATGGCGCCGAGGCCCGCTGGGCCGACCTCACCGACCCGGCCGAGGTCGACAGGCTGCTGACCGAGGTGGCGCCGGCGGCGATCATCCATCTCGCCGCGGTCATTCCGCCGCCGATCTATCGCAACCCGAAGATCGCCCGCAAGGTCAACGTCGACGCCACCGCCACACTGGTCCGTGCGGCGGAGAAGCTGGCCTCCCCACCCCGCTTCGTGCAGGCGTCGAGCAACGCCGTCTACGGTTCGCGGAATCCGCACCGGTACACCGAGCCGGTGCGCGCCGAGGATCCGCCGCACCCGACCGACCTGTACGGCGGCCACAAGCTCGAGGCCGAGGAGCTGGTGCGGGCCTCGACGCTGCCGTGGGTGGTGCTGCGCCTCGGCGGCGTGTTGAGCACCGACCCGAAGGCCATGCCGTTCACCACCGACGCGCTGTTCTTCGAGAGCGCGCTGCCGACCGACAACCGGATGCACAGTGTCGACGTGCGGGACGTGGCCTGGGCGTTCGCCGCCGCCACCACCGCCGACGTGGTGGGCGAGATCCTGTTGATCGCCGGCGACGACTCCCACAAGGTCCGCTACGGCGACGTGGGTCGCGCGCTCGCCGGCGCCCGCGGCATGGCCGGTGCGCTGCCACCGGGACGCCCTGGCGATCCGGACAAGGACGAGGCGTGGTTCGTCACCGACTGGATGGACACCACGCGGGCCCAGGAAGCGCTGCAATTCCAGCACCACACGTGGCCGGACATGCTCGCCGAGATGCGCAGCCAGGCCGGCTGGACGCGTTACGTGCTGCCGGTGCTCGCGCCGCTGGCGCGGGTGTACATCAAGCGCCACTCCGCCGCTCGCGTCGTGCCCGGCCGCTATTCCGACCCGTGGGCGGCGATCCGGCAGAAACTCGGCGAGCCCGGGCTCGACCGCCCCTAGGGCTCGCCGGAACCCGTGGTTGCCGGTCCGCGAGTGCTGAGTCAGGCGGCTGCCGGTGGTGGCTGCGGTTGAAACGGCTCGTACCACCACCAGTCGGCCCGTTCGCCGGTGGGCCCGGGACAGGGTGGGACATCGGGTGGTGGTGTGGTCGGCGGGCGGGCCAGTGATGTCGAACTCAGTTGCTCCCCTTCGCCATCGGTGACGATGAGGTGCTGCGCGGGTCCGGTGATGGTGATGCCGCCCCGATGGTGCATCCGGTGGTGATACGGGCAGACCAGAACCAGGTTGTCGAGTTCGGTGAGGCCGCCGTCCTCCCAGTGCCGAATGTGGTGGGCGTGCAGACCCCGGGTGGCCCCACACTCCGGGACCACGCAGCAGCGGTCCCGGTGCTCCAACGCCCGACGAAGCCGGCGGCTGATCTGTCGAGAGTCGCGCCCGGACCCGATGGGTTGCCCGTTCCGTTCGAGCCACACCTCGAAGGTGGCGTCGCACAGCAGGAATCGGCGGTCGCCATCAGTCAGCAGCGGGCCCAGATGCAACGACGCGACCCGGTCCTTGACATCCACGTGCGCCACCACCGTGGTGCGCTGCCCGTGCGGGCGGCGGGCTACCTCGGCATCCCAGCCGGCCTCGACGACGCTCATGAACGCATCGACAGTCGTGGGCATCGGCGGCGCCTGCTCCGATGCACCGTCGGCGTGGTCGCGTTTCCAGTCGACGACCATCCGGTCGAGATGGGCCGCCACCGCGGCGTCGAGCTTGGCCGCCTCCAGATGCGGCAGAAAGATCCGGTAGGTGGTGCCGTGTTCGTCGCAGTTCTTGGCGTATGACGGTGTGGGTTCGGGTTTCGGATCGGGTTCAGGTCGCGGTTCGAGCTTGATCGCGGTGCGCAACTGGTTCACCGTCGCGGCGGTGACCAACTGGGCGTAGTGCGCATCAGAGCCCGGCCCGGCCTTCTCGGCGATCACCCCGACCTGATCGAGTGACACCCGACCGTCGCGCAAGAGTTGGGTGCAGCGCGGCAATTCCTCCCACCGCTGCGCGACGGCGGTGACGATTTCAGCGTTGCGCGGTGACGACCCGGTCTTCCACGCCACCATCGCCGCCACCGACCGCGCGCCCGTCATGCCCCACAACCCGTCGCGGTCAATCTCGGCGACGATCTCCACCAACCGCCCGTCGATCGCATTGCGCTGACCGCACAGCTCCGCGATCTCGTCGAACAACACCGCCAGCCGGTCCTTCGGCCGCACCGAAGGAACGAAAGCTGTTGCGCTCGAGGACATGACCCCATCATCGCAGAGGGGTCCGACAAATCTGAGCCGCAGCGGATTCCGTGTAGCCCCGTTCCGCAGCTAAGCCGGCGGCCCCAGCGTCGCGGCACCGGACTGCGGATGGCGGTACCAGCCGCCCGCCGCATGGGTACCGCCGTCGACGTGGATGGTCTGACCGGTGATGTAGCTCGACATGTCGGACGCCAGGAACACCGCCGCCGAAGCCATCTCGTCGACGTGGCCGGGCCGGCCGAGCGGCACCGTGTGGTTCAGCTTGTCGGGCAGACCGCCGGGCGACATCGCCAGCAGGCCCTCGGTGACGGTGATATCGGGCGCCAGCGCGTTGATCCGGATGCCGTGCGGCGCCAGCTCGAAAGACGCGGTCTGGGTGTAGTTGATGACGCCCGCCTTCGCCGCCGCGTAGGCCGCGTAACCGGGAGCGGCACGCACCCCCTCGATCGAGGTGACGTTGATGACGCTGCCCGACAGCCCCGCCGCCGCCAGTTGCCGCGACACCCGCTGCGTGCACAGCAGAACGTGGCGCAGATTCGCTTTGTAGAGGGCGTCCCAGCCGTTTTCGCTGGTGTCGAGCAGCGGGGACGGGAACACGCCGCCGGCGTTGTTCACCAGGATCCGCACCGGGCCGAGTTCGTTGGCGGTGCGCTCGAGCGCCGCGTCGACCTGTGCGGCGTCGCGCACGTCGGTGACGATTCCCATCGCGCCGATCGAGTCCGCTGCGGCCGCACAGGTGCCGGGATCACGCTCCCAGATCGCGACGCGTGCGCCGAAAGCCGCCAGGCCTGCAGCGATTCCGCGGCCGATGCCCGCTCCCCCGCCGGTCACCACCGCCGTGCGGCCGGTGAGCAGGATCTGCGACGGGTCGATGGTCATGTCAGTGAGCTAACCAAACAGCTCAGCGGGTGACCTTGCGGGGCCGGTGCGACGGCGGTGCGTGTCCGATCACGTCGTCGGCCTCCAGCTCGGCGATCTCCGCCGCGGACAACCCGAGCTCGGTGAGCAGTTCAACGTTGTGCTGGCCCAGCAGCGGGGCGGGGTGGCGATGGAACCGCTGCGGCCCCGGCGACAGCCGGAACGGCAGCGCACTGTGCGGCGTCGGGTCGTTGACAGGGTGGCCGACGTCTTCGAAGAAGCCGCGTGCGGTCAACTGTGGCAGCTCGGTCTGCCGGTGCGGCTGCATCACCTTGGCCACCGGAACCCCTGCCGCCCATAGCGTTTCGATGACGTCGTCGGCGGTGCGCTGCGCCGTCCACTCCCCGAGCCGGTCGTCGACGAGGTCGTGGTGCGCCCGCCTGCCCGCGACGGTCGCCAGCTCCGGAGCCGTCGCCCAATCCGGACGGCCGAGTGCGTCGACCAGCGAGGCCCACTGCTCGTCGCTGGCGACGGCCACGGCCACCCAGCAGTCCTCTCGGCCGAACTCGTCGATCCCGCAGGTGCGGTACAGGTTCTGTGGTGCGGCGGTGGGGCCGCGGTTGCCCGCCCGCTGCAGCACCGCGCCGTAGGCCGAGTACTCGATGACCTGTTCGGCGGCCACGTTGAGGGCGGCGTCCACCATGGCGGCCTCCACCAGCACACCCTCGCCCGTGCGGCGACGGTGCTCGATGGCGAGCAGCAGACCGTTGAGCGCGTGGATCCCGGCATTCGGGTCGCCGACCGAGTACGGCTCGTTCGGGTTGCGATCGGCATAACCGGTGAGCCAGCTGATCCCGGCGGCGGCCTCGATGACGTAGGCGAATGCCGGGTTGTCACGCCACGGCCCGTCCAGCCCGAAGCCGGGCATCCGCACCATGATCGCGTCGGGCCGCAGCGACTGCACCTTCGCGAAGTCCAAGCCGATCTGGTCGAGCACCCGCGGGGTGAAGTTCTCGACGATCACGTCGCAGGTCGGGATCAGCCGGTCGAGCAGGGCACGGCCCCGCTCGGACTGCAGGTCGAGGGTCAGGCCCTTCTTGTTGGTGTTGAGCCCCGAGAAGATCGGCGAGCGCTCCCACCACTGCGGTTCGGTCGCCGGAATCCCGGCGATCAGTCGGGTGCCGTCCGGGTGGCGGGTGGACTCGACGTGGATCACCTCGGCGCCCAGCAGCGCGAGGATGTGCGTGCACGACGGCCCCGCCCAGAACGTCGTCATGTCCAGCACCCGCATCCCCTCGAACGGCAGCTGCGCCGGAACCGGGGGTACCTCCCGCTTGCGGGGGCCATTCCCGGTCGTCAGGCCGCGCTCTTGATCGCCGGGAATGCAGTTCCGGCGATGAGCCTCGGTGTGTTCGCCCAGACGGGGCGCGGGGCGGGGCGGGCTGAGCAGCGGCGGCGAGGTCCGGTACGGCGGGCCGGGCCGGTCGAAGCCGTCGCGCGGATCGGTGGTGAACGAGCCGCGCTCGCGGAAGTGGTCGAGTTCGGTGATGTTGGCGCCGTTGGCCACCGGTGCGTTGGGAATGCGGAATGCGGTGGCGAGGTCGCGGATGTCGTCGACGACCTGGCTACGCACCCAGGCGTACAGTTCCTCGGCCTTCTCGTTGGCCTGCTGGGTGATCGACAGGGACGAGTCCTCGTCGATCCACTCCTCGTGGCCGGTCATCGCGCACAGGTCGAACCACTGCTGCGCGGTGCCGCACCCGATGTCGACGAGCCCGTCGGCGGCCTGCGCGATGCCCGGGACGGTGAGGCGGCGGGCGTCGCGCCACGGCCTGCCGAGCATCTCGTGGAACGTCACCGGGTAGTAGGTCAGGCCGAGGATCTGCGTCTCCAGCATCGACAGGTCGATGAGGGCGCCGCCGCGGTGCTGCG
The DNA here is from genome assembly GCF_025821665.1 of [Mycobacterium] manitobense. Taxonomy (GTDB): domain Bacteria; phylum Actinomycetota; class Actinomycetes; order Mycobacteriales; family Mycobacteriaceae; genus Mycobacterium; species Mycobacterium arseniciresistens. The sequence continues at coordinate 22,061 of NZ_JACKSJ010000117.1, forward strand.
CGGCGAGTGTGGCGGCGGCGGCGTACGCGCCGGCCAGGTATTCCCCGACCTGCCCGCCGACGTACACCGGCGCGCGGTCGGCGGCTCCCCGGCCGAGGCCGACGATCCCGCCCGACCAGGCCTGCAGGGTGAACTCGGTGGCCGCCCGATCGCGCCAGGGTCCGGTCAGGCCGAAGGGTGTGATCGCGGTGACGGTGAGCCGGGGATGACGCCCGTGCATGTCCGCCGGCGAGAACCGCGGGTGCTCAGCCACATCGGAGCCGCGCGACCAGACGACGGCGTCCGCCCCCGCCAGCAGCCCGTCGACGAAGTCGGCGTCTGACCCGTCCGTGGGATCGGCCACCACGCCGTGCTTGGAGCTCGCGAGGAAGGTGAACAGCGCGCCGTCGGCCCCGGCGGCGATGTCGGCGCCCGAGGCCGACCACCGCCGCAACGGGTCACCCTGCGGCGGTTCGACTTTGACGACCTCGGCGCCGCCGTCGGCCAGCAGCTTGGTGCAGTAGGCGCCGGCGATGCCGGTGGACAGGTCGATGACGCGGTAGCCGGCCAGCGGCGGCACGCTCACTCCTTCTTCGCGCGGTTCGACTTGCTCAGCCGGAAGTCGGGCGGGAACTTGCTGTCGTTGTCGTTCACCGCGCCGGCCAGGCCGCTGCCGATGGCCTCGTTCATGTCGAGGTCGTCGGCGTCGTCGTTGGCCACGCCGCTGCCCATCGACTCGAAGAACGCCGACAGCAGGCTGCCCATGTACTCCCCCTGGTGCTGCTTGAACACCTCGAAGAACAGCTTCTGCTGGAACACCGTGTCCACCGGCCGGTTACGCGCACACGCCCGGGCGTACTTGGCCGTCTCGGCCTCCAGGTCCTCCCGGGGGACGACCCGGTTGAGGAAGTTGCAGTCGTACATCTCCGCAGCGGTGAAGGGCCGGCCGGTGAACACCATCTCCTGGAATTTGCGCAACCCCATCATCTGGATCCAGGTCCACATCCGGGGTCCCCAGCCGTAATACCGGAACGACGGATGCCCGAACAGCGCGTCGTCGCTGGAGATCACCAGATCGGCGTCGGCGCACTGGTAGAAGTGCCAGCCGTAGCAGTACCCCTTGGCCTCGACGATGCTGATCTTCTTGAGCTCCTGCAGCGGCCGGTTGCCCGCCTGCACGTTGGCGTACCAGGCACTGATCGTCGCGCCGTTGCGGAAGGTGCCCTTCGGCGGATAGGTCACGTCGCCGACGCCCTCGTCCTCGAGGCGCAGCTCGGCCAGCCGCAGTTCGGGGTTGTCGTTGCCCTCCATGAACTCCGGGAGGTCGGCGCCGCTGCCCAGGTTGTCCCCGACGCCGCGGATCACCAGCACCTTGACGTCGTTGTCGACGGTGGCCGCGCGGCAGAGGTCGGCGTAACGCAACCGCGCCGCCGACGTCGGCGCGTTGAGGAACTCCGGCCGGTTGAAGGTGATCGTCGCGATCTTGGTCTTCGGGTCCTTCTCGTAGAGGATGATCTCCTCCGGCGAGGGCCGGTCAGCCATGCGTGACGCCGACCGTCGCACCGGTGTGGTTCGGACTGGTGGTCAGCACCTCCGGGCCGGAGTCGGTGACCAACACGGCATCCCGCTGGAACACCGCGCCCACGCCCGGCTCCCACACGTACGCCGTGACGGCCAGCACCGTCCCGGGGTCGAGCCGTTCGGCAGCAGAGGTGGCAGGCAGATCGGGCGAGACCACCGGAGGGTCGAAACCCAGCCCGAGGCCGTGAGCCACCGGAATGGGCGGCAGCGCCTCACCGGCAGCCTCGTATGCGTCGAGCAGAGCACTGGCGGGCGCACCGGGGTGGCACGCGTCGAGTAGCCGCTCCCACAGGTCATTCGAGCGGCGATACAACGTGTCGGCACCCTCGACCTCGCCCACGGGGTAGGTGCGCCCCACCTCGCCGACGTAGCCGTCTGCCAGTGCACCGGCGGCGAGCGCCACCAGATCACCCTCGGCGATCCGGCCGTCGCGGCGCCCGACCCGCCACGCATGCTCGCGCGAGGTGACCCACACCCCGTCCTGGGTGGCCGAGGTGCTGAACCCGCCGGCCGCCATCGCCTCCATGAGCACACCGTTCAGCGCCTGCTCGGTGATGCCGTCCGCGAGGCCGGACACCGCTGCGGCAAGCCCACGTTCGGCCACCGCGAGCGCTCGGCGCAGCACCACGAGCTCGTCGACGGTCTTTCCCCGCCGCGCCGCCTTCATCGCGATCTCCCCGTCCGCGAATTCGGCGTTGGGGAACGACAGGGGCAGCAGCTGCGCGAACGTCGGGGACATGGCGTCGGTGCCCACGCGGCTCGCGTCCGCCGCTCCGTCGATTCCCTTGAGCACCTCGATCAGCGTCATCGGATTCCACGCCAGGCCGTAGAGGTGGTCGTGGCCGATCTCCTCCGGTATGCCCTCGTCCCAGCTGCTGTTGAGGTGGATGTCTCCGGTGGCGCGGACCAGCACGCAGATCGGGGCGAACGGCCGGGTACCCGCGACCCAGAGCTGCGGGGCGCCGGTGACGTAGCGGACGTTGGCCTGCCGGCCGAGCACCAGGATGTCGAGGTCGTGAGCCGCCATCTGCGCCAGCACCCGCTGCCGTCGTCCGGTCCGCAGGGCCAGGTCGTCGGGAACGATCTCGTCACTCATTTTTGTAGGCCTATCCGTGTCTGCCCGTACGGCGCGTAGGGGTAGTTCGTGATCGATTGACACCCGTCCTCGGTGATCACCACGATCTCCTCACTGCGGTAGCCCCCGGTGCCGTCCTCCCAGATGACGGGTTCGAGCACCAGCAACATCCCCGCGGGGAAGACGAAGTTGTCGTCGAACTCCTGGCCGAGATCCGTTCCGATCATCGGCATTTCGGCGGCATTCGTGCCGATGCCGTGACCGAGGTAGAAATGCGGCAGCCAGGGTTTGCTGCCGCCGTTGGCCGCGATCGCCGCGCGGGCGAGGTCACCGGAGGTGGCGCCGGCCTTCGTCACCGCCAGCACGGCGTCGAGGATGTGGCGCCACTTGGCGAACTGGTCCTGCTGGCGGGGCGTGGGTTCTCGCCCCACGACCCAGGTGCGTCCCCAGTCCGAGCAGTACCCCTCGTAGGTGATGCTGATGTCGGTCCACAGCACGTCACCCTCGGCCAGTTCCTGCTGCGTCGGCAGCAGCGGCAACGCCAGATCGCCCGTGGTGGTCCACACCGCGCCGCTGTCCCGCGTCGTCGGCATCACCTGCCAGATGGCTTCGATCATGTTCGTGGTGGCGCCGAGCTCGAAGGCGCGGCGGACGAAGTGCGCGGACAGGTCCATCTGGCGCACACCGGGGGCGAGTGATGCCTGCACGTCGGCGACCGCCTCTTCGGTGATGCGGCAGGCCTTCCGGACGGCCGCGATCTGGTCGACGGTCTTGACCAGTTTGGCCGGGCCGATCACCTGCGCCGCGTCCGAGGGCGGGCCGGCAGGGAACAGGCGGTCCGCGGCGCGGCGCATCGCACCGGTGAGTTCGTCGACCGCGATGGAAGTCCCCGGTGGCGCGAGTGCGGCCAGCACCCGGCCGAAGTGCTCGACGCCCTCGTCGAATTCGAGGTACAGCGGCCCGTGCACGTGGTCGGTCGGCACCTCGGTGTCGAACGCGCTGCCCTCCTTGAAGGGCATGAACAGATGTGGGTGCTCATCGTCCGCCAGAACGACGGCCACCGGCCGCTCGACATGGGACAGACCCGCATCCAGTAGCGGCCAGCTGGCGCCGGTCGCGTAGACGACGTTGCCGTTGCCCAGCAGGACCAGCGCGCCGACGCCTTTGGCCTTCATGGACTCCCGCAGTCGCGCACCGCATTCGCGGTACATCCGCTCGCGGTCGGGCAGGTCGGGGATGTCGAGCTGGGAGAGCCCGCTCGACGTGGCGAAAGTGGCGGTCATCAGACTCCCAGGAAGTTCTTGATGTTGGAGCTGATGATCTTTGCGGCGTTCTCCGGCCCGACCGCATCGACCACGGTGGCCAGCGACTTCTCCGAATACCCGAACGTGCTCTCGTTGTGCGGGTAGTCCGACGACCACATCACGTTCTCGACGCCGATCCGGTCGATGAGCGCCAAGCCGAGCGGGTCCACCATGAACGACGCGCTCATGTGGTTGTCCCAGTAGTGGCGGACGCCGTGCTCGAGCTCATGGTTGAACATGTGCCGGTACGACGCCAGCATGTGCTCGGCATCCTGCAGTGCGGTGGGCACCCAGGCGATCCCGCCCTCGAACCAGCCGATCTTCAACGACGGGTGCCGGTCCAGGATGCCGGAGAACACGTACTTGGCGAACTGCTCGCGGAACGAGTCGACGTTGACCATCATGCCGACGACCACGCTGTTGTGCTGGCACGGCGTCTTCGGAGGGGTCTCGCCGATGTGGTGGCTGACCGGCAGTCCGGCCGCCTCGATCTCGTCCCAGACGGCGTCCATGGAGGTGCTGCCGTAGTCGTAGATGTTGCCATCGTCGTCCTTGCCGGGGTTGAGCGGCAGCAGGAACGTCTTGAGGCCCAACGCCTTCAGCTCTTCGAGCGTGCTGCGGGTGCCCTTGGGGTCCCACCAGTTGATCAGGCCGACGCCGTAGAAATGGCCGTTGCTGCGCTCCTGCAGATCGGCGATGTGCTCGTTGTAGATCCGGAAGACCCGCTCGCGCAACGACTTGTCGGGGTAGTGGAACAGCGCCAGCACGGCATTGGGGAACGCGAGTTCCTTGTCGATGCCGTCCTCTTTGAGCTCCCGGATGCGCGCCTCGATGTTGTTCGACGCCGCCCCGGCCAGGTCGTCGTACTGCATGAGGACGCGGCCGAAGTCGCCACCGGTCCAGGCCTTGCCCTTCATCCCGACCATGTAGGCGCCGTCTTCGTACCAGATGCGCGGCGCGGCGCCCTTGAGTTCCTCGGGGAAGCGTTCGTAGAAGATGTCGTCGGCCACCGAGATGTGGTTGTCGGCGGAGAAGATCTCGGTGCCGGCGGGAAGGCCGAGGTCTTGGGTGGCGTGGCCCTTGCGGAACTTGGGCGCACCCCAGCCCTCGGGCGGATAAAGGGTTGACTGTGAAGGGACGGTAGGCGTGGACATCGGTGTCTCCAATCGGGCTGGTGGTTTAGCGGCCGGTCACCAGGTGACGGGCAGTTCGTAGACGCCGTAGGCGAGCCGGTCGTGCTTGAACGGCACCTCCTCGAGCGGGATGGCCAACTTCAGCGTGGGGATGCGGCGCAGCAGGGTGTGGAAGACGATCTGCAGTTCGGCGCGCGCCAACTGCTGTCCGACGCACTGGTGGCGGCCGTAGCCGAAGCCCAGCTGTTGTCCGGGGCCGCGGGTGAAGTCCAGCTTCTCCGGCTCGGGGTAGGCGTTGGCGTCCCAGTTCGCCGGCGCCAGGTCGATGATGATGCCCTCGCCGGCGCGGATGGTCTCGCCGCCGATCTCGATGTCCTCGATGGCGACGCGGCGCTGTCCGTTCTGGATGATGGACAGGTATCGCATCAGTTCCTCGGCGGCGTTGGCGATGAACTTCGGGTCGTCCGAGTCACGCAGCAGCGCAGCCTGTTCGGAGTTCTCCAGCAACGCGAGCACGCCGATGCCGATCATGTTGGCAGTGGTCTCGTGTCCGGCGATGAGCAGGCCGGTGCCCAGCTGGGCGGCCTCCTTGACGCTGATCTCGCCTGCGGTCACCCGCTCGGCCAAATCCGACACCGCGTCCTCGGCCGGATTGGCCTGCTTCTCCTCGACGAGGTCGATGAGGTACTGATGCAGGCTCATCGCGCCCTTCTGCATCGCATCCGCGGCCGCGTAGCGGGCCAGCCCGGCGTTCGCGTGCTCCTGGAAGAACTCGTGGTCCTCATACGGCACGCCGAGCATGTCGCTGATCACCTTGGTGGGCACCGGCAGCGCGAGCTTGGCGACGATGTCGGCGGGCTGCGGGCCGGCCAGGATCGCGTCGATGCACTCGTCGGTGACCTGCTGGATGGTCGCGCGCAGCGCCTCGACCCGCTTGAAGGTGAACGGCTTGGACAGCATCCGGCGGAACCGGGTGTGCTCCTCGGCATCCGAGGTGAACACCGAGCGCGGCCGCTTGTTCACGGTGGAGAGCATGTGCTCGTTCCAGTGCGGGAAACCCTCGCGGCGGTCGTCGACGCTGACGCGGGCATCGGCGAACAGTTCCCGGGCGACGGCGTGACCGGTGATCAGCCACGGGGTGCTGCCGTTCCAGATCCGCACCCGCGACAGCGGTTTGGTCTCGTTCATCTGCAGCATCAGCGATGGCGGCGCGAACGGGCAGCGGGCGTCGCGTTCCATCGGGTAGTCGGGGATCTCGGCCGTGACGTCGGCCTCAGTTCCGGTCAGGGTGTCCGACATGGTGGGTGTTTCACTCCTCGATGTGGATGGCCAGCGCCGGGCAGGCTGCCGCCGCGTCGCGGGTCGGTCCGGCCAGGTCGGCCGGTGGGCTGTCGACGAGCAGGACGACGACGCCGTCCTCGTCTCGCTGGTCGAAGACGTCCGCGGCGTTCAGCACGCACTGGCCGGACGACACGCACCTGTCCTGGTCGACGGTGATCTTCATCAGGGTTCCTCGGAGACCGGCGCGAGCCACAACCCGACGATCGCGTCGATCAGACCCGACGCCGCCCCGGACCAGGACGCCCGCGGCACGGCGGTGCCCTGCGCCATTCCGCGTTCGCGGTCGGCGCAGCTGTGCATCAACAGGTTGCGCCCCATGACGTTTCGTTCCGCGCGGACGTCGGCGGGCAATTCCGGCAGGCAGGCGGCGATGCCGTTGATGACCTCGACGAGCGACGGCGACGACAGTGCGTCCCTGACGATCATGCTGTGGTAGGCCGGGTCGGTCATCACCTGCGCGGCGAACCGCGCGTACCAGGTCGGGTTGCCGAGCGCCTCGAGGTGGTCGGTGAGGGGGCGCACCAGGCAGCTGACCCAGTCACGCATATCCGGCGCGGGCCCGAGCTCGGCGACCATCTTCTCGCGCAGCCGCTCGATGGGTCCGCGGTGCTTCTCCTCGATCGCGCGTACCAGGTCGGCCTTGGTGCCGAAGTGGTAGCCGACGGCGGCGTTGTTCCCCTGTCCGGCGGCCTCGCTGACCTGCCGGTTCGACACCGCGAAGACCCCGTGTTCGGCGTAGAGCCGCTCGGCCGCCTTGAGGATCGCCTCCTGGGTTCCGCTGGCCCGGTCGGCGCGGGCAACTCTCGCAGTGGTCACCTTCATAGTGAAGCCGGTCACAGCCTTTAAGTCAAGCGACTGATTTATGACCGACTACCGTCATGCCGACGGCTTCTCCTTGCGCGCGATGACCTTGCCTGCCACCGTGCCCCCGTCGATCGGGAGGATGGTCCCGGTGACGTAGCGTGACCGGTCCCCCGCCAGGTACAGCGCCGCCTCCGCGACGTCGTCGACAGTGCCTTCCCGCTTGAGCGGGCGGTCGCTGCGCATCTGCGCACGGATCCTCGCCTCGAACTCCTCGAGTCGCGCCGCGTCCTCGCCTGTCGCCGACTTCCGCACGATCGCGGTGCGGATGTTCCCCGGCGCGATGGCGTTGACCCGGACCTCCCAGTGCGCCAGATCGATGGCGGCACACTTGGTGAACTGGATGACGGCGGCCTTCGACGCCCGGTAGGTCATCACGCCGCCGCCGGCCTGGATGCCGCCGATCGACGTCAGGTTGATGATCGAGCCGCCGCCGTGTTCGGACATGTGCCGTGCGGCGTCCCGGGTGCCTGCCATCACCGCGAGCACGTTGACCGCCATCACCTGGTGGAAGTCGGCGAGGTCGTCGTCGAGGAACTTCGGGAACATTTTCCCCGAGACCCCTGCGTTGTTGATCATCACGTGCAGACCGCCGTGCTCCGCGACCGCCGTCGACACCAGCGTGCCCACCTGGCCGATGTCGGAGACGTCGGTCTCGATGAACTCGGCGCGTGCACCGAGTTCATCGCCCAGCGCCGCGCCGAGTTCGGTGTCGATGTCGCCGAACACCACCGTCGCGCCCTCGGCGTGGAATCGTCGCACCAGCCCTTCGCCGAGTCCCGACGCCCCACCCGTGATCACGGCGACCTTGCCCTCGAGTTCACCGGTGGTCATTGTGCGGGCACCTCTCTGTGGGCGACGTCGGCCAGGAACTCCGACAGCAGGGCGTCGACCGCCGCGGGTCGCTCGATCTGTGGGCAGTGCCCGGCGTCGTCGACAACCGCGGAGCGGGCGCCGGCGATCTGGCCGGCGATCTCGGCCGCCCAGCCCGCGGGCAGGAGCTTGTCGCTGCCACCTTCGACGATCAGCGTCGGCACGGTGATCCGATGGTAGGCACGCCTACTCGACGGCAGCGGAGGCGGCTCGAGGCCCGGCCGGCGAAAGCGCGCCGCGGCCAGCGCTTCCCACGCTCCCGGTGCGATGCTGGACTCGTAGCGCCGCTGCACGTAGTCGTCGTCCTCGGGATACGAGGGATCGGCGAAGAGCGCCGCGACGATGCGGCGCATCGCCGGCAGGCTGGCGTCGTAGTCGTAGAGCGCCCCGGAATGCTCGTTGCGCTGGATTTCCCCGCCACCGCAGATGATCGTCATGCTGCGCACCGGTAGCACCGGCGCCTCCGACGTGGCGTCCACCAGCAGATTGATCGCGCCCATCGAGTTCCCGACGAAGTGGGCGGCAGTGACGCCGAGGGTCTCGCAGAAGCGGGCGACGTGGCGGATCCGCATCCCGCGGCCGTCGGTGAAGTCGACCACCTTGGCCGAGCCGCCGAACCCCAGCATGTCGGGGGCCAGCACCCGATACTTCGACGCGAGAGCGGGAATCAGTCGCTCCCAGCTGATCTCGGCGGTGACGCCGAACTCGCCGCCGTGCAGCAGCACGACCGGGTCGCCGTCGCCGGCCTCCAGGTACGCGGTGACCAGACCGTCGACCGTCGTCGACCGCCGCGTGAACGTCACGTGGTGTTCCTGTGCGCGCGGGCGAAGGTGAGCACCTGGCCGGCCAGCATGTCGAGCTGGTTGCGCACCGGCTCGTCGACGAGTTCGCCCGCCTCGTCCCAGATCCGGTCGGCCGAGTTGATCGCCACGCCCAGCGGCGTCGGCCAGGCCCGCAGCGCGTGGCCGATCGACCGCAGCTGCCCCAGGGTGCCGACCGCGGCCTGCCACCCGTAGGCGCAACTGATGCAGCCCCACGGTGTGTCGTCGAGGTACACCCGCGCGTCCTCGCGCAGGTCCTCGATGTAGTCGAGCGCGTTCTTGACGAGTCCGGACACGGCGCCGTGGTAGCCCGGCGACCCCACGACGACGGCGTCGGCATCGCGAAGCGCCCCGACGAGCTCGAGTGCCTTCGGGGTGCGCTCGAGCTGGTGCGGGGCGTACATCGGCAGGTCGAGGTCCGGCCCGGCGAACATGCGGATGCGGCCGCCTTCGCGCTCGACGGACTGCAGGCAGTGCCGCACCGCGCGTTCGGTCGACGAGTTCTCCCGCAGGGTGCCGCCGAGCCCCACCACCAGCGGCCGCTGCGCGCTCTCGGTCTGCGCCGCCGCCGTTTCCGTCACGGTCATGTCGTCTCCCGTCATTTGATGGCGATCGGATTCACCGGTGAGCCCACGGCGCCGGTGAAGCGCAGGGGCGGTGCGATCAGCTGGAATTCGTACACGCGGTCCGCGGCACAGTCGGCGGACAGCGCGGTCAGGTCCCAGTACTCGCCCAGCATCAGGCCCATGTCGCGCAGGCAGAGCATGTGCAGCGGCAGGATCGTCCCCTCGATGCCCGACACCGGGTCCTCGACCATCAGGTTGTCCGCGGCGATCGCAGCGATCTCGTGATCGTGCAGCCACGAGGCGCACCGCCAGTCCAGGCCGGAGTACGGCTCGGTGCCGTCGCGGTTCTCCAGGAATCGCGCCCACCAGCCGGTGTGGATCAGCACGACGTCGCCGCGTTCGACCGTGACGCCCTGCGCGCGGGCCACCTCGTCGAGTTCCTCGGGGGTGATGGGATTTCCGTGTTCGAGGAAAGTCTGCGCGCCGCGGTGACGGACCAGGTCCAGCAGCACCCCGCGGGTGGTGATGCCCTTCGGATCCACCTTGTCGATCCCGCAGTGGAACGCGCCGAGGCTGGTCACCGAATTCGCGGGAAACCCGTTGTACAGCTTGTCGTCGTAGTAGACGTGCGACAACGCGTCCCACTGCGTGGCGGCCTGCAGCGGCATGATCACCATGTCGTCGTTGAACCGGAACGGATTGTCGACGAAGTACCCCGAGAGCTGCTGGGCCACCGTGTTCTTGAACCAGTCCGGGCCGTACTTGACCAGCGTCTCGGCATCGCCGCCGTCGACGGTCATCACGTGAATCGGATTGGGCCGGTACTGGAATGCGCCCTGCGGCCCCGACGAGCCGAAGTCCACTCCCAGCGAGAACACCTTGCCGTGCCGCACCAGGCCGGCAGCCTGCGCCACCTTCTCGGCGGTGATGAAGTTCAGGGTGCCCAGTTCGTCGTCGTCACCCCAGCGGCCCCAGTTGCGGACGTCGTCACCGAGTCGGCGGAAGTCGTTCAGGCTCGCCATCGTTTCACTCCTGCGCGCTGTCGGCGGTGCGGCGCGGCACCGAGGCGGCGAGGTCGCTCTCGCCGACGGTGCCGCCGTCCACCCAGATCACCTGACCGGTGATGTAGCTGGCGGCAGCGCTGTTGAGGAAGACCAGCACGCTGGCCTGTTCGTCCGGCGTTGACACCCGGCCCAGCGGCGTTCGGAAGGCGTCGAGGAAGTCCTGGCCGTAGGCGGTGCGCAACTGGTCGAGGATCGGGGTATCGGTGACCCCGGGTGCGGTGCAGTTGATGCGAATGCCCCTGGCGCCCAACGCGCAGACCTGCGCCATGCCGTAGAGGATGATGGCCTCCTTGGCCAGCCGGTAGCCACCGCCGTCGGCCAGGGCCTCCGGGTTGGCCGCGCACCACTCGAGGCCCTCGTCGATCGTCGCTGTCTCCACCAGTCCGGCTGTCACCGTGGCGTTCTCGCGGTATGCCGATGCCGCCAGCGAGGACACGTTGGCGATTGCCGACCCGGGCGGCATGGCGGGGACGATCGCCTCGGTGAACCGCCTGGTGCCGAGGAAGTTGATGGTGACCACCCTCCGCGGATCACCGATGCCCGACGACACGCCCGCGACGTTGAACAGGGCGTCGACCCTGCCGCCGATCGAGGCGGCGGCGTGGTCGATCGACGGCTCGCTGGACAGGTCGAGGTCGATGAACGACGCGATCTGCACCGCGGGCGGCCGGAGGTCGAGTCCGATGACCTCACCGCCGAGCGACGTGACCTGCTGGGCCACGTGCGCGCCGATCCCGGACGCGACGCCGGTGACGACCACCCGCTTGCCGTCGTAACGCCATCGATCGCCGACCTCGTTCACCGCCGTCAGCCCGCCTGCTCGCGCGCTGCCTTCTCCGCCTGCGCCGCCTTCACGCGGCCTTCGTTGATCTCGGCCATCGCCTCGGGGATCTCACCGGCGGTGAACTTGCCGCCGCGGCCGGTCGGCAGGCCGCCGAATGAGTAGGTCTCGTCGAAGAGCGGCGCGTCGGACGCTTCGCGCCGCGACTCCACCTTCTCGATGACGGGCTCGAGGCGTTTCGCCTTGTCCGTCACGGCCTTCTGGTCGCGCTCGATGAACTCGGGCAGGATCTCTTTGCCCATGATCTCGATCGATTCCATGGTGCCCTCATGGCTGCGCGGGTTGAGCAGCAGGATGATCTCGTCGACCCCGCTGGCCTCGTAGCCGCGCAGGAACTCCCGCACCGTGTCCGGCGAGCCGATCGCGCCGCGGCCGGGTCCGTAGGCCAGCGTCGGGTCCTCCTTGACCGCCTGCTCGTAGAGCTCCCACACGCCGGTGCGGCCGGGGGTGTGCATCCCGGTCATGTAGTAGTGCATGATGCCGAACGAGAAGAAGCCGCCACCGATTCCGAGCTTTTTCAGCGCCTCGTCGTCACTCTTGGCGACCATCATCGACAGGTCGCCGCCGATGGCGAGCAGGTTCGGGTTGATCGCCGGGGTGATTGGAGTGCCCTTCTCCTCGAACTCCCGGTAGTAGCCGTCCACCCGCTCCTTGAGCGCCTCGGGTCCGGTGTAGGCGAAACTCAGTGCGCCGATCGCCTTCTGGGCGGCCATCTGCACCGACGACGGCCTGGTGCAGGCCACCCAGACCGGCGGGTGGGGCTGCTGCAGCGGCTTGGGGATCACGTTGCGGGCGGGCATCTCCACGTGCTCGCCCTTGAAACCGGAGAACGGCGCCTCGGTCATGCACCGGATCGCGACCTCGAGGGCCTCCTCCCACTGTGCGCGCTTGTCGGCCGGGTCGATGTTGAAGCCACCGAGCTCGGCCACCGACGACCCCTCGCCGGTGCCGAACTCGACACGGCCGTTGGACAGGTGGTCCAGCGTCGCGACCCGCTCGGCGATGCGGGCGGGGTGGTTGATCGGCGGCGGCAGGTGCATGACACCGAAGCCCAGCCGGATGTCCTTGGTGCGCTGGCTCGCCGCGGCCAGGAACATCTCCGGAGCGGTCGAGTGACAGTACTCCTCGAGGAAGTGGTGCTCGGTGAGCCAGACGGTGGAGAAGCCGGCCTTGTCGGCGGCCTCCACCTCGTCGAGGCCGTGCTGGAACAGCTGGTGCTCGTCGTCGTCAGACCACGGCCGCGGCAGCGGGAATTCGTAGAACAGCGAGATCTTCATGGTTACCTCCGTGGGCTGTCGAGGGTCGAGTGGTGGGGGATCGAGGAGTGGGTAATCGAGAGAGTGCCTGCGGTGTCGCCGCCGGCGATGTGCCGGGCGGCCACGTAGCCGAACGTCATGGCGGGGCCGATGGTCGCGCCTGCCCCGGCGTAGCTGCGGCCCATCACCGCGGCCGATGCGTTGCCCACCGCGTAGAGGCCGGCGATCGGTGTGTCGTCGTCGCGCAGCACCCTGGCGAACTCGTCGGTGCGCAGGCCACCCGAGGTGCCGAGGTCGCCGAGGATGATCTGGAACGCGTAGTAGGGCGGCTTGCCCAGCGGGTGCAGGTTCGGGTTGGGCAGGGTCGGGTCGCCGTAGTAATTGTCGTAAGCGCTGTCACCGCGGTTGAAGTCGTCGTCGTGGCCGCCGCGCGCCAGTTCGTTGAACCGCTCGGCCGTCCGCCGGAGCTGCGCCGGCGGCACGCCGATCTCGGCGGCGAGCTCCTCGAAGGAGTCACCCGCCTTGACGATTCCCGACTCGAGCCAGGCCTTCGGGACCTTCCACCCGGTGGGCACCGGTGCGAACGGGATCTTCGGCAGCGGCAGGTGGCCGCCGACGACGTAGCGGTGGAACGAGCGGATGTCGGTGACCAGCCAGCACGGGATGTGCTCCACACCGGTGCGCTCGCCCTCGATCATCGCGTGGGCGAAGTCCATGTAGGGGGCCGCCTCGTTGATGAAGCGCTCCCCCGCCCCGTTGACGACGAACTGCGCGGGCATCATCCGTTCGTTCAGCATGAACTGCAGCCGCCCGTCCGGCCAGCACATCGCCGGGAACCACCACGCCTCGTCGAGCAGCTCGGTGGCCGCGCCGACCTTCTGTCCGGCCCGGATGCCGTCACCCGTGGCGGCCGGATTGCCGAAGCTCCAGTCCTTCTCCAGCTCGGGCAGGTACTCACGGCGCCAGGTCATGTCGTGGTCGAAGCCACCGGCGGCGATGATCACCCCGCGCCGCGCGTGGATGCGCACCGACCGGCCGTCCTTCTCGACGACGGCACCGATCACCGCTCCCCCGTCGTCGGTGACGAGCTCGCTCATCGGTGCGTCCAGCCACAGCGGGATGTCCTGCTGCTTCATCGCCAGCCGCATCCGCGCGGCCAGCGACTGGCCGATCGCCGCCATCCGGTCGCCGAACACCCGGGCCCGGACCATCCGCCAGATCAGTTTGAGCAGCACCGCCTTGCCGCGCCAGTTCTGCCTGACCTGATAGAACAGCCGCAGATCCTTGGGGGCGAACCAGATTCCCTTCGGCGCAAGGGCGAGCGGTGCAAGCAGCTGCTGCTCCTCGTCGCCCAGCTCCCGCAGGTCGATGGCAGGCACGTTGATGGTGCTGCCGAGCGCCGAGCCGCCGGGCAGTTCCGGGTAGTAGTCGGCGTAGCCGGGTTTCCAGACGAATTCGAACCACGTGCTGCGCTGTTCGAGGAACTCCATCATCTCGGGCGCGCGGTCGACGTAGGTGCGTAACCGCGCGTCGCTGACCAGTCCGCCGGTGATGGTCCGAAGGTAGGTGAACACCTCGTCGGGATCGGGCACGTAACCCGCCCGGCGCTGCGACGGTGCACCCGGCACCCAGATGCCGCCGCCTGACAGCGCGGTGGAGCCGCCGTACTGCGACGCCTTCTCCACCACCAGCGTGTCGAGGCCGGCCGCGTCGGCGGTCAGCGCGGCGGTCATCCCGCCTCCGCCGGAACCGATCACGAGCACGTCGACCTCGGTGTCGAAGCCCGCGGTGCCCGCCGCTGCGGACGTCATACGGCGACCGCCGTCCGGATCGCGAAGCCGGCGATCAGGTCCGGCGCCGCCCGGTAGAACCGCTGTTCGGTCCGGTAGCCACCCGCGGCGGCCTGCAGTGCCGCGAAAGCCGCCACCCAGGTGCGGATCTCGTGTCCGGAGTTGCCGCCCTCGCGGGCGATGAACGGGTTGGACCAGCCGTCCAGGTCGGTCAGCCAGCCCTCGTCGAGGATCTCCAGCAGGGTCTGGTCCCACACCGGGTTCAGTGGTTGCAGCCGGCTCTCGCCACGGGCGAACTGTTGGGCGGCATCGATCACCGCGGCCTGCCGCGCCATCCGCGCCTCGGTGCTGATCGGGGCCCCGTGCACGATGCGCTCCAGCGCGGCGGGCGGCGCCGTCGCCAGCGTCGGCACCGGCGGGTCGTGTGACAGCCCGCCCGAACCGATCACCAGCACCCGCTTGCCGAGTCCGGCGAGGAAGCCGCCCACCGCCGCACCGAGCATCCGGGACCGTTTGAGCGGGCCCAACGGGGTGGCGACGGAGTTGATGAAGATCGGCAGCACCGGGCGCGACGTCGGATCGCCGAACAGCTTCTCGAGCGGTTGGACGGTGCCGTGGTCGACGTCCATGCTGGCCGAGATCGCCACGTCGACACCGGCCTCCCACACCGCGCTCGCGCAGTCGTTGGCCGTCGACTCCGGCACGTCGAGCGGCCCGGCGTGGGTGCCGAAGTCACCGACACCGCGGGCGGACGTGCCGATGCAGAACGGTGGCATCAGCCGGTAGAAGAAGCCGTTGTAGTGATCGGGCGAGAAGATCACGACGAGCTCCGGGTCGAAGGCGGTGACGAAGTCTCGGGCGTCCGCGATGGCCGTCCCGATGTCGTCAAGGAGTTCCTGCGACGGTCCCGGAAGATTCAACAGTGGACTGTGCGACATGCAGCACAGCGCCACTTCCGTTGTGGAGGTTCCCATCTGGTTCGTTGCCTCCTCTCT
The DNA here is from genome assembly GCF_025821665.1 of [Mycobacterium] manitobense. Classification (GTDB taxonomy): domain Bacteria; phylum Actinomycetota; class Actinomycetes; order Mycobacteriales; family Mycobacteriaceae; genus Mycobacterium; species Mycobacterium arseniciresistens. Next base: position 37,541 of record NZ_JACKSJ010000117.1, read on the forward strand.
GGGTGACATGCAGCACCGCGAACAGTGCTTCGCTGGTCTCGGGTGCGCGCTGGGCGATGCAGGCGCCGGCGATGCAGCGGTCCGGCCGCAGGAACAGCACCGACTCGGTGTGCGCGTCGAACCAGGCCTTCACCGCGCCGGTCCGGTCGCCGACGATCACGACGTCGGGGTCGTCGTGTCCTGTCCAGTGCAGCTGGGTCACCGGTCGGGCGGCGACGAACCTGGCACCCAATGCCTTCCAGCGGTTGAAGATCTGCTCGCCGAGCAGGGCGCGCGGGTTGTTGTTCCAGCACAGCACCGCGAATCCGGTGCCGAGGACGTCGTCGAGCAGCACGCCCGCCTGCTCCCGGGTGTCGACGCGGGGCTGGATGAACAGCGTGCCGGTGGGCGACGTCGGCGTCGGCGCGTGGTCGTGGTGGACCGCACCCTGCTCGTAGCGCGGCATCGGCTTGAACCGCATCTCGAGCACGTAGCGCTTCAGCGTCGGGACGACGGACGCGCCACGGATCACCCTGTCGCGCAGCGCCGCAACGCGACGGTTCGTCGGGGAGATGACGCGGCCCACCATCGTGGACAGGTCGATCATCGCCCGGGCGTGCTTGCGGCGTTCGACGTCGTAGGTGTCCAACAGCGCGTCACCGGCCTGGCCCTTGATCACCGAAGCCAGCTTCCAGCCGAGGTTGGCGGCGTCGCGGATGCCACTGTTGTACCCCTGCCCCTGCCACACCGGCATCAGGTGTGCGGCGTCGCCGGCCAGGAACATCCTGCCGGCGCGGAATGCGCCGGCAATGCGGGAGTGGTGGGTGTAGACCCGGTGCCGGATCACGTCGACGCGCTGCGGGTCCGGAACGAATCTGCCGAGCATCCGCTCGATGAACGCCGGCTCCTCGACCTGCTCGTCGGACTCGTCGGCGTGGATCATGAACTCGAACCGGCGGATTCCGTGCGCGATCGAGATCGAGGCGTACGGCCGCTCCGGGTCCGCACCGACCTCGCTGTTGGGGTGGCCCAGCGGATCGTTGGCCACGTCGACGACCAGCCACCGGGTGGCCGATGTGGTGCCCTCGAACGACACTCCCATCAACCTGCGGGTGGCGCTGCGGCCGCCGTCGCACCCCACGAGATACCGCGCGGTGACCGGGTTCTCGTCACCCGACAGCCGCACCGTGACGCCGCCTTCGGTCTCGGCGCACGCCTCCATCCGGCTGCCCCAGGCCACCTGCACGTGGTCGAAGCGATCGAGGCCGGCGAGCAGTTCGGCGTCGACCATCGGCTGGACGAATCCGTTGCGCTTGGGCCAGCCGAAGCGGGCGTCGGGCGGGGCCATCTCGGCGAGCAGCCGCCGGTTGCGGTCGAAGAAGCGCAGGATCTGGTTCGGCACGGTGTGCGGCAGCACCTTGTCGACCAGGCCGATCGCCTGGAATGTGCGCAGCGCCTCGTCGTCGAGGCCGACGCCCCGCGGGTAGTCGATCAGACTGTCGCGCTCGTCGACGACGAGTGTGCGTACGTCCTGCAGGCCGAGGATGTTGGCCAGCGTGAGCCCGACCGGCCCGCCTCCGACGATGACGACGTCGGCGTCGTTCATCACTGCCGCCCCAGGAGGAAGTCGAGGTGCAGCCGGTTGAACGTCTTCGGATCCTCGTACTGCGGCCAGTGTCCGCAGCCGGGCATCACCTCGAAGCGGGCGCCCGGGATCATCTCCGCGATCCGCCGGCCCTCGCTGACGTCGGCTGTCGGGTCGTCACTGGTCCACAGCACCAGCGTGGGCGCGGAAATCGCGCCGTAGTCATCGGGTTTCATCAGATTGCGGGCACGGATCTCGGGGTCCTGCAGTGCCATGATGTCGCGCATCGCGTCGACGAAGCCCGGTTGCCGGTACACCCGCTGCCGGCTGGCGACGATGTCGTCGTAGCCCTTCGACTTGTCGGCCATCAACCACTTGATGCGTGCCTGCACGGTCTCCCACGTGGGGTTCTCGGCGGCGGCCATGGACAGCGTGATGATCCGCTTCATCACCTCCGGATCGGCCTGCGAGCCGCCGGCGGTGTTGAGCACCAGCCGCTCGAGCCGGTCGGGGTGGTCGACCGCGAACCGCGATGCCACCCAGCCGCCCAGCGACTCGCCGCTGATATGGGCCCGCTGCGCGCCGATCGCGTCGAGGACCGCCAGGAGGTGATCGACGTAGTGGCGCACCTCCAGCGGGTGGCCCGGCCTGTCGGTGTAGCCATGGCCCAGCATGTCGACCGACCAGGTCGAGAAGTGTTCCGCATGGGACTCGAGGTTGCGCACATAGGCCTCGGCATGCCCGCCGGAACCGTGCAGCAGGACCAGCGCCGGCAGGGACGGGTCACCTGCGTGCAGATAACGGGTCCGCACGCCGCCGACATCGAGGTACCCCTGCGAGAACGCGACGCCCTGGAGATCGCTCCACACGCTCTCGTGCTCGGACATGGTCCCCTTCCCGGCGAGTCTGCTGCTCGGCTGGCGGAAATGACGTTCTCGCTCAGTGCGAACAATGTGTGCTAATATCGCACCGTTATGTGCACTATGTTAAGAGCATCACTCTCGCAATGACGTCTGTCAAGGGAGACGGCCCCAATCCGCCGGACAAGCTCGCCGCCGGGTCCCAGACCCTCGCGCGCGGGCTCTCTGCCCTGCAGGCGGTCGCCACCTCGCCGACCGGGCTGACGGTGCAACAGGTCGCCGACTTCGTCGGCGTGCACCGCACCATCGCCTACCGGCTGCTCGGCACCCTGGCGCAGTTCCGCTACATCACCAAGGGCGAGGACGGGCGCTATAGACCGGCGTCGGGCCTCGCCCTGCTCGGGGCGTCCTTCGACAACAACGTGCGTCAGCTCAGCGTGCCGGTGCTGCGCGGACTGGCCGACGAACTCGGCGCCACCGTCTCACTGCTCATCGCCGAGGGTGATCAGCAGGTCGCGATCGCGGTGATCGCCCCGACCCACGTCTACTACCAGCTGTCCTTCCACGAGGGCAGCCGCTACCCGCTGGACCGGGGCGCCGCGGGCATCGCCCTGCTGTCGAGCATGCCGCCGCGACCGGGCGAGCGCGATCTGGTGCCGCAGACCCGAGAGCACGGCTGGGTGATCACCCACGGCGAGGTCGAGCCCAACACCTACGGTCTGGCCGTGCCGGTACGCCGGCGACCTCCGTCTCCGCCCACCTGCATCAACCTCATCTCGCACCGCGAAGACGTGGTGCGAGAAGGCCGGGCGGCGGTCATCGACGCCGCCGCGAAACTGTCCACGATCCTGTCCTAGAGGATCGCCCAAAAGGAGATGACTGCGGTGACCGAGTGGAACCACGCGACCGACGTGGTGGTGCTGGGCAGTGGCGGCGCCGGGCTGACCGCAGCACTGACCGCGGCCGCCGACGGCGCGGCGGTCGAGGTGTACGAGAAGGCCGCCACCGTCGGCGGCACCACCGCGGTGTCCGGCGGGATCGTGTGGATCCCCGCGCACGACCGCGCACCCGACGGCGAACTGACCGCCGAGGACGCGCTGAGCTACCTGCGCGCCCAGTCGCTGGGCTACATGGACGACGACCTCGTCGAGACGTTCGTTCGGACCGGCCCGGCGATGCTCGACTTCGTCGAGGCGCACAGCGACCTGCGGTTCGTCGTCGCGGAGGGCTTCCCCGACTACAAGCCCGAACTGCCCGGCGGCCGGCCTGCGGGCGGGCGCTCGCTGAACGCCACGCCGTTCGACCTGGCGAAGCTGGGTGACTGGCACGACCGGATCACGTCGTTCCCCGCCGACTTCAGCAACGTCGGCATCGACGCCGAGACCCGGGCCCGCATCCACGCGACCGCCGACGAATCCCTGACCGAACCGTGTGTGGCGGGTACCGCGCTGATCGCCGGGCTGCTCAAGGGCCTGCTCGACGCCGGCGTCACGCCGACCACGCAGGCGCGGGCGGTCGAGCTGATCGCCGAGGACGGTCGCATCGCCGGAGTGCGGATCGACCACGGCGGCACGCAGATCCAGGTCCGGGCCCGGCGCGGCGTCGTCCTGGCCAGCGGTGGTTTCGAGTGGGATCCCGCCCTGGTCGACGCATTCCTGCGGGGACCGATGCGCGGCCCCGTCTCACCGCCCAACAACACCGGTGACGGCCTGCGGATGGCGATGGCCCACGGCGCGGACCTGGCCAACATGGGTGAGGCGTGGTGGGTGCCGATCGTGCAGATCCCCGGCGACACCATCGACGGCCACCCGCGCAGCCGCAGTGTCCGCCTGGAACGCACGCGGCCGCGCAGCATCATCGTCAACCGCGCAGGGCAGCGGTTCGTCAACGAGGCGGGCGAGTACAACTCGATGGCCGGCCCGTTCCAGTACCTCGACCCCAAGGGCGGGTACGTCAACGACCCGGCATGGATCGTGTTCGACTCGCTGCACCTGAAGAAGTACGGCTTCCTCGGGGTGGAGCCCGACGGGCCTGCGCCGGGCTGGTTCTCGAAGTCCGCCGATCTCGCCGAACTGCAGGAGAAGACCGGCATCGCCGCCGAGGGGCTGGCCCGCACCCTCGAGGCGTGGAACCGCAACGTCGCCGAGGAGGTCGACCCCGAATTCGGCCGCGGGTCGAGTGTCTACGACGGCTACTGGGGCGACCAGAGCGCCGGCTCACCGGCGCTGCAGACGCTCGGGCCCATCGACACGGCGCCGTTCTACGCGGTCCCGGTGTCCATCGGCGCGATGGGCACCAAGGGCGGCCCGCGCACCGACCGCGACGGCCGGGTGCTGCACGTCAGCGGCACGCCGATCGCCGGCCTGTTCGCGGCGGGCAACGCAATGGCGGGCGCGACCGGAAAGGCCTACGGCGGCGCGGGCGGCACCCTGGGTCCGGCCATGGTCTTCGGGCTGCGCGCCGGGCACGCCGCGGCCACCGGCGAATCGCTGGGCTGACGCACTCAGCGGGGCATGCGCGCGGGCTACGCCGTCTGCGACCGGCGCCGTGCCTCGCTGCGTGCTTCGGCTCCGCTCTCCTGGACCTCGGCGTCGTACTGCGGACTGGTACGGCCGACGTAGCTGCCGTCCTCGCCATCGTCATTCGCCCGCGATCCCGCGACGGCTGCGTCACCCGAAACGTCGGACTCGCCCTTCTCCTGACGAGCCCGATGCCCGTCCTTCGACGCGCCGACCAGACGGCCTACCTTGTTCTTGACACCATCGAGAATTGCCACGAGTCTCCATCCGGGCCCTGGGGCCCCATCGGTGTGCGGCATACCCGCAGGCGGCGGGGCGAATCCTGGTCTCGGCAGACGTCACAGACGGGTCACGCGGCGACTGTCACCCTGTTCGCGCGGATCGGCTAGGCGCCCGGCTATACCCTGACGGGGTGCTCGCAGATTCCGCCACCGACGGCCGATTCGCCGCGATCCCGCGCTCGGCGGCGCAGCTGCGCGTGCTGGACGCCGCGCTGGCGTTGATCTCCGAGCGCGGGGTGAGCGCAACGTCGCTGCAGATGATCGCCGACCGCATCGGGGTGACCAAAGCCGCCGTCTACCACCAGTTCCGCACCAAGGACGAGATCGTCATCGCCCTGACGGAGCGGGAACTCGGCGGGCTCGAGGACGTGCTGGAGGCCGCGGAGGCAGAGTCCGACCGCGTGCAGGCCCGCGAGCTGCTGCTGCGCCGGGTCGTCGACCTCGCCATCGAGCGTCGCACCGCGGTCAGCGTGCTGCAGTTCGATCCCGTCATCGTGCGGTTGCTGGCCGAGCACCGGCCGTTCCAGCGCTTCATCGACCGGCTCTACACGGCGATGCTCGGCGACGAGACCGGCAGCCGGGCCCGGCTGCACGCGGCGATGCTGTCCGGCGTGATCAGCGTCGCGGTGATGCACCCGCTGGTGGTGGACATCGACGACGAGACGCTGCGCGCCGAGCTGCTGCAGACGATGCGCCGCATCGTCGACCTACCCGGCTGACTCCTCGGGCGCGGCGAACAACTGCTCGGCAGCGGTGTACGGGTCGACACTGCCGTCGGCGACGCGTTCGGCCAGCCCGCCCAGCGCCGGATGCGTGCGGAGCAGCGTCTGCGCCAGCGACAGGATCTGCGTGCGGGCGCGCGCGGCACGCCGCTCGGCCGTGTCCGACCGGTGATGGGCGTCGATCGCCTCGGCCAGTTCGGTGACGCCCTCGCCCTGCGCGGCGACCAGTTTGAGGATCGGCACGCTCACCTCACCGCGCAGATCGCGCACGGTCTGCTCGGCGCCCTCGCGGTCGGCCTTGTTGACCACCACCAGGTCGGCGACCTCGAGCAGGCCGGCCTTGGCGGCCTGCACGGCGTCGCCGGCACCCGGGTTGAGCACCACCACCGTCGGGTCGGCGATCGCGGCGATCTCGATCTCGGACTGGCCGACGCCGACCGTCTCGAGCACCACCAGGTCGTAGGACAGCGCCGCAAGCAGCCGGATCGCGGCGGGCACCGCGGCTGCGAGCCCGCCCAGGTGCCCGCGGGTCGCCACCGATCGGATCAGCACATCGGGGTCGTTGATGTGGGCCGCCATCCGGATCCGGTCACCGAGCAGTGCGCCACCGCTGTAGGGCGACGACGGGTCGACGGCCAGCACCGCCACCCGCAGGCCGCGGCCCCGGTAAACGGCGACCAGCGCGGCGACCGTCGTCGACTTGCCCGCACCCGGCGGCCCGGTGAACCCGACGACGCGCGCTTCGTGCACACCGACCGCCGCGAGCACCTCCTCGCGGCGCGAGCCCTCGACGAGGCTCAGCAGCCGGCCCGCCGCACGGGCCGATCCGCCGCGGGCTGCGGCGACGAGCTCGTCGACATCCATTCCGGGGTGAATCCGGGATTGCGGCATCAGCGGAGCCTAGGGTGCCGCGACCTCGATCACGGTCGCCGAGCCCATTCCACCGCCCGCGCACATGGCGGCGACACCGATGCCCCCGCCGCGGCGGCGCAGTTCGTGGACCAGCGTCACCAGCATCCGCGCTCCGGTGGCGGCGACGGGGTGGCCGAGCGAACACCCGCTGCCGCTGACGTTGACCCGGTCCGGATCGATGCCGAGCAGCTTGACGGTCGCCACGCACATCGCGGCGAATGCCTCGTTGATCTCGAAGAGGTCGACGTCGGACACCGCAAGGCCGGCCCGCTTGAGCGCCTTGGGGATCGCCTCGACGGGCGCGAGGCCGGTGAAGGCCGGGTCGACACCGACCGACGCCCATGACCGAACGGTCGCCAGCGCGGGCAGGCCGAGCCGGTCACTGGCGATGGTGAGCGCCGCCGCGCCGTCGTTGGCGCCGCAGGCGTTGCCCGCGGTGATCGAGAAGCCCTCGATCTCGGGGTGCAGTGGCTTGAGTCCGGCCAGCTTCTCGAGGCTGGTGTCGCGGCGCGGATGCTCGTCGGTGTCGAAGACGCCGTGCGGCGTGTCGATCGCGACGATCTCCTCCTTGAAGCGGCCCTCGTCGATTGCCGCGATGGCCTTGCGATGCGACCCGTAGGCCCACTCGTCCATCTCCTCGCGACTCACCCCGGCCCGCACCGCCGCGTTCCAGCCGACAGTGATCGACATGTCCATGTTCGGCGCGTCGGGCCGGTTCGGGTGCGTCGGCGGGAACCAGTCGACCAGCTCCGCATCTTTCTCACTGCTCACCCGCCGCTTGAACCGCGGCGACGTGGACGCCGAGTTCACCCCGCCGGCGATGATCAGCTCATCCATGCCGGCGCGGATGCTCGCCGCGGCGCTCTGCACGGCTGCCTGTCCCGCCGCGCAGTGCCGGTTGTTCGACAGCCCGGGCACCGACTGCAGACCTGCGGTGATGGCGGCGTGCCGGGCGATGACACCACCGCCGTAAAGACCCTCGCCGAGGATCACGTCGTCGACGCGCGTCGGGTCGAGTTCGGCCGCGGCGGCGGACACCACGTGGTCGGCCATCGTGTAGGCGTCGGTGTCGCGCAGCGTGCCCTTCATCGCGGTGCCGATGGGGATACGCAGTGCGTTGACGATCACGGCCTCGGGCATCGCGGACTCCTCTTGACTCGGGTGAGAATGTTATTCTCACAGTCCGAGAGTGTCAGTTGCAAGAAGGGGAACCGCATGCAGATCGCGGGAAGCGCGGCGATCGTCGTCGGTGGTACCGGCGGACTCGGTGAGGCGACGGTCCGCCGTCTGCACGGCGCGGGCGCCAAGGTCGTGGTCGCCGATGTCGCCGACGACAAGGGCCGCGAGCTGGAGTCCGAGCTGGGCGTGCGCTACGTGCACACCGATGCGACGTCCGAGGAGTCGGTGAAGGCGGCGATCGCCGAGGCGCAGTCGCTCGGCCCGCTGCGCATCTCCGTCGACACCCACGGCGGCCCCGCCAGCGGCGGCCGGCTGATCGGCAAGGACGGCTCGCCGCTGGACCTCGACGGCTTCAAGCGGACCATCGAGTTCTACCTGACGGCGGTGTTCAACGTGATGCGGCTGTCGGCCGCGGCGATCGCCACGAGCGAGCCGCTCGACGAGGGCGCCCGCGGCGTCATCATCAACACCGCCTCGATCGCGGGATACGAGGGCCAGGTCGGCCAGCTGCCCTACGCCGCAGCCAAGGGCGGTGTGCTCGGCATGACTCTCGTTGCCGCCCGCGATCTCTCGCCGCTCGGCATCCGCGTGGTCAGCATCGCACCCGGCACGATCAACACCCCTGCCTACGGGAAGGCCGCCGACCAGCTCGAGCAGTACTGGGCGCCGCAGGTGCCCTTCCCCAAGCGGATGGGCCGCTCGACCGAGTACGCCCAGCTCGCGCAGAGCATCATCGAGAACGACTACCTCAACGGCGAGGTCATCCGCCTCGACGGGGCACTGCGCTTCCCGCCCAGGTGACGTCGTCCCTGACGGGAAAGGTCGCGTTCGTCGCGGGCGCCAGCCGCGGCATCGGCGCGACCGTCGCCAGGGCGCTGGCCGCCGAGGGTGCGGCCGTCGCGGTGGCCGCCCGTTCCGAGGAGCAGGGCAAGCTGCCGGGCACCATCGGCTCGGTCGCCGACGCGATCACCGCGGCGGGCGGACGAGCGCTTCCCGTGCCGTGCGACGTCACCAGCGAGGCCTCGGTGGAAGCCGCTGTGGCGGCGACCGTTTCGGAGTTCGGCGGGATCGACGTGCTGATCGCCAACGCGGGCGTGCTGTGGTTGGGACCGGTCGAGTCGACCCCGCTCAAGCGCTGGCAGCTGTGCCTCGACGTCAATCTGACCGGCGTGTTCCTCGTGACCAAGGCCGTGATCCCGCATGTGCGGGCGCGCGGCGGCGGCTCGCTGATCGCGGTGACGACCACCGGTGTCGGGATGGTCGACGCCGGGTCGAACGCCTACTGGGTGTCCAAGGCGGCCGTCGAGCGGCTCTACCTCGGGCTGGCCTCCGATCTGGAGGCCGACGGCATCGCCGTCAACTGCCTGAGCCCGTCGCGCGTGGTGCTCACCGAGGGCTGGCAGGCCGGCGGCGCCGGGATGGAGATCCCGCCGGAGATGGTCGAGCCACCCGAGGCGATGGCCCGCGCGGCGGTGCTGCTGGCCGGCCAGCGGGCCGACGGCATCACCGGCACGGTCCAGCGCTCGGAAGAACTCACGTCCCGTTGACTCTGCGTCCAGGGCGTGCCTCTCTCGCACATCGCCGCCCTGAACGCAAAGTCAGCGCACGTCAGATCGCGTCGAACGGTTCGCCGTCCAGCGCCACCGACGGCAGGCCGTCCGGCCCGACCGGCACGTCGCCGACCAGCGTCACGCGGTAGAGCCTGCGGTCGTCGTCGGTGGTCAGGTCCGACGGCGCGAGGTGCACGGTCGAGCGGTTGTCCCAGAACGCGATGCTGCCCGGCTCCCACTTGAACCGGACTGTGTGCTCCGGGCGCGACAGCTCGTCGTAGAACAGCCCGAGCAGACGGCGGCTCTCGTGCGGCGACACCCCGACGATGTGGCTGGTGAAGCCCGGGTTCACGTACAGCGCGCGCTCCCCCGTCTCCGGATGCACACGCACCACGGGATGCTCGGTGAGCAGCGGCCGCCGGCTGACCCGTTGCCGGTAGTCCTCCGTAGCGGTGGTGCCGTCGGGCGGCGAGAAGCGGTGCACCGCACGCAGGCCGTCGGCGAGCCGCCGTACCGGCTCCGACAATCCTTCATATGCGGCAACGGTGTTCGACCACTGCGTGTCTCCCCCGTAGGGCGGGATCACCTCCGCCCGCAGGATGGACGCCGCCGGTGGATTGACCGCGGCGGTGACGTCGGCGTGCCAGTTCGCCCTGTCGAAGCCGCGGCTGGCGCCGTACCGGGACTTGAAGCGGTCGCGGAAGATCGGATAGATCGTGGGGTACTGCGGGTCCGGGATCGCGTCGAACAGCGGGTGCGCCGGAGTGGGATCGCCGAATGCCGAGGCGAACCGCAGGTGGTCGTCGTGCCCGATGAACTGGTCCCGGAAGAACACCACCTTCCACTTCAGCAGTGCGGCGCGGATTTCGGCGACGTGCGCGTCGCTCAACGGTGCGGTGAGATCGACGCCGTGGATCTCGGCGCCGGTCCAGCCGGACTGGGGCCGGACGTCGAGCGCCTGGGCTACCTGTGTCACTCGTGACTCCTTCTCTCGAAATTCTGGGAACTGTCGGGACTCTCGTGGCCGATCACTGTTCGATGGGGCGGGGCTGTACACCGTCGAGTTCGTTCTGCGCCGTGACGATGTCGTTGTAGCGGCCGTCGACGTAGGACGCGACGTCGACGCGGGTCTTGGTGGTGCCGGTGTCGAAGAGTCCGTCGGCGACGGTCTGGAACAGGGCGGTCGACGAGGCGTCGATCGGGTAGTAGGAGGCGATGCCGTCCTCCTCGTAGAGCTTCTTGCCCTGGTCGAACGTGATGCCCTGCTGCTTGACGTAGTACTCGTCGATCCACTCGTCGGCGTGGGTGTCCTTCCAGTTGTTGGCCGCCACCGCCCGGCCGACGTAGTCGCCGATCGCCGCCACCTTCGCGGGATCGTCGAGGATGTCCTTGCGCACGATCAGGCTCTGGATCCCGGTGTTGATGCCCTTGCCGTCGCCGAGGATCGGCGGTTCGCCGAGTTGGTAGTACTGGTTGCCCAGCACGATCGCCGCCTCCACCGCGCCGGCGGCGAACGTCGGAACCACCTCGGCCCCGGCCAGTTCCACCGGCTGCACGTCGGTGCGCAGGTCCAGCCCATGCTGCTTGAGCAGGGCGGCGGTGACCATGTGGCGGCCCGAACCCGGCGGGTAGGCCACCCGCTTGCCGCGCAGGTCCTCGATCGTGTTGACGCCGCTGTCCGGCCGTGCCACCAGGTAGTAGCCGCCCGAGGTGCCGGGATTGGCCTGCAGCCCGATGGTCACCAGGTCGGTGACACCGCTGTCGACCGCGATGGGCACCGGCGCCTCACCGATGGAGCCGACGTCGGCGGCGCCGGACCGCAGCGCCTCGATCACCGCCGCGCCGCCGCTGAAATCGGCGAACTCGACGCTGTAGGGCGTGTCCTTGCCCGCGCCGGCGAGGTTCCACGGCAGCGACTGTGTCGCGTTCTGCTCGGCGACAACCAGTTTGGCGCCGGGCGGTACCTCCCCCTTGGTGGCGATCTGGACCGAGTCGATCGCTTCGCCTGCTTCGTCGTCGGAGAGGCCACAGGCGGCGGCCAGCAGTGTGGCCGTCAGTGCGACAGAGAGTTTCCATCCGGATCTGGGCATGCGTTGTTCCTGTTCTGTGTGCGGAAGGTCATTGGTCGTCGGTGACGCCGAGCTCGGTCAGCAGCCGGGTCCGCAAGCTTGCGAACTCCGCGGACGCGCGCCTGCGCGGCTTGGGCACCGCCACCTCGGCATCGAGCGAGATGGTGCCGTCGGTCAGCACCACGACGCGGTCGGCCAGCAGGATGGCCTCGTCGACGTCGTGGGTGACCAGGAGCACGGCGGGCGTGTGGCGGCGGCACAGGTCCTGAAGCAGCCCGTGCATCTTGATGCGGGTGAGCGCATCGAGGGCGCCGAAAGGCTCGTCGAGCAGCAGCAGTTCGGGTTCGCGCACCAGTGCGCGGGCCAGCGCGACGCGTTGCGCCTCGCCGCCGGACAGGGTGCGAGGCCACGCCTTGGCCTTGTCGGCGAGGTTGACCTCGGACAGAGCGGCAAGGGCCTGCCTGCGCACCGCGCCGTTGGACGGCAGGCCGACGGTCACATTGGTCTGCACGCGCTGCCACGGCAGCAGCCGCGGATCCTGGAACACGATGGCGCGTCGCTCCGGCACCCGCACGAAGCCGTCGACCTCACCGTCCAGCGCGCCCAGTGCGCGCAGGAACGTGCTCTTGCCCGAGCCGCTACGGCCGAGCAGGGCGACGAATTCGCCCGCGCGGATCTGCAGATCCAGGCCGTCGAGAACGGTGGTGTCGCCGAACTGCTTTCGCAGGTTGCGGACCAGGACCACCGTCTCGGTCAGCGTGTCAGTCTCCGTCATAGGCCCGTCTCCAGGTGAGCAGCCTGCTCTCCAGGAAGCGCACGATCAGGATCGACGACAGCCCGAGCGCGGCGTAGACGGCGATCAGCACGAAGACGACGTCGACCTGGAAGTACTCCCGTGCGTCGGTCATCATCCGGCCGAGGCCCTTCTTGGCGTTGATGGTCTCGGCGAAGATCAGCGCCAGCCACGAGGCGGTGAGACCGAGGCGCAACCCCACCAGGAATCCGGGCAGTGATCCGGGCAGGACGACGCGGTAGATCAGCTCCGTGCGGCCTGCGCCGAAGGATCGGGCCGCCTCGACGAGGCCGGCATCGACGCTGCGGATGGCGCTGAACGTGTTGATGTAGATGGAGACCGCCACCGCGATGGTGATGAGCGTGATCTTGGGCACCTCGCCGATGCCGAACCACACGATGAGCAGCGGCACCAGGGCGAAGTTGGGGATGGCGTTCAGCACTTCCATGTTCGCGTCGACGAAGTTCTCGCCGATCCGCGACAGCCCGGCGATCAGCGCCAGTCCCAGCCCGAGTGCGATGCCGAACACCAGCCCGTACCCGACCCGCAGCAGGCTGGTCGACAAATGCTCCTGCAGCGACCCGTCCAGGATGAGTTGGTACCCGGCACGCACCACCCGGGTCGGCGGTGGCACCGTGCGGGAGTCGAAGGCGCCGGTGGAGGAGAGCAGCTGCCACAGACCGACCAGCAGCACCGGCCCGAGCAGGCGCTGCAGCTGGCGTGGGACGCGGCGCTTGGGACGGCTCTCGCGGTGTGCCGCCCGCGGATCGACGAGCCTGGCCGCGGATCCGCTGCCCGCCGCCCGCGGGGTCAGCACCGTCGCCATCTCAGGCGGCCCCGAAGAACTCACCGGAGATCGACTCGGACGCCCGGCCGTCGGGCCCGACCGGCACGTCGCCGACCAGCGTGATGCGGTGCAGCACCCGGTCGCCCTCGACGTGCTCGAAATCGCGCGGCGCGAGGTGTAGGGCGGCGCGGTTGTCCCAGAAGGCCACGCTGCCCGGCTCCCACTTGAAGCGCACGGTGTACTCGGGCCGGCCGATCTGCTCGAACAGCAAATCCAGCACGTGCCTGCTCTCCCGCGGCGACAGGTCGACGATCTCCCGGGTGAACGACGGATTCACGTACACCACACGCTCTTTGGTCTCGGGGTGGACACGGACCACCGGATGGATCGACGCCAGCGGATTGGCGCGCACCAGGTCGCCGATCTTCTCACTGCTCCGGTCGGCCGAGAACGTCGCGCCGAAGCGGTGTTCGGCGCGCAGGCCGTCGATGAACGCCCGCACCTCGGGCGCCAGACCCTGGTAGACCGCGGCGACATTGGTGAACTGGGTGTCGCCGCCGTACGGCGGGACCGTCTCGGCGCGCAGGATCGAATGCGACGGGGGGTTGATCAGCGGCGTGACGTCGGCATGCCACTGCGGGCCGTTGGGGCTCTGCTTCTTGCGGTACCTGGTGCCGTAGCGGTGATCGTAGGCAGCCGGTGAGACCGTGTGGATCTGTGGGAATTCCGGTGGCGCCGAGTCACCTTCGTACGGGTGCCCCGGTGTCACGTCGCCGAAGCGGGCGCCGAACGCGATCTGCGCCGCGTGGTCGAGTGTCTGGTCGCGGAAGAACACCACCTTCCACTTGTGCAGCGCCGAGCGGATGACCGCCGTCTCCTCGTCGGACAGCGGCGCCGACAGGTCGACACCCGTGATCAAGGCACCTGTCCAGCCGGACAGCGGAGTCACCTGCAGGGCGGTCTTGGTGGCAGTGGTCATCGTCTTGTCCCCTCGAAGTCATACCGTCGTCAGCGATTCGAACGCTAACGGCATGACTCCGGGGCGCTACCGGTTTAGATCGCCCTGAATTTGTCGTTGATCCTGCGGCCACGGCGACGAGCACTCGCACATTCGCGCCGCGGGCGCAGAGTCAACGCATTCGGGGGCCTATTTGCTCTTGGCGATCAGACCGTCGACGATCCGGTTGAAGTCATCGGTTCCGAACGAGACGTATTCGGACAGGTTGGCGTAGTCCAGCGACGCCATCACCGACTTCTCGAGTTGGATGTTCATCAGCCGCTTGGTGGCTTCCAGCGCCTGCTGCGGCAACTCCATGATCTTCTTCGCGCACGCGATCGCCTCGGTGAGCGGATCGGCCACCACGTGGTTGGCCATCCCGAGTTCGAGGGCGCGGGCGGCCTTGATCCGCACACCGGTGAACGCGAACTCCTTGGCCTGCAACAGGCTGATCTGCGACGGCCACACCAGTGGCCCGCCGTCGGCCGCGACCAGTCCGATCGACACGTGCGGATCGGCGAAGAACGCCGTCTCGGCCATGTAGACGATGTCGGACAGCGCGGCCAGGCTGCAGCCGAGCCCGACGGCCGGACCGTTGACCGCGGCGACCACCGGGATGCGGCATCGCACCATTCCGATGACGAGGTCGCGGCCGTGCTTGATCGTCTTCTGCCGCAGCGCCTCGTTGCTGCGCAGTTCGTCGAGGTAGTTGAAGTCGCCGCCGGCCGAGAACGCCCGTCCCGCACCGGTGATCACCGCCGCCCTCGCGTCGGCGTCCTCGTTCAGCGCCTCCCAGATCCGGGCCAGCCCCACGTGCAGCGGGTCGTTGACCGCGTTGAGCTCGTCGGGGCGGTTCAGCATGATGATTCGCAGACCGCCATCGGCACGGACGTCGATCTCGTCGGGCATGTCGTACATGTCAGTTCCTCTCGCTCACAATCCCAGGATGCGTTGCGCGATGATGTTCTTCTGGATCTGCGACGTGCCGCCCATGACGCTCTGCGCGCGGCTGTACATGTAGGCGCCGAAGAGATCCTCGTCGCCGGTACCCACCGTCGCGAGCGCGGCATGCCCGACCGACTGCTCGACCCACGTCATGAGCAACTTGTCCAGCGACCCGTCCGGTCCGTGCTTGATCCCGTCGAGCTGTTCGGAAAGTCGCCTACGGACGTGCAGCCGCAGCATCTCGGTCTGCACCCATGCCCAGGACAGCTCGTCGGGCGCCGGCCCGTCGACCCGGGAGGCCAACTGGCGCACCGTCTTCCCGTATCGCGCCGAGAAGCCCAGCGTCGACGGTTCGCGCTCGTGGCTGACCACCGTCATCGCAAGCTTCCAGCCTTCGCCCGGTGCGCCCACCATGTTGTCGGCGGGCACCCGCGCCCCGTCGAATTCGACCTGGCCGAACTCCCTGGTGACGCCGCTGATCATCTTGAGCGGGCGCTGCTCGATACCGTCCTGGTGCATCGACACGATGAACGCCGAGATGCCCTTGTGCTTCGGAACATCCTTCTCTGTGCGCGCGAGCACCAGGCACCAGTCGGCGACGTCGGAGTAGCTCGTCCAGATCTTGTGGCCGTGGATGACGTACTCGTCACCGTCGCGGACCGCCGTCGTGGTCAACGATGCGAGGTCCGACCCGGCGCCGGGCTCCGAGAAGCCCTGGCACCACCGCTCCGTGCCATTGATCATGCCGGGCAGGAAACGTTGCCGCAGTTCCTCGCTGCCGTGGTGACTCAGGCCGACGACGAGGTAACCCAGACTCGGCCGTGCCGGCGCGCCGGCCTTCGCGATCTCCTCGTCGACGATGACGTCGTAGACCGGTGGCAGGTCCTGGCCGCCGTACGCCTTCGGCCACGACGTGCCGAAGAATCCGGCCTGGAAGAGCGCCTGATGCCATTCGCCGGCCTTGGCCCAGTACTCGTCGCCCGAGGTCGGGAATTTGCCCTTCTGCTCGGTCAGCCACCCGCGCAACCGATCCCGGAACGCGGCCTCGTCGGGTCCGTCACGAAAGTCCAATGGTCAGCTCCTCCAACTTGACGGGCCAGGCCTCCGTGGCGGCCAGCACGCGACGCAGGTAGACGTGGGCCAGGCACTCCCAGGTGTTGCCGATGCCGCCGTGCACCTGGATCGACGTCTCGCACACGGTCAGTGCCGAACGCGCACAGTAGATCTTCGCCACCCGGCCGGCCTCGACCGCCTCGGTGACCGGCAGTTCGTCGACGGCCCAGGCCGCGTGCCGCGACACGCTGATCGCCCCCTCGATCAGCGCCAGGCTCTCCGCCAGCAGGTGCGCGACCGCCTGATACGACCCGATCGTCGATCCGTACTGTTCGCGGACCTTGGCGTACTCGCATGCCAGCGAATGGGCGCCGCGGGCCGCGCCGACGATGTCCGCCGTGGTCGCCGCGAGCGCGAGCGCATACCAGCGCTCCCGGTCCTCGCCCGACAGCTCGGCCAGCTCGGTGGGTGACTCGTCAACGCCGGCAAGGCTTCCGGTGAGGTCGACCGACGCGGGCGCGGTGTCGGGCGACGCCAATTCCCTGCCGAGCCTGCGCTGCAGGTCGTCGGCGAGCACCGGACCGAGGAACGGAACGTCGACCAGGCCGCGGCCGAACTCCTCGGCGACGATCGCCACCTCCACCCCGGACGCCTCGTCCGAGCGCAGCGACCGCCACCCGGTCGACGCGACGGTCTTCTCCAGCCGGGCGGCGCGGCCGTCGTCGTCGAGGTCGGCCACCGACCCCGGACCGAGGTCGTCGGCGAGCTTGGCCGCAGCGTCCCGGAGCTGCTGTTGTTCACTGGTCAGTCGGACGTCCATGAGCCTCCTTGAGCACGCGGCGCAACACCTTTCCGGACGGTAGGCGGGGAATCTCGGGCACGAACACCACCCGGCGGGGCTGCTTGTAGCGAGCGAGCCGGTCGCCCACCAGTCCGACGAGTTCCTCGGACGACACCGGCACGCTGGTGGTCACGGCCGCGATGACGGCCTCGCCGTCGGCCGCGTCGGGCACCCCGAACACCGCGCAGTCCTCGACCGCCGGGTGGCCGTGCAGCACCGCCTCCACCTCGGCGGGCGCGACCTGGAAGCCGCGCACCTTGATCATCTCCTTGAGCCGGTCGGTGATCCGCAGCCAGCCGTCGGCGTCGAGCGCGCCGACATCGCCTGTGCGGTACCAGCCGTCGCTGAAGACTTCGGCCGTCGCCTCGGCGGGCAGGTAGCCGGCCATCACGGCATCGGACCTGACCTGGATCTCGCCGGTCTGCCCGGGCGGCAGCACCGCCGCCGTCTCGGGGTCGACGATGCGCACACTCACCCCGGGGACGGGCCGGCCGACGGTGTCCAGCCGTGCGCCGTCGACGGGGTTGGCCGCGATCACCGGGACCTCGCTCGTGCCGTAGGCGGCGACCCACCGCACGCCGACGCGCCGGGTGACGCTGTCGGCGACGCTCTGGGTGACCGGGGTGGCGCACCACATGATGTAGCGCAGCGAGGACAGGTCGTGGCTCTCGAGCTGCGGATGCCCGGCGATGGCCAGCGCGATCGGGGCCACCGACATCTCGATGGTGATCCGGTCGGCCGCGATGTGACGCAGCATCGCGTCGACGTCGAAGCGGCGATGCAGCCGGATCCACGCCCCGGTGTCCAGTGCCATCGCGATGTTGAGCAGGCCGAGGATGTGCGACGGGGGCGTCATGATCTGCATCCGGTCCGTCGCCGACAGTTCCAGCGCGTCGCGCCACTGCCGCACGGCGGCGGCGAACGCGCGGTGGGTGTGACGGACCGCCTTGGGCATGCCGGTGGTGCCCGAACTGAACACCAGTAGCGCGTCGGAACCGGGCGGCGGCGCGAGGAACGTCCGCATGCCGGGCGCGATCGGTTCGTCGAGATGCAGCATCGGCACGAGTTCGGCCAGCAGAGCCTGGTCGCCGACGGCGTGCGACGCTCCAGTCAGTGTGAGGGCGTTCTGCACCTCGAGGCGCTTCCATGCCGGGCTGATCAGGACGACGGCCGCGCCCAGCCGCCAGATCGCCCGCAGGGCGACGACGAACTCGGGGCGGTTGGACGACATCAGTGCAACCCGGTCACCGGCGCGCACACCGCGGTGCTCCAGGGTGGTGGCCATCCCGTTGGCCATCGCGTCGAGTTGTGCCAGGGTGAACTCGCGATCCTCGAAGGCGAGAGCGACCGGGTCAGTCACGTGTCGGCCTCCTCGCACACCGCCGCTTACGCCCTCCTCGTGCCGCACCGAGCCGGTGCCGAACTCGTCTTGAGAAGAGCCTATCATTAGAAGAGAATAGAGTTCTCTTATAACCAGAATGACGATGCCCAGAGGAGTCTGATGACGGCCGAACCGATGACCGACGCTTCCGCCGGACCGGGTGAGATCACTTTCATCTTCGATCGCGCGAAAGTGTCGGTGGTCGGCCGCCCCGGCGAGACGCTGCTGGAGAGCGCCCGCCGCGGCGGGATGACGCCACCGTTCTCCTGCGAGGCGGGCAACTGCGGCACCTGCATGGCCAAGCTGACCGAGGGCACCGCCACCATGCGGGTCAACGACGCCCTCGACGACGACGAGGTCGAGGACGGCTACGTGCTCACCTGCCAGGCGGTGCCGGACACCGCGGTCGTCATAGTCGACTACGACGACGTCTGAGCCTGCACCGGCAGGGGCGGCGGCGGCCGGTACTCGGGGCTGAACCCCGACACCCGCACCGGACTGCCGACGAGCCGGTACGGCCCCGCGTCCACCAGCGCCTCCGGCGTCGCGTCGAGCGCCTGCGGCAGGCTGCGCACCGCCGCGGCGGGGATGCCCAGCGGGCGCAACCGCGCCTCCCACCCGGCCGCGGTGTCGGTGCGCAGCGCCGCCGTGACGACCGCCAGCACCTCCTCGCGGCGGGCCGCACGCTCGGCCATCATCGGGAAGCCGTCGATGCCGGCCTCCGTGGCGAACAGCCGCCAGAACCCGTCATGGGTGATGAACAGCGCAAGATACCCCGCCGCGGTGGGAAACAGCTGCGCGGGAACGTAATACGAGTGCGCGCCGTTCGGGAAGCGGCGTGGCTCGACACCGTCGTTGAGGTAGGCCGCCGCGCGGTAGTTGAGCTGGGAGAGCATCACGTCGCGCAGCGAGACGTCCACCTGACCACCGCGACCAGACACGATCATCGCGAGCAGGCCAAGAGCAGCGGTCAGGCCGGTCGAGTTGTCCGCCGAGGAATACCCGGGCAGCGTCGGCGGTCCGTCCGGATCGCCGGTCATCGCCGCGACCCCGGTGGCGGCCTGGATCACGTAGTCGAACGCCGGGTCGTCGCCGCCGTCGAGGCCGAAACCCGTCATCGCGACGCACACGATCTTCTCGTTGTAGCGGCGCAGATCCTCATAGGTCAGGCCGAGCTTGCGGATCACCGAGGGCTTCATGTTGACCAGCAGCGCATGGGATTCCGCGACCAGCTCGCCCAGCCGGCGCTGCCCGTCGGGCGACTGCAAATCCAGGCAGATGTTCGACTTGTTGCGGTTCAGGCTGGCGAAGTAGCTGTCGCTGACCTGCCTGGAGATCTCACCGCCGGGCGGCTCGATCTTGATGACCTCGGCGCCCAGGTCGGCCAGCATCATCGTGGCGTAGGGGCCGGCCAGCATGACGCCGACCTCCAGGACGCGGATGCCTGCGAGCGGTCCCGGACCGCTCATCGCACCGCCTTGGCGAGCTCGGCGATCACCTCACGCGTGCGGTGCTTCGAGGCGATCAGCTCGTCGCGGTTGTCGCCGATCGGCAGCAGCCGCACCGACAGGTCGGTGACCCCGGCGTCGGCGAACATTTGGAATCGACGCTGAATCTGTTCCATATCACCCGCCGCGCAGAGATCGCCGACGTTGCGGGCGTCGCCGCGGTCGAGCAGCTTCTGGTAGTTCGGCGACGTCTCTGCCTCGGAGAGAATGCGATTCGCCCGCTCCTTGGCGGCGTCGATCTCGGAGTTCGCGCACAGGCACACCGGGATGCCCGCGACGATGCGCGGCGCCGGCTTGCCCGCATCCGCGGCAGCCTTGGTGATCTTCGGCGCGATGTGGTCGCCGATGGCCTTCTCGTCGGCCATCCACAACACGGTGCCGTCGGCGTGCTCACCCGCGAGCTGCAGCATCACCGGCCCGAGCGCGGCGACGAGCACCGGCAGCGGTGTCTCCGCGCCCAGCGCCGTCGGGTTGTGCACGGTGAAGTTGCCGTTCTCCACGTCCACCGGACCGGGACCGGACACCGCGGCGCTCAGCACCTCCAGGTAGTCGCGGGTGTAGCCGGCCGGCTTCTCGTAAGGCAGCCCCAGCATGTCGCGGATGATCCAGTGATGCGACGGGCCGACGCCCAGCGCCAGCCGTCCCCCGGCCATGGCGTGCACCGAAAGCGCCTGACGTGCAAGGGCGATGGGGTGCTGCGCCTGCAGCGGCACCACCGCGGTGCCCAGTTCGATACGCGAGGTGTGCGCGGCCATCAGCGCGACCATCGCCAGGCAGTCGAAGTCGTCGGGGACCTGCGGCATCCACGCGGTGTCCAGGCCCGCGGACTCCGCCCACTCGATGTCGGACACCAGCTTCTTGACCTTGCGGGCCATGTCGCCGCGCTCGGCCCCGATCATCACACCGAGTCTCATGTCACCGCACTTCCTTCGCCGAGTGTGAATCCTCGGCGGGATTCAGGGCCGAAAACCGCCGACGTTTCACATTCGTCACTGGGTCGCCTTGTCGGTCAGCGCACGCACGTCACGCACCAGGTCCTCCAGCGAGGTGCCGGTCGGGAAGACCGCGGCCGCACCCGCTTCCAGCAGCTTTGGCACGTCGCTCTGCGGGATCGTGCCGCCGACCACGACGGCGATGTCCCCCGCGTCGGCGGCCCGCAGCGCATCGACGGTGCGCGCGGTGAGCGCCACGTGCGCCCCGGACAGGATCGACAGGCCGACCAGCGAGACGTCCTCCTGCAGCGCGATCGACACGATGTCCTCGATGCGCTGGCGGATGCCGGTGTAGATGACCTCGAACCCGGCGTCGCGCAGGGTGCGCGCGACGATCTTGGCGCCACGGTCGTGTCCGT
Organism: [Mycobacterium] manitobense; assembly: GCF_025821665.1. Taxonomy (GTDB): domain Bacteria; phylum Actinomycetota; class Actinomycetes; order Mycobacteriales; family Mycobacteriaceae; genus Mycobacterium; species Mycobacterium arseniciresistens. The sequence continues at coordinate 58,853 of NZ_JACKSJ010000117.1, forward strand.
CGAGGCCCGGTTTGGCGACGAGCACGCGCGCGGGAGCTGACGCGGTCATCTAGAACACCACCGGCTGCTGGAACTCGCCCCACACCGACTTCAGCGTGGACACCATCTCGCCGACCGTGCAGTACGCGTTCGCGCAGTCGACCAGCTTGTGCATCAGGTTGTCGTCTCCCTCGGCCGACCGCGCGAGGGCGGCAAGTGCTTCCTTCACCGCGACGTTGTCCCGCTCGGCCTTGACCTTCGCCAGCCGCTTGAGCTGAAGGTCGCGCCCTTGCGCGTCGAGTTCGTAGGTGTCGATGTCCGGCGGCGGTTCGGCGGTGACGAACTTGTTGACGCCCACCACCGGCCGCTCCCCCGACTCGACCTCTTTGTGGATCTTGTAGGCCTCGTCGGCGATCAGGCCCTGGAGGTAGCCGTCCTCGATGCAGCGCACCATCCCGCCGTGCGCCTCGAGGTCGTGCATGATCTCGACGATCTTCTCCTCGGTGGCGTCGGTGAGCGCCTCGACGAAGTAGGACCCGCCCAGCGGGTCGGCCACCCGGGTCACCCCGGTCTCGTAGGCCAGAATCTGCTGGGTGCGCAGCGCGAGCGTCGCCGACTCCTCGCTGGGCAGCGCGAACGGCTCGTCCCATGCGGCGGTGAACATCGACTGCACGCCGCCGAGCACCGACGCCATCGCCTCGTAGGCGATGCGCACCACGTTGTTCTGCGCCTGCGGTGCGTACAGCGACGCGCCGCCGGACACGCAGCCGAAGCGGAACATCGACGCCTTGTCACTGGTCGAGCCGTACCGCTCGCGCACGATCGTCGCCCAGCGCCGCCGGCCCGCGCGGTACTTGGCGATCTCCTCGAAGAAGTCGCCGTGGGTGTAGAAGAAGAACGAGATCTGCGGCGCGAACTTGTCGATGCTCATCCGGCCGCGTTCGACGACGGTGTCGCAGTAGGTCACGCCGTCGGCCAGGGTGAACGCCATCTCCTGCACGGCGTTGGCGCCGGCGTCGCGGAAGTGCGCACCGGCCACCGAGATCGCGTTGAACCGCGGCACCTCGGCGGCGCAGAACTCGATGGTGTCGGCGATCAGCCGCAGTGACGGCTCGGGCGGCCAGATCCAGGTCCCGCGCGACGCGTATTCCTTGAGGATGTCGTTCTGGATCGTGCCGGTGAGCTTCTCGCGGGGCACCCCGGCCTTCTCCGCCGCCGCGACGTAGAAGGCGAGCAGGATCGCCGCTGTGCCGTTGATGGTGAAGCTGGTGCTGATCTTGTCCAGCGGGATCGAGTCGAACAGGATCTCCGCGTCGGCGAGCGTGTCGACCGCGACGCCGACGCGGCCCACCTCCTCGCCGTACTCGGGATCGTCGGAGTCGTAGCCGCACTGGGTGGGCAGGTCCAGCGCGACGGACAGCCCGGTGCCGCCCTGGTCGAGCAGGTACCGGTAGCGGCGGTTCGACTCCTCGGCGGTGCCGAATCCGGAATACTGCCGGAACGTCCACAGCTTCCCGCGGTACCCGGACGCGAAGTTGCCGCGGGTGAACGGATAGCCGCCAGGGGGCGGCGGGTCGGCTTCCCGGTCGGCGGGCCCGTAGACGGGCTCGAGCGGGATGCCCGAGGAGGTCTGCACGGAGTCGGTCATCGATGGATAACGTACTTGCAAAAAATGAGAATGCCAATACCACTTGCGGGAAATGAGCGCCCACGTCCGCGCCTCACCTGCGCCTGATGACCCCCTGCCCGCACCGGACACCCCCGCGCCGACCTCGGCGGCTCGTGAGAGACAATCGATGATTACGGCACTTGCGTCAAAAGAGAATGCCAATACCATCGAGGGCAAGTCCGAGGAGGCCCATGTCCAGCGAGCAAGCGTTCACCGACCGCACCATGGTGGTCTCCGGCGGCAGCCGGGGCATCGGCCTGGCGATCGCGATCGGCGCCGCCCGGCACGGGGCCAACGTCGTGCTGCTGGCCAAGACCGCCGAACCACATCCCAAGCTGCCCGGCACCGTGCACACCGCGGTCGCCGACATCGAGGCCGCGGGCGGCAAGGCCGTGCCCGTCGTGGGCGACGTGCGCAAGGAAGAGGACGTCGCGCGCGCAATCGAGGCCGCCGTCGAGCACTTCGGCGGGATCGACATCGTGGTGAACAACGCCAGCGCGATCGCCACCGAGCCGACCGAGGCGCTGGCCGCCAAGAAGTTCGACCTGATGATGGACATCAACCTGCGCGGCACGTTCCTGCTGACCAAGGCCGCGCTGCCGCACCTGCGCAACTCGGCCAACGCCCACGTCCTCACGCTCGCGCCGCCGCTGAATCTCAGTCCGCACTGGCTGGGCGCCCACCCGTCCTACACGCTGTCGAAGTACGGGATGACCCTGCTGTCGCAGGGCTGGGCCGCCGAGTACGCGGAAGCCGGCATCGCGTTCAACTGCCTGTGGCCGCAGACCTACATCGCCACCGCCGCGGTCGCGCACATCGGCGAGAAGGCGCTCGAATCGGCCCGCAGCCCGGAGATCATGGCCGACGCCGCCGTCGAGGTGCTGTCCCGGCCTGCGCGTGAGGCCACCGGCAACTGCTACATCGACTCCGAGGTGCTGGCTTCGGCGGGAATCACCGACCTGACCCGCTACGGTGGCGGAGACAACCCCACCCTGGACATCTTCGTCGACGAGGCGGACCGGCCATGAGCATCTCCCTGCTGCTGGAGATGGCCTCGTCCAGCGATCCCGGCCGCACCGCCGTGGTCTCCAACGACCTGCGGCTGAGCGCGGGCGAGCTCAGCGCCCTCGCCGACGGCGGAGCGGGCGTGATCACCGCATCCGGCGCCGCGCACGTCGCCTATGTGGGCACCGGCGGGGCGATGTTGCCGCTGCTGCTGTTCGCCTCCGCGCGCGCCGCCGTGCCGTTCACCCCGCTGAACTACCGGCTCAGCCGCGACGGGCTGCGCGAACTGATCGAGCGGCTCCCCGACGCGCTGGTGATCGCCGACGCCGACTACCGCGACGTCGTCGGCGAGGCCGGACGCCAGACGATGACCTCCGACGACTTCCTCGCGGCCGCCCGCACGGCCGAACCGGTCGCCGAGTTCGCCGACCCCGATGCCGTCGCGGTGGTGCTCTTCACCTCGGGCACCACGTCGCGACCGAAGGCGGTCGAGCTCACCCACAACAACCTGACGAGTTACGTCACCGGCACCGTCGAGTTCGGCTCCGCCGCAGAAGAAGACGCCTCGCTGATCTGCGTGCCGCCCTACCACATCGCCGGGGTCGGCGCGGCGATGTCCAACCTCTACGCCGGCCGGAAGATGGTGTATCTGCCCATCTTCGACGCCCGCGAATGGATCCGGCTGATCCGCGACGAGCACGTCACGACGGCGACCGTGGTGCCCACGATGCTCGATCGCATCGTGACGGCGCTGCAGAGCGAACCGGTCGAGTTGCCGACGCTGCGCAACCTCGCCTACGGCGGATCCAAGGTGGCGCTGCCGCTGGTGCGCACCGCGCTCGAGCTCCTGCCCGACGTCGGCTTCGTCAACGCCTACGGCCTCACCGAGACCAGCTCGACGATCGCCGTGCTCGGACCCGACGACCACCGTGCGGCGTTCGGCGCCGACGATCCGGTCGCGGCGCGCCGTCTCGGCTCGGTCGGCCAGGTGGTGCCCGGCATCGAGGTGCAGATCCGCGCCGACGACGGCACCGTGCTCGGGCCCGGTGAGACCGGTGAGCTCTATGTGCGCGGCGATCAGGTGTCCGGTCGCTACGCCGAGATCGGTTCGGTGCTCGACGCCGAGGGCTGGTTCCCCACGAGGGACGTCGCGCTGCTCGACGAGCAGGGCTACCTGTTCATCGGCGGCCGGTCCGACGACACCATCATCCGCGGCGGCGAGAACATCGCGCCCGCCGAGATCGAGGACGTACTCGTCGAACACCCCGACGTCCACGACGTCGCGGTGATCGGGCCCGAGGACCCGCAGTGGGGCCAGATCATCGTCGCCGTCGTCGTCCCCGCCGCCGGAGCCGACCCCGACCCGGACCTGCTGCGCGAGCACGTCCGCAGCCACCTGCGCGGCTCGCGCACCCCCGACCGCGTGGTGTTCCGCGACGAACTGCCCACCAACGCCACCGGCAAGGTCCTGCGCCGCGAGCTGATCCACGAATTCCAGACGGCCACGAAGGAGCCAGCATGATCAAGAACGGCACCCGCCTGCAGAGCCAGGTCTGCGACACCCAGGTGATCGTGGTGCGCAGCGCCGAGAGCCTCGACGACCTGCGGGCCGGCGGCGCACCGATGGTGCCGCTGGACGGGGAGAAAGCGGCCGACGCGACCCTCGACCCGGCGCTGTCCGACGGGAACGTGATGGGCAAGCGCTACGTCGACGACAACGGCGCCGAAGTGTTGGTGACCAAGGCCGGAAAGGGCACGCTGGCCGTCGGGGACACCCCACTCAGCCTCAAGGAGGCCAAGCCGCTGCCCGCCAGCGACTGACGAGGTATCGGGGCGAGGGGTCGTGGCGCCGCCCGGCCGACTGCGCGCCAGATATGGCGCCGGACTCGCGCTTGCCTACCTACTGACCGCCGCCGAGGTGGTCGCGATCGCCGTCTCACTGAGCGCGCAGAGCGTCACCGACGCCCAGGCCCTGCTCAGCAGACAGAATCTGATCGCCACCGTCGTGCTGGTCGCCGTCGGCACCGCAGCCGTCTCGGTCGGCGGCGTCCTGCTGATCGAGCCGGCCCTCCGCCTGCTGAAGGGCGGCGATCGGGATCTGGGCAACCTTCGGACGGTCCGCAACCTGACCCACTGGCAGTCGGCGATCCTGTTGACGCCGTGGGCCGTTGCCGCCGCGGTGATGCTCTCCCTCAACGCTGATGAGGGCGGCGGCGTCATGGCGGTGATCGCCTTCGCGGTGCTGTTCGGGACGACCGCGACGGTGGCCACCGGCTTCCTGTTCACCCAGAGCACGCTGCGGCCGGTGATGACCGTGACCGCCGGGGACCTCGCGCACGCCGAGGCCGTCCCGGGTGTCCGCGCGCGGCTGATCCTGATGTGGACGGTGTGCACCGCGCTGCCCGGCGCCGGCATCGTCGCCCTGACCATGTTGCGCCGCAACGGCTGGCTGATCTCCCGGGACGCGTCGGTGGAGGTCCCGGTGCTGGTGCTCGCCATCGTCGCGGTCATGCTCGGCCTGCGGGCGATGATCGTCGTCTCGCGGTCGATCTCCGATCCGGTGCGCGACGTGGTGGCGGCGATGGCCGAGGTCGAGCGCGGCGACATCGGCCGCCTCGTCGACGTCTACGAACGGTCCGAGATCGGGCGTCTGCAGAGTGGCTTCAACCGGATGGTGATCGGGCTGCGCGAACGGGACCGGTTGCGCGACCTGTTCGGCCGCCACGTCGGTCCCGAGGTGGTCCGCCGCGCGATCGAGGGCACCGAAGCCGTCGCCGGTGACGTGCGCGAGGCCGCGGTGCTGTTCATCGACCTCGTCGGGTCCACCGAACTGGCCACCCACCGGGACCCCCAGCAGGTGGCCGACATCCTCAACGATTTCTTCCGCATCGTGGTCGCCGCCGTCGACGACAACCATGGCCTGGTCAACAAGTTCCAGGGCGACGCCGCGCTCGCGGTGTTCGGCGCACCGCTGCCCATCGATCGGCCGGCCACCGCGGCGCTGACCACCGCAAGAACCCTGAGCATCGAATTGGGATGCCTGTCAGTCGACTTCGGCATCGGGGTGTCGGCCGGTCCGGTGTTCGCCGGCAACATCGGCGCGGAGAACCGCTACGAGTACACCGTCGTCGGCGACGCAGTCAACGAGGCCGCGCGGCTCGCCGACCGCGCCAAGGGCGTCGATGCCCGGGTGCTGTGCTCAGGCGTCGCGCTGCGCGCAGCCGACGACACCGAACGGCGACGGTGGGCCGAGCACAGCCGGGAGGTGCTGCGCGGCCGGGCCGAACCCACCGACATGTGGGCGCCGACCGCCGCCCGCTGATCCGGTCGCGATCGGCAGGTTACATCCCGAACGCCACCGGGAACCCCCGGACATGACCTCCGATGTCAGGGCCGCCGAACCGGCGGCGGTACGCCAGGCCGTGCGCGGTGCGGCGATCGGCAACACCGTCGAATGGTTCGACTTCGCCGTCTACGGGTTCCTCGCCACCTACATCGCCGCGAAGTTCTTCCCGTCCGGCGACGAGACCGCCGCACTGCTGAGCACCTTCGCCATCTTCGCCGCCGCGTTCTTCATGCGGCCGCTGGGCGGACTGTTCTTCGGGCCGCTCGCCGACCGGATCGGGCGCCAGCGGGTGCTCGCGCTCGTCATCCTGCTGATGTCGGCGTCGACCTTCGCCATCGGCCTGGTGCCCAGCTACGACTCGATCGGCGTGTTCGCCCCGGCGCTGCTTCTGGTGCTGCGGTGCCTGCAGGGCTTCTCCGCCGGCGGCGAGTACGGCAGCGGAGCATGCTTTCTCGCGGAGTACGCGCCAAACCGCCACCGCGGCTTCGTGGTGGCGTTCCTGGTCTGGTCGGTGGTGATCGGCTTCCTGCTCGGGTCCATCACCGTCACCCTGCTCGAGGCCGCGCTGAGCGAGCAGGCGATGGAGAGCTACGGGTGGCGCATCCCGTTCCTGATCGCCGGAGTGCTCGGCGGCGTCGGCCTCTACATCCGTCTCCGCCTCGGCGACACACCGGAGTTCGAGCGGCTCAAGGAGTCCGGCGAGGTCTCCGAGTCACCGCTGCGCGAGGCGGTCACCACCTCGTGGCGCCCCATCCTGCAGATCATCGGCCTGGTGATCATCCACAACGTGGGTTTCTACGTGGTCTTCACCTTCCTGCCGAGCTACTTCACCGAGACACTTGGCTTCACCAAGACCGACGCGTTCGTCTCCATCACGGTGGCCAGCGTCGTGGCGCTCGTGCTGATCCTCCCGTTGGGTGCGCTGTCGGACCGGGTGGGCCGCAAACCACTGCTGATCGCGGGCGCAGTCGGGTTCGCGGTGTTCAGCTATCCGCTGTTCTGGCTGCTGAACTCGGGATCGCTGGCGGCGGCCGTCGCCGCCCATGCCGGCCTGTCCGCGCTGGAGGCGGTGTTCGTCTCGGCCTCGCTTGCCGCGGGCGCGGAACTATTCGCCACCAAGGTGCGCTCCAGTGGCTACTCGATCGGCTACAACACGTCGGTCGCCCTGTTCGGCGGCACCACGCCCTACATCGCCACCTGGCTGACCGACCGCACCGGCAACGAACTCGCCCCTGCGATCTATCTCGTCGTCGCCGCCGTCATCACCCTCGCCACCATCATGACGATGCGGGAGACCGCGGGCCGACCGCTGCGCGACATCGTCGAATAAGCCTGCCGGGCGGGCGATCACGCGATACCGTGACCCATGACCACCCCCGCGGGCTTGCCGCCGCGCACCTCGGGTCTGCGGGTCGCGCTGGCCAGCTTCATCGGCACCACCGTCGAGTACTACGACTTCCTGATCTACGGCACCGCGGCCGCCCTGGTCTTCCCGAGACTCTTCTTCCCCGACGTCTCGCCCGCGATGGGACTGCTGCTGTCGTTCGCCACCTTCGGGGTCGGGTTCTTCGCCCGGCCGCTGGGCGGAATGGTGTTCGGGCACTTCGGTGATCGCATCGGCCGCAAACGGATGCTGGTGTACTCGCTGCTGCTGATGGGCCTGTCGACGGTGCTGATGGGGCTGTTGCCGACCTACGCACAGATCGGGTGGGCCGCGCCGGTCCTGTTGACCCTGCTGCGATTGGTGCAGGGGTTCGCGGTCGGCGGCGAGTGGGGCGGCGCCACACTGATGGCCGTCGAGCACGCGCCGGCGGCCAGAAAGGGCCTCTACGGCGCCTTTCCGCAGATGGGTGCGCCCGCGGGCACCGCGACGGCCACACTCGCCTTCTACGCGGTGTCGCTGCTGCCCGACGACCGGTTCCTGTCCTGGGGCTGGCGAATCCCCTTCCTGGCCAGCGCACTTCTCATCGTCATCGGACTGGTGATCCGGCTGTCCATCGCGGAGAGCCCGGATTTCACCGCGGTGCGTGAGCGCGCCGCCGTGGTGCGTATGCCGATCGTGGCGGCGTTCCGCAGGCACTGGCGTGAGATCCTGCTGGTGGCCGGCGCCTACCTGTCCCAGGGTGTGTTCGCCTACATCTGCGTGGCGTACCTGGTGTCCTACGCCACCACGGTCGCCGGGATCAGCCGGGCGCAGGCGCTTTTCGGCGTGTTCGTCGCCGCACTGGTGGCGGTGGTGCTCTACCCGCTGTTCGGCGCGCTGTCGGACCGGGTGGGGCGCAAGCCGGTGTTCCTGACCGGCGTGGTCGCGATGGGTGTGTCCGTGGTGCCCGTTTTCGCGCTCATCGACACCGGTGACCCCGGGTTGTTCCTGCTCGCGCTCGTCCTGGTGTTCGGCATCGCGATGGCGCCCGCGGCAGGCGTGACGGGGTCGTTGTTCAGCCTGGTGTTCGACCCCGACGTGCGCTACAGCGGGGTGTCGGTGGGCTACACCCTGTCGCAGGTGGTCGGTTCGGCGTTCGCACCGACCATCGCCACCGCCCTCTACGCCGCCACCGGGACCAGCGACTCGATCGCGGCGTACCTGATCGGGGTTTCGGTGATCTCGGCGATCGCGGTGAGTCTGATGCCCGGCCCATGGCGGGGCAACCCGGCCGCGTGACCGCGTGTCAGGTGTCGATCGCTGCGATCGCCTCGGCGGTGCGTAGGTCGGCGTAGGCGAACGAATAGCGTTGCGCCAGGGCCAGAGCGATGTCGGGGCGCTGCCACAGTTCGCCCGCGCTGGCGGTGCACAGCCACAGCGTCAGACCGTGTGCCACCGACGCCCGGTAGCGCAGCCAGACCTCGTCGGACGACGGCGCCTCGTCGGCGGGCAGGCCGAGCGAACCGCGGTACTCCTCGAGCAGGTCGCGTTCGCTGCTGCGACGGTCCTCGGTGGTCAGCGCGCCCTGCAGGAAGTACCCCAGGTCCAGCGACCAGTTGCCGCGCCGGGCGACCTGCCAGTCCAGGAATCCGATCTCGCCGGTGGGCAGCAGGTAGGTGTTGCCGATGTGCGGATCGCCGTGCAGCAGTGTCTGCGGCGACTTCGTCAGGCTGCGGATGTAGGGCGCCCAGATGTCGCCGATGAGTCCGCCGATGGTCAGTGCCATCACCTCGTCCGGCGCGTCGTCACCCAGTCGGTCGAGCGCGGCCTGCAGGGGCGCCGCGCCCATGCCCTCCCAGGGCACGAACGATTCCAGCCATTCCAGTTCGGGTGTCTGCGACCGTGCGCCCCAGTACTTTCCGTGCATCCGGGCCAGACCCCGCACCCCGGTCGCCGCCTGTTCGGCGGTCAGCGGGCGGGTGGCGTCGCGCGGGTCGGCGTCACGGGCCGTCAGGTCCTCCATGACCAGGATGAAGTCCTCGCGGGCCTCGTCGATCACGGCGGCGTACACGGTCGGGTGTTCCAGCGGCAGCTCGACGCCCGAGTTGAACAATCGGGGCTCGTGGAAAAGCCCACTGGTCAGCCGCACCAGATCGCGATGGCCGGGGTCGACCGCCTTGACGAACACCGTCTCCGGCCCCGAACCCGAGGTGTAACCCAGCCGCAGCCGGGCCCGCCGGTTGGTGCCGTCGTCGCGCAGGTCGACACTGACCGAGCCCACCACCGCGTCCGGGTGGTGATCACTGAGCGCCGCGGTCATCCAGACACCGGTGATGTCGTCCCAGTCGTTCGGGACCGTCAACTCGACGCTGGTCATCGGACGATGGCGGGCATCGAATCCCAGCCGCGCACAGTCGAAGTGGGCGAGAGGGCGGCGTTGGCCATGTCGACGTCCCATTCCGGGAAGCGTTTGAGGATCTCCTCGAGCGCGATGCGGCCCTCCAGCCGGGCCAGCGCCGAGCCGAGGCAGTAGTGGGTGCCGACACTGAACGCGAGGTGCTGGCGCGGTTCGCGGTGGATGTCGAACACGTCGCCGTCGGGCGGGAACTGCCGGTGATCGCGCACCGCCGCGCCGATCAGCATCATCATCACGCTGCCCTCCGGCACGGTCTGGCCGTGGATCTCGACGTCCCGGGTGACGTAGCGCGCGACGTGCGGCGCGGGCGGCTCGAAGCGCAGCAGCTCCTCGATCGCCTGCGGGATGAGCGACGGGTTCTCGACGAGTTCGCGGCGCTGGTCGGGATGTTCGGCGAGCACCTTGGCCGCCCAGCCGATCAGGCGGGTGGTGGTCTCGTTGCCCGCGCCGGCGACGACGTTGATGTAGATCAGCAGTTCCTCGCGGCTGAGGTGGCGCTTGACCCCGTGCTCGTCGGTGAATTCGACGTTGAGCAGCTCGGTCATGATGTCGTCGGAGGGGTTCTCCGTGCGCCAGTCGATGTAGGCCTCGAAGATGGAGCCGTCGACCAGGCCGTCCTGCGCGGCTGCCATCGGCTTGCCCGCCTCGGTGCGCAGCTGCGCGTTGCCGTGGTCGCGGATCTTCTCCTGGTCCTCCTCGGGTATGCCGAGCAGTGCGCTGATCACCCTCATCGGCATGATGGCGCCGAAGTCGGTGATGAAGTCGAACCGTCCCGACTCCATCGCCGGATCGAGGCTCTGGGCGCAGAATTCGCGGATCTTGGGCTCCAACGCGTTGACCTTGCGCGGGGTGAACATCCGGGCGAGCAGCTTGCGGTGGATGTCGTGGATCGGCGGGTCCTCGAAGATCACCGTGCCCGGCGGGATGTCGATGTTGGCCTTGATGAGCTCGACGATCGCACCGCGCGCGGAGCTGAACGTGCCGTGGTCGACGAGCGCCTTGCAGACGTCCTCGAACCGGCTCACCGCATAGAAGTCGTGCTGGGCGTTGTAGTAGAGCGGCGCCTCTTCGCGCAGGCGCTTGAACATGGGATAGGGGTCGGCATTGAGTTCGACATCGTAGGGATCGAAATAGGGGTCGAAGTAGACGCCGGGGCTGGCACTCACGGTCACGGAAAACCCTCTCTTTACGCGAGAGGCAGCTTACACGCGTAAGTATTACAAGTAACCCCCGATCTGTTAAGCGGTCGGCTTAGTGATCAGGTCGATTCGCGCTGGATCAGCGTGGCCACGTGGTCGATGCCCGGGTCGTGCTCGGTGGGGTAGCCGAGCTCGGCCATCATCGCGGCGACGGACACCTCGACGATCACCCGTGCGTCGAAACCCACAGAGGTCAGCGGCGGTCCGCTCACCGCGCCGAGCGGGCGGGCGTCGACGCCCATCACGGCCAGGTCCTCGGGGCAGCGCAGACCCGCCTGGCGCAGCCCGTGCAGCACCACGAAGGCCGTCTCGTCGCTCTGGGCGCAGACCGCTGTCACTCCGTCGTCGACGAGCGTGCGCACCTGATCGGCCGCGCCGGTCCCGTCGGTGGCGAAGGTGGCGACCTCGAGGTCGGGCATGCCTCGCGCACGTGTTGCGATACGCAACCCCTCGAGCCAGTAGTCCCCCAGCGGGCGCAGGCGGTCGATGTCGGAGTGGGCGAAGGCGATCCGGCGGTGCCCGCGCTCGGCGAGGTGGCCGATCCGCAGCTCGCCGATGGACAGGTGCAGCGCGCCCATCGCGCGCAGCTGGGCGCTGCCGAGGTGGATCTGCGGGATGCCGCGGGCGCTCACCGCCGCCAGCGCGGCACCGGTGAGGGGGAACACGCTGGTGACAGCCGCCGGATCGAGGTCGGTGACGGCGTCGATCACATTGCGGTCGTCGTCGGTCTCGAACTGCAGCGACAACACGATGCCGTGGCGGGCCAACGCGGTGGTCAACCGGCTGCCGACCTCCATGGGCAGTTCGCCGAGCGCGATCCGCGGGACGATGTAGAGCACCACACCGCTGCCGCCGACGGCGAGGTTGCGGGCCGCGAGATTCGGCCGGTAGCCGAGGCGGTCGGCGGCGTCGCGCACCGCCGCCCTGGTCTGCGGCGAGATCCGCTGACCCTCGACGTTGTTGAGCACGTAGCTGACCGTGGCCGTCGAGACCTTCGCGAGGCGTGCCACGTCGGCCTTGGTCGGCCTCGCCGCTCCTCTCACTGCCACGGGGTCATCGTCGCACGTCAGGCCACAGACCGACGGGCCTCGGCACCGCCGGCTGCCAGCGGGCGGCCCGCGGACTCCCGCAGCGTCAGCAGGGTCGCCGCCGACACCACCGCCGCGACGATCAGGTAGACGGCCGGCGCGAGGTTGTTCCCGGTCTCGCTGATCAGCCAGGTGACGACGTAGGGCGTGGTGCCGCCGAACACCGCGACCGAGATGTTGTAGCCGATCGAGAAGCCGCTGTAGCGGACCCGGGTGGCGAACAGTTCCACCCCCGCGGTCACCGCCGCGGCCACGTAGACCGACTCGACGGCCGCCAGCACACAGTGCGCGACGACGGCGGCGACCACCGAGCCCGAGTTCAGCAGCAGGAACAACGGATACGCCCCCACCGCGAATGCCACCGCCCCGCCGATGAGCAGCGGCCTGCGACCGATCCGGTCCGACAGCGCCGCGAGAGGCAGGATCAGCACCAGCGCGACCAGGCTGGCCAGCGTGACCGAGACGAACGACGTCGTCCTGCTGAGCTGCAGCGTGCTGATCATGTAGGTCGGCAGCACCGTGAACACCACGTAGTAGCCGACGTTGAAGACGACGAACAGGCCGATCACCTGCAGGATGGGCCGCAGCGCCGTGGTGGCGGCCTCACGCAGCGGCGAGGCGGCGACGTCGTCGGACGCGCTGAGCGCTTCGAACTGCGGGGTGTCGTCCAGCTTGAGCCGGATGTAGAGGCCGACCAGGCCGAGCGGTGCGGCGATCAGGAACGGGATGCGCCAGCCGTAGCTCTCCATCACCGCGGTGGACAGCGTCGCCTGCAGGACGGTGACGGTGATCGAGCCGAGCAGGAAGCCCAGCACACCGGACCAGGCGATGAACGTGACGGTCAGCCCGCGCCGGCGATCGCGGGCGTACTCTGCGAGATACACTGCGCCACCGCCGTATTCGCCGCCGGCGGAGAAGCCCTGCAGGCAGCGCAGGACCAGCAGCAGCAGCGGGGCCGCGACGCCGATCGCCGAATAGGTGGGCAGCAGGCCGATCCCGAGTGTGGCGGCCGACATCAGCAGGATCACCAGGGCCAGCACGCGCTGCCTGCCGATGCGGTCGCCCAGCGGCCCGAACACGAATCCACCGAGCGGACGCATGAAGAAGGCCGCCGCGAAGATCGCGAACGTCTTGAGCAGTGCGGCGGTGTCGTCGCCGGAGGGAAAGAAGTTCGCCGCGATGAACGTCGCCAGGAAGCCGTAGATCGCGAAGTCGAACCACTCGACGGCATTGCCGATCGACGCGCCGGTGACGGCCTTACGCACCGCGGCGGTGTCGGCCTGGCGGACCGGGGCGGGCTGGCTGTCCATGGCGAGACGGGAGCCTACACCGCACTTACCCGCATAAGTAGTGGTTCAGAGCCCGAGCCGGACGGGCCTCGCCGGTCAGAGCCGGCTGATCGCCTCCGACGCCTCGGACGCCGAGATCCGGCGCCTGTCCAGGGCCTCGCTGATCGCCTTGACGTCGGACACCATCTCCACGTACTCACGCAGCCGCATCAGTTGCCGCTTCATCGGCCTTCCTTTCGTCGCCTCTTCGTTCAATCCAACGCCGCGGCGCCGCCGCCGACGTCGCGGAGCGCGGTGAGGTCGGTCACGACGGCGGTGACGTTGCGCACTGCGGCAACCGATCCGGATGCAGGCCACACGATCGCGTCACACCGGGCCCGCCGGGTTGCATACTGCTCACATGTCAGGTGTGCGATGAAAGCCGTGAGCTGTCGGGCCGGTGCGCTGGAGGTCGTCGAGTTGGCCGACCCGACGCCGGCCGACGGTCAGTTGGTGCTCGACGTGACGCGCTGCGGCATCTGCGGTACTGATCTGCACGCCCGCCACCACGCCGACGAGCTGCTCGGGGTGATGGACGTGGTCGGCTACCGGGACTTCATGCGCAGCGACACTCCCGTGGTGATGGGGCATGAGTTCTGCGGGACTGTCGCCGAACGCGGCCGCCGCGCCGCGAAGGAGTTCAAGGCGGGCACCACCGTGGTGTCGTTCCCGTTCATGCGCGCCGACGGCGGCGTCCATCTCACCGGCCTGTCACCGAAGGCGCCGGGCGGCTATGCCGAACAGGTTGTGGTCGAGGCGGCGATGAGCTTCGTCGTGCCGAACGGGCTCGCCCCCGACATCGCCGCACTCACCGAGCCGATGGCGATCGCACTGCACGCCGTGCGACGCAGTGAGATCGCCAAGCGCGACACCGCGATCGTGCTGGGCTGCGGGCCGGTCGGGCTCGCCGTCATCTGTCACCTCAAGGCGCTCGGCGTGTCCAAGATCGTGGCGAGCGACTTCTCCCCCGGCCGCCGGGCGCTGGCCACCCGCTGCGGCGCGGACTTGGTAGTGGACCCCGCCGTCGACTCGCCGTACTCCGCCGCCTCCCAGAAGGGCGCGATCACCGACGTGCCCGCCCTGTACGAGCTCGCTATGTCGTCGATGGAGAAGCTGCGACGGCTCCCCGGCTGGGCGCACGTGTACCGGGCGGCCGACGCGCTGGGCGCCGCGGGCCCGAAGCGGCCGGTCGTCTTCGAATGTGTCGGCGTCCCCGGCATGATCGACGGCGCCCTCGCCGGCGCGCCGCTGCAGTCGCGGGTGATCGTCGTCGGCGTCTGCATGGGCGAGGACATGCTGCGGCCGTCGATGGGCATCGCCAAGGAGATCGACCTGCGCTTCGTGTTCGGTTACACCCCGCTGGAGTTCCGCGACACCCTGCATCTGCTCGCCGACGGCAAGGTCGACGCGTCGGCACTGGTGACCGGCATCGTGGGCCTCGACGGCGTGGCAGCCGCGTTCGAGGCGCTCGGCGATCCGGAGGCGCACGCGAAGATCCTCATCGACCCCGCGAGCAGCGCGACGGCTCCGGTGGCCACGGCGTGACCGACACACCGGCGCCCACCGGGGTCGCCGGCGAGGTGGTCGGCAGCCTCGGCCCGAACTGGTTCGCGTCGGTGATGGGCACCGGCATCGTCGCGACGGCCGCGGCGACACTGCCCGTGCACCTGCCCGGACTGCGCGCCTTCGCCCAGGGCGTGTGGGTGTTCGCCGCCGCGCTGCTCCTGGTGCTCGTGATCGCGGTGACGCTGAACTGGGCACGGCACCCGACCATCGCGCGCGGTCATGCCCGCAACCCGCAGATGATCCACTTCTACGGCGCCGCACCGATGGCGTTCCTCACCGTGGGGGCGGGCACGTTGCTCCTCGGCGCCGATCTGATCGGCACGGATCTGGCCGTGGACATCAACTGGCTGCTCTGGTCCGTCGGCACCGCGGGCGGGTTGTTCACCGCGATGACCATCCCGTTCCTGATGTTCACCCAGCACGAGGTGGAACCGGACGCCGCGTTCGGCGGGTGGCTGATGCCGGTCGTCCCGCCGATGGTGTCGGCGGCGACCGGTGCGCTGCTCATCCCCCACATGGCACCCGGCGCCGGACGGGCCACCATGCTCTACGCCTGTTACGCGATGTTCGGCATGTCACTGGTGGCCGCGCTGATCATCGTCACGATGATCTGGAGCAGGCTGACGCACTACGGCACATCGGGGACCGCACGGGTGCCGACGCTGTGGATCGTTCTCGGCCCGGTCGGCCAGTCCATCACCGCCGCAGGCACACTCGGCGGGCAGGCCCACCTCGCGGTGGACGCGCCGATCGCGGAGGCTTTCAACCTGCTGGCGATCCTGTACGGCGTCCCGATGTGGGGTTTCGGCGTGCTGTGGGTGGCGCTGGCGACATCGCTGACCGTACGGACGCTGCGGCGCGGGATGCCGTTCGCCCTGACGTGGTGGAGCCTGACCTTTCCCGTCGGCACCTTCGTCACCGGCACCTCGCAACTGGCCCTGCACACGGGCCTGCCCGCGCTGCGGGTCGCGGCGGTGCTCGCCTATGCGGGGCTGCTGTGCACCTGGCTGCTGGTGGCGGTGCGCACCGCGCTGGGCAGCGCGCGCGGGGACCTGCTGCACCCGCCGCTGAACCCGGGCCCGGTACGGGCGCGTAAGGATCCCGCCCGCTGAGGCACGGGGCCGTCCCAACGGATCGCCCGATCCAAGTAAGGTGACCCTAATTTTGGATCGCCCGCGTGCGCCGCGGGGAAGCGAGGGGAGGCAACCGGTGTCCGACGGTTCGGAGTTCTCACTGGTGATCGGCTATGCCAGTGACATGGGGTCGGCCGAGTACGTCGCCTACCAGCTCGCCACAGCGCTCAAGGAGATCGGCATCGACGCCACCGAGACCGAGCTCAACGACATCGGCTACGACGACCTGCGCGGCGCCACCCACTTCATCGTCGTGGCATCGACATGGGGCGACGGCGAGCTGCCGGACAACGGCACCCTGTTCTGGGAGATGCTGAGCGCGCAGGACGCCGACCGGCTGGACCACCTCGATTTCGCGGTCTTCGCCCTCGGCGACAGCGGCTACGAGCTGTTCTGCAACGCGGGCAAGATCATCGACGAGCGGCTGGCCGAACTGGGAGCGACGCGCGTCGCCGACCGGGTCGACTGCGACGGCTACTACGAGTCGGAGTCCGAGGCGTGGATCCCGGACATGGTCAAGCTGCTGGAGGCGACCCGCGCGGCGACCGGAGGCGCACCGAGCGTGGTGGCCGTCGCGGCGCAGGAGGCCGATGCACCCGCACCGTGCCCGTGGACCCACCACAACCCGTACGCCGCCCGTCTGGTGGTCAACCGTAGGCTCAACGCCGCCGCCTCCGACAAGGAGGTGTGCCACTTCGAGATCGACCTCGGCGACTCGGGGATCACGTACGCGGCAGGCGATTCGATCGCCGTACACCCCGTCAACGATCCGGCGCTGGTCCAGGCGATGCTCAGCCGGCTGGGAGTCGGGGTGGATCACGAGGTCGACGGCCACGACCTGACACTCGACGAACTGCTCCTCGAGCACTTCGAGATCCGGACGCCGTCGCGGGCGCTGCGGGATCTCGTCGCGTCGCGCATCGGGGACACCCCGGCCGACGTCGACGTGCTCGACCTGATCGACATGGCGGACCTGGATGTGCACGAGGTACTGGACACGTTGCGGCCGTTGCAGTTCCGCGACTACTCGATCGCCTCCAGCCCGCTGGAGCACCCGAACCGCGTACACCTCACGGTGGCAACGGTGCGGCACGCGGTTCGCGACCGCCGCCGCGGCGGCGTCGCGTCGACGTACCTGGCCGACCGGTGCCAGACCGTCCGGATGCACCCGCGGCCGAACCACCACTTCCGGCTGCCCGCTCCCGACGTGCCGATCATCATGGTCGGGCCGGGCACCGGCATCGCGCCGTTCCGCGCCTTTCTGCAGGAGCGGCGGGCCACCGGGGCGAGCGGGAAGTCCTGGCTGTTCTTCGGTGACCGCAGGCGCGCAACCGATTATCTCTACGGCGACGAACTGCAGGGGTTCCTCGATGCAGGCGTGCTGAGCCGGCTGGATCTGGCGTTCTCTCGGGACGGACGCGACGAAGGCCGCCTCAAGGATTATGTGCAGCACCACATGCTGGCCGGCGCTACGGACCTGTACGCGTGGCTGGAGGACGGCGCGTACTTCTACGTCTGCGGCGACGCCGACCACATGGCCCGCGACGTCGACCGCGCACTGCACGACGTCGTCGCGACCGCGGGCGGCAAGTCGGCCGACGACGCCCACGCCTATGTCAACGACCTGATCCGCAGCCACCGCTACGTGCGCGACGTGTACTGAGTGCGGGCGGTGGGACTCGAACCCACAAACTCTTTCGAGCACCGGCACCTAAAGCCGGCATGTTTGCCAGTTTCATCACGCCCGCGACGAAGCGATCTTAACGCCGGCATCTCGGTGAACTGTCGGTAGCGCCGCCTAGTGTTCGCTGTACAACGAGAGGAACAGCGCACGGTGCGGTCAGCCGAGGAATACGACGAGGTCCAACGTCTGATCGCGTGCGGAGGGAACGACTGTGAGATCGCACGTCGTACCGGCATTCCTCGGCGGACGATCTGTGACTGGCGACGGAAGTCCGCGCGCCTGACAAGAGATCCCGCCGAGGGCTGCGGCGCAACACACGATTTCACTGCGCTCCCCCCTAGCGCGTATGCCTACGTGCTCGGGATGTACTTGGGCGACGGCTGCGTATCTCGCAGGACACGCTCGTGGGTCCTGCGGATCACATGCGACACCCAGTATCCACTCATCGTCAGTCGCTGCCGGGCTGCCATCGATGCGTTCATGCCGGGCCAGCGTTCGAACACAGTGCGCCGGAAAGGGCAGTGCCAGATTGTCTATCTCGTGTCCAAGCACTGGCCATGCCTTCTCCCCCAACACGGACCGGGCCGCAAGCATCACCGGCGCATCGCCCTCGAGCCGTGGCAGCAGGCGCTTGTCGACCAAGCCACCGAGGAGTTCGTCTGCGGCCTGATCCACAGTGACGGTTGCCGGGTCGTCGCCAACGACCGCGGTGTACGCAGTGTCCGCTACCACTTCTCCAACCGGTCAGAGGACATCCTCGGCCTCTTCACCGCCGCGCTGGATTCGCTCGGGACCCCTTGGACCCGGTCCACGAAACACATAGTGTCGATCTACCGCAAAGCCGCCACCGCGCGCCTTGACGAATTCATCGGTCCGAAGGACGGCGCGGTACCGTTGGACAATGTCCACTACACGGCGTAGGAGACCGGCGCTCATCGCGCTGGTGACCCTCGGCGCCGCCGGCTGCCTCGCCCTGGCGTGGTGGCAGTGGACCCGCTACGAGTCGGCGTCCGGTTCGTTCCAGAACCTCGGCTATGCGCTGCAGTGGCCGATGTTCGCCGGCTTCTGCTTCTACGCGTACTACAAGTTCGTCCGCTACGAGGACGCCCCACCCGAACCGACTCGCGGCGACGACGTCACCGAGATCCCCGCCGGCCTGCTTCCCGAGCGGCCCGCGGCGGCCGACGCACCCGACGACGACGATCCGACCCTGCGCGAGTACAACGCCTATCTGGCCGAACTCGCCCAGAACGACAACGAAGGCAGGACCAAACCATGACCGCCCCCGAGACACCGCAGGCCCCCACGCCCGTCGGCGTGAGCACCGAGACGATCCGCAAAGCGCTGCTCGGCTACCGCGTGCTGGCCTGGACAACCGGTATCTGGCTGATCGCGCTCTGCTACGAGATGGTGATGAAGTACGCCTTCGACAACGACTCGCTGAGCTGGATAGCCGTCGTGCACGGCTGGGTCTACTTCGTCTACCTGCTGTTCGCCGCCAACCTCGCGGTCAAGGTGCGCTGGCCGATCGGCAAGACCATCGGCGTGCTGCTGGCCGGCACCATCCCCCTGCTCGGCATCATCGTCGAGCACTTCCAGACCCGCGACATCAAGGCGCGGTTCGGGCTGTAGCCCCGGCGGGCGCCGTCTCCGCGTCGTCCGCAGAGGCGTCCTCGCGGGCCGGGATCAGCAGCGCCATCACCGTCGCCAGCGCCGCCGCGCCCGCGGCCACCACCAGCGCGATCCGCAGCGCGTTCAGCGTCGGGAAGACCGCACCGCCGACCGTCACCGTCAGTCCGGCGAGGATCGCGCCGATCACGGCGCTCGAGATCGACGTGCCGAGTGCGCGGGCCAACGCGTTGATGCCGTTGGCCGCCGCGGTCTCCGACATCGGCACCGCGGCGTTGATCAACGCGGGCAGGCTCGCAAACGCCAAGCCGACTCCCACGCTGACCAGCACGTTGAACACCATGACCTGCCAAGGACTCTGGATCAGCGCAAGTCCGGACAGGTACGACGCCGACACCACCGCTCCGCCGATCACCAGGGTGAATCTGGGGCCACGTACCGCCGCGATCCGGGCGGCGACGGGCGCCGACACCATCATCGCCAGGCCGCCGGGCGCCAGCCACAACCCGGTGTGCAGCATGCTCTGGCCGAGGCCGTATCCGGTCGACGCGGGCAACTCGAGCACCTGCGGCCCGATCAGCGACATGGCGAACAGCGCGAACCCCACCGCGATCGACGCCAGGTTGGTGGTCAGTACCGGCCTGCGCACCGTGGTCCGCAGATCCACGAGCGGCATCGGGGTGCGCAACTGCCACCATCCGAACACCGTGAGCACCACCGCTGACCCGGCGAACATGCCCAGCGTCGTCACGCTCGTCCAGCCCCAGCCGCCGCCCTTGGAAATGGCGAGCAGCAGCAGCACCAGGCCGGCCGCCAACCCCACCGCGCCCGGTCCGTCGAAGCGGTCGGCCGACGCCGACGGGATGCGTGGCACCAGCGCCGCGAACAGCAGTCCGGACACCGTGCCCAGCGCGGCGGCGAACCAGAACAGCGCGTGCCAGTCGAAGCTGTCGGCGATGACGGCCGACAGCGGAAGCCCCAGTGCGCCGCCGACGCCGAGCGAGGCGCTCATCAGTCCCATGGCGGTGCCGACGCGGTGCGCGGGCACCGACGCCCGCAGCACGCTGATGCCCAGCGGGATGATGGGCATGCCGAAGCCCTGCAGGGCGCGGCCCACCACCATCAGCAGCAGCGAACTGCTCAGGGCGGCGATCAGCGAGCCGATGGTCAGCAGCACCGTGCAGATGATGAGAATCGGCTTGGGCCCGTGCATGTCACCGAGCCGGCCGAACACCGGTGTCGCGACCGCGGCCGTCAGCAGGGTGGCGGTGATCGCCCACGACGCATTCGACGCGCTGGTGTTCAGCAGCGTCGGCAACTCGGGGATCAGCGGGATGACGAGCGTCTGCATCAGCGACACGCTGATGCCCGCGGCCGCCAGCACCGCGACGATGATCCCGGGATGACGACGCACGCCGGGGATGCTACCCCTTAGGTCATCTATGCAAACCCGGGCGGTGTCCGTCTCACTGCGACGGCGCGAGCTCCCCGAGCGCCTTCTCGGCCCCGCGGTTCAGCGGCACCGGGCCGGTGTCACGTGCTGTCTCGACCTTGATGCCCTTCGCGGCGCCCACCGCCTGCTCCAGCTGCGACTTGCGGTCGAACAGCGTCTTGGTCAGCACGCACGCGAGGTTGGCGTCGATGTCGTCGCGCACCAGCAGCAGGTTCGGCACCACGATGGTCTTCGCATCGGCAGCGGCGCCGTAGGTCGCCGCGGGGATGACGCCCTCCTCGTACACCGGGCTGATCTCCTGCATCTTGGCCAGCTGCGGGGTGATGTCGAGGAACGTCACGGCGTCGCGCCGCGTGGTGAACAGGTCGGTGATACCCGGCGTCGGCAGACCGCCCGACCAGAACATCGCGTCGATCGAACCGTCCTTCATGCCGTCGACCGTCTTGGTCAGGTCGAGGCGCTGCGCGGCGACGTCACTCTGCGGGTTCAGCCCGGCCGACTCGATCAGCCGGTTGGCGATCACCTCGGTGCCGGAACCGGGCGAACCCGTCGAGACGCGCTTGCCGCGCATGTCGGCGATCGACCTGATGCCCGCATCGGACCGGACCACCACCTGGGTGTAGTTCGGGTAGAGGCGCGAGATCGCCTGGATGGGTTGCTTCTCGCCGTCGAAGCCGCCCTCGCCCTCGACGGCGTCCGATGCGGTGTCGGCCAGTGAGAACGCCACCTGGTACGCCCCGCCGACGAGCTGCTGGATGTTCTGCACCGAGGCGCCGGTCTCGGCGGCGGTGGCCTTGACCTTCCCGTCGGTCGCCGACGAGATCTGTTCTGCGTAGGCGTTTCCCAGCGAGAAGTACACGCCGGTGGCATTGCCGGTCGCGATCGCGATCCGGGTGTCACCGGTCACCTCGCAGGTCACCTCGCCGCCGGTGTCGGCGGCCGGTTTGTCTTGACGGCCACCGCATCCGGTGATCGCCGCACCGACCATGAGCAGTCCCGCGCCCACCGCGATCGCACGTCTCATTCTCGTCTCCTCTTGTCGATGATGGCCAGCGCGACCGCCACGAGCAGGCACGCCAGTCCCGCCACGATGGTGACGGGATCGAGGAACAACAACAGCAGGGCGGATACGGCGCCGAACACCCGCGACACGCGGTTGGCCTCTCCAACGCCGAACACCCAGCCGCCGACCGCGACCGACAGCGCCGCGATCCCCGCGCACGCCGCCGCGGTCACCCACAGCACACCGATGACCGAACCGCGGCCCAGCAGATGCTCGCCCGGTTCGGTCACCACGAAGGCGATCGGCACCAGGAACGCAGGCAGGCCGTAGCGCAGCGTGTGCCACATCGTCGGGATGGCCCGCCCGCCCGTCACGGCCGACGCACCCACCGCCGCAAGGGCCGTCGGCGGGGTGATCTCCGAGAGCACCGAGTAGTAGAAGACGAACATCGCCGCTGCGGGCGCGGGCACGTCGAGCTCGAGCAGCGCGGGCCCGATGATCACCCAGCCGATCACGAACGACGCCGTCACCGGGATCGCCAGGCCGAGCACGGCCAGCGCGACCGCGGCGAAGACCGCCGTCAACGCGAGCATCAAGGTGCGGTTGTCGGTGATCGCGTCGACACCGCGCACCAGCACCGACGAGAACTGGGCGCCGAGGCCGGTCTTGGTCGTCATCGCGGTGATGACCCCGGCCGCCGCGCAGACCGCGACGACGGGCAGCACACCGCGCACGCCGGAAGCCAGCGCGTCAAACGTCCGGTGCGGCGTCAGCCGGTGCCTGCGGTCGAGGAACGACAGCGCGAACGCCAGCACCGTGGCGTACACCACGGCCCGGGTGGCGCTCACCCCGAACGCCAGCAGCACGACGATCGCGATCAGCGACGAGAAGTGATAGCCGAAGCGCAGCAGGAGTTTCCACGCCGACTGCGCTTCGAACTCGGCGGGCCGCACGCCGAACCGGCGGGCGTCCATCTCCACGGCCAGCAGGATGCCGAGGTAGTACAGCAGCGTCGGGATGGTGGCCCAGCCCAGCACCGTGAGGTAGGAGACCTCGAGGTACTCGGCGACGATGAACGCCGCCGCGCCGAGCGTCGGCGGCGACAGCAGCGCCCCGACGCCGGCCGCCGCGAGCACGCCGCCGGCCCGCTCCGGTGTGTATCCGGCCTGCTTCATGATCGGCCAGGTGACCGCGCCGGTGCTGACGGCGGTCGCGGTGCCCGATCCGGAGACCGTGCCCAGCAGGAAGCCCGACGCCACGGTGGTGCGGCCCGCCGCGCTGCGCGAGCGGCGGAAGGCGGCCACCGACAGGTCGACGAAGAACCGGGCCGCACCGGACCGTTCGAGCACCGCACCGTAGATGGTGAACAGCACGATGTAGGTGGCGGCCACATCCAGCGGGGTGCCGAAGAACCCGCTGCCCGAGTTGTACAGCGCGTCGATGATCTGGTCGAAATCCAGTCCGGCGTGCGCGATGTCCCAGCCCTGCGGCAGCAGTCCGCCGTAGTACCCGTAGGCGAGGAACACCGCGCACACGATCGGCAACGCCCACCCCGTGGTGCGGCGGCAGGCCTCGAGGATGAGCACCAGCAGCAGCGCGCCCATCACCACATCGGTGGGTTCCAGCAGACCCTGCCGGTCCAGGAACGCGTTGTACCCGCCGCCGCCCGAGCCCAGCGCCATCGGCAGCACCGGGTACAGGCACACGAGCAGGGTGACGAAGGCCAGCACCCAGTCGAGAACACCGGGCCGGTCCTCGGGGTCGATGCGCGGCAGTCCGGACCGGTAGACCAGATACACCAGCGGCAGGGTGCCCGCCAGGAAGATGATCAGGTAGTACTGGCTGCCCTGCGGCAGCGGCCGGAACACCTGCCAGATCGTCAGGATCGCCACCGCGAACGCGATCACCGCGACGGCGCGGTCCACCCAGCCGCTGAGCTGACGACCCGGGCGCTCCTGGTCGTCGGCCTGCGGGATGTCGGTGAGAGCCGCCGACGGCGGTGGGGTCGACGGCGCAGTGGCAACCGACGTCGAGGGGCCGGGCTCTTGCGGCGTTGACCTCTCCATCGAGAGAGACGTTATGCCGCAGCGCCTGCGTTCGTGGCTGATTGCGGTGAGTCGGCGCGATTGCCCGGAGGTCAGCCCCCGGTGAGCGCCCGCAGCGCCGGGATCAGCTGCGCCAGAGCTCGGCCGCGGTGTGACGCCGCGTCCTTCTCGGCGGGGCTGAGTTCGGCTGCGGTGCGGTCGTTTCCGTCCGGCAGGAACACCGGGTCGTAGCCGAATCCGCCGTCACCGCGCGGCGCCACGACGATGCGCCCCCGCCACTCACCGCGTACGACGGTGGTGTGCGCCGGGTCCGGTCCGGTGACCAGCGCGCACGCCGACACGAATGCCGCGCCGCGCCGCTCGTCGGGTACGTCGCGCATCTGGGCCAGCAGCAGCGCGGTGTTTCGGGCGTCCTCGCCATGGGTGCCGCACCAGCGCGCCGACAACACCCCCGGCATGCCGTTCAGCGCGTCCACCGCCAGGCCGGAGTCGTCGGCGACCGCGGGCAGTCCGCTCGCCCGCCATGCGTCGCGCGCCTTGGCGACGGCGTTTTCCTCGAACGTGGCGCCGGTCTCGGGCGCCTCCTCGAAGGGCGCCACGTCGTCGAGCGAGCGCAGCTCCAGCCCCGACACCCCGGCGGTGTCGAGGACGCGGCGCAGTTCGGCCAGCTTCTTGCGGTTGCGCGTTGCGACCAGGACGTCGACCACGACCGTCAGCTGCCGAACGCCTTCTTCGGCGGCGACGACGGCTCCGGCAGCACGCCAGGGTAGGGCAGTTCGAGCGCCTCGCGCTGCACGACGAACAACTGGTCGCAGGCGGCGAGCGCGACGTCGAGCAGCTTGTCCAGTGTCGAGCGCGGGAAGGTCGCGCCCTCCCCCGTGCCCTGCACCTCGACCAGCGTGCCGGTGTCGGTGGCGACCACGTTCATGTCCACCTCGGCGCGCGAGTCCTCCGTGTAGGGCAGGTCGACGCGCACCCGGCCGTCGACGACGCCGACGCTGACCGCGGCGATCGCGCAGGACAGCGGGCGCGGGTCGGAGAGCTTGTCGGCGGCCGCGAGGTAGGTCACCGCGTCGGCGAGGGCGACGTAGGCGCCGGTGATCGCCGCTGTGCGGGTGCCGCCGTCGGCCTGCAGCACATCGCAGTCGATGGCAATGGTGTTCTCGCCGAGGGCATTGAGGTCGATGCAGGCCCGCAGCGAGCGGCCGATGAGCCTGCTGATCTCCTGCGTACGACCGCCCACCCGGCCCTTGACCGACTCGCGGTCCGAGCGGTCATGCGTGGCGGCGGGCAGCATCGCGTACTCGGCGGTGAGCCAGCCCTGGCCGGAGCCCTTGCGCCACCGCGGAACGCCCTCGGTGACGCTGGCGGTGCACATGACCCGGGTCTGGCCGAACTCCACCAGCACCGAGCCCGCCGGATGGGTGGTGAAACCGCGGGTGATCACGACGGGCCGCAGTTCGTCGTCGAGGCGGCCGTCTTCTCGTCTGGACACGCGCCAACCCTAACCGGTGAGCCGGGTGATTCAGCGCCGCGGGACGTCGAACGTCTCGCCGCAGACCACGGCGTGCACCGGGCCGTCGAATTCGGCCTTGGCTTCGCTGATCACGTCCTCGCGGGAGGTCCACGGCGGGATGTGGGTGAGCAGCAGCTCCGACACCCCGGCCGCGGCCGCCATCTGGCCGGCCTCGGTTCCGGACAGGTGCAGTTTCGGCGGCCGGTCCGGTGAATGCGTCCAGGACGCCTCGCACAGGAACACGTCGGCGCCGCGGGCCAGCTCCACCAGCGCATCGCAGACGCCGGTGTCCCCGCTGTAGACGAACGAGGCGCCGGACGGATCGGTGAACCGCATGCCGTAGGACTCCGTCGGGTGGCACACCAGCCGGGGCAGCACGTTCAGGGATCCGATGTTCACGGCCTCGCCGTCGACCCACGGCCGGACGTCGAAGATGTCGGAGAAGTCGTCGATCTCGCCGCCCTCAGGAGACGACGCGGCGCCGAGCCGGGCCCAGGTGTTGGCCGGGCCGTACATCACGCCGCGGGCGGGCGCGGGTGTCGGGCCGTAGCGGCGCCACACGAACAGCCCCGGCAGGTCGAGACAGTGGTCGGCGTGCAGGTGCGACAGCAACACCTGGACGTCGTTGGGATCGGCGTAGCGCTGCAGCGCGCCGAGCACGCCACCGCCGAAGTCGATCACCAGTGGCGGGGTGTCGGGCGCGGTGAGCAGATATCCGGACGCCGGCGAATCAGGCCCGGTAACGCTACCGGAGCAACCGAGCACGGTGATTCGCACGCCCACTAGCTTGCCATGCCCGATACGCCGAGGACGAAAACATCACCGCTTTGCATCCGGCCGAAAGTCATACGTCACATCCTCGCGTCGGCGTGACGGCGAACCGGCCGGACACCGTCCAGACCGGGACCCAGGAAACGGGCCGCAAGGGTGGTGAACGCGTCGGGATCTCCGGTCGCCTCGAAGCTGCGCACCGGCGGTTCGGCGACGGGGTCCTCGGGGTGCGGGCGCAGCAGATCGCGCTCGGTGAGCACGCGCAGCAGGTCCTTGGCGGTCTCCTCGGCGCTGGACACCAGGGCCACCTCGTCGCCCATCGCCAGCTGGATGAGCCCCGACAGCATCGGGTAGTGCGTGCAGCCCAGCACCAGGGTGTCCACCCCGGCGCGCTGCAGCGGCTCGAGGTAGCCCTCGGCCAGGCCGAGCACCTGACGCCCGCTGGTCACCCCGCGCTCGACGAAGTCGACGAACCGGGGGCACGCGACGGCGGTGACGACGGTGTCGCGGGCAGCGGCGAACGCGTCCTGGTAGGCGCCCGATGCGACGGTCGCCGCGGTGCCGATCACCCCGATGCGGCCGTTTCGGGTGGTGGCCGCCGCGCGCCGCACCGCGGGCCGGATCACCTCGACGACGGGCACCGGTGCGTAGCGTTCGCGGGCGTCGGCCAGGCACGCCGACGAGGCGGTGTTGCAGGCGATCACCAGGGCCTTGACGCCGCGGGCGACGAGGTCGTCGCCGATGGCGAGCGCATGGGCCCGGATCTCGGGGACGGTCAGCGGGCCGTAGGGACCGTTGCCGGTGTCGCCGACGTACACGATGTTCTCGTCGGGCAACTGGTCGATGATCGCCCGCGCAACGGTGAGGCCGCCGACGCCGGAGTCGAAGATGCCGACGGGAGCGCTGACATCCGTCACGACGTCAGGTACGGGTTCGCCGGGGTCTTGCGGCGCTCGCGCGCGGCGCGTTCCGGCTTCGACAGCAGATAGGCCGCGACGACGCCTGCCACGGCGCCGCACAGATGGCCCTGCCAGGAGACTCCCGGGGTGCCGGGCAGCACGCCCAGCAGCACGCCGCCGTAGACGAACAGCACGATGACGCCGACCACGATCTCCCACACCTTGCGGGTGAAGAAACCGAACACGATCAGGAACGCCAGCCAGCCGAAGATCAGGCCCGACGCGCCGATGTGATTGGTCTCGCACCGCACGCCGACGTACGGGCA
The DNA here is from genome assembly GCF_025821665.1 of [Mycobacterium] manitobense. Lineage (GTDB taxonomy): Bacteria > Actinomycetota > Actinomycetes > Mycobacteriales > Mycobacteriaceae > Mycobacterium > Mycobacterium arseniciresistens. The sequence continues at coordinate 86,271 of NZ_JACKSJ010000117.1, forward strand.
GTGCGCGCCGATGTTGCCGATCAGCCAGGTGCCGAGACCGCCGAGGATCCACACGATCGCGGTCGCGTAGATGAACCGCGACAGCCCGGCGAGCGTCATCAGGAAACCGAGCACGAGCGCAGGCACGGTGTTGGCGATCAGGTGGTCCCAGTTGGAGTGCAGCATCGGGGCGAACACGATGCCCCAGAGCCCGTCGGACTCCAGCGGCCGGATCCCGTTGTCGTCCAGGCGGTGCCCGGTGATGTTGTCCCAGATCTCGATGACGTAGAGCAGCGCCACGAAGCTGAGCACGGTGAGGCCGCCGACGAGCCATGCCGGCCGCTTCTTCGGCTTCGGCGGTTGCCCGGCGGCGTATCCACTGCCACCGCCGTACCCGCTCATGCCCATAGCTGCCCTTCCAGCGCGTCCTCGGCGTCATCCAGGCTACCGGCGTACGCGCCGGTCGACAGGTACTTCCACCCGGCGTCGCACACCACGAACGCGATGTCGGCGCGCTGTCCGGCGGCCACCGCCTTGGCCGCCACCCCCAGCGCGGCGTGCAGGATCGCGCCGGTGGAGATGCCGGCGAAGATGCCCTCGATCTGCACCAGCTCGCGGGTGCGCCGGATAGCGTCGAACGACCCGACGGAGAACCGGCTGGTGAGCACGTCGGGGTCGTAGAGCTCCGGAATGAAGCCCTCGTCGATGTTGCGCAGCGCGTACACGCCCTCGCCGTACCGCGGTTCAGCGGCCACGATCGCGATGTCGGGCACCTGCTCACGTAGGTAGCGGCCGGTGCCCATCAGTGTGCCGGTGGTGCCGAGGCCCGCGACGAAATGCGTGATCTCGGGCAGATCCGCCAACAGCTCAGGGCCGGTGCCCTCGTAGTGCGCGGCCGAGTTGGCCGGATTGCCGTACTGGTAGAGCATCACCCATTCCGGGTTCTGCGCGGCCAGCTCCTTGGCGTGCGCGACGGCGGTGTTCGAGCCACCCTCTGCCGGCGAGTCGATGATCCGGGCGCCGTACAACTCGAGCAGCTGCCTGCGCTCGATCGAGGTGTTCTCCGGCATCACGCAGATCATCCGGTAACCCTTGAGCAGCGCGGCCATCGCCAGCGAGATGCCGGTGTTGCCGCTGGTGGGTTCCAGGATGGTGGCGCCAGGGGCGAGCAGGCCGTCGCGTTCGGCCTGCTCGATCATCCGCAGGGCGGGGCGGTCCTTGATCGAGCCGGTGGGGTTGCGGTCCTCGAGCTTGGCCCACAGCCGCACATGCGGGGCCTCGCCCTCGTCGTGCCACCGCGGCGAGAGCCGCTGCAGACCGACCAGGGGCGTGTTGCCGAGCGCCTCCAGCGGCGAGTCGTATCTCACCCGCCGGCCACCGCGGGGAGGATGGTGACCGAATCGCCGTCGGCGACCGCGGTGTCGAGCCCGCCGGAGAACCGCACGTCCTCGTCGTTGACGTAGATGTTGACGAAGCGGTGCAGCTTGCCCGGCTTGTCGGGGTCGATGAGCCGGTCGGAGATGCCCGAGTAATTCGCCTCGAGGTCGCTGATCACCGCGGCCAGCGTGGCGCCGGACGCGGTGACGCGCTTCTCGCCGCCGGTGTGCGTGCGCAGGATGGTGGGAATCGAGACAGTGACGCTCATGGTGGTCCTCTTTCGGAGCTGGTGGGCGGGGCTGGTGTCAGTAGGCGGTGTCAGTAAGCCGTGACGACGGTGACGGGTTCCTCGGTGACGACACCGTCCACGATGCGGTAGCTGCGCAGCTCGTGGTAGTCGGCGTCGCGGGTGGACACCAGGACGTAGTGGGCGTCGGGTTCGGACGCATACGAGATGTCGGTGCGGCTCGGGTAGGCCTCGGTGGCGGTGTGCGAGTGGTAGATGACGACGGGCACCTCGTCGGCGTCGTCCATCGCCCGCCACACACGCAGCTGCTCCTGGGAGTCGAACCGGTAGAAGGTCGGCGACCGTTCGGCGTTGAGCATCGCCACGAACCGTTCCGGACGGTCCGAGCCCTCGGGGCCCGCGATGATGCCGCAGGCCTCGTCGGGGTGGTCGGCACGGGCGTGCGCGACCATGGCGTCGACCAGGTCGGCGCGAATCGTCAGCACGGGTACCTCCTCGTCGCACTCGTCGCGCGCCTGCTCATCCGAACGCTCCGGGCAACAGGCTCCGGTATGTCGGTATTCCGGCCACCGGTTCGGCGGCCAGGACGCCGACCAGCACCGCCCGGGCCAGGCAGTCGGCCGCGGCGGCCCCGACGCTGGTGATCAACGCCATCTCGGGCGTCATCGACGCCGGGGTGTCCGGCGGCGGGGCGACCTCGATCGCGCCGGTGGCCAATGCGAACACGGTATCGCCGTCGTGCGGGGTGTGGGACGGGCGCAGGGTGCGGGCCAGTCCGTCGTGGGCGGCGAGGGCGACGCGGCGGCAACCGGCCGGGCTGAGCGCGGCGTCGGTGGCCACCACCGCGATGGTGGTGTTGAGCGGGCTGTGCTCGACGTGGCGGTCGAGATACGCGGCGATCTCGTCGGCCGGCGGTCTGCGCAGCCCGAACTCCTCGGTGAGGTACGCCGTCCACGGCAGCCCGGTGGCGGTGTCGACCGCGTCGCCCGCCGCGTTCACCACGACGAGCGCGCCGACGGTGACCCCGGAGTCCAGCATCGTCGACGCGGTGCCCACGCCTCCCTTGAGCACACCCACGCGGGCGCCGACGCCGGCGCCGACGGTGCCGAGGGCCACCTCGGTGCCCGCTGCGGCCGCGGCGGTGTAGCCGAAGTCGGCGGTCGGCCTGCAGCCCCAGCCGCCGACCGGAAGATCGAAGATGACCGCGCCGGGCACGATCGGCACCACGCCGCCGTCGAGTGCCACCCCGCGGCCCTGCTGCTCCAGCCACGTCATCACACCGTCGGCGGCGGCGAGGCCGAAGGCGCTGCCACCGGTGAGCACCACCGCGTCGACGTGGCGGACCGAGTTCATCGGGTCCAGCAGATCGGTCTCGCGGGTGCCGGGTGCGCCGCCCCTGCCGTCGACCGCGCCGACGGTGCCGGGCGGGGTGAGCACGACGGTGGTGCCGGTGGCCCAGCCGGAGCCCAGCGTGGCGTCGTCGTCGAGGCGGTGGTGCTGGCCGACCAGGATTCCGCCGACGTCGGTGATGGAACCGCTCATCTGGCCTTGCCCATCAGCGCCAGCACCAGGTACTCCTGCAGCACCGTGAGCCACTGGTACACGTCGAGGTGGCCGGCCATCGGATGGTCCGGCGGCAGCTCGTCGGGCCCGCCGTCGCCGATGTCGAGCATGGTGCCCAGCGCAAGCCGCACGTCGTTGACGGCGGCAACCCAGGACTCGGCGTCGTCCTCGGACAGCTCGAACTTGCCGCCACCGCCCGGTAGCGTATCCAGCAAACGTTGTCCCGCTTGCCTTTTCGCATCGAGAATGGTCGGCTCGTGCAGGCTGCGCAGCGCACTGTTGAGACTCTCGGCCGTGCCGGACCCGGCCGGATGGTCGTTGTGCGGCTTGAAGAAGTCGGGCAGCAGCCGCTTCATCGTCTCATCCTGCGGCGGCTGGGAATTGCCGGTGCGCATACCGGTGATCGCCTCGAGTTCGTCTGCCGGCGAGGAGGATTGACGTTCCTCGAGCATGCCCAACAGAGATGTCACCAGGTTCTGCAGCAGCGCCGCCTCGTGCTCGGCGAGCGCCGACCGGAACCGCGGGCCGCCTGCACCGTCGATCCGTTTCCATTTGCGCACCGCGGATCAGCGGTCCTGCTGCATCGTGGCCCACAGCCCCGCGGCGTGGAGTTTGGACACGTCGACCTCCATCGACTCGCGGCTGCCTGCCGACACCACCGCCTTGCCCTCGTTGTGCACCTGCAGCATCAACTTGGTGGCGTGCGGCTCGCTGTAGCCGAACAGCTTCTGCAGGACGTAGGTCACGTAGGTCATCAGGTTGACCGGGTCGTCCCACACGATGGTCACCCACGGGGTGTCGGTGGCCGATGCGGTCGCGACATCGCGTTCCTCGCGGGTTCCCGGTCGGGCCTTCGCCGGCGTCACCATGCCCGCAAGGATACCGATGTGGTGGATCCGCTCCGCCGACCACTACCGTGGCAGCTGTGACGGCCGCGCTGCTGACCGACAAGTACGAGCTGACCATGCTGGCCGCCGCGCTGCGTGACGGCACCGCACACCGGCGCACCACGTTCGAGGTCTTCGCGCGGCGGCTGCCGGAGGGCCGTCGCTACGGGGTGGTCGCCGGCACCGCGCGATTCCTGGAACTGCTGTCGCAGTTCACTTTCGACGCCGCCGCGCTGGAGTCGGTGTCGGGTTTCCTGGACGACGACACCCTGTCCTACCTGTCGTCGTACCGCTTCGGCGGCGACGTCGAGGGCTACGCCGAGGGCGAGCTGTACTTCCCCGGCTCCCCCGTGCTGTCGGTGCGCGGCACCTTCGCCGAGTGCGTGATCCTCGAGACGCTGGCGCTGTCGGTGTTCAACCACGACAGCGCCATCGCCTCGGCCGCCGCCCGGATGGTCAGTGCCGCCGAAGGCCGCCCGCTCATCGAGATGGGCTCGCGGCGCACCCATGAGCAGGCGGCCGTCGCCGCGGCCCGCGCCGCATACCTCGCCGGCTTCAGTGGCACGTCGAACCTCGAGGCGCAGCGCCGCTACGGCGTGCCCGCCCTCGGCACCAGCGCACACGCCTTCACCCTGCTGCACACCACCGCGGACGGGCCCGACGAGGCGGCCGCCTTCCGGGCCCAGGTCGAGGCGCTCGGGTTGGGCACCACGCTGCTGGTCGACACCTACGACATCACCGCCGGGGTGGCCACCGCCGTCGAGGTGGCCGGCCCGGCGCTGGGCGCGGTGCGTATCGACTCCGGCGAGCTCGGCGTCCTGGTCCGCCAGGTGCGCGAGCAGCTCGACGGCCTCGGCGCGACCGGCACGCAGATCGTGGTCTCCAGCGACCTCGACGAGTTCGCCATCGCCGCGCTGCGCGCCGAGCCGGTCGACAGCTACGGCGTCGGCACGTCGGTGGTGACCGGATCGGGCGCGCCGACGGCCGGAATGGTCTACAAGCTCGTCGAGGTCGACGGTCTGCCCGTGGCGAAACGCAGCAGCCACAAGGAGTCCCACGGCGGACACAAGCAGGGGCTGCGGCTCGCCAAGCCGTCGGGCACCATCGTCGAGGAGGTGGTGCACCCGGCGGGCCGGCCGCCCACCGACTCCGCAGGCCTCGAGTCGAGCTCGCTGACCGTCGACCTGGTGCGCGCCGGTGAACCGCTCGGCGACCCAGGGCTGGACGCGGCTCGCCGACTGGTGGCCGCCGGCCTGGGCAGCCTGCCGTGGGACGGGCTGAAGCTCTCCAGGGGCGAGCCCGCGATCCCGACCCGCATGGCATAGGAGGAGTCACGGGCGCCAACGCACACGCCACCGGCGCACGAGCCGTCGACGACGTCACGGCTCTGCTGGACGCCGCGGTGGCCGCCGTGGGCGGGGCGCGCCGCGACGGACAGGTCGAGATGGCGCAGGCGGTGGCGCGGGCCTTCGACACCGGGGAGCATCTCGCCGTGCAGGCCGGCACCGGCACCGGCAAGTCGCTGGCCTACCTGGTGCCGGCGATCGCCCGGGCGGTGGCGGCCGAGGAGCCGGTGGTCGTGTCGACGGCGACGATCGCACTGCAGCGCCAGCTGGTGGACCGCGACCTGCCCCGGCTGGCGGACGCACTGGCGGGCGCGCTGCCTCGCCGGCCGACCTTCGCACTTCTCAAGGGGCGCGGGAATTATTTGTGCCTCAACAAGATCCACAACGGGTCAGCAGGCTCGACGGAACCGGAGGACAGGCCGCAGGACGAGCTGTTCGACGCCGTCGCCGCCACGGCACTGGGCCGTGACGTCAAGCGGCTCACCGCATGGTCGTCGGATACCGAGACCGGGGACCGCGACGAGCTGAAACCCGGTGTACCGGACCGCTCCTGGAGTCAGGTCAGCGTCTCGGCGCGCGAATGCATCGGGGTGGCGCGGTGCCCCTTCGGCACCGACTGCTTCGCCGAGCGGGCCCGCGACAAGGCCGGACACTCCGACGTGGTGGTCACCAACCACGCACTGCTGGCGATCGACGCCATCTCCGATGCGGCGGTGCTGCCCGAACACCGGTTCCTGATTGTCGACGAGGCGCACGACCTGGTGGACCGAGTGACGTCGGTGGCGACCGCGGAGCTGTCGGCGACGTCGCTCGGCATCGCCCACCGGCGGGCCGCGCGGCTGATCGACGCCGAACTCGCGCAACGCCTCGAAGCCGCGACCGCGACGTTCGCCTCGCTCATCCACGACACCTCGCCCGGCCGGATGGACCGGCTCGACGACGAGCTGGCCGCCCACCTCACCGCGCTGCGCGACGCCGCCCACCGCGCCCGCTCGGCGATCGACACCTCCCCCGCCGACCCGAAGGCGGCCGCGGCGCGGTCGGAGGCCGTCACCGCGCTGACCGATCTCGGCGACACCGCCTCACGCGTCCTCGACTCGTTCGGCCCGGCGATCCCCGACCGCACCGACGTGGTCTGGCTCGATCACGAGGACAACCGCGGCACCGTGCGGGCGGTGCTGCGGGTGGCGCCACTGTCGGTCGCCGGGCTGCTGCGCGCCAGGCTGTTCGGGCATTCGACCGCCGTGCTGACGTCGGCCACGCTCACAGTTGGCGGCAACTTCGAAGCGATGGCAGGCGCCTGGGGCCTGGCGGGCGGCGACGAGGAGTCCGAAGCGTCCGCCTCCCCCGAGTCGCTGCGCTCCAGCCCACCGGCCTGGCGCGGTATCGACGTCGGATCGCCGTTCCAGCACGCGAAATCCGGGATCCTCTACGTGGCAGCGCATCTGCCGGCGCCGGGTCGCGACGGGACCGGCTCCGCCGAACAGCTCGACGAGATCGCGGGACTGATCACCGCGGCCGGCGGGCGCACCCTCGGACTGTTCTCGTCGATGCGTGCGGCCCGCGCCGCGGCAGGGATCATGCGCGACCGGCTCGACACACCCGTGCTGTGCCAGGGCGAGGACACCACGTCGGCGCTCGTCGAGCGCTTCGCCGCCGACCCGGCCACGTCACTGTTCGGCACGCTGTCACTGTGGCAGGGCGTCGACGTGCCAGGGCCGTCGCTGTCACTGGTCCTCATCGACCGCATCCCGTTCCCGCGGCCCGACGACCCCTTGCTCACCGCGCGCCAGCGGGCCGTCACCGCGCACGGCGGCAACGGTTTCATGGCCGTGTCGGCCAGTCATGCCGCGCTGCTGCTGGCCCAGGGCGCGGGCCGGTTGTTGCGCGGCACCCAGGACCGCGGTGTGGTGGCGGTGCTGGACTCGCGGATGGCGACGGCGCGCTACAGCAGCTACCTGCGGGCGTCGCTGCCGCCGTTCTGGGCGACCACCGACAGCGCACGGGTGCGCGGTGCACTCGAACGGTTGCGGGATCAGGCGTAGCCGACCCAGCCGCGGAAGGTGAACGCCGAGTAGAACTGCACGACGTCGGTGAACCCGGCGTCGCGCAGGACGGCTTCGTCCTGCTCGGGCGTCAGTATCGGAACGTCGGAATCGACCGTGGCGCAGGCGCGTTCGGTGATCTCCCTGCTGATCCCCGAATCGTGTGCGTATTCGGCGTAGCGGGACAACCACATCCCGCGTTCGGCGGCGTCGCGCTGCGGCAGGCTCATGTGGGCCACCACGAAGGGCGCCCCGGGGGCCAACCGGCGGCGCACCTCCGCCGCGGTGCGGCGCCGCTCGTCGAGGCCCAGGAAGTGCAGTGTCAGGAAGCTCGTCGCGGCGTCGAAGGGCCCGGCCGGTGCGTCGTCGATGTAGCCCTCGTGCAGCCGGGCGCGAGACGTCAACGGGCCCAGGGTCTTCTCGGCGAGGTCGAGCATGGGCCGCGCCGGGTCGACGCCGTCGAACGACCAGCCGGGCCGCGCCTCGGCCAGCGCCTTGATCTCAAGGCCGCCGCCGGCCCCGAGCACGAGCACCCGCGCCTGCTCGGGGGCCCGTTCGGAGATGAGGATCGCCGCAAGACGGTGGATCTCGCGGTACCCCGGCACGAATTTCGGCGGGTTGTCGGCGTAATCGTCGGCGAACTGCAACTGGTGGAACACGCTCGTGTTGTCGCTCATCCCGCCAGTGTCGGCACCGAACCGCCCACCCGGCAAGAAGAGTTGCCGTTCAGGCAAACGCCGTCAGACCTTCTTGGTGGTGCCGTACCAGGCGAGCACCGCGTCGGACTGGTCGGTCGACCGGGTCAGGAACGCGTAGGAACGGATGAACGACTCGCCGACACAGCCGTCGATCTTCACCCGGAAGTTGCTGATCATCACCCATGGATCGGCGCCGGTGAACTCCTTCTTGGTGACCGGGACGATGTTGATGATGCCGGGTTTGAGGCCGACGGTGACACCGCCGCCGAGGTTGCCGCCCAGCCCCGGGACGATGCCGTCCGGGATCGGCGAGATGAGGTCGGTGCCGATCACGCCGATCGACGGGTTGATGCCCGCCGTCGCGGTCAGCGAGACACCGTTGGAGGTGCTCATGTCGATGCCGCAACCGATCTCGTAGCCGACCTCGAGGGTGCCGTGCGGCGGCTCGCCGTCGTCAGGTCCGGTCAGCTCGCCGTCGTAAGTGCCGCCCACGACGTACTCGCGCGAGGACAGCGCCGTGGTGAGCGGCGGGATGATCGCCTGCGTCTCGTCGCGCGCCGACAGTGTCAGCACCCAATCGTCGGGCGTGGTGACGGTGGCAGGCGGCGTCGACTCCACCCGGCCCGGGTCGGGAGGCGGCGCACCCTCGGGCGGCGGTGCGCCCTCCGGCGGCGGCGCCTCGGCGGCGACCGGCTGAGGTTCGGGTTCCGCGGCCGCGGTCGGCGACAGCCCGCCCAGCGTCGCGCACATCCATCCCGCCGCGGCCACCGCTGTGAGTGCCCGCCACCACCGTCCCCGATCCGTCACAGCGCCGAACCTACCGCGAGCTACGTCACGGGTTTACGGATAGCCGCCAGAACGTCAGCGGCGTCAGATCGGCAGCCGCAGCACGAACCCGGTCTCCAGCGCGATCCAAGGCGCCCCGTCCGGTCCGATCGCCAGCCCGTGCGGCTCGCTTCCGGGCGGCAGATCGATGGTGATCACCTCGCCGTCGCCGCTCACCCGGGCGATCTGGCTGGACCCCCACAGGCTCACCCACACCCCGTCGGCGGGGTCGGCGACCACGGCGTGCGGCTTGCCGGGCAGGTCGAGTTCCTCGATCGCCCCGTCCATCGGGATGCGGCCGAGTTTCTCGGCGAGGATCTCGGTGAACCACACCGCGTCGTCGTGGGTGGCGGCGATACCGACCGGACCTGCGCCGCTGGTCGGCAGCTCGCGCACCGTCAGATCACCCGCCGGTTCGAGCCGGCCGACGGCGTTGCCCTGGTTGAGGGTGAACCACAGCGCACCGTCCGGGCCGGCGGTGATCATCGCGGGGAAGCCGCCGAGCCCGGCCTCGCGGGTGACCCGGCCGTCGGTGGTGATGCGGCCGACCTCCCCCGATGTGGTCCCGGTGAACCACAGCGCACCGTCGGGGCCCGCGGTGATGCCGTACGGCCCACTGCCGTCGGCCACCGGGAACGAGGTCTGCTCCCCCTCGGTGGTGATGCGGCCGATGCGGTCGTCGCCGGTGCGGGTGAACCACATCGCACCGTCCGGGCCCGCGGTGATCAGCGACGGCCGCGAGCCGGGCGCCACCGGGTACACCGTCACGTCGTCGTCCGGCCTGCCGTCCCCGCCGATCCGGGCGACGGCGCCGCCGTGCACGAGCGTCACCCAGATCGCCCGGTCCGGACCCGCCGCCAGCGCGTACGGCCCGCCGTCGAGCGCGACCTTCAGTGCACGATTCACGCCAGCGTGACGAGGCCGAGCTCGTTGTCGGCGGCCAGCAGCGGATGGTGCGGCAGCACCCGAACCGTGTAGCCCACCGGGCCCGCGACGGGCAGCGGCGTGGTGGTGGAGAACACCTCGGTGCCGCCGTCGGCGGTGCCGGTGTGCGCCATCGCCACCGTCGCCGGTTCCTTCAGCGCGTCGCTCTCGTCGACGCGGCCGAGCACCGCCTCCACGGTGACCTCGTCGGGCCGCAACCCGGCCAGCTGGACGTTGGCGGTCAGCGTCAGCTCGGAGCCCAGCAGCGGCGTATCGGGCAGGCCATAGCTGTCCACGTCGGTGATCTGGATCTTCGGCCACGCCTCTGCGGCCCGCCGCCGGTAGTCGGCCAGTTCCCCGGCCGCGCCGAAGGCTGTTCCGTTCACGGGCTCCACGGTCTTGCGCAGCGACCGGGCCGCGGGTGCGTAGTACTTCTCGGTGTAGTCGCGGACCATCCGCGACGCGAGCACCTTCGGGCCCAGCGCCTGCAGGGTGTGCCGGACCATCTCCACCCACCGGGTCGGCACGCCGTGCTCGTCGCGGTCGTAGAACTTCGGCGTCACCGACTTCTCGAGCAGGTCGTAGAGGGCGGCGGCCTCGAGGTCGTCGCGGCGGGTCTCGTCGGCCAGCCCATCGGCGGTCGGGATCTCCCAGCCGTTCTCGCCGTCGTACCACTCGTCCCACCACCCGTCGCGGATCGACAGGTTGAGTCCGCCGTTGAGTGCGCTCTTCATGCCGGACGTGCCGCACGCCTCGAGCGGCCGCAGCGGGTTGTTCAGCCAGACGTCGCAGCCCCAGTACAGCTGGCGTGCCATCGACATGTCGTAGTCGGGCAGGAACGCGATCCGGTGGCGCACCTCGGGCCGGTCGGCGAACTTCACGATCTGCTGGATCAGCGCCTTGCCGCCGTCGTCGGCGGGATGCGACTTGCCTGCCACGATCAGCTGGATCGGCCGCTCGGTGTCGAGCAGCAGCCGCTCGAGCCGTTCGGAGTCGCGCAGCATCAACGTCAGCCGCTTGTAGGTCGGCACCCGGCGGGCGAACCCGATGGTGAGCGCATCAGGATCGAAAGCCGTTGCGATCCATCCGAGTTCGGCATCGGAGGCGCCGCGTTCCAGCCACGAGCGGCGCACCCGCGCCCGGACGTCCTCGACCAGGGCGCGGCGCAGCTTCGACCGGATCGACCACAGGTGGCCGGAGTCGACCTCCTGCAACCGCTGCCAGGTGTCGGGCTCGCGCAGCGAGTCGAGGTTGTCCGCGCCGAGCATCTCCCGGCCCAGTTCGATCCACTCGGGCGCCGCCCACGTCGGCGCGTGCACGCCGTTGGTGATCGACCCGATCGGCACCTCGTTCGGGTCGAAGCCCGGCCACAGCTCGTTGAACATCTCGCGGCTGACCCGTCCGTGCAGCAGCGACACCCCGTTGGCACGCTGGGCCAGCCGCAGTCCCATGTGGGCCATGTTGAACTTCGCCGGGTCGTCCTCTTCCCCGAACGCAATCACCCGGTCCAGCGGCACCCCCGGCAGCAGCCGGGAGTCCGCGCCCGACGGGGTGCCAGGCGCGCTACCGAAGTAGCGCTTGACCATCTCGACCGGGAACCGGTCGATGCCCGCGGGCACCGGCGTGTGGGTGGTGAACACGGTCGAGGACCGCACCACGGTGAGAGCGGTGTCGAAGTCCAGACCGGCGTCGATCAACTCACGGATGCGTTCGACACCGAGGAACCCGGCGTGGCCCTCGTTCATGTGGAACACCTCCGGCGAGGGCAGGCCCTCCACCTCGGTGTACGCCCGGATCGCCCGCACCCCGCCGATGCCGGCGAGGATCTCCTGTTTGATGCGGTGCTCCTGGTCGCCGCCGTAGAGCCGGTCGGTCACACCGCGCAGGTCGTGGTCGTTCTCCGGGATGTCGGAATCCAGCAGCAGCAACGGGATCCGGCCCACCTGCGCGATCCACACCCTGGCCCGCAGCGGATTGTCATCGGGCAGCGCCAGCTCGACGAGCACCGGGTCGCCCGCCGCGTCGGTCAGCAGCCGCAACGGCAGGCCCTGCGGATCCAGCGACGGATAGTTCTCGCGTTGCCACCCGTCGGCGGTCAGCGACTGCCGGAAGTAGCCCGACCGGTAGTACAGGCCGACCGCGATCAGCGGCAGGCCGAGGTCGGACGCCGACTTGAGGTGGTCGCCCGCTAGGATGCCGAGACCTCCGGAGTAATTCGGCAGCACCTCGGCCACCCCGAACTCCATCGAGAAGTACGCGATGCCGTTGGGCAACGGGAACTCAGTCGCGCCGTCCGCCTGAACCTGCTGATACCACAGCGGACGGGTCAGGTAGTCGTCCAGATCCGCGGCCAGCCCGTCGAGCCGGCGCAGGAAGGACTCGTCGACGGCGAGGGCGTCAAGACGTTTGGGGCTGACCCCGCCGAGCAGCGCGACCGGGTCGCAGCCGAGCCGGCGCCACAGGTCCGGGTCGATGGCCTCGAACAGGTCCTGTGTAGGCCTGTCCCAGGACCAGCGCAGGTTGATGGACAGCCGTTCCAGCGCCGACAACCGATCCGGTAGATGGGCGCGGACAGTGAACCTTCGCAGGGCTTTCACGTGGCTCAACCTTACTGACAAATCCGGGCGGCGCAGTGCGCTGCCCACATCCGATCCCTCTCGTTTGATTGGGCCGGACACTACGGTGGGTATAGGGCGCTCAGGGACTTCGCGGTGTCGGCATCAGACCACCGCGGCGTTCGTACGAGCTTTCTCGTACCTCGATCTCGAACATCCGCGGTCCCGGTGGCCGCGCCAGTGTGAGGAGCAAGTGGGTGGCCGGTCGTATCGGTATCGATGACGTCGCGCCCGTCGTGTCAAACGGCAGGTATCCGGCCAAGGCGGTCGTCGGCGAGGTGGTTCCGGTCCGGGCCACGGTGTGGCGCGAAGGCCATGATGCGGTGGCGGCGACCCTGGTGGTGCGCTATCACGGCACCAACTACCCCGACCTCGCCGAGGCGCCGGCGGTGGCTGTGAGCCCGAGCGAACCCGTCCCGATCCAGGAGGTCGTCAACCCGCAGGCCAAGGTGCGGCCACAGGCGCTGCCGATGGCGCCCGGGCGCACACCCGACGTGTTCCACGGGCAGTTCGCGCCCGACCGGGTCGGGCTGTGGACGTACCGGGTGGACGGCTGGGGCGACCCGATCGCGACGTGGCGAAAAGCGGTCACCGCCAAGCTCGACGCCGGCCAGAGCGAGGCCGAGCTGAACAACGATCTGCTGGTCGGCGCCAAGCTGTTGGACCGCGCGGCCACGGGTGTACCGCGCCAACATCGGTACCCGCTGGCCGAGGCGGCCGCCCAGCTGCGCGAGCCGGGTGATCCGTTCACCCGTGCGGGCGCAGCCCTCGCCCCGGACCTGATGGAGATGCTCGCGGAGTATCCGCTGCGCGAATTGGTCACCCGCGGTGAGCAATACGGCGTGTGGGTGGACCGGCCACTGGCCCGGTTCAGCTCGTGGTACGAGTTGTTCCCGCGGTCCACCGGCGGCTGGGACAATCAGGGCCATCCGGTGCACGGGACGTTCGCCACCGCCACCAAGGCACTTCCCCGGGTAGCCAGGATGGGCTTCGACATCGTCTATCTGCCGCCCATTCACCCGATCGGCAAGGTGCACCGCAAGGGCCGCAACAACAGCGTGACGGCGGCCCCCGATGACGTGGGCTCGCCGTGGGCGATCGGCAGCGACGAGGGCGGCCACGACGCCGTGCATCCGGACCTCGGCACGATCGAGGACTTCGACGGGTTCGTCGCCGCCGCGCGCGACGAAGGCCTCGAGGTGGCACTCGACCTCGCCCTGCAGTGCGCCCCCGACCACCCCTGGGCGCGCGACCACCCCGAGTGGTTCACCGTGCTGCCCGACGGGACCATTGCGTACGCGGAGAACCCGCCGAAGAAGTACCAGGACATCTATCCGCTGAACTTCGACAACGACCCGGCCGGGTTGTACGAGGAAGTGCTGCGGGTGGTGCGGTACTGGGTGTCGCACGGCGTCAAGGTGTTCCGCGTCGACAACCCGCACACCAAGCCGCCGAACTTCTGGGCCTGGCTGATCGGCGAGGTCAAGCGCGAGGATCCGGACGTGCTGTTCCTGGCCGAGGCGTTCACCCGGCCGGCGCGGCTACTCGGCCTGGCCAAGCTGGGCTTCACGCAGTCCTACACGTACTTCACCTGGCGCACCGCGAAGTGGGAGCTCACCGAGTTCGGCCAGCAGATCGCCGAGCACGCCGACTACTGCAGGCAGAGCCTGTGGGTGAACACCCCCGACATCCTGCACGAGAGCCTGCAGCACGGCGGGCCCGGCATGTTCGCCATACGCGCGGTCCTGGCGGCGACGATGAGCTCCACCTGGGGCGTCTATTCGGGCTTCGAGCTGTTCGAACACCGGGCGGTCCGCGAGGGCAGCGAGGAGTACCTGAATTCGGAGAAGTACGAGCTGCGGCCCCGCGACTTCGACGCGGCCATGGCCGACGGCGAGTCGCTGGAGCCGTTCATCACCCGGCTCAACGAGATCCGCCGGGTGCATCCGGCGCTGCACGAGCTGCGCACCATCGCGTTCCACTACCCGGACAACGACGCGGTCATGGCCTACAGCAAGTTCGACCCGGTCACCGGTGACCAGGTGCTGGTAGTGATCAAGCTCAACCCGTTCGGGCCCGAGGAGGCCACCGTGTGGTTGGACATGGCCGCATTGGGAATGCAACCTTACGACCGCTTCTGGGTGCGCGACGAGATCAGCGGCGAGGAGTACCAGTGGGGTCAGTCGAACTACGTGCGGCTCGATCCCGCCAAGGCGGTGGCACACGTGTTCAACATGCCCCAGATACCGGCCGAACAACGACTCAACCTGCTTCGTAGGGAGTGATCGACACCATGGCTAAGGCCCCCGACCTGACCAACGAGGTCACCAGTCCGCATCTGCGGCCACACACCGCCGACCTGAACCGCCTGCTGTCCGGCGAACACCACGACCCGCACTCGGTGCTCGGCGCGCACGAGTACGACGACCACACGGTGCTGCGTGCCTACCGGCCGCACGCCCTCGAGGTGGTCGCGGTCGTCGGCGGCGACCGGCACGTGTTCTCCCACATCGAGAGCGGCTTGTTCGCGGTGGCGCTGCCCTTCACCGGGCTCGTCGACTACCGGCTCGAGGTGAGCTACGACCACGGCGGCGAGACGCCGCACGTGCACCGCACCGCCGACGCCTACCGGTTCCTGCCGACCCTCGGCGAGGTGGACCTACACCTGTTCTCCGAGGGCCGCCACGAGCGACTGTGGGAGGTGCTCGGGGCGCATCCGCGCAGCTTCACCACCGCCGACGGCGTGGTCGAGGGCGTGTCGTTCGCGGTGTGGGCGCCGAATGCCAAGGGCGTCAGCGTGATCGGTGACTTCAATCACTGGAGCGGCACCGAGGCGCAGATGCGGGTGCTGGGTTCCACCGGCGTGTGGGAACTGTTCTGGCCCGACTTCCCCGCTGACGGGCTGTACAAGTTCCGGGTGCACGGCGCCGACGGCGTGGTGACCGAGCGGGCCGACCCGATGGCCTTCGCCACCGAGGTGCCGCCGCAGCGGGCGTCGCGTGTCACGCAGAGCCATTACACGTGGGCCGACGAGGACTGGATGACCCGGCGCGCGCTGCGCAATCCGGTGTTCGAGCCGATGAGCACCTACGAGGTGCACCTCGGCTCGTGGCGGCCCGGCCTGAGCTACACCGAACTCGCCGAGCAGCTCACGCAGTACGTCGTCGAACAGGGCTTCACCCACGTCGAGATGCTGCCGGTCGCCGAGCATCCGTTCGGCGGCTCCTGGGGTTACCAGGTGACGTCGTACTACGCGCCGTCCTCGCGCTTCGGCAGCCCCGACGAATTCCGGCACCTCGTCGACTCGCTGCACCAGGCCGGCATCGGCGTGCTCGTGGACTGGGTGCCCGCGCACTTCCCGAAGGACGCCTGGGCGCTCGGCCGGTTCGACGGCACCGCACTCTACGAGCACGCCGATCCGCGTCGTGGTGAGCAGTTGGACTGGGGCACCTACGTTTTCGACTTCGGCCGGTCCGAGGTGCGCAACTTCCTGGTGGCCAACGCGCTGTACTGGCTGCAGGAGTACCACGTCGACGGGCTGCGGGTGGACGCGGTGGCGTCGATGCTCTACCTGGACTACTCGCGCCCCGAAGGTGGCTGGACACCCAACATCTACGGCGGCCGGGAGAACCTCGAGGCGGTGCAGTTCCTGCAGGAGATGAACGCCACGGTGCACAAGGTCGCCCCCGGCATCGTCACGATCGCCGAGGAGTCCACGTCATGGCCCGGCGTCACCCGGCCGACGAATCTCGGCGGCCTCGGCTTCTCGATGAAGTGGAACATGGGCTGGATGAACGACACGCTGGCGTTCATCAGCCGCGACCCGATCCACCGCAGCTACCACCACCACGAGATCACCTTCTCGATGATCTACGCGTTCAGCGAGAACTTCGTCCTGCCGATCAGCCACGACGAGGTCGTGCACGGCAAGGGCACGCTGTGGGGCCGGATGCCCGGCGACGACCACGCCAAGGCGGCGGGGATCCGCGGCCTGCTGGCCTACCAGTGGGCACATCCGGGTAAGCAGTTGCTGTTCATGGGCCAGGAGTTCGGTCAGCGTGCCGAATGGTCCGAGGAACGCGGCGTGGACTGGTGGCAGCTCGACGAGCAGGGCTTCTCCGACGGGATCCTGCGGATGATGCGCGACATGAACGGCATCTACGGCAGCCGCCGGGCACTGTGGTCGCGCGACACCACGCCGGAGGGCTACTCCTGGATCGACGCCAACGACTCGGCGAACAACGTCCTGAGCTTCCTGCGCTACGGCGACGACGGCTCGGTGATGGCGTGCGTGTTCAACTTCTCCGGATCCGAGCACTCGCGGTACCGCCTCGGGCTGCCGCACACGGGGACCTGGCGCGAGGTGCTCAACACCGACGCCGACGTCTACCACGGTTCGGGCATCGGCAACTTCGGCGCGGTCGAGGCCACCGACGATCCCTGGCACGGCCGGCCGGCGTCCGCGATGATGGTGCTGCCGCCGCTGGCCGCGCTGTGGTTCGAGTACGAGCAACCCGGCCTCGGGCGCGGAGACGCTCAGTAGAGCGCGTTGGCCAGCTTTCGGCGGCCGGCGATCACCTCGGGGTCGGCGGCGTCGAACAGGTCGAACAGTTCGATCAGCCGCGTGCGGACCTTCGTGCGGTCGTCGCCGGCGGTGCGCTTGACCAGGGCGATCAGCCGGTCGAATGCGGGCTCGACCTGCTGCTGCATGATCTGCACATCGGCCGCGGCGAACGCGGCGTCGATGTCGTCGGGAGCGGTGTCGGCCGCCGTCACCGCGTCGGGATCGTGAGCGGTAGCGCGCTGCAGGAACACGATCTGGCGCACCGCGCCCTTGGCCTCCGGATGGTTCGGAGTGGCGGCCAGGATCGCCTGGTAGGCCGAGAGTGCGGCGTCGAAGTCACCGGCGTCGAGGTGCTCGCGAGCCTGTGCGACCGCGGGGTCGACCTGCTCGGGCTGTTCGGCATCGCCTGTGCCGGAGAGCTTCCCGGCGGTCGCCTCGAGCAGCGAGTCGATCCAGCCGCGTAACTGCTCCGCGGGCTGAGCGCCCTGGAAGCTCGAGATCGGCTGTCCGCCGGCGAGCGCGACAACGGTGGGCACCGCCTGCACACCGAACATCTGCGCCACCCGCGGTGTGGTGTCGACGTTCACCAACGCCAGCGACCACTTGCCGCCGTCGTCGGCCGCGAGCGCCGCGAGGGCCTCGCCGAGCGCCACGCTGGCGTCGCTGCGCGGCGTCCAGAGCAGCACCACGACGGGCGCCTGACTGGACCGGACCAGCACCTCGGCTTCGAGGTTGGCCTCGGTGACCTCGGTGACGTATGCGCCACCCTGACCACCGGGCGCGGTCGCTTCGGTGGGTGCGGCGGCGCGCTGCTTGAGCGCCGAAAGGTCAACCGCACCGGCCAGTGCGGGCCCGACGGAAGGTCGTGGACGAGTCACGCGACCAAGTCTGTCACGTCGTTTCCGGTGCCGTCCGGCCCGGTTGCGAGATCGGCGCCGACGCAGCCGCGGACGCGGCGGCGGGCCCCATCCGACCGGTCCGGTCGGCCCATATGAGGAAGATCACAGTGGCCAGTGGCACGACGCTGGCCAGCAACGCCAGCAACCATGTCGTGACGCCCCACCGGAACGCCACACCGGCGGCCACCGCTGCCACGACGAACCCGATGAAGATGCCGCCGTGGATGGGCCCGAAGATCTTCACGCCGATCTCGGTGCTGGGGCTTCCGACGTACTTGAAGTACATCCCGACCAGCAGACCGACCCAGCTGACCGCCTCCAGCAGACCGACCAGGCGCAGCCACCCGGCCACCGAACGCAGATCGAAAGCACGTGTCATGGCCGCCATTGTGCCTGATCGGCGAGCCAGCTACTACGCCTCGTCGTAGCGCGGTGCCGCCCGGCGGTCGCGCAACCTCAGCGGCGCAGGATCAGGGCGTCGCCCTGCCCGCCCGCGCCGCACAACGCGGCCACCGCGTACTTCCCGCCGGTGCGCTGGAGTTCGAGCGCCGCGTGCAGGGTGATGCGGGCGCCGGACATCCCGATCGGATGGCCGATCGCGATGGCCCCACCGTTGGTGTTGACCTTCTCCTGATCGACGCCGAGTTCCTTGGTGGAGGCCAGGGCGACCGCCGCGAAGGCCTCGTTCAGTTCGATCACGTCGAGCTGGTCGGCGGTGATGCCCTCCTTGGCGATCGCCTTCTTGACGGCGTTGGCCGGCTGGCTCTGCAGCGTGGAATCCGGTCCGGCGACCACGCCGTGGGCGCCGATCTCGGCGAGCCAGCTCAATCCCAGCTCCTCGGCCTTGGCCTTGTTCATCACGACGACGGCGCAGGCGCCGTCGGAGATCTGCGACGCCGATCCCGCGGTGATGGTGCCGTCCTTGCGGAACGCCGGCTTGAGCCCGGCCAGCGACTCTGCGGTGGTGTTGGCCCGGATGCCCTCGTCCTCGGTGAACTCGATCGGATCGCCCTTGCGCTGCGGGATCGACACCGGTACCACCTCGTCGGCGTACACCCCGTCCTTCCACGCCGCGGCCGCCCGCTGATGGGACTGCGCCGCGTACTCGTCCTGCTCGGCGCGGGTGAACTGGTCGACGTCGTTGCGCTGCTCGGTGAGCGCGCCCATCGGCTGGTCGGTGAACACGTCGTGCAGGCCGTCGTAGGCCATGTGGTCGACCGCGGTGACGTCGCCGTACTTGTATCCGGCCCGGCTGTTCACCAGGAGGTGCGGCGCCTGGCTCATCGACTCCTGGCCGCCGGCCACCACCACGTCGAACTCCCCCGCGCGGATCAGCTGGTCGGCCAGGGCGATCGCGTCGATGCCCGAGAGGCACATCTTGTTGATGGTCAACGCCGGCACGTCCCACGGGATGCCTGCGGCCACTGCGGCCTGACGGGCGGGCATCTGCCCGGCGCCCGCGGTCAGCACCTGGCCCATGATCACGTACTCGACGGCGGACGGGGCGACGCCCGACTTCTCGAGCGCGGCCTTGATGGCGACGGCCCCCAGATCGCTGCCCGAGAAGTCCTTCAGCGAACCCATCAGCCTGCCTACCGGTGTGCGGGCTCCAGCAACGATCACCGACGTCGTCATACCAACCTCCATCACGGTTTAGAGCGGCTCCGACGAGGCTATCCACTAGACCGTCAGTATCGAAACCGAGGCCCTTAGGTTACCTTTGCGTTATGACCGCCGATCAAGTTGACGCCCGTCCAGTCCTCGCCACGGCCCTGGTCACGGCTATCGACCACGTGGGCATCGCAGTGCCGGATCTCGACGCCGCGATCAAGTGGTATCACGATCATCTCGGCATGATCGTGCTGCACGAAGAGGTCAACGAGGAGCAGGGCATCCGCGAGGCGATGCTGTCGGTGCGCGGCGCTCCCAAGGGCAGCTCCCAGGTCCAGCTGATGGCGGCACTCGACGAGACGTCGACCATCGCGAAGTTCATCGACAAGCGCGGTCCCGGCCTGCAGCAGTTCGCCTACCGCGTCAGCGACATCGACGCGCTCACCGAGCGCCTGCGCGAGCAGGGCATCCGGTTGCTCTACGACGTGCCGCGCCGGGGTACCTCGAACTCGCGGATCAATTTCATCCACCCCAAGGACGGCGGCGGGGTGCTGATCGAACTCGTCGAGCCCGCGGCGGACACCGAACACTGACGCTGGTCACGACCAGCGTCGCGTCGGGCCCCGGTGGGCCCGGTTCGCCCAGCACGGCGTGTGCCAGTGCCTGCGGTCATCGACCGCCGACTCCCCCGCGTCCGCCGGCCACACCACCAGATGCGCTGTCCCGACCCTGATCTCGTGATCACAGCCGGGGCACCGGTAGACCTTGGTGGCGCGCGACCCGGCGATCGGCCGCACCTCGTAGTCGAAGCCGTCCGCTCCCGTCTCGACCCGCCGCGCGGCGAGGGACGGTGGCAGCGGACGCGGCTGCCTCGGCGGAGTCCGGCGCCTGGGCATGCCGCCGAGTCTACGGGCTCAGAACAGCCGGTACTCGTCGCTGTCCATTCCGCGCATCTGATCGTAATCCAGTGTGACGCAGCGAATCCCGCGATCAACCGCGAGCGTGCGGGCTTGCGGCTTGATCTGCTGGGCGGCGAACACCCCGCTGACCGGCGCCAGCAGTGAGTCCCGGTTGAGCAGGTCCAGGTAGCGGGTGAGCTGCTCGACACCGTCGATCTCGCCGCGCCGTTTGATCTCGACGGCGACCGAGCGTCCGGTCTCGTCGCGGCACAGCAGGTCGACCGGGCCGATGGCGGTCATGTACTCGCGGCGCACGAGGGTGTACCCCACGCCGAGCAGTTCGACGTGTTCAGCCAGCAGCTTCTGCAGATGCGCCTCGACCCCGTCCTTGACCAGCCCCGGGTCGATGCCGAGGTCGTGGCTGGAGTCGTGCTCCACCGCCTCGACGGTGATGCGCAATTGCTCGCCTGCCTTGTTCTCCACCACCCACACCGGCAGCGGCCCGTCGGTGTCCTCGACGAGTCGGCACGGCGGGCTCATCCAGTTCAGCGGCTTGTAGGCCCGGTCGTCGGCGTGCACGCTCACCGACCCGTCGGCCTTGACCAGCAGCAGCCGGCGAGCTGACGGCAGATGGGCGGTGAGGCGGCCGACGTAGTCGACGGTGCACTGGGCGATCACGAGTCGCACGTCGACAACCTTAGGGTCTCGGGCGGCTGCGAATTACTCTGACATCACGATGACCACCAAGACGAGCGTGCCACAGCGGCTGGGCAAGGTGTTGGAGGCGCTCACCCGTCAGAGCGGCCGGCTCGCCGGAACGCCGGACTACGGCTCCTGGCTGCTCGGCAAGCCCTCGGAGAGCCAGCACCGCAGGCGCATCCGCATCCAGGTCATCCTGACGTTCTTCCTGCTCTTCACCAATATCCTCGGCATCGGGGTGTCGCTGCTGCTCAACGCCGTCGCCATCCCGGTGCCCAGCGTCTTCACCGACGCGCCGGCCTGGCTCACCTGGGGCGTCGTCCCGGCCTACATGCTCGTTGCGCTGCTCCTCGGCACCGCGTGGATCACCTCCCGCACCGTGGGCTCGCTGCGGTGGTCGATCGAGGAGCGTCAACCCACCAAGACCGACCAGCAGAACGTCTTCGCCGCTCCGTGGCGGGTGGCCAAGAAGCTCCTGCTGCTCTGGGGCACCGGCGCCGTCCTGTTTACGGTGTTGTACGGCCTGCAGAACTCCGCGTTCATCCCCCGGTTCCTGTTCGCGGTGGGCTTCCCCGGCATCGTGGTGGCCACCGCCTGCTACATGATCACCGAGTTCGCCCTGCGGCCGGTCGCCGCCGAGGCGCTCGAGGCGGGCCGCCCACCCCGGCGGCTGGCGCACGGGGTGATGGGCCGGACGATGACCGTCTGGTTGCTCGGTTCCGGCGTGCCGGTCCTCGGCATTCTGCTTCTCGCGCTGTTCTCCGTGTCGCTGCAGAACCTCACCTCGACCCAGTTCGCGGTGGCCGTGATGATCCTCGCGGTGGTCGCCCTGACCTTCGGACTGATCCTGATGTGGTTGTTGTCCTGGCTCATCGCGACACCCGTGCGGGTGGTGCGGTCGGCGCTCAAGCATGTCGAGGAGGGTGACCTCGACTGCGAACTGGTCGTCTTCGACGGCACCGAACTCGGTGAGCTGCAGCGCGGCTTCAACTCGATGGTGCACGGGCTGCGCGAACGCGAACGCGTGCGCGACCTGTTCGGCAGGCACGTCGGGCGCGAGGTGGCGCTGGCCGCCGAGCAGCAGAAGATCAAGCTCGGCGGTGAAGAACGCCATGCCGCAGTCGTTTTCGTCGACATCATCGGCTCGACGCAACTGGTCACCGCTCGGCCGGCCGTCGAGGTGGTCGAACTGCTCAACCGGTTCTTCGCGGTGATCGTCGAAGAGGTGGACCGCCACCACGGATTCGTCAACAAGTTCGAGGGCGACGCGGCGCTCGCGGTGTTCGGCGTGCCGGTCACCCTCGAGAACGCCGAGAACGAGGCCCTGGCGGCCGCCCGAGCCATCGCCCGGCGGCTGTGTGACGAGGTGCCGGAATGCCAGGCAGGCATCGGCGTGGCGGCCGGCGAGGTGGTGGCGGGCAACGTCGGCGCCAGGGAACGCTTCGAGTACACCGTGATCGGCGAACCGGTCAACGAGGCCGCGCGGTTGTGTGAGCTCGCGAAGGACACCGACGCCCGACTGGTGGCGTCGGCGGATGCGGTGTCCAACGCCACCGACGACGAGCGGGAGCACTGGTCACTGGGTGACACGGTGACGCTGCGGGGCCACGACGAGCCCACTCGGCTGGCCCTGCCCGTCTGATCCGTCACACCGTCCCGCAGGTTAGTGATACCGCGCGTAACGCTTACTACACTCAGTGGCATGACGACCGAGGGCCTGCTGCAGATCGAGGACTGCCTGGACGCCGACGGCGGCATCGTGCTGCCGCCCGGGGTCAACCTGATCTCGCTGATCGAACGCAACATCACAAGCGTCGGCGACGAGGTCGCATACCGCTACCTCGATCACACCGGCACGGCCGACGGTCACGCCGTGGAGCTGACGTGGTCGCAGCTCGGCCGCCGGCTGCGGGCGATCGGCGCGACCCTGCAGCGCATCGCCGTGCGCGGTGACCGGGTGGCGGTGCTGGCCCCGCAGGGCCTCGATTACATCGCCGGCTTCTTCGCCGCCGTCAAGGCGGGGATGATCGCCGTGCCGTTGTTCGCCCCGGAGCTCCAGGGTCACGCCGAGCGCCTCGACGTCGCCATGCGCGACGCGCGACCGTCGGCGGTGCTCACCACCGCCTCCGCCGCCGAAGGGGTCCGCGACTATCTGGCGCAGCGCGACTTCGGGCGGGCGATGGAGATCGTGGTCGTCGACGAGGTGCCCGATTCCGCGGGCGCCGCCTTCAGCCCGGTCACGCTCGACGTCGACGACGTGTCGCACCTGCAGTACAGCTCCGGATCGACGCGGTCACCCGTCGGCATCGAGATCACCCACCGCAACGTCGGCACCAACCTGCTGCAGATGATCCTGTCCATCGACCTGCTGGACCGCGACACCCACGGGGTCAGCTGGTTACCGCTGTATCACGACATGGGACTGTCGATGATCGGCTTCCCGGCCGTGTACGGCGGCCATTCGACGCTGCTGTCCCCCACCGCCTTCATCCGCAGGCCGCAGCGGTGGATCCGGGCACTGTCGGACGGTTCGCGGCGCGGCCGGGTCGTCACCGCCGCCCACAACATCGCCTACGAGTACACCGCGCAGCGCGGCCTGCCCGACGCCGGCGTAGACATCGACCTGAGCAACGTCGTGATGATCATCGGCTCCGAGCCGGTGAGCATCGAGGCGATCCGCGCCTTCGAGGCGGCCTTCGCGCCGTACGGGCTACCGCCGCAGGCGATCAAGCCGTCGTACGGCATCGCCGAGGCGACGCTGTTCGTGTCGACCATCGCACCGCCGGCGCGTGCGGAGGTGGTGCACTTCGACCGCAAGCTGCTGGCCGAGGGCAGGGCTGTGCGGACCACAGCGAACGCAGGGGCCGACGCCGACGGAACCGTTCCGCAGGTGTCCTGCGGCCAGGTGGCGCGCAGCCAGTGGGCGGTGATCGCCGATCCCGAAACGGGCACCGAGCTGGCCGACGGGCACATCGGCGAGATCTGGTTGCACGGCGACAACATCGCCCGGCGCTACTGGCGGCGCCCAGAGGAATCGAGCCACGCCTTCGACGCCACGCTCGCGTCACGGCTCGAATCCGGCAGCCATGCCGACGGCGTCCCGGCCGGGGCCGGATGGCTACGCACCGGGGACCTGGGGGTGCACCTCGACGGGGAGTTGTACGTCACCGGCCGGCTGGCCGACCTGATCGTCATCGACGGCAGGCAGCACTACCCGCAGGACATCGAACACACCGCCGCGGAGGCGTCCCCCATGGTGCGACGGGGTTACGCCGCGGCGTTCGGCACGCCCGGTGACCGGCTGGTGATCGTCGCCGAACGCGCCTCGGGCACGCGACGTGCCGACCCGGCCCCGGAGATCACCGCGATCGGCGACGCGGTCGCGCGCCGCCACGGAGTGACAGTCGCCGACGTCCGCTTCGTGCAGGCCGGCGTCATCCCCCGCACCACTAGCGGAAAGCTGGCCCGCCGCGCCTGCCGCAGCGAGTACCTCTCGGGTGGCTTCACGACCAGGTCCACCGCCTGAGCGCGAGTGCCCGTACGCTGCGCCGAATTTGGTGCGCCGAACCCTTCACCGGATGTCCTAGCGTGAACTGACAGACGAGAAGGGCGGCCGATGACCGAGACACCTGTGCTGACACGACGTCCGTTCCCGGGCATCAGCTCACGCGCCTGGGAACACCCCGCCGACCGCATCGCACTCACCGCGCTGCGCCGGCTCAAGGGTTTCGACCAGATCCTGAAGGTGTTGTCCGGCATGCTTCGTGAGCGCCAGCACCGGCTGCTGTACCTGGCCAGCGCCGCCCGCGTCGGTCCGCGCCAGTTCGCCGACCTCGACGCGCTGCTCGAGGACTGCGTCGCCGTGCTCGACGCGCCCGTCGAACCGGAACTCTTCGTGCTGCAGTCACCGACGGCGAACGCCTACACGATCGGCATGGACCAACCCTTCATCGTGATCACCTCCGGGATGTACGACCTGATGAGCGCCGAGGAGATGCGATTCATCATCGGACACGAACTCGGCCACGCACTCAGCGGGCACGCCGTGTACCGCACCATGCTCATGCACCTGATGCGGCTGGCATCGTCGTTCGGGTTCATCCCGATCGGCGGCTGGGCACTGCGGGCGATCGTGGCGGCACTCATGGAATGGCAACGCAAATCGGAGTTGTCGGGCGACCGGGCCGGCCTGCTGTGCAGTCAGGACTTCGATGCCGCGATCCGGGTCCAGCTGAAGTTGGCCGGCGGCGGCCGGCTCGACAAGATGGACTCGCAGGCGTTCCTCGCCCAGGCCCGCGAGTACGACCGCACCGGTGACATGCGCGACGGCCTGCTCAAGCTGCTCAACCTGGAGTTGCGGACCCATCCCTTCTCGGTGCTGCGGGCGGCCGCGTTGACCCAGTGGGTGGACTCCGGCGGCTACGGCGCAGTGCTCGGCGGCGACTACCCGCGGCGCGTCGAGGACGAGTCCGCCTCGTGGAGTGACGATGTCGGTGCGGCCGCGCGCACCTATCGGGACGGGTTCGACCAGTCCGAGGACCCGCTGGTCCGTGGCCTGCGGGATGGAGTGTCCGGCGTCGTCGACGGGGTCGGGCGGGTCGCCACCAACGCCGCTGATTCGTTCGGCCGCAAGGTGGCCGGCTGGCGACGGGCGAACGGCGGGCCTCCCGAGAGCTAGCCACGACCGACGCCTGCCCGTCGGCTGGCAATTTCCCGGCGTCTCCTGGCCTCGCGGTCCCTTTCCCGGCGTTCAGCGAACCTCGACCATGGCAGCCATGCATGCACAGATCGTGTTGTTCGACGGCTTCGACCCCCTCGACGTCATCGCGCCCTACGAGGTGCTGGTAGCCGGAAGTGACTATGCCGGGGGTGATCTCGACGTCGTGCTGGTGTCCGCCGAGGGGCCGCGGCCGGTGGTCAGCGGTTCGCGCGGCCTGACGTTGCAGGCCACCGCCCAGCTCGATCCGGCCAAGCCCGGCTTCGTGATCGTGCCCGGCGCGTCCGGCCCGCTGGAAGGCGATCCCGACGAGGGCGCCGAGACGATCCCGGTCCTGCTCGCCCGGTTCGGCGAGACCGAAGCGGTGCCGTTGATGCGCCAGGCGATGCAGAATCCCGACATCACCGTGGCGACGGTCTGCGGCGGGTCGCTCGCACTTGCCATGGCCGGCCTGATCGACGGTCGCCATGCCAACACCCACCACCTCGGTGTCGATGTGCTCGAGGCCACCGGCGCGGTACCGGTGCATGCCCGCGTGGTCGACGACGGTGACCTCGTCACCGCCGGTGGGGTGACCTCCGGTCTTGACCTGGCGCTGCACCTGCTCGACCGCAGTTACGGTCCCCGCATCCCGCTGGCCGTCGAGCAGATGTTCGCCTACGAGCGCCGCGGCACAGTGTGGACCGACACCGGACGCGAACCGAAGGCCGTCTGAGCGTGGACATCGTTGGCGACTGGGACGTCACCATCAAGACGCCGGTGGGATCGCTGCAGATCGTGTACAGCTTCGCCGACCGGGACGGCGTGATCACCGGCAGCGCCGCAGGCAGGCACGAGACCGTGGAGGTGACCGACATCGTCGTCGCCGACGACGGCCGGCAGGTCAGCTGGCGGCAGACGGTGACCAGACCGATGCGACTCAACCTCGCCTTCGACGTGCTCGTCGACGGCGACCGGTTCACCGGACATTCGCGGGCGGGTCGGTTACCACGGTCGGCGGTGTCGGGCGTGCGCCGACGCTGAGACTTTCGCGGCCCCTCCATTCGTGGCGCCTCGCCACGACCATGTCGGTTTTCCGCCAGTGATGTCAGTGGCGACGTGTAAGAGTCAAGGTGTGCACGAGGATTTCGAGCGGTGCCTGAGGGCGGTGCAGTCGAAGGACGCCCGCTTCGACGGCTGGTTCGTCACCGCCGTGCTGACCACCGGGATCTACTGCCGGCCAAGTTGTCCGGTACGTCCGCCGTTCGCCCGCAACATGCGCTTCTACCCCACCGCGGCCGCCGCGCAGGCCGCCGGCTTCCGCGCGTGCAAGCGTTGCCGTCCGGACGCCTCACCGGGGTCACCGGAGTGGAACATCCGCGGCGACGTGGTGGCCCGGGCGATGCGGCTGATCGCCGACGGCACCGTCGACCGCGACGGGGTCACCGGCCTGGCCGCACGGCTCGGCTACACGACGCGCCAGCTGCAGCGCATCCTGCAGGTCGAGGTCGGCGCCAACCCGCTGGCCCTTGCCCGGGCGCAGCGGACCCAGACCGCCCGCGTCTTGATCGAGACCACGGACCTGCCGTTCAGCGACGTCGCCTTCGCCGCCGGGTTCGCCAGCATCCGACAGTTCAACGACACCGTCCGTGCCGTCTGCGACCTCACGCCCACGGCGCTGCGACTGCGGGCGAGCGCACGATTCGGCCGGACGCCGGCAGCCCCCGGTGCGATGTCCCTGCGGCTACCGGTGCGCACCCCATTCGCCTTCGAGGGACTGTTCGGGCATCTGGCGGCGAGCGCGATCCCGGGGGTCGAGGAGGTGCGCAACGGCGCCTACCGCCGCACCCTGCGGTTGCCGTCGGGCTGCGGGATCGTATCGCTCACACCGCATCCCGACCACGTCCGGTGCGAGCTCATACTCGACGACCTGCGCGACCTGGCCACGGCGATCGCCCGCTGCCGTCGACTGCTCGACCTCGATGCCGATCCCGAAGCGGTGATCGATGCGTTGAGCGCCGACGAGCGGCTCCGTGCCCTCGTGGCGAAGGCGCCGGGACAACGCATCCCCCGCACGGTAGACGAGGCGGAGTTGGCCATCCGGGTGGTGCTCGGTCAGCAGGTCTCGGTGAAGGCCGCCGGTACGCACGCCGCCCGTATCGTCGCCCGGCACGGCAGGACGGTAGAAGACCCGGGCGGCGGCCTGACCCACGTGTTCCCCGGCGTCGATGACCTGGCCGATCTCGACCCGGCGCACATGGCGTTCCCGACGGCGCGACGACGGTCGCTCCTCGGCATGGTCAACGCCCTCGCCGAGGGCACCGTCACGCTCGACGCGGGTTGCGACTGGGTCCGTGCCCGCGAGGCACTGCTCGCCCTCCCGGGGATCGGGCCGTGGACCGCCGAGGTGATCGCGATGCGCGGCCTCGGCGATCCCGACGCCTTCCCCGCCAGCGACCTCGGCGTCCGTCTGGCGGCCGAGAAGCTGGGTCTGCCCGGCGATCCGAAGCCCCTGATTGAATACAGCAGCCGCTGGCGGCCGTGGCGGGCATACGCCACCCAGCACCTGTGGACGTCACTAGACCACGCCGTGAACCAGTGGCCCCCGAAGGAGAAGGCATCATGACCGTGCGGTTCCGCACCGTGGACAGCCCCGTCGGCCTGCTGACCCTGGCCGGCGTCGACGGACGACTCCGGCATCTGCGGATGGTCGACCAGACCTATGAACCCGACAGAAACGGCTGGGAACCCGACGACGAAGCCTTTCCCGATGCGGTCGGCCAGCTCGAGGCGTACTTCGCCGGGGATCGCATCGACTTCGACCTCGATCTCGATCTAGTCGGGACCGCGTTTCAGCGGCGTGTGTGGGAGTCGCTGTTGACCATTCCGTACGGGGAAACCAGGACGTACGGCGAGATCGCGCGAGAGATCGGTTCTCCGGGCGCATTCCGGGCGGTCGGCCTGGCCAATGGACACAATCCGGTCGGCATCGTCGTGCCCTGTCACCGTGTGATCGGCTCGAATGGCAGCCTCACCGGATACGGCGGCGGACTCGCCAAGAAAAGGGCATTGCTCGACTTGGAAAAGCGTCGCGCCGTGCCGGCATTGTTCGAATAACTCGGCCATAACTGCGCAACTGCAGAACAGCTGATTCGGTATCCAGAAATACAAATGCCCCGGCCCTCCGATCGAAATCGGAGGGCCGGGGACTTAATGTGTGTTCGGCGGTGTCCTACTTTTCCACCCGGAGGGGTAGTATCATCGGCGCTGGTAGGCTTAGCTTCCGGGTTCGGGATGGGTCCGGGCGACTTAATGTGTGTTCGGCGGTGTCCTACTTTTCCACCCGGAGGGGTAGTATCATCGGCGCTGGTAGGCTTAGCTTCCGGGTTCGGGATGGGTCCGGGCGTTTCCCTACCGCTATTACCGCCGTAACTTTATTCACTTTATGGTGAAGTGTGTTTTGGTGGTGGGGTGCAGTCTTTGTTGTTTGACTGTGNNTTTGTGGTTGCGAGGTTTTGTTGTTGTTGTAAGTTTTCGGCCGGTTAGTGCCAGTTCCCTACGCGCATTGCTGCGTTTCCAGGTCTGGCCTATCGATCCCGTGGTCTGCGGGGGGCCTTATCCCACTTAAATGGGTGAGAAGCCTGGTCTTGGAGGGGGTTTCCCGCTTAGATGCTTTCAGCGGTTATCCTGTCCGAACGTGGCTATCCAGCGGTGCCCCTGGTGGGACAACTGGTATACCAGAGGTTCGTCCGTCCCGGTCCTCTCGTACTAGGGACAGGTTTCCTCAAGCTTCTGACGCGCGCGGCGGATAGAGACCGAACTGTCTCACGACGTTCTAAACCCAGCTCGCGTGCCGCTTTAATGGGCGAACAGCCCAACCCTTGGGACCTGCTCCAGCCCCAGGATGCGACGAGCCGACATCGAGGTGCCAAACCATCCCGTCGATATGGACTCTTGGGGAAGATCAGCCTGTTATCCCCGGGGTACCTTTTATCCGTTGAGCGACACCCCTTCCACTCGGGGGTGCCGGATCACTAGTCCCGACTTTCGTCCCTGCTCGACATGTACGTCTCGCAGTCAAGCTCCCTTGTGCACTTACACTCAACACCTGATTGCCGTCCAGGTTGAGGGAACCTTTGGGCGCCTCCGTTACATTTTAGGAGGCAACCGCCCCAGTTAAACTACCCACCAGGCACTGTCCCTGAACCGGATATACGGTCCGAGGTTAGAAGCCCAATACGATCAGAGTGGTATTTCAACAACGACTCCACAACCACTGGCGTGGCCGCTTCACAGTCTCCCACCTATCCTACACAAACCGTATCGAACTCCAATACCAAGTTGTAGTGAAGGTCCCGGGGTCTTTTCGTCCTGCCGCGCGTAACGAGCATCTTTACTCGTAATGCAATTTCGCCGAGTCTATGGTTGAGACAGTTGAGAAGTCGTTACGCCATTCGTGCAGGTCGGAACTTACCCGACAAGGAATTTCGCTACCTTAGGATGGTTATAGTTACCACCGCCGTTTACTGGGGCTTAAATTCTCAGCTTCACCCCGAAGGGTTAACCGGTCCTCTTAACCTTCCAGCACCGGGCAGGCGTCAGTCCGTATACATCGTCTTGCGACTTCGCACGGACCTGTGTTTTTAGTAAACAGTCGCTTCTCACTGGTTTGTGCCACCCCCTCCCGCTGCCGGCCGCAAAGGGCCATGACGATGTGGGGGTCCCCCTTCTCCCGAAGTTACGGGGGCATTTTGCCGAGTTCCTTAACCATAGTTCACTCGTACGCCTTGGTATTCTCTACCTGACCACCTGTGTCGGTTTGGGGTACGGGCCGTGTGTGCGCTCGCTAGAGGCTTTTCTTGGCAGCATAGGATCACCGAATTCACCTCATCCGGCTATGCATCACCTCTCGGACTCATGACACCCGGATTTGCCTAGATGTCGTCCTACCGGTTTGCCCCAGTATTACCACTGACTGGTACGGCTACCTTCCTGCGTCACCCCATCGCTTGACTACTACCAACGAAGGTCCCGCGCAGCGCATGCAATCCTCACACCCGAAGGTGATCGGTAACGCATGGTTTGGGCGGTTAGTACCGCTGATTCATCAGGGACGCTCACACACGGGTACGGGAATATCAACCCGTTGTCCATCGACTACGCCTGTCGGCCTCGCCTTAGGTCCCGACTCACCCTGGGCGGACTGGCCTGGCCCAGGAACCCTTGGTCTTTCGGCGGGCAAGGTTCTCACTTGCCTTATCGCTACTCATGCCTGCATTCTCACTCCCACACCCTCCACAGCTGGATCACTCCGCTGCTTCACCGGATGCAGGACGCTCCCCTACCCAACCAACTAATGTTGATTGCCGCGGCTTCGGCGGTGTGCTTGAGCCCCGCTACATTATCGGCGCACAATCACTTGACCAGTGAGCTATTACGCACTCTTTCAAGGGTGGCTGCTTCTAAGCCAACCTCCTGGTTGTCTTCGCGACTGCACATCCTTTTCCACTTAGCACACGCTTAGGGGCCTTAGCCGGCGATCTGGGCTGTTTCCCTCTCGACGCACGGAGCTTATCCCCCGCCGTCTCACTGCCACACTTTCACTTGTCGGCATTCGGAGTTTGGCTGACGTCAGTAACCTAGTAGGGCCCATCGGCCATCCAGTAGCTCTACCTCCAACAAGAAACATGTGACGCTGCACCTAAATGCATTTCGGGGAGAACCAGCTATCACGGAGTTTGATTGGCCTTTCACCCCTACCCACAGCTCATCCCCTCAGTCTTCAACCTAAGTGGGTTCGGGCCTCCACGCGGTCTTACCCGCGCTTCACCCTGGCCATGGGTAGATCACTCCGCTTCGGGTCCAGAACACACCACTACACCACACACTCTTGTGTGGATACGCCCTATTCAGACTCGCTTTCGCTGCGGCTACCCCACCCGGGTTAACCTCGCGACATGTCCCTGACTCGCAGGCTCATTCTTCAAAAGGCACGCCATCACCCCACGACAAGTCGAGGGCTCTGACGGATTGTAAGCGCACGGTTTCAGGTACTCTTTCACTCCCCTCCCGGGGTACTTTTCACCATTCCCTCACGGTACTAATCCGCTATCGGTCACTGAGAAGTATTCAGGCTTACCGGGTGGTCCCGGCAGATTCACAGCAGATTCCACGGGCCCGCTGCTACTCGGGGACAGCTCCACAACAGAGTTCGCGTTTTCGCCTACGGGGCTCTCACCCTCTACGACAGGTCATCCCAAAACCACTTCGACTAACACGAACCTTTATCACTGTTGCCCCTCTCGGCGGAAAGGAGAAGAAACGCCCCACAACCCCGCACACACAACCCCCGCCGGGTATCACATGCATACGGTTTAGCCATCCTCCGCTTTCGCTCGCCACTACTCACGGAATCACAATTGTTTTCTCTTCCTACGGGTACTGAGATGTTTCACTTCCCCGCGTTCCCCCCCGACACCTATGTATTCAGTGCCGGGTGACACGACATCACTCGTGCCGGGTTTCCCCATTCGGACATCCTCGGATCAACGCTCGGTTGACAGCTCCCCGAGGCATATCGCAGCCTCCCACGTCCTTCATCGGCTCCCAGTGCCAAGGCATCCACCATGCGCTCTTAAACACTTACAACACAAAACCAAAAAAATGAGTCATCACCCACACACACCCCCACCCCCAAAAGAGCAGACATGCATGCGAGTATCAGAAAAATTTGCATTACATAAAGACACACCACAACCCCAAAAGGGATCATCATGCGTCTTTGATGCTCGCAACCACTATCCACAAATCAAACACCACACCCCACCACCAAAGCAGGGCAACAACAGAAACCCCTCAACCCCTCGGCCCCCACCAACCCACCCCACAATCAGGATGAACCAGGAGAAACCTCGAGATCTCAGAGCCGGCACCCACCCCCAACGAGGTGAGCCCGCAGGCCTGTTGTCTCAAAGCCCAATAGTGTGTCTGATGATTTCCTCGCCGTCCGGCATTCACTCGGACGAACATGTTCGTTGATATGCACCAGAACTTGCGCCCACTACAGGGCAAGCCCATCCAACGAATCGCCCAGGTCACCGAACCCCCACACGATGTGGGCGGGCCATAGGTCTCGTGGTGCTCCTTAGAAAGGAGGTGATCCAGCCGCACCTTCCGGTACGGCTACCTTGTTACGACTTCGTCCCAATCGCCGATCCCACCTTCGACGGCTCCCTCCCACAAGGGGTTAGGCCACCGGCTTCGGGTGTTACCGACTTTCATGACGTGACGGGCGGTGTGTACAAGGCCCGGGAACGTATTCACCGCAGCGTTGCTGATCTGCGATTACTAGCGACTCCGACTTCACGGGGTCGAGTTGCAGACCCCGATCCGAACTGAGACCGGCTTTAAAGGATTCGCTAAGCCTCACGGCATCGCAGCCCTTTGTACCGGCCATTGTAGCATGTGTGAAGCCCTGGACATAAGGGGCATGATGACTTGACGTCATCCCCACCTTCCTCCGAGTTGACCCCGGCAGTCTCTCACGAGTCCCCACCATTACGTGCTGGCAACATGAGACAAGGGTTGCGCTCGTTGCGGGACTTAACCCAACATCTCACGACACGAGCTGACGACAGCCATGCACCACCTGCACACAGGCCACAAGGGAACCGACATCTCTGCCGACGTCCTGTGCATGTCAAACCCAGGTAAGGTTCTTCGCGTTGCATCGAATTAATCCACATGCTCCGCCGCTTGTGCGGGCCCCCGTCAATTCCTTTGAGTTTTAGCCTTGCGGCCGTACTCCCCAGGCGGGGTACTTAATGCGTTAGCTACGGCACGGATCCCAAGGAAGGAAACCCACACCTAGTACCCACCGTTTACGGCGTGGACTACCAGGGTATCTAATCCTGTTCGCTCCCCACGCTTTCGCTCCTCAGCGTCAGTTACTGCCCAGAGACCCGCCTTCGCCACCGGTGTTCCTCCTGATATCTGCGCATTCCACCGCTACACCAGGAATTCCAGTCTCCCCTGCAGTACTCCAGTCTGCCCGTATCGCCCGCACGCCGAGGGTTAAGCCCCCGGTTTTCACGAACAACGCGACAAACCACCTACGAGCTCTTTACGCCCAGTAATTCCGGACAACGCTCGCACCCTACGTATTACCGCGGCTGCTGGCACGTAGTTGGCCGGTGCTTCTTCTGCACATACCGTCACTTGCGCTTCGTCTGTGCTGAAAGAGGTTTACAACCCGAAGGCCGTCATCCCCCACGCGGCGTCGCTGCATCAGGCTTGCGCCCATTGTGCAATATTCCCCACTGCTGCCTCCCGTAGGAGTCTGGGCCGTATCTCAGTCCCAGTGTGGCCGGACACCCTCTCAGGCCGGCTACCCGTCGTCGCCTTGGTAGGCCATCACCCCACCAACAAGCTGATAGGCCGCGGGCCCATCCCACACCGCAAAAGCTTTCCCCCAAGAGTCATGCAACCCAAGAGGTGTATTCGGTATTAGACCCAGTTTCCCAGGCTTATCCCAAAGTGCAGGGCAGATCACCCACGTGTTACTCACCCGTTCGCCACTCGAGTACCCCGAAGGGCCTTTCCGTTCGACTTGCATGTGTTAAGCACGCCGCCAGCGTTCGTCCTGAGCCAGGATCAAACTCTCCAAACAAAAACAACCCAACCCCAAGGCCAGGTGAATNCGAATCAGAAAAATCCGATCACAAAAACAAGACACCAAAAACTGGCATCCAAAAACAGGGCTGCACCCCCAAACGGGAAAATGCGGACACAACCCCAAAAAACAACAAACAAAAACCACCAAACACACTATTGAGTTCTCAAACAACACACCCGCCAGGGCTGCACCCCCAAACGGGAAAATGCGGACACAACCCCAAAAAACAACAAACAAAAACCACCAAACACACTATTGAGTTCTCAAACAACACACCCGCCCGAGCCGCGCAGCGAACCCGCGGCGAAAAGCCGCGTACTCGTAGTGCGGACGGTCAGGAACCCACCGAAATGGGTTTCCCTCTGGGAGTCTGCCGCGCTCCCCGGTCCGGAGACCGTGTCGCGGCGACCTGAGATAAGTTACGTGAGTGGAAACACGGAGTCAAATCCCCAGGTAGCGGCCGGTTTCGAGGTGCGCCGGCTCGCGGCACAGTCGTACGACCGTGCCAGTTCATCCAACGCGCTGCACCCCGGCAATATTCCGCTTACCTCGCCGCAGTACCAACCAACGGCCGTGCAGGTAATCGGTGGGGGAAGGCGCCCACTCGTCACTGTCGATCCGCACGTTGTTGACGTAGACGCCGCCCTCACCCACGGTGCGGCGCGCCGCTCCCTTGCTCGGCGACAGGCCGGCGGCCACCAGGAGGTCGGTGATCGTGTCCGGGCCGCCCGGGGCGAGTTCGGCCACCGAGGCCTCCCGGAGGGCGGCCCCCAGCGTCGGCTCGTCGAGGTCGCCGAGTTCGGCGCGGCCGAACAGCGCGCGGCTGGCCAGTTCGACCGCTTCGGTGGCCGCCCGGCCATGGACCAGTGTCGTCAACTCGCTGGCCAGCTGTTTCTGCGCGCTGCGTTCGTGCGGACGTTCCTCGGTCGCGGCGGCCAATTCGGCGATCTCCTCGGGCGACAGGAACGTGAACCACCGCAGGTAGCGCACCACATCTGCATCGGTGGTGTTGACGAAGTACTGGTACCACGCATACGGCGAGGTCAGCTCGGGGTCCAGCCAAAGGTTGCCGCCGCCGGTCGACTTCCCGAACTTCTTGCCCTCGGAGTCCGTCACCAGCGGGGTGGTCAGCGCATGCACCGTCGCATTCAGCTTCTGCCGGACCAGCCGCACGCCGGCCACGATGTTGCCCCACTGGTCGGAGCCGCCGATCTGCAGCGAGCAGCCGTGCCGTTGGTGCAGCTCCACGTAGTCGTTGGCCTGCAGCAGCATGTAGCTGAACTCGGTGTAGGAGATGCCCTCACCTTCCAGCCTGCGCCGCACCGTGTCGCGGTCGAGCATCACGTTGACCGAGAAGTACTTGCCCACGTCACGCAGGAACTCGATGGCGGACAGTGGCCCCGTCCAGTCCAGGTTGTTCTCGACGATCGCGCCGCTGGCCGAGTCGCCGAACTCGACGAACCGCTCGAGCTGACCACGGATGCGCACCGACCACTCGGCGACGGTGTCGGCGGTGTTCATGATGCGCTCACCCGTGTCGCGCGGATCACCGATCATCCCGGTGGCCCCGCCGGCCAGCACGATGGGCCGATGCCCGGCCTGCTGGAACCGGCGCAGCGTCAGCAGCGGGATCAGGTGCCCGGCGTGCAGGCTCGGCGCGGTCGGGTCGAAGCCGGAATACACGGTCACCGGCCCGGCCGCCAGCTCGGCGGCCAATGCGTCGATGTCGGTGGACTGCGCGACCAGACCGCGCGATGCGAGCTCGTCGAGGATGCCGTTGGTGGTCACGGTGTCGATTCTTCCCGTACTAGTCGCTGCCTCCCGGCGCGGGTGCACGCGGACTTCGCCGGTAGGCCGACACCTCGGGCCTGCCCGCCAGCCAGAACCGCCAGGGCCGGTCGGCCGCCTTGCTGACGCCGACCCGCGGCCCCGCAATGCCGGCACACTCGTCGCCGAGGATCAGCCGGATCGGACCGGACGGGTCGAACAGGTCGATCCCGTTGTCCGACATCGTGATTCCCAAGGCAGAGCACAGATTTCCTGGGCCACGCGCCAACGCTGCCGGCTTCACCGCGGGCCCCCGCCGGAGAGCGGCGACCTCGACGCCCGATTCGATGGCCGCCGCCCGCAGCAGCACCGCGGCGGCCACCTCGTCCTCGGCGCAGACCACGTTGGCGCACACGTGGATGCCGTGGCTGCGATAGGCGTAGAGCCGGCCGGGTGGCCCGAACATGACCGCGTTACGGAGGCCGGGACCGCGGTAGGAATGCGCCGACGCATCCGGCCACGGCCCACCGTCAGGCCCGCCGTACGCCTCCACCTCGACGATCAGCGCGGTGACGTCACGCCCGATCAGCGTTGCGCCGAGCAGGCGCCGCGCCGCGGTGACCGGGTCGACCGCGAGCACGTGGGCGGTGGGCGAATCTCGGACCATCGCCTGCATCCTACGAAGTTCTTGACACGGCACCGCGCCGCGGCGCACTATTCACCACATGATGAGTTCATCGCATGATGAATTTTCCGCGACAGGCTCCGGCGCCGCGGTGGTGATCGAAGGCCTCCGGGTGATCCGCGGCGACCGTCCGGCGGTCGACGAACTCAGCGTCTCCATCGCCGGCGGCACGATCACCGGCCTCCTCGGCCCGTCGGGGTGCGGGAAGACGACGCTGATGCGCAGCATCGTCGGAACGCAGATCAATGCGGGCGGCACGGTGACCGTGCTGGGCCACCCCGCAGGTTCGGCGCCCCTGCGCCGCCGGGTCGGATACGTCACCCAGTCCGCGACCATCTACGACGACCTGCGGGTGCTCGACAACGTCCGCTACTTCGGTGCGCTGTACGGCGCCGACGCCGACGACGCCGACAGTGCGATCGCCGCCGTCGGACTGGAGGAGCACCGATTGGCGCTGTGCGGCAACCTGTCCGGCGGTCAGCGCACCCGGGTGTCGCTCGCGGCGGCACTGGTGTGTCACCCGGATCTGCTGGTTCTCGACGAACCGACGGTGGGCCTGGACCCCCTGCTTCGCGTCGAACTGTGGCAGCAGTTCCACGCGCTGGCGGAGGCAGGCACCACCCTGTTGGTGTCCAGCCACGTCATGGACGAGGCCGACCACTGTGACGACCTGTTGCTCATGCGCGACGGCCGCCTGCTCGCCCACACCACTCCGGCACGACTACGGGAGGACACCGGATGCACGTCACTGGAGGAAGCGTTCCTGTCCGTCATCCGGCGCAGCACCGAACGAAGGGCCGAAGCCGGATAGGCGGTCAGGCGTACCTCGCCACCACCACCCGAATCCTGCGGCAACTGGCCGCCGACCATCGCAGCGTGGCGATGATCCTCGTGGTTCCGAGCCTGGTCATCACGCTGATGTACTTCATGTTCCAGAACGCGCCGCACCCGCCGGGAAGCCCGTCGCCGTTCAACAACGCCTGCCTGATCATGCTCGGCGTCTTCCCCCTGGTGCTGATGTTCCTGATCACCTCCATCACGATGCAGCGCGAGCGGGTGTCGGGGACGCTCGAGCGCATCCTCACCACTCCCCTGCGCCGACTCGATCTGCTCGCCGCCTACGGCACCGCCTTCTCGGTCGCCGCTGCGGCCCAGGCGGTGCTCGCCTGCATGGTGTCGTTCTGGTTGCTCGGCTTCGACACCGCGGGCAGCCCGCTGCTGGTGTTCGCGATCGCGATCGTCAACGCGGTGCTCGGTGTCGGGCTCGGCCTGCTGTGCAGCGCGTTCGCGCGCACCGAGTTCCAGGCCGTCCAGTTCATGCCCGTGGTGATCGTGCCTCAACTGCTGCTGTGCGGGATCATCGTGCCCCGCGCCCTGCTGCCGGAATGGCTGCAGTGGGTCAGCAACGTGCTGCCGGCCAGCTACGCCCTCGAAGCGCTCCGCGAGGTAGGGGCCCACCCCGACCTCACGGCCACCGCCGCGCGCGACATCGCCGTGGTGATCGGCTTCGCCGTCGTCGCGATGTGCCTCGCAGCGGCGACCCTGCGGCGAAAGACACCGTGACGGCTGCCGACCGCGGGCCCGACCGCAAACGGCCCGGCCGGCCGGCCGGGCCGTCGGACACCCGCGACCGGATCCTGATCAGCGCGCGGGAACTGTTCGCCCGCAACGGCATCAACAACACCTCCATCCGCTCGATCGCGGCAGGAGCCGGTGTCGACCCGGCACTGGTGCACCACTACTTCGGCAACAAGAAGCAGTTGTTCGCGGCCGCCATCCGGGCGCCGATCGACCCGATGGACATCATCACCCCGCTGCGTGAGGTCCCGGTCGACCAGATCGGCCATCTGCTGCCCAGACTCCTGTTGCCGCTGTGGGATTCAGAAGCCGGAAAGGGGTTCATCGCGACGCTGCGGTCGCTGCTCGCCGGTTCCGAGGTGACTCTGTTGCGCTCGTTCCTTCAGGAGGTGATCGCCGTCGAGATCGGCCCCCGGGTCGACGACCCGCCGGGCAGCGGGCGCATCCGCATCCAGTTCGTGGCGTCGCAGTTGGTCGGGGTGATGATGGCCCGCTACATCCTCGAGCTCGAACCGTTCAGCTCATTGCCCGTCGAACAGATCGCCGAGACCATCGGCCCGAACCTGCAGCGGTATCTGACCGGCGACCTGCCCGGACTGGGTCAGGCCTGAGCCCGGTCGAGCAGACGCTGGTGTTCTGCGTCGTCGGTGATGTCGGCCGCCTCGTCCACCAGCAACACCGGGATGCCGTCTTCGATACGGTAGGCGCGCCTCAACCGCGGGTTGTAGAGAAGCTCCTGATCAATCAGCAGCAGCGGTCCGCGATCCTGCGGACACACCAGGATGCCGAGCAACTTTTCGTCGACCATGCCGTCCATCAGTTGTAGGGGTTGATGTCCCACCCGTCGGTGAACTGGTTTCGGTCGTCATCGCCTCTCGGCGGTTGCCACGTCGGCGCCTTGTTCGTGGGCCCGGACCCGGGCTGGGTCGCAGCCGAATTCTGCGCCGCCAGTTTGCGCTGGTAGGACACCGTCTGCTTCAACGCCGTCACCAATGGACCCTGATTCGGTCGTTGACCCAACGCCTGCTCGAGCGCCAACGTGTTGGCTCTGGAGGGCATGAAGCCGCGACTCCGGAGTGACATCGCGTCGTCGACCAGCTTGGACACCTGGCCTCCCCCGTCGCCTTGGGCGTACTCGCTGTGGATGGTCGCCAGCGCCTGGTCCGCGGACATCGTCGGCGCTGGGTCCGCCTTGTTGCAGTCCTCGCCGGTGCACTTCTTCGGGCCCTCTGCCGCGACCGTCGGGTCGGCGGGCTGCGCCGACGCAGTCTGCGCCGCGACGCCGGTGAGCAGGCCGGCGGCCAGGGCGCCACTGGCGATCCCGCCGATCACGACGCGCCTGACAGCGCTGCTGGTCAGCGAATTCATCGATCCTCCAGTACGCCTGCCGTGACGACGATCTGCCGCCTCGGGGAGCCTAACAGTGTGGTGGGCGTGGGGCACGGTGCGATACGTGAGGTCATTGCTGCGCCCGGGGTTCGTCCTGCGGAGCACTCACCTCGCCTGGCGCCTCCTGCCCTCCGGTCAACTCGGCACGCACGGCCACTGTCAGCCGCTTGTAACTGTTGGTGTCGGGATCGAGGTACCAGGCGTTACGGCGCGACGGTTTCGGGACGCCTGCGGAGCGCAACTTGCTGACCATTGGCCGGTACGTCGCACTCAGCGTCACGTCTGCGACGACGTGGACGACGTCGGGCGGATTGCCGACCGGCAGGTTCAGCAGCGCGTCGGACAGGTCGGCCGTCGGGACGCTGCCCCCCGGCTGCAGCGCCAGGGCAGTGACCGCCAGCAGCTGGCCGCCGGCCTCGACACCGTAGGTCACCGCCAGATCCACCGCGCCGAGCCGGGCGGCCGCCTGATTGGTGGTCGCGGCGAACACCGGCCCGCGGGCGGTGTGGATGATCGCGCTGCGGTTGTCGACGAGCCAGAAGTCGCCGTCGTCGTCGCGGCGGAACAGGTACTCGGTGGACACCCAGGTGTCGGCCGGTGCGAACACGCCGCGCTTGACCGACGCGGTCGGATCAACCGGGCCGCGCGGGTGTGCCAACA
Source organism: [Mycobacterium] manitobense (assembly GCF_025821665.1). Classification (GTDB taxonomy): domain Bacteria; phylum Actinomycetota; class Actinomycetes; order Mycobacteriales; family Mycobacteriaceae; genus Mycobacterium; species Mycobacterium arseniciresistens. The sequence goes on from NZ_JACKSJ010000117.1 coordinate 126,898, forward strand.
GCACCCCCACCTCGTTGGGCCGGGCCCGTCGCACGAAGCCACGCTCGTCCTCGAGGATGAGGTCGTCCTCGGGGTCGTAGGCGGCGAGTTCGACCTGGCCGCCGCCGGGCAGCGGCCGTCCGCTGCTGCCCAGCTTGGCGCCCGAGACGTTGGCCAGCACGGCCTGTCCGTCGGTGGTGGCGAAGAACTCGACGACACGGGCAGGGTCGAACACCTCCACCACCCGCCGCCACACGCCCGCAGGCATGCCGGAGCCGATGAACAGCCGCACCGGGTGGCTGCCGTGCAGGGAGAACGACGGATCGTCGATGACCTCGCGGAGCATCGCCCAGGTGTAGGACACCACCGTCACGCCGTACTGGCGGATCTCCTGGACGAACCGGTCGGGCCGCAGGCCGCGCGACAGCGCGATCCGCGAACCGCCGACCACGGCGCCGCCGAGGCTGACCAGCAGGCCCGACTGGTGGTGCAGCGGCGTCAGGCAGTACACGGTGTCGCCGCGTCCCAGGTTCGCCGCCGACGCCGTGCCGAACGCCGACAGCGCCCAGCGGTAGTTGGTGATCTGCCGGGCGATGAGCGCTCCGCCGACGGTGCTGAAACCGACGAACGCGAGGTCGCGAGCCAACGCGGGGTTCGGCCGGTACCACCCGGGCAGCTCGACCACATCCGGGTCGATCTGCTCCATGTCGACGACGTCGACCTCGTCGGCCAGTTCCAGGTCGCGGGACTCGCCGCCGCCCAGCACGAGCACACGTAGCGAGAGCCGGCGCGCAGCGTCGAGATGGGTGGGATCGGTGATCACGTCGGAGACGGCCCCGAGCCGGGCAGCCATCCCGAGGTCGACGTCGGGCGGCATCAGCACCGCGACCGCGCCCAGCCGCGACAGGGCGGCGATGGCCACCAGCGCGCTCGGCCGGGTCTCCATCAGCACGCCGACGTGCGTGCCCTGGCGGACACCCACCGCGATCAGGCCCCGCACGACGTTGTCGACGCGACGGTCGACCGCCTCGTAGGTGTGCACGCGACCGTCGAAGAGCAGGAACTCACCGTTGGGCGCACCGCGCGCCTGCTCGGACATGATGCGGCCGAGCGAGATCCGGGTGTGATCGTTGATCTGGCCGAGCCGGGCCAGCCTCGGCAGCGTGCGGACGGTCTCGACCGCCAGCGTCCGCGCCGACTTGTTCGCGGTGACCACGGCGCCGGCGGCCGAACGAGCCAGGTCGAACGCCATCTCGGTGGCCGCCGTCGCGGTGTGCGTCACCCGCGAGGTCAGCGAGACACCGCTCTCGGCGTGTTCGGCGGGTTGCAGCGCCATCGGCGCGACCAGGTCGGGCATCTCGCCGTCACCGTCGAGCCACTTCACCCAGGCCGCGACGGTCGGCCACGTCTGCGTCGCCGCCTTCGAGCCCACGACGAGACCGAAATGACCTGTCCTGATGTCGTATTCGTATACATCGGCCTGTGGGGCGGCTCGCTTGATGCCCCGCACCGACGCCGGTTGGCCGATGTCGTCGACCTCCCCGACCACGGCGAGCACGGGGCAGTCGATGTCCGACAGCGTCACCAGGTCGCCGCGGATGGAGAAGCCGCCGCTCATCATCCGGTTGTGCGCGATGAACTGCTTGAGCAGTTCGGCGATCGCCGGGCCGGACCAGGCGATCCAGCCCTCGGATGCCAGGAACCGACGCTGCTGTTCGCGCGAGAGCAGCGCCTCGCGGTCGTGGAGCTGGCGCAGGAAATCCAGCCTCGACTGCGCCGTCTTGACCGGGTCGAGCATCTGGAAACCGGTGCGCGCCAACCATCCCGGGATGTCGATGCGGCTGAACACGTGGTCGGCCATGAAGTCGGCCGCCGCGGGCGCGAGGCTGGCGGGCAGGTTCATGGGTAACGCGGCCAGCGTGTCGACGGGTGCGCCGAACGCCACGATGCTGGCCAGGTCTTTGGACCGGCGGTACGCCGCGGTCTGATAGGCGAACATCCCGCCCTGCGAGTAGCCGGCGAGGTGGACGTCGCGCCCGCTGATCTCCTTGACGACGTCGATGGCCTCCGACAGTGCGACGACGTGATCGGCGAGGTTGCGCTGCATGCCGCCCTCGACCTTGTCCGGCGAGCCGAAGTCGATGACCCACGGATCGATGCCGGCCTTGTGCAGGATGCCGACTGCGCCCTCGTCGCGCGTGACGTCCCACATGTCGGCCGACATCATCATCGGGTGCACCATCAGCACCGGCGCTCCTGGCGGTGTGGCGCCGGGCCGGACATCGGGCGGGAAGTAGCGCCGCAGCCGGTACATCGGCACGCTCTGCACGATCTGGAACGGCGATGGGACGGCCCCGGTCTCGAGGCCGCCGTAACGAAGGACCTCGAGGCCGTTCTGTGCGGTGGCCACCAGACGCCCAATCGGTCTGGTGAACGCCGAGAGGTCAACCACCGCACACTCCCCTTTTTCGCTGCCGATACGCGGCCCGCCCCCGAGTCGCCGACCGCAGTGCCCGTCATCATGGCACAGCGCACCCCTATCATCGGCGGCTGATGGCAAACCTGATCAACGTCGAACGAGCGACCGTCGCCCACGGCACGCGCACCCTGCTGGACGCCGTGAGCCTGGGCGTCGACGAGGGCGACGCGATCGGTGTCGTGGGACGCAATGGCGACGGCAAGACGACCCTGCTGGGCATCCTGACCGGCGTTTCCGGGCCCGACTCCGGCCGCGTCACCCACACGTCGGGGCTGTCCGTCGGGTATCTGCGCCAGGGCGACGACTTCGCCGCAGGCGCGACCATCCGCGAGGTGATCGTCGACGGCAGGCCGGATCACATCTGGGCGGCCGAACCGGACACCCGCGCGGTGGTCGAACACCTCCTCGCCGACGTCGACCTCGACGCCCCGGTGGGCCGGCTGTCGGGCGGCGAGCGCCGGCGGGTGGCGCTGGCGGCGGTGCTGATCGCCGGGCACGACGTGCTCGTGCTCGACGAGCCCACCAACCACCTCGACGTCGAGGTGATCGGCTGGCTCGCCGGTCACCTCACCTCCCGGAACGCGAAGGCGCTGGTGGTGGTCAGCCACGACCGCTGGTTCCTCGACGCCGTCTGCACCAGGACCTGGGAGGTGCACGACGGAGCCGTCGACGCCTACGAAGGCGGATACGCCGCGTATGTGCTCGCCCGGGCCGAGCGCATGCGGATCGCGGCGGGCACGGAGTCGCGCAGGCGCAACCTGATGCGCAAGGAACTGGCGTGGCTGCGGCGCGGACCGCCCGCCAGGACCTCGAAGCCGAAATTCCGCATCCAGGCCGCCAACGACCTGATCGCCAACGAGCCCGAACCGCGGGATTCGCTGTCGCTGCAGCGCTTCGCCATCGCACGACTGGGCAAGGACGTGTTCGATCTGCACCGCGTCGACCTCGTGCTCGGCGAGCGGGAAATCCTCAGCAAGCTCGACTGGTCCATCGGCCCCGGCGCCCGCATCGGCCTGGTCGGCGTCAACGGCACCGGAAAGTCCTCGGTGCTCAAGCTGCTGGTCGGCGAGCTGGACCCGACGGCGGGCACCGTCAAGCGCGGGAAGACACTGAAGATCGGCTACCTCAGTCAGGCGCTGGTCGAACTCGACGGCACCCAGCGCGTCCTCGACGCAGTGGAGAAGGCCCGTCGCATCACCGAACTGGCCGGTGGACGCGAGGTGAGTACGTCGACGCTTCTGGAGGACTTCGGTTTCACCGGCGACAAGCTGACCACTCGACTGGCCGATCTGTCCGGCGGGGAGCGGCGGCGCTTCCAGTTCCTGCGCCTGCTGCTCGACGAACCCAACGTGCTGCTCCTCGACGAGCCCACGAACGACCTCGACATCGACACGCTGACGGTGATCGAGGACTACCTCGACGGTTGGCCCGGCACCCTGATCGTCGTCACCCACGACCGCTACTTCCTCGAGCGGGTGGCTGACGTGACCTACGCGTTGCCCGGTGGCGGCCGGTGCGTGATGCTCCCCGGCGGCATCGAGCAGTACCTTGCCGAACGCGCCTCGGCGCCCGCGACCGTGACCCGTGCCGAGCCGGCCAAGGGCGAGACGGCCGCGGCCCGGGAACGCCGCACTGGAAAAGAGTTGGCACGCATCGAGAATCAGCTCGGCAAGCTCGACGAACGGATCGCCGCGCTGCACGAGAAGATGGCCGACGCGGCCGCCGACCACGTGCGGGTCGGGGAACTCAACGGAGAATTGAACGACCTGCAGACGCGCAAGGACGAGCTCGAAGAGGCGTGGCTGGCGGCGGCAGAGGACTAGTCGCCGACGTCGGTAGAGTCGTCGCCATGGCCGAACTGCCCGACTTCACCGGACTGATCTCGCGGGAACAGGGCCTGTGCGTGTTCAGCACGCTGCGGCGGGACGGCAGCATCCAGTCCTCGGTCGTGAACGCCGGAGTGCTGGCCCACCCCGTCACCGGTACGCAGGTCGTCGGGCTCGTCGCCGTCGGCGGCTCGCTCAAGCTCCGCAATCTGCGCGCCGACCCGAGGGCCACCGTCGTCGCCCGCGCCGGGTGGCAGTGGGCGAGCGTCGAGGGGCGTGCCGAGCTCATCGGACCCGACGATCCGCACGCGGACATCGACGGCCAGGGGCTCACGACGCTCTTGCGCGAGGTGTTCACCGCCGCGGGCGGGACCCACGACGACTGGGACACCTACGACCGCGTGATGGCCGAGGAACGACGGACCGCGGTGCTCATCGCCCCACAGCGCGTTTACACCAATCCCGGCGCGTGACGGCTACCGCCGCATGGCGATCCGCAGCCGGTCGGCGGTGTCGCGCACGACGTTGAGCTGCTTGGCGACCTGGACGGGCGCCGTCCCGCCGCGCGAGTCCCTGGAGTTCACCGAACCCTCGATCGTCAGCACGTCGCGGACGTCCGCGGTGAGTTCGGGGTGGATGCCGTTCAACTCGGCGTCCTCGAGTTCCTCGAGACCGACACCGCGAGCCTCGGCGGCCCGCACGGCGGCACCGGCAGCCTCGTGCGCCACCCTGAACGGCACGCCGCGCCGGACCAGCCACTCGGCGACGTCGGTGGCCAGCGTGTACCCCAGCGGCGCCAGCTCGGCCATCCGGTCGACGTCGAAGCGCAGCGTCGAGACCAGCCCGGCCATCGCAGGCAGCAACAGTTCGAGCTGGGCCACCGAGTCGATGACCGGCTCCTTGTCCTCCTGCAGGTCGCGGTTGTAGGCCAGCGGCTGCGCCTTCAGAGTCGCCAGCAGACCGGTCAGGTTGCCGATCAGCCGCCCGGACTTGCCGCGGGCCAGCTCGGCGATGTCCGGGTTCTTCTTCTGCGGCATGATCGAGCTGCCCGTCGACCAGGCGTCGTGCAGCGTGGCGTAGCCGAATTCGGTGGTGCTCCAGAGGATCAGGTCCTCGGCGAGCCGGGACAGGTCGACCCCGATCATCGCGAGCACGAAGGCCGCCTCGGCGGCGAAGTCGCGGGCGGCGGTGGCGTCCACGGAGTTGTCCGCCGCGGCGGCGAAGCCCAGTTCCGCGGCGATGGCGTCGGGGTCGAGGCCGAGCGACGAGCCGGCCAGCGCGCCGGACCCGTACGGCGACACCGCGGCTCGCCGGTCGGCGTCGATCAGCCGATCCACGTCGCGCAGCAGCGGGTGGGCATGAGCGAGCAGGTGGTGGGCCAGCAGGATCGGCTGCGCCGACTGCAGATGGGTCTTGCCGGGCAGGATGGCGGTCGGATGGGCGGCGGCCTGCGTGGCCAGCGCGCCGACCACCTCGAGTGCGCCTTCGGCGACGCGGCGGATCGCGTCGCGCAGCCACATCCGGAACAGGGTGGCCACCTGGTCGTTGCGTGACCGGCCGGCGCGCAGCCGCCCGCCCAGGTCGGCGCCGACCCGGTCGATCAGTCCGCGCTCCAGTGCGCCGTGCACGTCCTCGTCGCTGACCATCGGGCCGAAGCTGCCGTCGGCCACGTCGTCGGCCAGGCTGTCGAGCCCCACGAGCAGCCCGTCGCGCTGCTCCTGGGTCAGCAGACCCGCCGAGAAAAGCACCCGCACATGGGCTTTGGATGCGGTGACGTCATAAGGCGCCAGCACCCAGTCGAAATGCGTCGACTTGCTCAGCGCGGCCAGCGCATCGGCGGGCCCGTCGGCGAACCGGCCGCCCCACAGTGATCCCTCGTTGGTGGCGCCCCGGTCTTCGGGCGTCATTTGATGCCCAGGTCCCGGCGGGCGGAGATGCTCGACGACAGTCCGTGCACGTGCACGAAGCCCTTGGCCGACGACTGGTCGAATGTGTCGCCCTCGTCGTAGGTGGCGAGGTTGAAGTCGTACAGCGACTCGGCACTGCGGCGGCCGTTGACGGCGATGTGCCCGCCGTGCAGCACCATCCGGATCTCGCCGGTGACGTGCTGCTGGGTATGGCCGACGAAAGACTCGAGCGCGATCTTCAGCGGCGAGAACCACAGCCCGTCGTACACCAGCTCACTCCACTTGCGGTCGGTGGTGCGCTTGAACCGGCCGAGTTCGCGCTCCAGCGTGACGTGTTCGAGTTCGGTGTGCGCGGTGATCAGGACCATCGCGCCGGGCGCCTCGTAGATCTCGCGGCTCTTGATGCCGACCAGCCGGTCCTCCACGACGTCGAGACGTCCGACGCCCTGCGCGCCGGCCCGCCGGTTGAGCTCCTCGATCGCCTGCAGCACCGACACCGGCCGACCGTCGATGGAGACCGGCACCCCCTTTTCGAACCCGACGATGACCTCGTCGGGGCTGCTCCAGTTGATCGTCGGGTCCTCGGTGTAGTCGTAGACGTCCTTGGTCGGGGCGTTCCACAGGTGCTCGAGGAAGCCGGTCTCCACCGCGCGACCCCACACGTTCTGGTCGATCGAGAACGGCGACCGCTTGCTCACGTTGATCGGGATCGCGTTCTCCTCTGCGAAGGCGATGGCCTTCTCCCGCGTCCACGCGTAGTCGCGGACCGGCGCGAGCACCTCGAGATCCGGTGCCAGCGAGGCGAATCCGACCTCGAAGCGGACCTGGTCATTGCCCTTTCCGGTGCAGCCGTGGGCGACGATGCCGCCGCCGTGTTCCCGCGCCGCCTCGACGAGGTGTTTGACGATCAGCGGCCGGCTGAGCGCCGACACCAGCGGGTAGCGGTCCATGTAGAGGGCGTTGGACTGGATCGCCGGCAGGCAGTACTGCTCGGCGAACTCGTCGCGGGCGTCGACGACGACGGCCTCGACGGCGCCGCAGTCCAGTGCCCGCTGGCGCACCACGGACATGTCCTCACCGCCCTGACCGAGGTCGATGGCGACCGCCACCACCTCGCGGCCGGTCTCCTTGCCGATCCAGCTGATCGCCACGGACGTGTCAAGACCGCCGGAGTACGCCAGGATGACGCGTTCGGACATGGGTGTGTGCTCCTCTTATCGCAGGTTCTCGATGGTGGTGGCCAGCTCGGCGCCCGTCATGGGTTCGCGGGCCACCAACAGGATGGTGTCGTCGCCGGCGACGGTGCCGACGACGTAGGGCAGTGCCGCACGGTCCAGCGCGGCTGCGAGGTAGTGCGCCGCGCCAGGCGGCGTGCGCAGCACCGCCAGGTTGCCGCTGGCGTCGGTCGACACCAGCAGGTCGCCGAGCAGGCGGGTGACCCGTTCGGTGCCGCCGGATACGCCGCGCACCGGGCTGCCGTCCTCGGGCACGACATAGACGCCGACGCCGCCGTCGGCGCCGCGCAGCTTGACCGCGCCGAGCTCCTCCAGGTCCCGCGACAGCGTGGCCTGGGTGACGTCGATGCCCTCGTCGGCCAGCATCGCCGCCAGCTCACCCTGGCTGCGCACCGAATTCGACGACAGGATCGTCACGATCCGGGCCTGACGGCCTGCCCTGGTCGCGGCCGAGGTCATGGCACCCTCATCGCGACTTCTCCAGCAGCCACACCAGCAGCGCCTTCTGGGCGTGCAACCGGTTCTCGGCCTCGTCCCACACCGCGCTGTGCGACCCGTCGATCACCTCGTCGGTGATCTCGTGTCCACGGTGGGCGGGCAGGCAGTGCAGCACCACGGCGTCGGCGTCCGCACGGTCGACCAGCGCCTCGTTGATCTGGAACGGCCGGAACGGCCGCACCCGGTCGAGGCCGTCGTTCTCCTGACCCATCGACGTCCACGTGTCGGTGACCAGCACGTCGGCGCCGTCGGCGGCCGCGTGTGGGTCGGCCGTGACGGTGACCGTCGCACCGGTCTGCTCGGCCCGCTCCCTGGCGGCCGCGGTGAACATCGGGTGCGGCTCGAATCCCACGGGCGCGGCGATGGTGACGTGCATGCCCGCTGTCACGCCGCCAAGCATCAACGAGTGGGCCATGTTGTTGGCGCCGTCACCGAAGTAGGACATCCGCAGCCCCGGAAGGGATCCGCGGCGCTCGGCGAGGGTCTGCAGGTCGGCGAGCACCTGGCACGGATGGAACTCGTCGGACAGCGCATTGACCACCGGCACGTCGGCGCCCGCGGCCATCGCGGTCAGCCGCTCCTGGGCGAAGGTGCGCCAGACGATGGCATCGACGTAGCGCGACAACACCTTTCCGGTGTCTTCGAGGGTCTCCTCACGGCCCAGCTGGGTGCTGCGCCCGTCGACGACCACGGCGTGACCGCCGAGCTGGGCGACGCCGACCTCGAACGAGAACCGGGTCCTGGTCGAGTTCTTGTCGAAGATCACCGCCACGCCGCGCGGACCCTCGAGCGGGCGCCGCGACATCGGGTCCTTCTTGAGCTCGGCGGCCAGGGTCAGCACCTCGGCCTGCTCCTCGGGGGTCAGGTCGTCGTCGCGCAGGAAGTGCCGGGTCATCTCGTCGCCTCCGCACCCGTGTCGAGGACCGCCGGAAGTGCGGTCAGGAACTGGTCGATCTGCGCGTCGGTGACGACCAGCGGCGGCGCGAGCCGGATCACGTCGGGCGCGGCGGCGTTGACCAGGAAACCGGCGTCGCGGGCGGCGGATTCGACCGCCTTGCCCGCGGGCGCGGTGAGCGCGATTCCGCAAAGCAGTCCGCGGCCGCGGACGTGGTCGACGAGCGGGTGATTCAGCGACCCGATGCCGTCGTGCAGTGTCTTGCCGAGCTGGCCGGCACGTTCGACGAGGTGTTCGTCGGCGAGAGCCTTCAGCACGGCCAGCGCCGCGGCGGTGCACACCGGGTTGCCGCCGAAGGTGCTGCCGTGCAGGCCGGGGGTGAGCAGGTCGCCGGCCGCCCCGACCGCCAGGCAGGCGCCGATGGGCAGCCCGCCGCCCAGTCCCTTTGCCAGGGTGACGATGTCGGGGGTGACACCGTCGCGCTGGTGGGCGAAGAACGTCCCGGTGCGGCCCATCCCGGTCTGCACCTCGTCGAGCACCAGCAGGGCGCCGTGCCGATGGGTGAGATCGCGCGCCTCGCTCAGGTACTGCGGGCCCGGGTCGACGACGCCGCCCTCCCCCATGATCGGTTCGAGGAACACCGCTGCTGTGTCGTCGTCGATCGCCGCGGCGAGCTCGTCGGTGTCGCCGTAGCGGACATGGGTCACGTCGCCCGGCAGCGGCGCGAACGGCGCCTGCTTGCTCGGCTGACCGGTCAGTGCCAGCGAGCCCATCGTCCGGCCGTGGAAGGCGCCTTGCGCAGCAACGATTTTGGTGCGTCCGGTGAGCCGCGTCATCTTGAACGCGACCTCGTTGGCCTCGGTGCCGGAGTTGCAGAAGAACACCCGCGCCGGCGCGCCGAGCAGCCGGACCAATTCCTCGGCCAAGGCGATGCCGGGTTCGGTGGCGTACAGGTTCGACGTGTGTCCGAGCGTGTCGAGCTGGCGGGTGACGGCCTCGATGACCGCGGGATGGCGGTGCCCGAGCACGTTGACCGCGATACCACCGAGCAGATCGATGTAGGTCTTGCCGTCGGCGTCGGTGACCACCGCGCCGTCACCGCTGACGAGGGCCAGCGGCGGGGTGCCGTAGTTGTCCATCATGACCGCGGACCACCGCTCCTGCAGACTCTGACCGCCATTCAATCCCCGGTCGCTTCGCTCCTGCCCGCCGGAACTCATGCCGGTACCACCTTCGTGCCCGTCCCCTCGTCGGTGAACAACTCGCCCAGCACGCAGTGCTCCACGCGGCCGTCGATGACGTGCGCGCTGGGAACGCCGCCGGCGACGGCGCGCAGGCAGGCCTCGATCTTGGGCACCATCCCGGCCTCCAGCCTCGGCAGCAGTTGGGTGAGTGACGCGGCGTCGATCTCGGAGACCAGCGACTCGCGGTTCGGCCAGTCGGTGTAGAGGCCCTCGACATCGGTGAGCATCAGCAGTTTCTCGGCGTGCAGCGCCTCGGCCAGAGCCGCGGCCGCGGTGTCGGCGTTGATGTTGTGCACCACGCCGTCGACGTCGGGGGCGATGGTCGACACCACGGGGATGCGTCCGGCGCCGATCAGGTCGAGCACCGCGTCGGTGCTGACCTTGTCGACGTCGCCCACCAGGCCGATGTCGGTGTCGACACCGTCGACGAGCACGCTGCGCCGCACCGCGGTGAACAGGTGGGCGTCCTCACCGGTGATGCCGACCGCGTAGGGACCGTGCGCGTTGATGAGCCCGACGAGTTCGCGACCCACCTGGCCGAACAGCACCATCCGCGCGATGTCGAGCACCTCGGGGGTGGTGACCCGGAAGCCGCCTTTGAAATCGCCCGGCACGCCGAGCCTCTTCAGCATGGCGCTGATCTGCGGGCCCCCGCCGTGCACCACCACCGGGTGGATGCCGCAGTTGCGCAGGAACACCATGTCCGCCGCGAACGCCGCCTTGAGCAGGTCGTCGGTCATGGCGTTGCCGCCGTACTTGACCACGACGATCTTCCCGTGCAGTTGTGTGAGCCACGGCAGCGCCTCGGCCAGCACCTTAGCCTTGACCGGGGTGCCGAGCGGGGCCCGCCGGCCGGCGATATCAGGGGACGTCATGAGCTGTAGGCCGAGTTCTCTTCGACGTAGCCGTGCGACAGGTCGGTGGTGCGCACGGCGGCCGCGCCCCCGCCGAGAGCGAGGTCGATGACCACGTCGATCTCCTCGCCGGACAGGTCGACGTCGCGGGCGCCGGGCGCCCCCGCACCGTTCACGCACGTTGGAAAGCCGTTGAACGACACGGTGATCCGATCGGGGTCGATGGTGAACGGCACCATGCCCACCGCTGCCAGCACCCGGCCCCAGTTCGGGTCCGACCCGAACAGCGCGGTCTTGACCAGGCTGTCGCGGGCGACCAGCCGCGCCGCGGTCAGCGCGTCGGCCTCGGTGGGTGCGCCTGTGACGGTGACCGACACCCGCTTGGTCACCCCCTCGGCGTCGGCCTGCAGCTGGGCGCACAGGTCGTCGCACACCCGCAGCACGGCGTCGTCGAGTTCGTCCTGGCTGGGCGCGATCTCGCTGGCTCCCGACGCGAGCAGCAGGACAGTGTCGTTGGTGGAACAGCTGCCGTCGACGTCGAGCCGGTCGAAGGTCAGGGCGGCGGCGCGGTGCAGTGCATCGCGCAGGGCGTCCGAACCCGCCACCGCATCGGTGGTCAGCACGCACAACATGGTGGCCAGCGACGGCGCCAGCATGCCCGCGCCCTTGGCCATCCCGCCGATGGTCCACATGTCGGGGTGGTGCAGCGCCACCTGCTTGGGCACCGTGTCGGTGGTCATGATGGCGCGCGCCGCATCTTCGCCGCCGGCCAGTCCGCCCGCGAGTTCGTGCACCGCCTCGGTGACGCCGCCGAGTACCCGGTCCATCGGCAGGCGGTCACCGATCAGGCCGGTGGAGCAGACGGCGACCTCGATCGCTCCGGTCTCGGTGCCCCAGTCCGAGAGCGCCGCGGCGACGGCTTCGGCGGTGGCGTGGCTGTCCTGGAATCCCAGCGGGCCGGTGCACGCATTGGCGCCGCCGGAATTGAGCACCACCGCCCGCAACCGGCCGGTGGTGAGCACCTGGCGGGTCCACAGCACCGGCGCGGCCTTGACCTGGTTGCGGGTGAACACTCCCGCCGCCGCGTGGTCGGGGCCTTCGTTGAACACCAGCGCCAGATCCCGTGCGCCGGAGGCCTTGATGCCAGCGGCGACGCCGGTGGCGCGGAAACCGGCGGGCGCGGTGACGCCCTGGGTGCGCAGCAGCCGGGTGGTCGTGTCGTTCGTGGTTGTGGTGTCGTTCGTGGTCACGGCGCCACCCCCACGATCGACAGGCCCTCGGTCTCGGGCCAGCCGAGCGCGAGGTTCATCGACTGCACCGCCGCGCCTGCGGTGCCCTTGACCAGGTTGTCGATGGCGGCGATGGCGATGAAGGTGTGCGCGTCCTCGTCGACCGCGACGGCCAGTTGCGCGGCGTTGCTGCCGATCACCGACCCGGTGGTGGGCAGCCGCCCCTCGGGCAGCAGGTGCACGAACGGCTCACCGTCGTAGGCCTTCTCGTACGCCGCGCGCAGCTCGGACAGCGGCGCGTCGGTGCGCGCGGTGCACGTGGCCAGGATCCCGCGCGAGGTGGGGATCAGGACCGGGGTGAACGACACCGTGACGTCCCGCTCGGTGACCGCCCGCAGGCCCTGGGCGATCTCCGGGGTGTGCCGGTGCCTGCCGCCGACGTTGTAGGCGCGCGCAGAGCCGATCACCTCGGCGCCGAGCAGGTCGGTCTTGGCCGCCCGGCCCGCGCCCGAGGTGCCGCTGACGGCGACGACGGTGACGGCGGGCTCGACCAGATCGGCGGCGACGGCGGGCAGCAGCGCCAGCAGCGCCGCTGTCGGATAGCAGCCGGGGACGGCGATGCGCCTGGCGTCGCGCAACCGGTCACGCCCGCCGGGCAGTTCGGGCAGCCCGTAGGGCCAGCTGCCCGCATGGGCGGATCCGTAGAACCGGACCCAGTCGTCGGCGTCGGTGAGCCGGAAGTCGGCGCCGCAGTCGACGATCAGCGTGTCTTCGCCGAGTTCCTCGGCCAGGGCGGCGGAGTGACCGTGCGGGAGGCCGAGGAAGACCACGTCGTGGCCGGCGAGCACCTCGGCCGACGTCGCCTCGAGCACCCGGCCGGCGAGCGGCAGCAGATGCGGGTGGTGTTCGGCCAGGCTGGTGCCGGCGCTGGCCGCCGCGGTCAGCGCACCGATGGTGAGCCGGCCGTCGGCATAGGCCGGGTGCCCGAGGAGCAGGCGCAGGATCTCTCCGCCGGCGTACCCGCTGGCCCCGGCGACCGCCACAGAAGTCATGCACGAAGCATGCATGGTTATGCAGTTGAATGCAAACCAATTCTGGCGGGGCTAGGCCATCGCCAGGGGCGGCGCAGCGGGCAGCGTACCGCTCAGACCCGCGATGGCCTCGTGGGCCGCCCGCTCACCGGAACGGACGGCGCCGTCGACGAATCCCATCATCACATCGGCCGACTCGGTGCCCGCCCAGTGGATCCGGCCGCAGGGTTCGCGCAGCGCGTGGCCGAACTCGGTCAGCACCCCGGGTGGCGCGTGACTGATCATGCCGCCGCCGGAGTAGCGCTCCACCGTCCAGTTCTGTTCGGTGTAGTCGACGGGCGCACCCGCTTTGCGCCCGAATCTCGCGGTCAGGGCCTCCAGCACCGCCGACCGCCGGTCCGCTCCGGACATCCGCGACAGCTGCCTGGCGTGCGGACCCTCGGCGACCACGCACAGCACACCGGGCCGGCCCTCGTGCGTGCACGCGTCCAGGGTCACAGAGGCGGCGGTGCCGGGCGCAGCGGACTGACCGGTGAGACCGTCGTCGCGCCAGAAGGGCTCGTCATAGATGACGTGGGTCTTCAGTACAGCGCCCGTCGGCATCCGCTGGTGCAGGAAAGACCGATCGGTGGGCAGCATCGGCTCGTAGTCGATGTGGCTGGCGATTGCCAGCGGCACCGCGACTATCACCCGCTTCGTCCGCACCGACGACCCATCGGAACGGACCGTCACACCGTCGGTGTCCTGACGGATCGAGCGGACCGGCTGCTCGAGGTGGATGTCACCGGCGACTTCGGCGGCCACGGCGCGGTAGACGGCGCCCATTCCGCCGACCGGGCGGGCGTCCTCGGCCCCGTTCTGGACACCGAGCACGAAGTCGGGACCGCCCGCGGAGGCCAACTGTGCGACGACGAACAGCATCGAGATCTCCGACGGCGCCGAGGTGTAGGTGCCGGCCAGCGCCATCCCCAGCAGTTGCCGGGCCTGGCGCATCGGCACCGTGCGCTCGAGCCACTGCGCCAATGTCGTGCGATCCCATCTGTCGGCCTTCGGCGCGGCCCACGGTGCGTGCACCGGGACGGCTCGGCACATGCGCCTCAACTCGAGGAAAGCCGCACCGAGATTGACAGACACCAACGGGTTCATGCTCCACGGAATGGTTCCGCGGTAGCGGTACTGCCTGCCGTCGACGACCATCATCGCCTCGCCGTCGACGAACTGCTTGAAGGCCGGGACGCCGAACTCGTTCATCAGTGCGTACACCCCGTCCTGGCCGGGACCGACCCAGGTGCCGCCGTGGTCGAGGTAACTACCGTCGTCGCGTTGCTCGGTGAAGGTGCGTCCACCGATCCGGTCGCGTGCCTCGAGCACCGCCACCGAGTGACCCGCCTGCGTGAGGCGAAGTGCCGCCGTCAGGCCGGCGAACCCGGCACCCACCACACAGACGTCGACATCCGGCATGGCCCGCTCCTCACCCAGATTGACGGGACGCTACGCCTGAATTGCCGCAAACGTCAATAGTCCTTGACTGGGCTCTCGCGGAGCACGAATACCAATCCACCACAGCATGTTTCGACCGGTGCAGCGATGCGGCACACCGGCGATAGTTCGCTCGGCAAGCATCGCCTGCGGTCGCCGAACCCCACCTTCACCCCAGCCGGAGGCCGGGCACCGCGGCGCGGACGCCGTCGACGGAAGCCCCCAGCGCCGTCGAGAGGTCCCAGGCCACCTCACGCACGCGGGTGCCGATGTGGTCGGCACGTTCGGCGCTCATCCGCACCTCGGGCACCGATGCGCCCAGCGCACCGATCACCCGCTGGGTGTGGTCGAACACCGGCGAGGCCACCGCGCAGATCCCGACCGTGCGCTGGCCCCGCGACTCGGCATAGCCCCGCGCGCGGGCCAGCTCCAGTTCACGGCGAAGCAGTTCGGGGTCGACGGTGGTGGTGGCAGTCATCGCGTCGATCCGCTCGCTGAGGTGGCGCTCGCGCTCCTCGGCCGGCATCGCACACAGGATGGCCTTGCCGGGGCCGCCGTAGACCAGCCGGATCGGTACGCCGATGTCGGTGTAGGTCCGGCGCAGCTCCTGGTGGCTCTCCACCTGGGCGGCGACGATGCGGTGGCCGGTCCGCAGCAACTCGTGCAGGCCGATCGTCTCGTCGAGTTCGTCGCGCAGATCGGTCATGAACGGCAGCGCCGCCTCGCGCAGCGTTCGCGGCATCGCGCCCGAGTTGGCCAGCTGCAGCAGGAAGGGGCCGAGGCCGTACCGCTTGGCGCCGGTCTGACGCACGAGGTGGTTCTCCTGCATCGCCGCCAGCAGCCGGTGCACCGTGCTGGTCGACAGGCCGGTCGATCGGGCGAGTTCGCTGATTCCCAGCTCGGGCGTGCGCCCGCTGAAGCACCGCAGGATCGCCACCGCTCGATCTATCGACTGAACCCCGTTGCGCCGCTGCACATCTGCGCCGCCCTCAGTACTTTCCATCGCCCCGGTCACCCCTCCGTGTCGTCCCACTCTGACAGTCCGTCCGGCCGTTTGCACAGTGATCCACGTCTCTCGAACCACTTGACGTGATCGCGCTCACCGTCCTAGCCTTTCTGCAATGCGCAAAACATATCCCACAATGCGGGAAGGATCAATGCGACCACTCAGCGGATTCCGAGTCCTCGACCTGACGAGATTCCTGTCGGGTCCCTACTGCACGATGGTGTTGGCCGAACTCGGCGCCGACGTCATCAAGATCGAACAGCCGGGCACGGGCGACGACTCGCGCCGGATGGCGCCGAAGGTCAACGGTGAGAGCTACCCGTTCGCGATGCCCAACCGCAGCAAGCGGTCGGTCGCGCTGGACCTCAAGTCCGACCGCGGCCGTGAGCTGTTCCACGAGCTGGCGGCGGGCGCCGACCTGGTGATCGAGAACTTCCGGCCCGGCGTGACCGGGCGCCTCGGCATCGACTACGACGCCATCCGCGCCGTCCGCGAGGACATCCTGTACTGCTCGATCAGCGGATTCGGCCAGACCGGCCCGTACCGCGACCGGCCGGGATTCGACATCATGGCCCAGGGCATCGGCGGGTTCCTGCGGATGACCGGTCAGCCCGACGGCAAGCCCACCAAGGTCGGCATCGCGATCAACGACATCGCCGCAGGCGCCACCGCGATCTACTCGATCCTCGCGGCCGAGCTCAACCGGCGGCAGACCGGCGAGGGCCAGTACATCGACATCTCGCTCGTCGACGCCGGCCTGGCCTGGACGGTCTGGGAGTCCGGCGCCTACTTCGGCAACGGCGAGACCCCGGCGCAGACGGGCACCAGGCACCGGCGATCCGCTCCCTACCAGGCCTACCGCACCGCCGACGGCTACGTGACGATCGGCGCCAACACCGACCGGCTGTGGCAGCGGCTGATCAACGACGTGCTCAAGCGTCCGGACTGGGCCGATGATCCGCGCTTCATCGACCTGCCCGCCCGGATGAACCACCTCGACGAACTCGAAGAGGAGATCGAGGCGATCACCACCACGCTGCCCACCAGCGCGTGGGTCGACCGGATGGACACCGCCGGTGTCCCCGGCGGACCGGTGCTCACCTACGACGAGACGCTCGACGACCCGCACGTGCAGGCGCGCGGAATGATCGTCGACATCGAGCACCCGATCATCGGGCCGATGAAGACCATCGCCCCGCCGACCCGGTTCTCCGACCTCGAATTCAGCGTGCGCGCACCCGCTCCATGGCTGGGCCAGCACACCGCCTCGGTGCTGTCCGAACTGGGCATCGGCGGCGACGAGATCGACCGCCTCTTCACCGACGGCACCCTCTACGACGCCCACCCGGACCTGCAGAAGGGACGCACCGCATGAGTGACAAGACGATCCGTGTCGAACGCGACGGCGAGACCCCGGCCATCGCCACCGTCGTGCTCGACAACATCGACAGCCACAACGCGATCGCGCTGACCATGTACCGACGCATCCCCGAGGTGTTCGCCGAACTGGATGCCGACCCGGCGGTCAAGGTCGTGGTGTTACGCGGGGCAGGCACCCGCAGTTTCGCCTCCGGCGCCGACATCAGCGAGTTCGAGGAGGTCCGTGGCAACAGTGACTCCGCCAAGGCCTACAACGAGCACGTCGCGGCGGCCGAACACGCCGTCGAGGGCTGCACCAAGCCGACCATCGCGATGGTGCACGGCTACGCCATCGGCGGTGGCTGCGGCCTCGCGCTGGCGTGCGACATCCGGTTTGCCGACGAACGGTCCCGGTTCGGCATCACCCCGGCGAAGCTCGGCCTGGTCTACAGCCTGGAATCGACCAAACGACTCGTCGACGTCGTCGGGCCGTCCCGGGCGAAGTGGATCCTGTTCTCCGGGCAGCACGTCCACGCCGAGGAGGCGCTGCGCCTCGGCCTGATCGACGAGCTCGTGCCCGCCGACGACCTGGAGAAGCACACCTACGAATTCGCCCGCCTCGTCACCACCCGCGCGCAGTACAGCGTCCGGTCGTCGAAGCGGATCGTCGACCTCGTGCTCGGCGGGCAGACCTCCGATGACGAGGTGACCACCGGCATCCGCAACTCGTCGTTCGACACCGACGACTACGCCGAGGGCGTCCGGTCGTTCCTGGAGAAGCGTCCCCCGAGGTTCACCTGGTCATGACCGCCACCGATCCCGCTGTCCGGCCCACCGATCCGGTGGGTGCCGCCCAGTACGCCGCCGGCGCAGCCGAGCCGGAATTCGGCCGGTACTTCCTCATCCACTTCCTCGGCCTGTCGATCGACTACGTCGACGACGACAAGGCCTGCGTGGTGCGCCTGCCGTTCGCCCGCCACCTGTGCAATGCCGGGGGCGCTGTGCACGGCGGTGTGCTGTCCACCGCGCTGGACATCTCGATGGGCCACGCCTGCCAGCGCTACCTGTCGGCCGGTTCGACCATCGAGATGCAGGTGCGATTCCTGCGGGCTGTGCGCACCGACGTGACGTGCACGGGCCGCGTCGTCCACGGCGGCCGGCGGATCGTGCAGCTGGAGTCCCACATGCACGACACCGCGGGCCGCCTCGTCGCCACCGCCAGCGGCTCGTGGTTCCGCCACGACGCCACCACCTGAGAACCCAGCCTCCCGCCCACCACTCAACGAGGAGAACACCATGCGACTCAAAGCGATCATCACCGCGCTGTTAGCCGTCGCCGCCCTGGTGCTGTCGGCCTGCAACGCCGGCAGCGGCAACTCCGGATCCGCCGAGGACTACCCGTCCCAGGAACTGGACTGGACCATCGCCTTCGGCCCCGGCGGCGGCAACGACATGATGGCCCGCAAGCTCGTGCAGATCATCCAGGAGAAGAACCTCTACCCCAACGACATCGCCGTGGAGAACCGCGAAGGCGGCAGCGGCGCCACCGGATGGGGCTACCTGCTGAGCAAGCGGGGCAGCGGATACGACGTGTCGACCACATCGGGGTCCTTCCTCACCACCCCGCTGCAGGCCGACCCGGGCTGGACCTACAAGGACTTCACCCACGTCGGCCTGATGGCCACCGACGACGCTCTGCTGCTCGTCGACGGCAAGAAGGGCATCCGCACCTTCGAGGACTGGGTCGCCTACGCCAAGAACAAGGGCAAGGTCGTCGTCGGCGGCATCGGCACGGTGAACGTCGACTTCATCCTGCAGTCGCTGATCGCCGAGCACGCCGGCTACGAGATCGAGTACGTGCCCTACAACGAAGAGGGCCAGGTGCAGACCTCGCTGCTCAGCGGCGCGCTCGACTCGATGATCTCCAACCCCGGGTCGATCCTGGGCCAGGTGGAGTCCGGTGACATGACGCCCGTGCTGTTCACCGGCAAGGAGCGCCTGCAGAAGCTGCCCGACGTCCCGACCGGCGCGGAGAAGGGGATGGCCGACCTGCCGTCCATGCCGCGCGGCTTCATCCTTCCGCCCGACGCCCCGGACTACGCCCGCGACTGGTGGATCAAGACGATGAAGGACGTCGTCAAGACCGAGGAGTGGCAGGCCTATCTCGCCGAGAACTACCTCACCAAGAACGAACTGTGGGGCGACGACTTCACCGCCTACCTCGAGACCACCACCGCGGAGTTCGAGAAGACGCTCAAGGAACAGGGCGCGCTGTGACCGCGACGACCCCGTTCAACATGGCGACCGCAGCCGTGTCCGACTCCACCGAGCCCAAGCGGGTGGTGAATTGGCCGAAACTCACCTTCCTCGGTGTGCTGCTCATCGCGTTCGCCTTCTACACCGAGATCGCGATGGGCATGGAGTGGCGCACCCAGGCCGGTCGCATCGGCCCCGGCGTGTTCCCCCGCATCCTGGGCTTCACCGCGATCGCCGTCATCGTCATCGCCGCTGCGCGCGAGGTGCTTTCGCGGCCCTCGGCCAAGCCCGTCAGCCAGGCCGAGGCCGCCGACGAGGCCGCCGAACCGGACCTCGGACGGCATCCGGTCGCGCTGGTCGCGTTCACCATCGCGGCCGCGGTATTCGTCGCGCTGCTCGGCGTCCTCGGCGCCGCGCTGGCCGGGGTGCTGTTCCTGGCCGTCACCCTGTGGTTCCTGGATCCGAAGCACCACGTTCGGTCGCTGATCATCGCGGTGACCGTGCCCGTCCTCCTGTACCTGGCGTTCCAGACCGGCCTCAACGTCGGTCTGCCGCAGGGAATTCTGCCGATCGGCTGAGGAGCGTCCCACCATGTTCGACCTGATGACCGGCATCACCGCCCTGTTGACGGTGCAGAACCTGCTGTTGCTCTTCGGCGGTGTGATGATCGGCATGATCGTCGGTGTCATACCCGGAGTCGGCCCGTCCGCCGGGCTGGCGATCCTGCTTCCGGTGACGTTCGGGCTCGACCCGACGGGCGCCATCGTGATGCTGGCCGCCGTTTACTACGGCGCCATGTACGGCGGAACGATCACCTCGGTGCTGATCAACACACCGGGCGAATCTGCCACCGTGGCAAGCACGTTCGACGGCTATCCACTCGCCAAACAGGGGCGGGCCGGGCCCGCGCTGGTGATGGCGGCGGTCGGCTCGTTCGTGGCGGGCACCATCGGGGCGGTCCTGCTCAGCGTGGCCGCGCCGGTGACCGCCGAGTTCGCGAAGACCTTCGGTCCCCCTGAGTACTTCCTCGTCGTGATGGCCGGCCTGCTGACCGTCATCGTGATCCTGCGCGGCAACAAGATGCTCGGCGCGTTGTCGGCGCTCATCGGATTCGCCATCGGCACCGTCGGCATCGACATCGGCGGTGGCGGCCAGCGGTACACCTTCGGCTCGGTGGACCTGATCAACGGCATCGACTTCATCCCGGTTGCGATCGGACTGTTCGCCGTCGGTGAGGTGCTACACACGCTGTGGCGGGGCGGCCACCTCGAAGAGCTCAAGTTCTTCGGGGTGTCGGCACGCAGCCGCGGATTCTGGCCCACCCGCACGGATATCCGTGAGTCCGTCGGGCCCACGCTGCGCGGATCGTTCCTCGGCTTCGGTGTCGGGTTGACCCCGGGCGCCGGCGCCACCGTCGCCTCGCTGATGTCCTACAACGTCGAGAAGTCGGTATCGCGGACGCCGGAGAAGTTCGGCAAGGGCGCGATGGCCGGGCTGGTCGGCCCGGAGTCGGCGAACAACGCGGCATCCTCGGGCGCCATGGTGCCCCTGCTGACGCTCGGTATCCCCGGCGGCGGCGCGACCGCCGTACTGCTCGGCGGCTTCCTGATGTGGGGCCTGCAACCGGGCCCGCTGCTGATGCAGCAGAACCCGGAGTTCGCCTGGGGTCTCATCGCGAGCATGTTCCTCGGCAACGTGATGCTGTTGGGTGTCAACGTGTTCTGCATCCCGGCGTTCGCCAGCATCGCGCGCGTGCCGTTCCGGGTCCTGGGCCCGATCATCATCCTGCTGTGCGCACTGGGCACCTTCGCGGTGAACAAGAGCCTGCTCGACGTGCAGATCATGCTGGCCTGCGGCGTGCTCGGATTCTTCATGCGCCAGTACGGCCTGTCCCCGGCTGCGCTGATCATCGCCCTGGTGCTGGGTCCGCTGGCCGAGGAGTCGCTGCGGCAGACGATGGTGATCTCCGGCGGCAGCCTGGGCGTCTTCGTCGAACGGGGCACCTCGCTGGGGATCCTGGCGTTCATCGTGCTGCTGTTCGCGATCCCGTTCATCAAGAATCCGATGCGCCGCGCGACCCAGTCCGCGCTGCAACTCGTCTCAGTGCGCCGCCGCGGACAGACCGCCGAGGACAAGGCTGCCGGTCGCGACGGCAACGCACTCAACGACGACGACCGGGAACACGTCTGATGAACCTCGGCTCACTGCTGCTGACAGCGACGGCAGCGGTGATCGGCGCAGGCATCGCCACCCTGCTCCACCTGCCTGCCGCGCCTCTGCTCGGGGCCATGGTGGGTGTCGCACTGGTGAACATCTTCAGCTCGGCGGCGTTCGAGATCCCCTCCGTCGGGAAGTGGATCGTCTACGCCGTGCTCGGCTGGCTGCTCGGCACCGGGGTGAACCAGGAGACGCTGACCCAGCTGCGGTCGGCGGTGGTGCCGATCGTCGTGACCGTCGTGGCCTTCCTGGTGTTCGGGCTGCTCGCGGCGCTGCTGCTGTGGAAGTTCACCCCGTTCGATTCGATGACCGCACTGCTGGCCACCGCACCGGGCGGCATCGCCCAGATGGGCGCGCTGTCCGCCGGCGCCGGTGCCAACGTTCCGATCGTGCTGACCGTGCACGTACTGCGCATCACCTCGGTGATCGTGCTCATGTCGGTCGGCCTGAAACTGATGGGAGGACGCGGATGACAGAGTCACCCGGGCCCGCACCCCGACCGCTCGCCGACATCCGGGTGGTCGACCTCAGCCGCGCACTGGC
This sequence comes from [Mycobacterium] manitobense, assembly GCF_025821665.1. Taxonomy (GTDB): domain Bacteria; phylum Actinomycetota; class Actinomycetes; order Mycobacteriales; family Mycobacteriaceae; genus Mycobacterium; species Mycobacterium arseniciresistens. Next base: position 148,935 of record NZ_JACKSJ010000117.1, read on the forward strand.
CGGTCCGTACGCGACGATGATGATGGCCGATGCCGGCGCCGACGTGGTGAAGGTGGAACCGCCGGGCGGCGACGACAGCCGGGGTTGGCTGCCCTACGTCGACCGCAACGGCCACCGGGAGTCGGCGTACTACATGAGCGCCAACCGCAACAAGCGCTCGGTGGTGCTCGACCTCAAATCGTCCGAGGGCGCCGACCGGCTGCGCTGGCTCGTCGCGCAGGCCGACGTGCTCGTCGAGAACTACCGGCCCGGCGTGCTCGACCGGCTCGGACTCGGCCTCGACCGGCTGCGCGAGCTCAACCCCCGGCTGGTGACGCTGTCCATCACCGGATTCGGCAAGGGCGGACCGGACGGCGCGCGACCCGGTTTCGACCAGATCGTCCAGGCCGAGGCCGGTTTGATGGCGCTGACCGGACAACCCGGCGGCACCCCGCAACGCGTCGGGCTGCCCATGTGCGACATCCTTGCCGGACTCTTCGGGGCATTCGGGGTGATGACCGCGCTGCGGGCGCGGGAGCACACCGGCCGCGGGCAGCACGTCGAGACCTCGCTGCTGGCGGCCGTGGTCGGGGTGCACGTGTTCCACGGCGTCGGCTGGCTGGCCGCCGGGGTGGAGCCGGTGCTCACCGGCAACCGCCATCCGTCCATCGCGCCGTACGGGGTGTTCGGGTGCGCGGACGCCGATATCGTGATCGCCGTCGGGTCGGAGTCGCTGTGGCGCAGGTTCGCGCCGATCGTGGGCCTCGACGCCGACCGCCCCGACATCGCCACCAACATCGACCGGGTCGGCCGGGCCGACGCGCTACAGAAGGAGATCGACGCCCTGCTCGCCGACCGGACCGCTGAAGAGGTGCTCGCCGCGCTCGACGCGGCGGGTGTGCCCGCGGGCCGCATCCGCACCGTGCCGGAGGTCTACGACTGGGCGCAGGTCCGCGAGTCGATGGTGCTGACACTGCCGCACCCGACGCTGGGTGACCTCGAGATGCCCGCGTCGCCGCTGCAGCTGTCCGAACACGGCGATCCGCGCCGCGAGGCGCCACCCTCACTCGGCGGTGACCAGGACGCGGTCTTCGCCGGCTACGCACCCTCGGGAGGATGCCGATGACCCAGCGGATGGCCGTGATCGGCGGCGGCATCGTCGGTGCCGCCGTCGCCCGCGAGATCCTGGCCCGCAGGCCCGACGCCGAGGTGACGGTGTTCGACAAGGAGGACCGCCTCGCGTCGCACCAGACCGGACGCAACAGCGGCGTCGTGCACGCCGGGCTCTACTACCAGCCGGGCTCACAGAAGGCGCTGCTCTGCCGGCGCGGGGTGCGCCTGCTCGAGGACTACTGCGCCGAACGCGGGATCCGCCGGATCGCCTGCGGCAAGGTGCTGGTCGCGCTCGACGAGGTGGAACGGGCCCGGCTGTCCGACATCGAGGACCGCGCCCGCGCCAACGGCGTGCCCGGGATCCGGATCATCGGCCCCGGCGAGCTGCGCGAACTCGAACCGCACGTCCGCGGCGTCGCCGCACTGCACTCGCCGTCGACGTCGATCGTCGACTTCGCCGAGGTGACCCAGGCGCTCGCCGCCGACGCCGTGGCCGCCGGCGCGAAGATCCTGCTCGGCCACGAGGTGACCGGGATGCAGGTCAGAGGATCCGAGGTGGTGCTGACCACGCGAGCCGCAGGCGGGACGGATGAGAGTGCCTTCGACCAGGTGGTCGCCTGCGGCGGCCTGCAGAGCGACCGGTTGGCCGAGATGGCCGGCGACGGACCCGATCCGGTGATCATGCCGTTCCGCGGCGAGTACTACGCACTCAAGCCGGAGCGCCGCGGGCTGGTCAACGGCCTGGTGTATCCGGTGCCCGACCCGCGCTACCCGTTCCTCGGCGTCCACGTCACGCCGCGGGTCGACGGTGAGGTGCTGATCGGCCCGAACGCGGTGCTCGCGCTGGCCCGCGAAGGCTACACGTGGCGCAACGTGTCCCCCGCCGATCTCGCCGGCGTCGCCCGGACCCCGGCGTTCTGGCGGTTCGCCCGGCAGCACTGGCGCACCGGTATCCGGGAGATGTACGGCTCGCTGAGCAAGCGGCGGTTCGTCGCAGCCGCCCGGGCCTACGTCCCCGAACTCGGCGACGACGACGTCGTGCCGGGCCGGGCGGGGATTCGCGCGCAGGCACTCGACGCCGACGGCGGACTCGTCGACGACTTCCGGATCAGCATCCGCGACCGGATCGTGGTGCTGCGCAACGCGCCGTCGCCGGCGGCCACCTCCGCGCTCGCCATCGCCGAGCACGTCGTCTCCACCCTCGAGGGCCGCCCGTGACCGACGTCATCGCCGGCGGCCTCTGGGGAGTGCTGGCCACCCCGTTCGACGACCACCTCGACATCGACCTCGAATCACTGCGCAACGAGGTCGCGTCGTTCGCCGAGGACGGCTGCGGCGGCCTGGTCGCGCTCGGCGTGTTCGGCGAGGCGGCCTCCCTGCGACCCGACGAGGCCGACGCCGTCGCGCAGACTGTCGCGGCGGCCACCGACCTGCCCTACGTGCTCGGGCTCTCCGAGCGGGACCCCGACGCCGTGGTGGCACAGGCGCAGCGACTGCTCGGGGCGGTGTCCAGGCCGCCGGTGGCGCTGATGGCTCAGATCGGTGACGCCGACCCCGCGGTGTCCGCGCAGGCCTTGCGCCGGTTGTACGACGGCACCGGAATCGGTGTGCTGGTGCAGGACTATCCAGTGGTGTCGGGGATCCGGGTGACCGACGAGCAGGTGGTGGAGCTGGTGCGGGCGTGCCCGTTCGCGGTCGGCGTGAAGTCCGAGACGCCACCCACGTCCGTCGCGATCGCCCACCTGGCACCCCGGCTCGACGTGCCGGTGTTCGGCGGGCTCGGCGGTGTGGGACTGCTCGACGAACTGGCCGCCGGATCGGCGGGTGCGATGACGGGCTTCAGCCATCCGGCCGCGCTGGCGGCGGTGTTGCGCGCCCACCGCGACGGCGGATTCCGCGCCGCCCGGGAGGCATGGGCGCCGTGGTTGCCGCTGGCGAACTTCGAAGGGCAGCTGCGCGTCGGCCTGGCGATCCGCAAGGAGCTGCTGCGCAGGCGCGGGGTGATCGCCTGCGCACGCGTCCGGTCACCCGCCACATCGCTGCCCGCATCACTGGTGCCGCTGCTCGAACAGCATCTGAGCAGCGTGCCCGCAATCCAATCCGCGCCTCGCTGAAGGGAATCGACATGGATCTCGGCATCACCGGACGCACCGCCCTGGTGCTCGGCGGCAGCGGCGGCCTTGGCGGCGCCATTGCGGTGCGCCTCGCGCAGGAGGGCGCCGCCGTCGCGGTCACCGGCCGGTCGCAGGACGCCCTGGCCGCCACCGCCGCGAAGGTCGAGGAGGCCGGCGGCAAGGCGCTGCCCCTGGTGTGGGACCTCGGCGACGCCGACCGTCGGGAGCCCACGGTGGCCGAGGTGGAACGCACCCTCGGGCCGATCGACATCCTGGTCAACAACACCGGCGGTCCGCCACCCACCCCGGTGGCCGGCCAGGACGACGCCACCTGGCGGGACAGCTTCGAGAAGATGGTGCTGTCGGTCATCGCGCTGACCGACCGGGTGGTGCCGGGCATGCGGGAACGCGGCTGGGGCCGCATCGTGACCTCGACGTCGTCGGGCGCGCTCAGCCCGATCCCGAACCTGGGGCTGTCCAACACCTTGCGGGCGAGCCTGCACGCGTGGTCGAAGACCCTCGCCGACGAGGTCGGGCGGGACGGCATCACGTCGAATGTGATCGTGCCGGGCCGCATCGCCACCGACCGCACGCAGTTCCTCGACGAACGCCGGGCGGCCCGCGAGGACCGCAGCGTCGAGGACGTCGCACGCGACAGTGCCGCCACCATGGCGCTGGGCCGGTACGGCAGGCCCGACGAGTACGCCGACGTGGCGGCCTTTCTGTGCAGCGACCGCGCGTCCTACATCACCGGCGCGGTGATCCGCGTCGACGGCGGTCTGATCCGCAGCGTCGTCTGAATCAACCTCAACACTTCGTTCAAGGGAAGTTCCGTTGCGCCTTCGTACCGTTCGACTGGATGACCGACCCACCGCCTGCGTCGCACTGGCCGACGGCCGCCTGGCCCGGGTGGACCGCGTGCTGCCCGGCGCGCCCGGCGACCTGGTGGCGCTGCTCGAGGCCGGCGCGCTGGACGCACTCGCCGCCACCGTGGCCGCCGGCGTCTCCGACGACGCGTGTGCCGACCCCGCCGCGCCGGTGCTCGCGCCGTGGACACGCCCCCGCAAGATCCTCGGCATCGGGCTGAACTACGGCGCACACGCAGGCGATCTCGGCGAACAGGCCCCGCGCACGTCGCCGGCGTCGTTCATCAAGGGCGATCACACGATCGTCGGCCCGGGAGAGCCCATCGTGGTGCCGCCCGGGATCGGCAAGGTGACCTCGGAGGCGGAACTCGGACTGGTGATCGGCCGGACGTGCTACCAGGTGGGTGTCGAGGAGGCGCTGTCGTACGTGGCGGGCGTGGTGCCGGTGCTCGACCAGACCGCCGAGGCGGTGCTGCTGGAGAATCCGCGCTACCTCACCCGGGTGAAGAACTACCCGAGCTTCTTCTCGTTCGGCCCCGACCTCATCACCATGGACGAGGTGCTCGCCCACGGGCCGCTGGCGGACCTGCGCGTTGCGACCATCCACAACGGCGCGGTGCACCGCAAGGACACCGTGTCGGGGATGACGTTCTCCCCCGCCGAGCTGCTCAGCTTCCACAGCCAGGTGATGCCGTTCTACCCGGGCGACATCCTGTCGACCGGTACTCCCGGTGCGGTCGGCATCGAGGCGGGCGACGTGGTGCGGTGCGAACTCGGCGACGGCCTCGCCGACCTGACCAACCCGGTGCACTAACGCGTTCCGGTCGCGGCCCGAGTGTGAACGTCACGACGCTTTCGGGCTGAAATCGTCGTGACGTTCACACTCGCGACAGCTCAGCGGCGTTGCACCGCGCCGACCCGCTCGGCAGCCACCGCGACGGCGGCGTCACGGGCCGCGCTGGCCTCGTCCTCGGTGAGCGTGCGGTCGGTGGCCCGGAACCGTAGAGCCAACGCCAGCGACTTGCGCCCCTCGCCGACCTGCGGGCCGGTGTAGACGTCGAACAGCCGGACGTCCTCCAGCAGCGGGCCGCCGCCGGCACGCACCGCAGCGATCACGCTCTGCGCCGCGACGTCCTCTCCGACGATCAGGCTGACGTCCTGGAACACCGCCGGGAACGGCGACACCGACGGGGCGGGCAGCGATTCCACGATCGGCACCGCGTCGAGGTCGAGTTCGACCGCGCACGCCCCCCTGGGCAGGCCGGCCCGCTCGATCACCGCGGGATGCAGCTGTCCGGCGTGGCCGACGACCACGCCGTCACTGATATTGCCGACCAGGATCTCGGCACACCGGCCCGGATGCCAGGGCAGCCGCTCACCGGACCGCAGCGCGAACTCCACACCGGCGGCCCGCCCGATGGCGCGCACCGCCTCGAAGGCGTCGGCCGCCTCGACCGCCCGGCCGGGACCCCAGGGGCCTGCCGGTTCGCGCAGACCGGCCAGCACGACGGCGACATGCTCGGGCTGACGGGGCAGCGACGCGTCGAGAACCGCGATCTCCTCGGCGGTGGGTCGCCGGTCGGTGGGGATGCGGTCGACCGCACGGGTGTTCTCCGTCGGCTCCACCACCTGGGCGACGGCGAACAGCCCGACGTCGACCGCACCGCGGGACACGTTGCGGCTCAACGTCTCCAGCAAGGCGGGAAGCAGGGTGGTGGCCAGGTGCGGCCGGTCGGTCTCCAGGGGGTTGAGCACCTCGGTAGTGCGCCGTCGCGGGTCGTCGGCGGCCAGCCCCCACTGATCGAACACCCCGGCGGGCAGGAACGGCGACGGCAGGATCTCGACGAAACCGGCGAGCGCGAGCGACGTGCCGACAGCCCGGCGCCGCTTCTGGATCGGCGTCAGGCCACGGCCGGGTGGCGCGGCGGGCAGCACCGAGGGGATCACCTCCAGACCCTCCAGCCGCAGCACCTCCTCGACGAGGTCGGCCGGTTCCCGCAGGTCGGGCCGCCAGCTCGGCGGGATCGCGATGAGCCGACCGCCGTCGACGGTCACGTCGGCGCCCACCTGGGTGAGCCGGCGCGGCGTGGTGCCCTCGGCGTAGTCGACGCCGGCGATGCGATCGGGCAGGTCGACCGCCATGCTCACCGCGGGTTGGGCCCAGTCCTCGCGCGGCGGATCGCCTCGCCAGTCGGTCAACGTGGGTTCGACTGTGCCGTGCGCGATCTCGGCCAGCAGTGCCGCGCAGCGATCGAGCGCGGCGACGGAGATCGCCGGATCGACCGAGCGTTCGTAGCGCCGGCCGGCCTCGCTGGCCAGCCGCAGCCGGCGCTGGGTCCGCGACACCGCGGCCGGGTCCCACACCGCGGCCTCGAGCAGCACGTCGGTGGTGGTCTCGCGGACCTCGGTGGTGCCCGCACCCATCACGCCGCCGATCGCGGCGGTCGCCGCGTCGTCGACGATCAGCACGTCGCCGGCAGCGAGTGTGCGTTTCACATCGTCGAGGGTGACCACCGTCTCCCCCGCACGGGCCGCCCGGACCTCGAGGCCGCCGTTGATCAGGCTGCGGTCATGAGCGTGCATGGGGTGGCCGAGTTCGAGCATCACGTAGTTCGTGACGTCGACCGCGGGTGAGATGGCCCTGATCCCGCAGAGGATCAGCCGGCGCTGCAGCCACCACGGCGACACCGCCGCCGGGTCGATGCCGGTGACCGGACGCAGACCGAAGCGCACCACGCCGGTGTCGGGCTGGACGGTCAGCGGCCACGCCTCACCCTCGACGGGCAGCGCAGGCACGTCGGCGGGATCGGCGTAGGGCAGGTCATGGGCACAGGCGATCTCGCGGGCCATCCCCCGAATCGACAGGCAGTAGCCGCGATCGGGTGTGATCGCCAGGTCGAACACCACGTCGTCGAGGCCGAGCAGCTCGATGGCATCGGCTCCGGGCGCCGCCGTACCCGGCGGCAGCACCAGGATCCCGGCCTGGTCGGCGCCCAGCCGCAGTTCGGACGTCGAACAGATCATGCCGTCCGATGTCCGGCCGTAGGTCTTGCGGGTGGCGATGCTGAAGTCGCCGGGCAGCACCGTGCCCGGCAGCGCCACCACGACGAGGTCGCCGACAGCGAAATTGGTTGCACCGCAGACGATGTCGCGCAGCTCCGGCTCACCGACGTCGACCTTCACAGCCCGGATCGGCTTCTTGAACTCGGTCAGCTCCTCGATCTCGGCGACACGGCCGACGGTGAGCGGACCCGTCACCGGACCGACCGGGATGATCCCCTCGACCTCGTGACCGATCCGGATGAACGTCTGCTCGAGTTCGTCGGGCGTGGCGTCCCAGTCCGGTGCACCGGCGCGCACGACCTCACGCAGCCAGCTATAGGGAATACGCATCAGACGCCGACCCCGAACGGCAGCGAGAACCGGACGTCACCCTCGACCATGTCGCGCATGTCGGGGATGCCGTTGCGGAACTGCAGGGTTCGCTCAAGCCCCATGCCGAAGGCGAACCCGGAGTAGACGTCGGGGTCGATCCCGCAGGCGCGCAGCACGTTCGGGTTCATCATGCCGCAGCCGCCCCACTCCACCCAGCCGGCGCCGCCCTTCTTGCCCTCGAACCACACGTCCACCTCACCGGAGGGTTCGGTGAACGGGAAGAAGTGCGGCCGGAACCGGGTGCGGCCCTGCGGCCCGAACAGCGCCCTGGCGAACGCGTCGAGGCTGCCGCGCAGGTGCGCCATCGTCAGCCCCTTGTCCACCGCCATTCCCTCGACCTGATGGAACACCGGGGTATGGGTGGCGTCCAGCTCGTCGGTGCGGAACGTACGGCCGATCGAGATGATGTACACCGGGAGCTCGCGTTCCAGCAGCGCCCGGACCTGGACCGGCGAGGTGTGCGTGCGCAGCACCTGACGGGAACCGTCCGGCGCGATGTGGAAGGTGTCCTGCTCGCTGCGCGCTGGATGGTCGGGCGGGAAGTTCAGCGCGTCGAAGTTGAACTGCTCGGTCTCGACCTCGGGGCCCTCGGCCAGTTCCCAGCCCATCGCGACGAAGATGTCGGCGATGTGGTCGCCGAGGATGGTGATCGGGTGCCGCGCGCCGACGGGCTGCCGCGTCGAGGGCAGCGTCACATCGATGCGCTCGGCCACCAGCACCGCGGAGTCCCGTTCGGCGCGCAGCACGGCGAGACGGTCGTCGTAGCTGCGCTGCGCCTCGGTCCGCGCGACGTTGACCCGCTTGCCCGCGTCGGCGCGCTCGGCCTTGGGCAGCCCGCCGAGCGCCTGGCGGGCCAGGGCGATCGGTGCGCGGTCGCCCAGGTGTTCGGTCTTGGCCCTGGCCAGCGCATCGAGGTCGGCGGCCAGTTCGAAGGCGCGCCGGGCAGCGCTGACCGCCTCGGTCAGCGCTTCTTCGGACAGGGTTTCGGCCACGTGATCGGGCTGCTCGGCCACCCGGCGATCATAGGGGATCACCGGATCGGCCCCCGCGCCCGTCAGGTGCGCCCGCCCAGCCGCAGTCCGGTCAGTCGTCGGCCGGCTCGTCGGCGGGTTCGTGACCCCTGCGGCTGCGCAGCCGGTACATGGACAGATCGGACGGAACGCCGTCCGGCTTGGTGGTGAAAATCGGCCTGCGCTGCCGCTTCACCGTGACACCGAGCGCGTCGAACTCGTCGTCGGGAATCCGCTCCAGCGTGGTCTGCGAGACGACCAGCCCGCCTCGGGTCGCCCGGTCCATCGCCCTCGCGGCGATGTTGACGTCCACGCCCAGCCAGTCCGAGCCGATGCGCTGGGGCCGGCCGGTGTGTACGCCCGCACGCATCCGCGGGGTGTAGCCGTCCACCTCGACGGCCCTGGCCGCCTCCATCGCCGTGATCGTCGCGCGCACCGCCACGACGGGGTCGGTGAACACGGCCATCATGCCGTCGCCCATCCGCTTGACGATGTGTCCGCCCGCCTCGAGCAGCGGCGGCTCGGCGACCTGCGCGACACGCCTCAGCAGGCGCAGCGTGGCGTCATCGCCGGCGCGCAGCGACCACGGCGAGAACCCCACGAGGTCGGTGAACACCAGCGTCACCTCGCGGTTCGCCGGCTTGCCCGACACCCGTTCGGTCAGCGCCTGCCACACCTGCAGTGCGCCGAGGCTGACCTCGCGTGTCGCGGCGTCGCGGTCGAGCAACCGGTCTGCGACGCGCGCGGCGGCGCGGGGGCCGCCCACCCCGGCGGCCGACAGCGGATCACCGAACTCCGGATCGCCGGGCAGCGCGCGCCGGGCGCGCTTCACGACGTTGATGAGGCCTGGGCTGTGGTTGGTCCTGCGCAGCCATCCGCGCGGTCCCGAACTGCCGTCCGATGAGGGATCGGGCACCTGTTCGATCTCACCGTTTCGGCCGGATCGTTCCTCGAACGATTCGACATTCACGGCGCCAGCCTAGGTGCCGGTTTCGGAGCCCGGCAATCGACCGAAGGCGAAACGCCGGGCCACTGTGCGCACGATCGTTGCGGGGGCGCCGCGGCCGGCGAGCCCCACCGCACGCCGGTCACCTGGGCGAAGCGGCTGGTCACGGCCGTGCGCCGAGTCGATAGCGGCTGTGTCACAGGGTTCTTCGACGCCTGCGTCAATCATCGACAACGGACGTTGTCAGCACTATCGTGTGGACATACCGTGGGTTTGGAGTCAGCGAGGACAGATGGCCACGACACCGGACGATCTCGGCGGCAGCTCCGGCACCGCCCGCCTGCACCGTCGCGCCACGGCACCCGAACCCCTGGGTCCCGAGTCGCTGACCTGGAAGTACTTCGGCGACCTGCGCACCGGAATGCTCGGCGTGTGGATCGGCGCCATCCAGAACATGTATCCCGAGCTCGGCGCCGGCGTGGAGGACCACTCCGTGCTGCTGCGCGAGCCGCTGCAGCGCGTGGCGCGTTCGGTCTACCCGATCATGGGCGTCGTCTACGACGGCCCGCGCGCCACCCAGACCGGTGAGCAGATCAAGGGGTACCACACCACCATCAAGGGCATCGACGGCGACGGCCGCCGCTACCACGCCCTCAATCCCGAGACGTTCTACTGGGCGCACGCCACCTTCTTCATGCTGATCATCAAGACCGCCGAGTACTTCTGCGGCGGGCTCACCGAGGCCGAGAAACGCCAGCTCTTCGCCGAGCACGTGCAGTGGTACTCGATGTACGGCATGAGCATGCGACCGGTCCCGGAGACCTGGGAAGACTTCTGCGAGTACTGGGACCGCAAGTGCCGCGAGGAGCTCGAGATCAACAAGGCCACCCTGGACATCTTCGACATCCGGATCCCCAAGCCGCGGTTCGTGCTGATGCCGACGCCGCTGTGGGACCAGCTGTTCAGGCCGATGGTGGCGGGGCAGCGCTGGATCGCCGCGGGACTGTTCGACCCCGCGGTCCGGGAGAAGGCAGGCATGCGGTGGACGCCCGGCGACGAGGTGGTGCTGCGGTTGTTCGGAAAGCTGGTCGAGCTGGCGTTCGTCGCGGTGCCCGACGAGATCCGGCTGCATCCGCGCGCGCTGGCCGCCTACCGGCGGGCCCAGGGCCGGCTGCCCGACGACGCGCCACTGGTCGAGGCCCCGGCTTTCATGGGACCGCCGCGTGACCGCCGCGGGCTGCCGATGCACTACGTGCCGCGCGGCAAGACGATCCTGGACCGGGCCGGCTCGCTGGTGCACACCACGTTCTCACTCGCCGGCCTCCGCCCGGCCCGCGCCCGCCGCACGGCGGCCTGAGCAACCTCTGGGAGACTGACGCCATGCTGGATTGGTCAGACGTGGACATCGCCGTGCGCGACGCGGTTCGGGAGTTCGTCGACAAGGAGATCCGTCCGCACGTCGACGCGCTGGAGAGCGGCGAGATGGAGCCGTATCCGATCATCCGGAAGTTGTTCGCGGCGTTCGGGATCGACGCGATGGCGCGTGAATCGCTGGACGAGCGGCTGGCGCGGCTGCGCGACGGCGGCGGTGACGGTGGCGGCGGAGGCGCCTCGGGCGGGATGTTCGGCGGCGGCCCCGACCAGGCGGGTATGGGCTTCGTCCTGGTCAGCGAACTGTGCCGGGTCTGCATGGGCATCGTCGCGGGAATGGGCGTGAGCCTTGGCCTGACGGTGCCGACCATCATGAGCCGGGGCACGCCCGCGCAGCAGGAGCGGTGGCTGCCTGGCCTGGTCACCTACGAGAAGGTCGGCGCGTGGGCGATCACCGAACCCGATTCGGGTTCGGATGCGTTCGGCGGCATGAAGTCCTATGTGGTGCGCGATGGCGACGACTACATCCTCAACGGGCAGAAGACCTTCATCACCAACGGCCCAGACGCCGACGTTGTGGTCGTCTACGCCAAGCTCGACGAGGGCGACCCGAGCGTGAGCAAGCGCGACCGCAAGGTGCTGACGTTCGTGCTCGACCGCGGCATGGAGGGCTTCGTCCAGTCGAAACCGTTCCGCAAGATGGGCATTCACAGCTCGCGCACCGGTGAGCTGTTCTTCAACAACGTCCGCCTCGGCCGCGACCGGCTGCTCGGCGAGAGCGACGGCACCGGAGGCGACGTCTCCGATTCCAGAGCCAGCGCCCGGTCGAACTTCTCCGCCGAACGCATCGGTGTGGCCGCGATGGCGCTCGGCGTCATCGAGGAGTGCCTGCGGCTGTGCGTGGACTACGCCAAGACCCGCACCCTGTGGGGTCAGGAGATCGGGCAGTTCCAGCTCATCCAGCTGAAACTGGCGAGCATGGAGGTCGCCCGGATCAACGTGCGCAACATGCTGTTCCGCGTCATCGAAGCCGCGCAGACCGGCACGTCGATCTCGTTGGCGGAGGCCTCGGCCATCAAGTGGTACTGCTCGCAGGCCGCCACCGACGTCGCGATGGAGGCCGTTCAGGTGTTCGGCGGCAACGGCTACATGACCGAGTACCGGGTGGAGCAGCTGGCGCGTGACGCGAAGTCGCTGATGATCTACGCGGGAAGCAACGAGGTGCAGATCACCCACGTGGCGCGCGGGCTGCTGGCGTAGTCCTGCCGCCGTACCCCCGCGGACGCGCGAAGGGCTAGCCTGGTCCCACCGACGACCGCAGGAGCGCCAGGTGGACCTCAGCAACGACACCGCACTGATCACCGGCGCGAGCGGAGGCATCGGCGAGGAGTTCGCCGTCCAGCTCGCACGCCGCGGCACCGACCTCGTGCTCGTCGCGCGGCGGGCGGACAAACTCGCCGCGCTGCGCGACACGCTGCTGGCGGCCCATCCGGACCTGACGGTCGACGTGGTCGCGGTCGACCTGTCCGAGCCGGGCTCGGGCGCCGAACTCGAGGCGAAGGTCCGCGAACTCGGCCGGACGGTCGACGTGCTGATCAACAACGCGGGCGTCGGCCTGCACGGGGCGTTCGCCGGCCAGCCGCCCGAGCCGAACGCCGCCCAGATCCAGTTGAACTGCGGCACGTTGGTCGATCTCACCGCGCGCTTCCTGCCCGCGATGACCCAGCGCGGCCACGGCGTGGTGGTCAACGTGGCGTCCACCGCGGCGTTCCAGCCGACGCCCGGGATGGCCGTCTACGGCGCGACGAAGGCCTTCGTGCTGTCCTACACCGAGGCGCTGTGGCAGGAGTGCAAGGGCACCGGTGTCCGGGTGCTGGCGCTGTGTCCCGGCGCGACGGAGACCGAGTTCTTCGCCCGCACCGGCGAGGAGTTCCTCACCAGCGGCAGGCAGACCTCCAAGCAGGTGGTGGACACCGCGATGTCCGCGCTGGACAAGTCCACTCCAACCGTGGTGTCCGGTTGGAAGAACTCACTTCTCGCAACCGGGTACCGGTTCACGCCCCGGACGCTGATGCTGCAGGTTTCCGAGCGGCTGCTGAAGTCGAACTAGCGGTTCCGGGCGAGCGCCCGCGCGCTCTGGTACAGGCAGATCGACGCCGCCGACGCCACGTTGAGGCTCTCGGCATTGCCCGGCATCGGGATGTGCACCCGGTGGTCGGCCAGCGCGGCCAGTTCGGCGGGCAGCCCGTGCGCTTCGGGGCCGAACAGCCACGCGGTCGGCGCGGTCAGGGCGGCGTCGAGTTCGGGCGCGTCGAGGCCGAGCTCGCCGTCGACGGTGGTGGCCAGCACCTGAAGCCCGGCGGTGGTCAACTCCCCCACCACGGCAACGGCGTCGGGATCGGAGATCACCGGGATGGTGAAGATGCTGCCTGCCGAGGCGCGCAGGCACTTACCGTTGTACGGATCGACGCTGTGCCCGGCGAGCACCACCGCGTCGGCGCCCATCGCGTCGGCGAGGCGGATCAGCGTGCCCGCGTTGCCCGGCTCGGAGATCTCGACCGGAACCGCCACCAGCCGCGGCCCGTCGGCCAGCACGTCGGCGAGGGTCACGGTGGGCAGCTCGCACACCGCGACCAGTCCCACCGGGGTGACGGTGTCGGACAACGCCTTCGCCGCACGATCGGTGACCAGGTGCACTGGCGCGCCATTCAGCAGGTCGCCGAAGCGCTCCGCCGCGGACTCCGTGGCGAACACCTCGGAAACCACTCCGCGCCGCAACGCTGACTCGACCAGGTTGGGTCCCTCGGCGAGAAAACGTGCGGCGCGGCGGCGTCCGACGTGTCGGTGCAGTTTGATCGCTGCCGCCACCCGGGCGGAGCGTTCGGTCAGACCCGACATCTTCCCGGGTCGCTTCGCTCCTGCCCTCCGCTAAGCGGCCTCTCCGGCCGACGGCGCGTTGACGTCCTCCGGCAACGCGGCCCTGGCCACCTCGACCAGCGCGGTGAACGCGGCCGGATCGCTGATGGCGATCTCGGAGAGGTTCTTGCGGTCCACCTCGACGCCGGCGGCCTTGAGGCCCTGGATCAACCGGTTGTAGGTGATGTCGTTGGCGCGTGCGGCGGCGTTGATGCGCGAGATCCACAGCTTGCGGAACTCGCCCTTGCGGGCGCGGCGGTCGCGGTAGGCGTAGTTCAGCGAATGCAGTTGCTGTTCCTTGGCCTTCCGGTACAGGCGTGACCGCTGTCCGCGGTAGCCCTTGGATGCTGCCAGGATTGTGCGCCGCTTCTTCTGGGCGTTGACTGCGCGCTTAACGCGTGCCATGGGTGATTCCTATTCTCGTACGGGCTGGGAAGTGTCGGGACGACCTGGAGTGCGTTGGCGCACTCAGCCGTTCAGCATCTTGTTGATGCGCTTGGTGTCGTTCGCGGCCACGGTGGTGCGGCCCTCCAGCCGGCGGGTGCGCTTGCTCGACTTGTGCTCGAGAAGGTGCCTGCGGTTGGCCTTCTCACGCATGATCTTGCCGGTCCCGGTGCGGCGGAATCGCTTTGATGCACCGCTGTGGGTCTTGGCCTTGGGCATGTCGTCCTCGGTTTCTCGTGTCGGATCAGGTGGGGTTGGGCGGCTCGGCCGGCTCGGCGCTCGCGCGCTGCGCGGCAGGCGCATCGGCGTCGTGCGCCGCCTTGGCGCGGGTCTTCGCGCCGCGGTGCGGTGCCAGCACCATCGTCATGTTGCGGCCGTCCTGCTTGGCCGACGTCTCGACGAAGCCGTAGTCGGCGACGTCGGCGCCGAGGCGCTGCAACAGTCGGTAGCCCAGTTCGGGCCGGGACTGCTCACGTCCGCGGAACATGATGGTCACCTTGACCTTGGACCCCGCCTCGAGGAAGCGGACGACGTGACCCTTCTTGGTCTCGTAGTCGTGCGGGTCGATCTTGGGACGCAGCTTCTGTTCCTTGACGACGGTCTGCTGCTGGTTCTTGCGAGACTCGCGCGCCTTCTGAGCCGTCTCGTACTTGAACTTGCCGTAGTCCATGATCTTGCACACCGGCGGTTTGGCGTCCGGGGCAACTTCGACAAGGTCGAGATCGGCGTCCGCGGCGACGCGGAGGGCGTCTTCGATGCGCACGATGCCCACCTGCTCACCGCCCGGTCCGATCAGGCGGACCTCAGGTACGCGGATGCGCTCGTTGACGCGGGTCTCAGTGCTGATGGGGCCTCCTATAGTTGTCTACCTATGAGGAGCCCACGCCATCAGCGCCTCTGCCCGTGAGACAGAGAAAGCCCTGCTGGTAGCAGGGCCCATGCCGACCAGAACAGACATCTACCGATGTCCGACCGGACCGCTGAGCCTTCGGATACTTCCGTGGCCAACGGTGGGAGTGGGACTCCACTTGCTGTCCCTGGCCTGAGCCGGGACGGTCGCGCATGCGAGTCTAGCAGGCATGACCGAGTTTCCTGCATTCGACGACGGGGCGGCCACACCGCCGGTCCGCGAGCTCGCCGAGATCCCCGCCGTCGAGGTGATCACGAGGTCGGCCGTGATGCTGATGAGTGCGGCAGCCGAGAAGCTCGGGCTGTCCGCCGAGGACCCCGACGACAGCCCGCACCGCGACCTCGACGAGGCGCGCCGGCTGATCACCGCGCTCGCCGGGCTGGTGACGGCGTCGGCCGAATACCTCGGTCCGCACGCCGGACCGGTCCGCGACGGGCTGAAGTCCCTCCAGTTGGCGTTTCGCGAAGCCAGTGCGGCGCCCGAGGAACCGGGCCACGGTCCGGGCGAGAAATACACCGGCCCCGTCTGGTAGTTTCTGCCACCCATTTGCCGGGGTGAGCGCATATCCTCGCGGCCTATGACCCTCACCAATCCGCCGAGGGCGCGGTCGACCACCCGATATCCCTGGGTTCCCGCCGCCGCCGGCTGGACCGTCGGAATCATTGCCACACTGTCGCTGTTGGCCAGCGTCTCCCCCCTGGTGCGGTGGATCATCAGGGTCCCGCGCGAGTTCGTCAACGACTACATCTTCAACTTCCCGGACACCAGCTTCGCGTGGGCGTTCGTGCTGGCGTTGCTGGCCGCCGCGCTCGCCGCCCGCAAACGCATCGCGTGGTGGGTGCTGCTGCTCTACATGGTCGCCGCGGTCGGCTGGAACGTCGTGGACCTGCTGACCGGCGACGAGTCGGTCATCGAGGAGATCGGCGAGGTGATCGGCCTGGCCTTCCACGTCGCCGCGATCGCCTTCCTGCTGCTGGCCCGACCCGAATTCTGGGCCCGGGTCCGGCGGGCGGCCCTGGTCAAGGCCGTCGGAACGCTGGTCGCCGGCATGGCGCTGGGCATCCTGGTGGGCTGGGCGCTGGTGGAACTGTTCCCCGGCACCCTCGAACGGGACTACCGGCTGGCCTACGCCGCCAACCGGGTGGTGGCCTTCGCCGGCGTCGACTCCGCGGCGTTCGAGGGCCAGCACCCCCACGTCCTCGTCAACGCGGTGCTCGGCCTGTTCGGTGCGCTGGCGCTGATGGCCGCCGCGGTGGTGCTGTTCCAGTCGCAACGTGCGGACAACGCGCTTACCGGCGAGGACGAGTCGGCGATCCGGGGGCTGCTCGAGCTGTACGGGAAGAACGACTCGCTGGGGTACTTCGCCACCCGCCGCGACAAGTCGGTGGTGTTCGCGCCCAACGGCCGCGCCGCGATCACTTACCGCGTCGAGGTCGGGGTGTGCCTGGCCAGTGGCGATCCCGTCGGCGATCCCAAGGCATGGCCGCAGGCCATCGCCGCCTGGCTGCAGCTGTGCCAGACCTACGGCTGGGCGCCGGGCGTGATGGGTGCCAGCTTCACCGGTGCCGCGGCCTACCGCGAGGCGGGCCTCAACGCGTTGCAGCTCGGCGACGAGGCGATCTTGCACCCGGACCGTTTCCGGCTGTCCGGACCGGACATGCGCGCGGTGCGGCAGGCCGTCACCCGGGCCCGCCGTGCCGGCGCGTCGGTGCGCATCCGCCGCCACCGCGACCTCAGCGCCGAGGAGATGGCCGAGGTGATCACCCGCGCGGACGCGTGGCGCGACACCGAGAGCGAACGCGGATTCTCGATGGCGCTCGGCCGGCTCGGCGACCCCGCGGACCGTGACTGCCTGCTGGTCGAGACGGTGCAGGGTCCCGAGGAACAGGTGGTGGCGATGCTCTCACTGGTGCCGTGGGGCACCACCGGGGTGTCGCTGGACCTGATGCGCCGCTCCCCGACGTCGCCCAACGGCACCATCGAGCTGATGGTCAGCGAGCTGTGCATGCAGGCCGAGGGCATCGGTGTCACCCGGATCTCGCTGAACTTCGCGATGTTCCGGTCGGCCTTCGAGCAGGGCGCACAGCTGGGCGCCGGACCGGTGGCCCGCTTGTGGCGCTGGCTGCTGGTGTTCTTCTCCCGGTGGTGGCAGCTCGAGACGCTGTACCGCTCCAACATGAAGTACCAACCCGAGTGGGTGCCGCGCTTCGCCTGCTACGAGGACGCCCGGCTCGTCCCACGGGTGGGCGTCGCGTCGGTGATCGCCGAGGGCTTCCTGGTGCTGCCGTTTTCCCGGCGGAACAAGCAGCACACCGGCCACCACGTGTCGGCGCCCGACGCCCTGATGGCCAGCGGACTGCTGCACCACGACGGAAGCGCCCCCGACGTCTCCGGACTGCAGGCCGACATGGCCGACGAGGCCGCGGGCCCCCGGCTGCCGGAGCAGGTCCGGGTGCGGACGGCGAAGCTGAAGGCGCTGCAGGACAGCGGTGTCGACGCCTACCCGGTGGGCCAGGCGCCGAGCCACACGGTGGCCCAGGCGAACGACGCCGCCGACGACACCGCCGTGTCGGTGGCGGGCCGGGTGCTCCGCATGCGCGACTACGGCGGCGTGCTGTTCGCCGAGTTGCGCGACTGGTCCGGCGAAGTGCAACTGCTGCTCGACAATTCGGAGCTGGAGCAGGGGACGTCGGCCGACTTCACCGCCGCCCTCGATCTGGGCGACCTCATCGAGGTGTCCGGCGTGATCGGCTACAGCCGCAAAGGCGTGCGGTCACTGCTGGTGCACCGGTGGCGGCTGATCGGCAAATGCCTTCGCCCGCTGCCGGACAAGTGGAAGGGCCTGACCGACCAGGAGGCCCGCGTCCGCGCCCGCTACGTCGACCTGGCCGTCAACACCGAGGCGCGCGACCTGATCAAGGCGCGCAGCGGTGTACTGCACGCCATCCGGGACACGCTGTACCACAAGGGTTTCCTCGAGGTCGAGACGCCGATCCTGCAGCAGATCCACGGCGGCGCCAACGCGCGGCCCTTCATGACCCACATCAACGCCTACGACCTCGATCTGTATCTGCGCATCGCCCCGGAGCTGTACCTCAAACGACTGTGCGTCGGCGGCGTCGAGCGGGTCTTCGAACTCGGCCGGGCGTTCCGCAACGAGGGCGTCGACTTCAGCCACAACCCCGAGTTCACGCTGCTCGAGGCGTACCAGGCGCACGCGGACTACAACGTGTGGATCGACGGCTGCCGCGAGCTCATCCAGAACGCCGCCCTGGCCGCCAACGGCGAGCAGGTGTTCCTGCGGCCCCGTGACGACGGCACGCTCGCCCCGGTCGACATCTCCGGTGAGTGGGCGGTCAAGACGGTGCACGGCGCGGTGTCGGAGGCACTGGGCGAACACGTCGACATCGACACCGACCTGCCGACCCTGCGCCGGTTGTGCGACGCGGCGCGCATCCCCTACCTGACGCACTGGGACGCCGGCGCCGTGGTGCTCGAGATGTACGAGCACCTGGTCGAGGACCGCACCGAGCAGCCGACGTTCTACAAGGACTTCCCGACGTCGGTGTCGCCGCTGACCCGCCCGCACCGCAGCCTCCCCGGCGTGGCGGAGCGATGGGACCTCGTCGCGTGGGGTGTCGAGCTGGGCACCGCGTACAGCGAACTGACCGATCCGGTGGAACAGCGCAGGCGGCTGCAGGAGCAGTCGCTGCTCGCCTCGGGCGGCGACCCGGAGGCCATGGAACTCGACGAGGACTTCCTGCAGGCGATGGAGTACGCGATGCCGCCGACCGGCGGCCTCGGCATGGGCGTCGACCGGGTGGTGATGCTGATCACCGGGCGCAGCATCCGCGAGACGTTGCCCTTCCCGCTGGCCAAACCCCGGTAGGGCGGCCGCGCCATCGCTGCACTTCCGATCACGGGCACCCAAACCCGTGACAACACGGAGGCGAGGCCGTCAGCTACCTGCATGCGCACCGACGCCGCCGCACGGCAGCAGCCCGCCCGCGTCGTGGTCGTCGGCGGAGGATTCAGCGGGACGATGACCGCGGTGAACCTGGCGCGGCTCGGCGACGTCCCGCTGGACCTGACGGTGGTCAACGAGCGCGAACCCGTCGGACGCGGCATCGCCTACCGGCGGCGCCGCCCCGAGTACCTGCTCAACGTCGCGGCGCGCAACATGTCGGCGTTCCCCGACGAACCCGACCACTTCCTGCGCTGGGTCAGCGCGCAACCGCAGTTCGAAGCGGTGCCGCAGATCGACCTGCGGGAGCGGTTCATCCCCCGGCAGACCTACGGTGACTATCTGCGCGCCCTGACCCAGCGCCACCTGAGCACCGGCCCGGCGCCGGCGAGACTGGTCGTCGGGACCGTGGTCGACGTCGAACCCGGCGACCTGGGCTGCCTCGTCCGCCTCGCCGACGGATCCGCGATAGAGGCCGACCGCGTCGTGCTGGCCACCGGCAACGAGACACCGGCCGCCCTGCCCGGCGCAGAGGGCCTCACCGGCCATCCCGCCTGGGTCGGTGACCCGTGGCAGGCATGGGAGGAGCGGCTGCCCGAGCGGAACTCGGCCGTCGTGGTGCTCGGGACCGGCCTGACCGCCGTCGACGCGATCATCACCCTGCGGACCATCGGCTGGCGCGGCGACATCCACGCCGTGTCGAGGCACGGCTGGCTGCCGCACGGCCACTTCCGCGGCATCGAGTACCCCGAGTTCCCGCCACCGGACGTCGACCTGACCACGCTGGGCCTCGACCGGCTGGTCGCCCTCGTCCGCGCGCACTGTGCGGAACTGCACGAGCGCAACGCCCACCCGGCGATCATCGTCGACAAGCTGCGCGCACAGACCCAGCGCATCTGGAGCAACTTCAGCACGGCGGAGCGCCTTGAGTTCGCGCAGCACCACGCAGCGCGGTGGAATGTGTTCCGCCACCGCATCTCCCCCGACATCCACGCTCAACTGACGCATCTGCAGCTGACCGGGCAGCTGCGGGTGCGTGCCGCCGGTATCGAGAAGCTCGAGGATGACGGCGCGCAAATCCGCGTGCATCTGGCAGACGGCGAGACGCTCACCGGGGACGTCGTCATCAACGCCACCGGACCGTCGACCAAGCTGACGGGCACCAGTTCGGTGCTGCTGCAGAACCTTCTGCGCCGCGGCCTGATCGCGCCGGATGCGACGAACATGGGAGTGGCCGTGGACCACGACCACACCGCGTTGACCGCCGACGGCGACCGGTCGGCATGGCTGCTGGCGCTCGGCCCGCTGCTGCGTGGCACCTACTGGGAGACGATCGCGGTGCCCGAGTTGCGCGGCCAGGCACGACGGGTCGCGGAAACCATCCTCGACCGTCCGCGGGCCGACGAAGTGGAGGGGCCGGCGCAGCTGGAGTACATGGTCTGAACCGTCTGACAGCGGACCCACAGCGGCCCATAAGGATGGTCGGCCACGATGGCAGCCGTGACCCTGGCCGAATCCCTGCGCCACAACCTGTCGTTGATGCACGGGTGGATCCCGGTGACGGTGCAGATCCTCGCGGGCCTGGCGTTGCTCGCGGCGGTCATCCGGCGCTCGCGGCGGTGGCAGCTGACCTGGCTGCCCTGGGCGGCGTTCGTCGGGGCCGCCGTCGCGGTGTGCGCGTACTGGTACGTGGCGGCCGAGGGACTGGCCGGGGAACCCGCGCCGCAGACACTGTGGCTGTGGACCGGCCTGTCGGGCGTGGCGGTCGCGGTGCTCGTCACCGGCTGGCGCGCCACCCGGTTCTGGCAGCGCGGAGTGGCGGTGCTCGCGGTGCCGCTGTGCGCCCTCTCCGCGGCCCTCGCCCTCAACCTGTGGGTGGGGTACTTCCCGACCGTCGGGGTGGCGTGGAACCAGTTGACCGCGGGCCCGCTGCCCGACCAGACCGATCAGGTGACCGTCGCGGCGATGCAGCGGCAGGGCAGGATCCCGGCCACGGGCACCGTCGTACCCGTCGACATCGCCGACACCGCCTCGGGTTTCCGGCACCGCGGCGAACTGGTCTACCTGCCGCCGGCCTGGTACGCCAGCAATCCCCCGCCACCGCTGCCGACGGTGATGATGATCGGCGGCGAGTTCAACACGCCTGCCGACTGGCTGCGCGCGGGCGACGCGGTGAAGACCGTGGACGACTACGCCGCGGCGCACCGGGGTTTCGCGCCGGTGCTCGTGTTCGTCGATTCCGGAGGCACATTCAACAACGACACCGAATGCGTGAACGGCAGCCGTGGCAACGCCGCCGACCACCTGACCAAGGACGTCGTGCCCTACATGGAGCGCACTTTCGGGGTGAGCGCCGACCGCACCCGGTGGGGCATCGTTGGCTGGTCGATGGGCGGCACGTGCGCCGTCGACCTCAGCGTCATGCATCCAGAGATGTTCAGCGCGTTCGAGGACATCGCGGGCGACCTCGGGCCGAATGCGGGAGACCGGCAGCAGACCATCGCGCGGCTGTTCGGCGGCAACGCGGCGGCGTGGGCCGACTGGGATCCCACCACGGTGATCACCCGGCACGGCGGCTACACCGACGTGGCGGGCTGGTTCGACATCAATGCCGCGGCCAATGATCAACTGGCGGCGGCGAATTCGTTGTGCGGGCTGGGCACGGCGCACGGCATCGCGTGTACGGTACACGTCCAGCCCGGCAAGCACGACTGGCCGTTCGCCGCACAGGCCTTCTCGATCGCCCTGCCGTGGCTGGCCGGTCAGCTCGAGACACCTGCGTCGGCGCCGTCGCCCCTGCCCGCGGTGGCGACCGGCGTGCCGCACGTGCAGCCCGTCGCCCGCTGACCTAGTAGTCTGCCTCGGCAGTGAGGATCTCGGCGAGGAAGGCGTCATCGCCGGGCTGCGCCAGCCGTCGCCGGGCCACCGCCCTGGCGCGGTCCCGGGTCTCCCGCGACTCGTTCGCCGCGACGGTCGGGCCACCTGCCCCCACCGACACCACCGTCGGCTGCCAGTCGTGGTCCCATGCCGCACCGGCGGACAATCCGATGCCGGTGCCGTCGTACAGCGGCACCGTCGCGTGGCCGTCCGCGTCGAGCGCACCCGTGCCCGACACGGGCCCCGACGACACGCGCACCGGCAGGCCCGCCGGAGAGGCCGCTCCCAGCAGCGCGGTCTGCACCTCGGCACGAACCTGCTCGGCGGGTGGTCCGTCGCTGCTCACACTCCAATACACCGCGTCCTCGGCCGCGTCGAAGACACCGGGCGGCACCGCACTCCAGACGATCGGGCCGACACCACGGGCGATCACACCGGCGCCCGCACCACGGGTGTCGGCGCCGGCCACCAGCGCGTAATCGTCGCGGCCGCCCGCGGGCACCGCGATGTCCGCGGCGGGCAACGGCCATTCGAGTCCCGCCACCCCGAGGTCCTCGGCGAGTTCGGCGCAGCGGGCCACGACGTCGAGCACCCGCGGGTCGCCCTGGCGCGCCAGCGTGGCGAGCTCGCCGACATGGGGCGCCAGCAGTTCGGCGGCGTCGGAGTCGACGGTGTCATCGGTGAAATAGTCCTCGGTCGCCGCGGTGAGCAGGGCGATCTCGGCGTCGAGCAGCGCACGGTCGAGGCCGGCGATCCCGTCGAGCCTGCTGGCCGGCCACCACCGGCGCAGCCAGTGCCCCACCGCCAACCGCCGCAACGGCGCCACCGCCGCCGCGGGCATGTCGGCCTCGGCCACCTCGAGCAGTGCGCCGTCGTCGGCACGGCTGGCCGCGGCCGCCAGCAGCGCCGCATGCCCGCTGTCGCCGACCACCCGCCACAGCCAGTCGGCGCGCGTCACGTCGGTGAACGCGACGTGCGCCGCTGCGCCCGGCTCGTCGACCGGCCAGGACAACACCGCACCGCTCACCTCGAGCACCGCGGTCAGCGGCGTGGCGACCGCTGGCGATCCGGTGCTCCAGAGCCCCTCTCCGGCAATGAGTCTCATGCGGCTGCCTGCACTTCCAGCATGGCCTTGATGCGCTGCCGGTGGTCGAGGCTGACCGACCTGGCCACGCCTTCGAGCAGGGCTCGCACGTCGTCGACGTCGTCGCACGGTTCCTGCCAGACGTCGCGCCCGTGCAGCCGTGCCCACAACCGGCTGAGATAGGGCCGTGCGAACGCGGCGAGGTCGTCGACCACCTGCTGCTGCCGGGGGTGCAGCGGCGCGGTGTCCAGCAGGCAGCGCCGGGCGTGCAGCACGTAGGCCTCCCTGCGCAGCCGGGCCTGGATCTGCGCGGCCAGGTCGTATCGCGTGGCAGCGGTGTCGTGCAGAGGCGACAGTTGCATCGCGATCTCGATCCCGGCCACCAGCGCGGCCTGTTTGTCCTCGGCCATCAGACCCCATGGCGCGCAGGCGCGGTCGACCTCCTCGGCGCACAGCAGCGGGATGTCGGGCAGCTCGTCGCGGTCCAGCGCCCGCCGGAGCGTGGCGCGCACGCGGTCGAGCACCGTGCGGTCCAGCGGCCGGTCGCTGCCGGGGTCCCCGCCGACCTGGGGTGGACGTTGCGGAGCCGACGACGACAGCCCGGCGTCGACGATCGACCAGGGCAGGCTCGCCCCGCCGCCACGGGCCAGCGCGCCGAGGTTGTGCGGTGTCGCGTCGGCGATCAGCGCGGTCCAGACCCGCTGCCGCGCGGCCGCGGCGCGGTGCCCGTCGGCCGGCCCGAGCACGGTGGTCAACCCGCTGAGGAAGGGCCCGGTGATCGCGCCGTCGGCCCGGACGTCGGCCCAGCTGCGCTCGAGTTGCTGTGTCAGCCGGGCCACCACCCGCGGATCGGCGGCGAAGCGGTTGAGCACCTCGATGCCGGTCCGGTCGCGCTCGCCGTGCAGATCTGCCAGCACCGCGCTCGCGGCCTGCGCGTCGTCGGCCTGCGGTGCGCCCCGCGTGACGGCCAGCTCGAAGCAGACGGGGAAGTAGAGCTCCTGGGCGTTGCCCGCGGTGATGCGCAGCCGCCGCCGCTCGGCCTTGAGCAGTGCGAACCATGCGGCGGCCCCCCGCAGCCGGTCGGCGTGCCCGACGATCGCGTCGTGCATCGCGGCCGCGACGTCGTCGCTCACCACCGGGGCGGAGTATTCGGGATTGGCCCGCAGCCGCAGCACCAGCGGGTCGAGGATGCGTTTCACGGTGCGCCGCAACGGCCCGCCGTCGTCGCCGCTGAGCACCTCGACGCCGGGGCCGATCGCGCGCCATGCGCGGTCGACGACGGAGCGGCGCGGGTGCATCAGCGCCACCTGCGGCGCGGTCTCCGGGCTCGTGGTCATTGGCACAGGATAGGAGTTGTCGGCGGTGAGGGACAGCGCAGAAGTTGGGTTCGGTAGCGCGTGCGATGGCCCAACCTTCCAGGCATGTCCACGACGTTGTTGATTCCGAGCGTCGGCGCCGTCTGTGTCGCCATCGCTGCCATGTTGCTGCCATCCGGATCGCGCCGCCCCGCCGGATGCCGTTGCACCGAGCCACTCTCGGAGTCCGAGGAGCGCCTCGTCACCGTCGACGAGATCGACACGGTCTGTGCGGCGTTCGACCAGATGCTGATCGACAAGGGGCTGCTGACCACCGACCAGTTCGACACCATCCGGCGTGGCATCAGGTCCCGCGGCGTGGTGACGGCCATGCGCGCCACCGGGGCGGCCCGCGAGGACTTCCGCGAGGTGGAGCTCGATCTGATGGTCAGAAGGCGCGACGGCGGGCAGTTCCCGGTGCAGGAGACGACGTTGGTGCCCGCCAGCTCGCTGGACCGGGTCAGCCCGGGCAGTGTCATCGTCACCTACTACCGCGACGAGTCGTCGGTGGCGGTGTGCGTGCCACCGGCCTGACCGTCAACGGGTTCCGTCGACCGCGAAGGTGACCAGTGCGGCCCAGTACAGCGGGTGTGCGCCGGCGTCGCCGTCCCGCCAGCGCCGCATCTGTTCGCGCTGCCAGCGGTTCACCGCGCATCCGGCCGCGTCCTCCTGATGCGCACGGTCCACCGCGATGATCACCTCGGACATCGGATCCGTTGCGGCAGTGGTCTGGTCGGCCGCGAACTGGCGGTAGCCGCGCGTGGTCGGCAGCGACCACAGCGTCGCCGTCACGGTCTGCGCGCCGCCGAGAACCATCGCGGCCACCAGTCCGGTCGCCTCGTCGAACCGGTAGTCGGCACCAGATGCGCACGCCAGCAACGCCACTCGCGGCGGCAGCGGCAGTGCCGAGGCGATCATGTCGGCAGCGGTGAGCGGATGGGTCTCGGCCAGGTGCAGGGCAGCTCGGTCGGCGCGGCCGCTGTCGTCGTCGGCGGCGGTCGCGTGGCCGACGAATACCAGCCGCCCGGGTTCGCGCCGCAGTTGTTCGGCCAGCCAACGCCGGTCGGCGTCGGTCCGGCGGAACAACTCCACGGCGCCTGCCACCTCGGGCAGCACCGGGCGCCGCCTCATCACATCGGCGAAGTGGGCGACGACGGGCATCTCGCCGGACGGCCGGCCCAGCACCGATCCCAGCGCGGAGTCCGGGCGCTGGCCGGGCACCCGCGGATCGAGGACCAGCAGCGCCGGGCCGTCGCGGCGGTCCTCCCAGCGAGCCGGGAACCGGGGCGCCGCCACGATGTTGGGTGGCACCGTCATCAGCACGTCGACGAGCTCCATCAGCCGGTGGCCCTCGGTGTGTTCGGCGATGTCGGTGAGCTGCCAGGGGATGCGCGCGGCCGTCGGTCCGGTGCGCGTCATCGCCTCCGACCGTGCGTGCACCAGCTCGCGCGCGGTCGGGCCCGTCGTCGGCATCGCCAGCAGACCCCACGGCACCCGCGCGAGCCGTGCGCTCGGCGACACGAACAGCGTTGCCCGCGGGTCCGATACGCACTCCCTTAGCAGCTGCCAGGCCGGCGCGGCGATCAGCAGCACACCCAGGATGTAGGCGAGGGTCAGCTCGCCGTGCGGCGACGCGAACGGGCTCCGCCGCACCGCGCGTTCGAGGGCGTCACCTGCCGTCTCGCCGGGCCGGGCGTCCGGCAGCGCGTCCGCCAGCTCCTGCAGGGCCGCGAGCAGGATGGGCACCTCGACGACCCAGGTGACCGTCCTCTCGGGTTGCCCGACGATGCGCAGGCTGGCATATGTCGCGATGCCGAGGTCGGCGTACCTCAGTACCAGCCGGGGTGGCCCGGTCACGGCCATGTGCGCCAGACCGGCTCGTCGGCGGTGACCGCGCGGCCGTACCGCTGCTGGGCGAGCGCGCGGTAGTGTTCGAGCACCGGTGCCGCGCCCGGCTCCATGACGAGCGGCGGCAGCGGACCGAGGCGTAGCAGGGGGTCGTTCCGGGCCGGCGCGGGGCCACCGGCGGCCACCAGCGCGAAATCATCGGCGTCCTCCAGCGGCACCGCCACGGTCGCCGCGTCGGGCATCCCGGATCCACCGGCCGGATCGGTGACGACGGTGAACGCGCCTCGCGCGCTGTGGTATTCGATCAGCTCACTGAGCAGGGCGGTGTTCTCCCACTCCCAGACCACGGCGAAGGCGCCTGCCAGCATCGGCGCCGACACCGTGGTGGCCCACCTGGTCCTGGCATCGGGGTCCGCCAGCACATAGCGCACGGAGTCGACGGCGAGCGCAGCGGGCAGCTTGAGTTCGGCGGCCCGCTCGAGCTTGGCCATCGCGCTGCGCTCCCGTTCCTCGGGCACCTCGCGCTGTGCCACGCCGAGTGAGGCGACGTGGCGCTTCTCGACCTCCTCCAAAGTCTCGTCCGGGTCGCCCGCGGCGTCGAAGCCGAGGTCGGCGAGCGCGTCGGCCCGCCAGACCGTGCCCAGGTGGTCGTCCAGGCGGGCGTACTGCAGCCAGCTGCTCCGGTTCGACGCGTCGAGCCACTCGCGGGCCTGCGCCACCAGCTCAACGGCCTCGGCGTAGCGGCCCCAGAAGATCGGTATCCAGCTGCGCTGCAGGATGATCCGATGGATGCGCAGCGGCCTGCCCGCTTCCCGCCAGTGCTGCTCTGCCCGCGTCCAGCAGTCGTCGGCGACCGCCAGCTCCCCGAGGGCCATGCGGGCGAATCCGTAGTACAGCAGGCACCGCGCGACATCATCGGCATGGGCGTGCTCGGCGAGCACCGGCTGGGCCTCGCTGATCAGTTGTTCGGTGGCTTCGTGGTCACCGGCCGCCCATGCGGCGGCGGCACGCTCGAGAACCGTTCTCGCCGAGGCCAACCGCCACCCCCGGGACTGCGCTCTGGCTCCGGCCCGCTGCAGCCACGGCTCGGCCTCCGGCAGCCGCCCGGTCTCGACACAGAACCGTCCGTAGCCGGTGCCACCGGTGACCAGCAGGTGATCGGCCGCCTCGTCGTCACCGGGCCGCGCGATGGCCTCGAGGACCCGTTCCCACAGCGGGATGGACCGCGCGTGCAGGTCGTCGTCGCACAGCGCCGCGGCGCACAGCATCAGTGCGCGGACCCGGAAGTATGCGAACTCGCCGGCGAGCTCCGGATCGCCGGCCGCGGAGCTCTCCTCGCCGGATCCGGCGACGAACTCCTCGAGCTGCGCCGCGGCGCCCTCGTGGTCGCCTGCCGCCGCCGCCAATCCGATGTCGAGGTACCGGGCGCGCCGGGTGTAGCGCAGCGTCATCCGGCGGATGTCGGCGTCGGCCAGCGCCACCGGGACGTCCGGCCCGGTGCCGGCGAGGATCGCCGAATAGACGGCCAGACAGTCCCGGATCCGGCGCACGCATTCGGTCACGCCGTCGTCGGCGCCGCGGACCAGGTAGATCTCCCCCAGCTGGGCGAACACCTCGAGCATCAGGTCGTCGCGGTCGGCGCGCTCGATGTCGGGCATCAACGACAGCAACAGATCGCGGGCCGCCGCCTCGTCTCCCGCGAAGGTGAGCGAGCGGGCCCGCGCCAAACCGGCGCCGATGGTCACGGTCGAATCATAGGGAAGCGGCGGGCGCGCCAGGCCGAATGGCCCAGCACGCCCGCCGCCGCGGTGCGGACCGATCAGCTGCACGTCACCGTGACGGTGAACGGCTTCGAGATCATTCCGGCCATCGGGTTCTTCATGTCGGCGCCGCTGGCCTCGCCACTGACGGTGTAGGTGTCGCCGTCGACCTTCACCTCCGCCGAGCCGACCTTGGCGCCCATCATGTTGTTGACGGCCAGCGCGTTCCCGTCGACCACCAGGCCGAGGGTCTCGACCTTCGGGGTGGCCTCGTCGGTCATCACGATGCCCAGGCCCTGCTGGCCGCCTACGGCGCCGCTGCCCACGGTGATCTTGCCGCCCTGCTTGACGCAGGTGACCGAGTTGGTGTCCAGACCGGCAAGGTCATTGCCGTCGACCTTCACCTCCGTGCTGCCACCATTGCTCACCTGCGTGCCCGGCGCGGCGGCCGGCTTGTCGTCCGAGCAGCCCACCAGGACGGCGGTGGCTGCGGCCAGACCGATCACACCAGCGACAACTCGCTTCATCGTTTTCTCCCTCATTCGCGCGCCGCCCCGATGGCGTCGTCGTGGCACAAGTGAAATCCGGCCGGACGGCTACCGATCCCAACTACCGCGGGCCGTCGGCGTCGCCGAGTACGGTGACCACCATGTCCGACGAATCCACCCCCGAGCCGGAAACCGCTGCCCCGCCGCCGCCTCCGCCGCCGGCAGAGGCCCTCGACGCCGGCTACACGCCGGGCGGTGTGCCGACATTCGACTCGGTACGCGAGAAGATCGAGAACCGCTTCGGCACATCGGTCGGCGCCTCCGAGTTGGCAGCCGAGACCCCCGAGGGCCGCGCGGCCGACGAACTCTACGAGGAGCGTCAGCGGGCCGCCGCCGAGCGACTGGCTCAGATCCGGGAGTCGATGCGCTCCGAAACCGACTGACCGTTGCGCTCGTTCACCCTCGCCGAGCGGCGGGCCAGATTGGCGCGGCGACACTTCCTCTGTCCCGGCGCCGCTGCGGCATCCGGCGCCGACGTCGCTGCCCGGTTGGTCGGACTGCACGGCACCGACCCGGCCACCCCGTACCTCTCCCTGTGGACCCGGGTTCCCGGATTCGCCGTCACCGATCTGCAGCGCGACCTCTACGACGAGCGGACGCTGGTCAAGCACCTCGCGATGCGCAGGACGCTGTGGGTGATCCGCGCGACCGACCTGCCCGCGGTGCAGTCCGCGGCCAGCGAACGGGTGGCCGCCACGGAACGCAGGCGGTTGATCGCCGACGCCGACAAGGCGGGGCTGGCACCCGACGGCGAAACCTGGCTCGACACCGCCTGCCCGGCGGTGCTGGCTCACCTCGCCGAACACGGCGCCACCAGTGCGCGCGACCTGCGAATCGCGCTGCCCGAGCTGGCGGGCAGGTACGAGTACGCGCCTGACCGACCGTGGGGCGGTGAGAGCCCGCTGGCGCCAAGGGTTCTCACGGTGCTCGGCGTCCGTGGCGACATCGTCCGCGGACCCAACGACGGCGGGTGGACGGTCAGCAGGCCGCGGTGGGTACCGACAGCGGACTGGCTGGGCACCGTCGGCGACCCCGTCGCGGCCGGCCCGGCGGCCGCGCAGCTGGTTCGGCGCTGGCTCTACGCATTCGGGCCCGCGACGCTGACCGACGTCAAATGGTGGTTCGGCAACACCCTGACGTGGGCACGCGCCGCGTTGCGCGACATCGGCGCGGTAGAAGTGCGGCTAGGAGACGGCGGCGACGACGACGACACCGGCTGGGCGCTGCCCGACGACCTCGAACCCGAACCCGCGTCGCAGCCCTGGGCCGCGCTGCTGCCCAGCCTCGACGTCACCCCGATGGGGTGGTTCGACCGGACCTGGTACCTCGGCGAACACCGGCCACACGTGTTCGACAGCAACGGCAACGCCGGTCCCACCGCGTGGTGGAACGGCCGCATCGTCGGCGGATGGGGCCAGGACTCCGGGGGCAGGGTGGTGTTGCATCTCCTCGACGACCTCGGCCGTGACGGCCGCCGTGCCCTCGACCGCCGGGCGGCCGAACTGACCGAGTGGCTGGACGGCGTCCGGGTCAGCCCGCGGTTCCCGTCGCCACTCGGCAGAGCCAGTCGCAGCGAAGCCGGGTTCAGTCCCACTACCAGCCGGTAACCTACGGTCTCGTAGACGAGGAGGTCTCGACGTGACCCATGTGTCGATCGCCATCATCGGCAGCGGCTTCTCCGGACTCGGCGCGGCGATCCGGCTCGACGAGGCCGGACATCGCGACTTCCTGGTCTTCGAACGCGGCAACGACGTCGGCGGGACCTGGCGGGACAACACGTATCCCGGCGCGGCATGCGACGTGCCGTCGCACCTGTACTCGTACTCGTTCGCGCTCAACCCGGACTGGACCCGGTCGTTCTCCGCCCAGCCCGAGATCGAGGACGACCTGCGCGGCGTCGCGCAGCGCGCGAACGTGCTAGACCGGCACGTCTTCGGCTGCGAGGTGCGCCGGACTGCGTGGAATTCCGAGAAATCGCACTGGGAACTGGCGACCGCCAAGGGCGGATACACCGCCGACATCCTGATCGCCGGATTCGGCTCACTCGCCGAGCCGTCGCTGCCCGCGATCCCCGGCATCGAGTCCTTCGCGGCTGCCGGAGGCGACCTGTTCCACTCCGCCCAGTGGAACCACGACACCGATCTCGCCGGCAAACGCGTCGCGGTTATCGGCACCGGCGCGTCGGCCATCCAGATCGTGCCCGCGATCGTCGACCGGGTCACCCACCTCGACGTCTACCAGCGCACGGCGCCGTGGCTGTTGCCACGCTTCGACCGGGCCTTCACCGCGCCCGAACGGTGGGCGTTCCGCAACGTGCCCGGCTATCTGCGGCTGGCCCGGGCAGGCATCTACGCCGGCCGCGAGACGCAGGTGGTCGGCCTGGCCAAGAACCCGAACCTGATGAAGGGTTTCGAGCTGCTCTCGCGGGCGAAGATCCGCCGCGAGATCAAGGATCCGGAGCTGCGCCGCAGGGTCACACCGAACTTCCGGATCGGCTGCAAGCGGATGCTGATCTCCAACGACTGGTACCCCGCACTCGACCGCGACCACGTCGACCTGCTCACCGACGGGATCCAGGAGATCGACGGCCGCCGGATCGTCACCGCCGACGGCACCGTGCGGGAGGTCGACGCACTGGTGGTGGCCACCGGCTTCCACGTCACCGACTCACCGATGTTCGACACCGTCTGCGGCGCCGACGGTGCGAGCCTGACCCAGAAGTTCGCCGACAAGGGGATGCGCGCCTACAAGGGCACCACCATCGCCGGATACCCGAACATGTTCGTGCTCGTCGGTCCGAACACGGGCCTCGGCCACAGCTCGATGGTCTACATGATCGAGTCGCAGATCAATTACGTCGTCGACGCCGTCACCACCATGCGCCGACGCGGACTTCGGACCGTCGAGGTCAAACAGCATGCGCTGGACAGCTACAACGACCGGCTACAGAAGGCGCTGGACGGTTCGGTGTGGATGAACGGCAAGTGCGCGAGCTGGTACCTCGACGCGCACGGCAACAACACCACGCTGTGGCCGGACTTCACCTTCCGGTTCCGGCGCCAGACCCGGCGCTTCGACATCGACGCCTACGAGACCGCGCCCGCCTGAGGGCGGTCAGGCACTCACCTTGCGCCGCTTGCGGGTCGGCGCAGGCAGGTCGAGCATCTCGGCGAGGAAGTGGCCGGTGTAGCTGTCGCGGTTCACCGCGACGTCCTCGGGCGTCCCCTGCGCCACGACGGTCCCGCCGCCGGCACCGCCTTCGGGGCCCATGTCGATGATCCAGTCCGAGGTCTTGATGACGTCGAGATTGTGCTCGATGACGATCACCGAATTGCCTTTGTCCACAAGCCCGTTGATGACCTTCAGCAGCTTTCGGATGTCCTCGAAGTGCAGCCCCGTGGTCGGCTCGTCGAGGATGTACACGGTGCGACCGGTGGACCGCTTCTGCAGTTCGGCGGCCAGCTTGACGCGCTGCGCCTCACCACCGGAGAGGGTCGGCGCGGGCTGCCCGAGACGCACGTAGCCCAGGCCCACGTCGACCAGCGTCTTGAGGTACCGGTGGATCGAGCTGATCGGTTCGAAGAACTCCGACGCGTCCTCGATGGACATGTCGAGCACCTCGGAGACGGTCTTGCCCTTGTAGTGCACCTCGAGTGTCTCGCGGTTGTACCGGGCGCCGTGGCACACCTCGCACGGCACGTAGACGTCGGGCAGGAAGTTCATCTCGATCTTGATCGTGCCGTCGCCCGAGCACGCCTCGCAGCGGCCGCCCTTGACGTTGAACGAGAACCGGCCCGGCTGGTAGCCGCGGACCTTGGCCTCGGTGGTGGCCGCGAACAGGGTGCGGATCTTGTCGAACACGCCGGTGTAGGTGGCCGGGTTGGACCGCGGAGTCCGTCCGATCGGCGACTGGTCGACCCGCACCAGCTTGTCGAGCTGGTCGACACCGTTGATCCGGGTGTGGCGGCCCGGCACCTGCCGGGCCCCGTTGAGCTTGTTGGCCAGCACCGAGGCCAGGATGTCGTTGACGAGCGTGGACTTCCCTGACCCCGAGACACCGGTGACCGAGGTGAGCACGCCGAGTGGGAACGACACGTCGATGTCGTGCAGGTTGTGCTCGCGAGCGCCGACGACGGTGAGCTGCCGCTTCCGGTCGATGGGCCGCCGCAGCGCCGGCACCTCGATGCTCTCCTTACCCGACAGGTAGGCGCCGGTGAGCGATTCGGGGTTGTTGAGCAACTCCTCGTAGGACCCGCTGTGCACGATCCGGCCGCCGTGCTCCCCCGCGGCCGGGCCGATGTCCACCACCCAGTCGGCATGCGCGATGGTGTCGAGGTCGTGCTCGACGACGATGAGGGTGTTGCCGAGACTCTTGAGCCGCAGCAGCGTGTCGATCAGCCGGCGGTTGTCCCGCTGGTGCAGTCCGATGGACGGCTCGTCCAGCACGTAGAGCACGCCGACGAGGCCGGACCCGATCTGGGTGGCCAGCCGTATCCGCTGCGCCTCACCGCCGGACAGGGTGGCCGCCGCCCTCGACAGCGACAGGTAGTCCAGCCCCACGTCGAGCAGGAAGCCCAGCCGGGACTGGATCTCTTTGAGGACCTGCCCCGCGATGGCCTGCTCGCGGTGGCCGAGGGTGAGCGCGTTGAGGAAGTCGGCGCAGTCCCCGATCGACAGTTCCGCCACCTCGGCGATGGACTTCGCGCCGTGGTCGCCGGCGGCCATGGTGACGGCCAGGATCTCCGGCTTGAGCCGGGTGCCCTCGCAGACCGGACACGGCACGTCACGCATGAAGCCCTCGTAGCGCTCCTTCATCTGCTCCGAGTCGGTCTGCTCCATCCGGCGCTGCAGGAACGCCATCACGCCCTCGAAGTCGGCGTAGTAGGACCGGGTGCGGCCGTACCGGTTGCGGTACCGGACGTGCACCTGCTCGTCGCAGCCCTCGAGGATCGCCCGGCGCGCCTTGGCGGGCAGCTTCTTCCACGGGGTGTCGA
Organism: [Mycobacterium] manitobense; assembly: GCF_025821665.1. Classification (GTDB taxonomy): domain Bacteria; phylum Actinomycetota; class Actinomycetes; order Mycobacteriales; family Mycobacteriaceae; genus Mycobacterium; species Mycobacterium arseniciresistens. Next base: position 182,469 of record NZ_JACKSJ010000117.1, read on the forward strand.
CGTCGAATCCCATCGACTCGCCGAGACCGGCCAGCATCCGGGTGAAGTACTCGGCCGTCTGCCCCATCGACCACGGCGCGATCGCGCCCTCGGCGAGGGTCATGTCCGGGTCGGGGATGACCAGGTCGGGGTCGACCTCCTTGCGGATGCCGAGGCCGGTGCACTCCGGGCAGGCGCCGTAGGGCGAGTTGAACGAGAACGATCGCGGCTCGAGGTCGTCGACGGCGAGCGGGTGCCCGTTCGGGCAGGCCAGCTTCTCCGAGAAGCGCTGCTCGCGGTGCGGGTGGTCGTCGTCGCGGTCGACGAACTCCAGCACCAGGATGCCGTCGGCGAGGCCGAGCGCCGTCTCCACCGAATCGGTGAGCCGCTGCTTGGCGGTGGCCTTGACGGTGAGCCGGTCGACCACCACCTCGATGTCGTGCTTCTCCTGCTTCTTCAGCTTCGGCGGGTCGGTCAGCGGATACACCACGCCGTCGACCCGCACCCTGCTGTAGCCCTGCGTGTTCAGCTTGTCGAACAGGTCGACGAACTCGCCCTTGCGGGTGCGCACCACCGGGGCCAGCACCTGGAATCGCAGCCCCTCGTCCATCGCGAGCACCTGGTCGACGATCTGCTGAGGCGTCTGGCGGGCGATGCGCTCGCCGCACACCGGGCAGTGCGGGGTGCCGGCGCGCGCGTAGAGCAGGCGCAGGTAGTCGTACACCTCGGTGATGGTGCCCACGGTCGAGCGCGGGTTGCGGTTGGTGGACTTCTGGTCGATCGACACCGCAGGCGACAGACCCTCGATGAAGTCGACGTCCGGCTTGTCCATCTGGCCGAGGAACTGGCGTGCGTAGGCCGACAGCGACTCGACGTAGCGGCGCTGCCCCTCGGCGAAGATGGTGTCGAACGCCAGCGACGACTTGCCCGAGCCGGACAGCCCGGTGAAGACGATGAGGGCGTCGCGCGGCAGGTCAAGGTCGACACTTCGCAGGTTGTGCTCGCGAGCACCCTTGACGATCAGGCGGTCAGCCAACTGATTTCTCTCCCGTTCCGTCTGTGTCGCGGACCCACATGACACAGCTCGTGTCCATGCTATGTGCCCGGTCCGACAACCCGCCGGGACGGCGGCCGGCGGTCGGATACCGTGGCGGACATGACTGCCATCGACGACAACTACACCGGTCACGTGGAACCACAGACCGCCGCCAAGCGCACGCTGCCCGGCGCCACGATCATCAAGATGTCGGTGGGCCCGATGGACAACAACTGCTACCTCATCACGTGTTCCCAGACCGGCGAGTCGCTACTCATCGACGCCGCCAACGACGCCGATCTGCTGACCGAACTCGTGGAGATGCAGGCACCCAACCTGTCGCTGATCGTCACCAGTCACCAGCACTTCGACCACTGGCAGGCGCTGTCCGACCTGGTCGACATCACCGGCGCGCCCACCGCGGCGCACCGGCTGGACGCCGAACCGCTGCCGGTCCGGCCGGACCGCTTGATCGACGGCGGCGACACCATCGAGATCGGTGAGCTCACCTTCGACGTGATCCACCTGCGGGGCCACACGCCGGGTTCGGTGGCGCTGGCGCTGAGCGGGCCCGCGGCGGGTGACAGCGTGCAACTGTTCACCGGTGACTGCCTGTTCCCCGGCGGGGTGGGCAAGACGTGGCAGCCCGGCGACTTCGAGCAGCTCCTCGGCGACGTCACCAGCCGGGTGTTCGACGTCTACCCCGACACCACCACCGTGTACCCCGGCCACGGCGACGACACCGTGCTCGGCACCGAGCGGCCGCACCTCGGCGAATGGCGCGAACGTGGCTGGTAGGCCGGTCCCGGACCGGCCGCTCGCCGGTCAGGAATCGGTCTGGGACTACCCGCGCCCGCCGCGGCTCGAGCAGTTCCCCGGCCGGATCACCGTAGAGCTTGGCGGCGAGACCGTCGCGTCCACCAACCGCGGCTGGCGGGTGCTCGAGACCAGCCATCCGCCGACGTACTACCTGCCCGCCGATGACTTCCGGCCCGGGGCGCTGCGGGACGCCGACGGCGCCTCGTGGTGCGAGTGGAAGGGCCGCGCCCGGTACTACGACGTGATCGGGGGCGACCGGGTGGCGCCGCGTGCGGCGTGGACCTACCCCGAGCCGACCGCGGGGTTTCGGGCGCTCGCAGGCGCGGTCGCGGTGATGGCGGCGCAGATGGACCGCTGCACCGTCGACGGCGAGGAGGTGCTGCCGCAGCCCGGCGGCTTCTATGGCGGCTGGATCACCAGCCGGGTGGCCGGCCCGTTCAAGGGTGTGCCCGGGTCGATGGGCTGGTAGGCGCGTCAGGCAGGCGGGGTCCAGGCGACCGGCAGGCGCTTGATGCCGTGCACGAACGCCGACCTCAGGATCGCCGGCTCCTCGGTGGCGACGATGTCGGGCACCTGGCGGTGCAGTTCACCGAACAGCATCCGGACTTCGCGGCGCGCCAGGTTCGCGCCGAGGCAGAAGTGGGCGCCGCCCGCGCCGTAGCCGATGTGATGGTTCGGCGAACGGGTGACGTCGAAGTACCACGGGTTGTCGAAGACCCGTTCGTCGCGGTTGGCCGAGCAGTACCACATGGACACCTTGTCGCCGGCCCTCATCTGCACGCCGCTCATCTCGACGTCGCGGGTCAGATTGCGCCGCATGTACATGATCGGCGAGCCCCAGCGCACGATCTCCTCGACCGCGGTCGGCGCGACGGCGTCGAAATCCGACCACCACGTGCGGCGCTGGTCCGGATAGCGCGTGAGCGCCACCATGCCGTGGCTGATCGCGTTGCGCGTGGTCTCGTTCCCCGCCGCGCACAGCAGGATGAAGAACGAGGCGATCTCCGTCGACGACAACCGCTCGCCGTTGACCTCCGCCAGCACGAGATTGGTGGTCAGGTCGTCGGCGGGCCGCGCTCTCCGGTCCTCGGCGAGCGCCATCCCGTAGCCGGCCAGTTCGGTGGCCACCGCCACGATCTCGTCGAAGTCCCCGGACGCCTCGTCGTCGCCGATCCCCATGATCACCGACGTCCAGTGGAAGACCTTCTCCTCGTCCTCGTCCGGGATCCCCATCATGTCGCAGATGATCTGCAGCGGCAGTGGTGCGGCCACCTCGGCGACGAAGTCGGCGCTGCCGTCGGGGTGCGCGGCGATCATGTCGTCGATCAGGCGGCGGGCCCGCTCCGCCACGCTGGCCTCGATCCTCGCCAGCATCTTCGGTGTGAAGGCCCGGTTGACGATCGCCCGCAGGCGCTGATGACGCGGGTCGTCCAGGGTGATCATCGAGCCGAAGAACTCCGAGACCTCCGGCGCCTGGTCGCCCAGTGATGTGCTCGTCGGACTGGAGCTGAACAGGTCGGGGTGGCGGCTGGCGTGGTGCACGTCGGCGTGCGACGTCAGCGCCCAGTGCCCGGCGCCGGTGGGGAACCCCGGGAACTGCGGAGCCTCGAAGAACGTGATCGGCGACTCGCGACGCAGGGTGGCGAAGGCGCCGTCGCGGCGGTCGTCGTCCCACGCCCAGAAATCGAGCGATCCGAGGTCGATGTCGCGCAACGGCACGTCGGGTGGCGGAGCACCGTTCTCACGCGGAGAAAGGCCGATCGGGCGGACCGTAGACGTCATACTTGACCTCCTCGACAGCCCGATTGTCACACGGGGAGGCGGCCCCTAGGGGGTGGTGTGCACAATCAGCACATCGGTCTTCGACCGGCGTGCGACGTTGGCGGGAACCGATCCGAGGAGCCGGCCGGCGATGGTGCTCAGGCCGACGTTGCCGACGACGAGCAGATCGGCGTTGACCTCTTCGGCGAGTTCGACCAGGGCGTCGACGGGGGCGCCGACGATGGCCTTCTCCTCGATGTTCTCCGCGCCCGCGGCCTTCGCACGGTCGCGCGCCTCACGCAGGATGGCGTAGATGGGGGCGTTGCCCGACATCTTGTAGCCCTCGTCTTTGAGTACGTCCGCGGCACGCTGGTCTTCGCTCTGGGGGAAGTACGCCGTCGACACGATCAGCTTCGCACCCGACCCGGCGGCGATCTGGCCGGCGCGGTCCACCGCGCGCAACGAGGAATCCGAACCGTCGGTGCCGACCACCACGGTCTGATAGGCGCTCATCCATGTCCTCCAAGTGTCAGTTGCATCGCCGCCACCCGAGACAGTAACCCGCGCCGCCGTGGAATCGGTGCGATTCACGACACCCGGCAATGGCGTCCGGTCCCGGCAACAGCCGTTCTACCGGCACTGATGTTAGTCACCCCACGCCACGCGCCGCTTCGTACGGTGACCAACGAGACCCATGCCACTGCCGCTCCCGCGAACTCGCACCAGCGGCCCGGACGTGATCCAGGTCATCACAACGGGTTTCACGTCTCCCGATGGCGCGGATCGAAATTCGACGACGGCGCCTCCCCGACGTGGACGGCAAAGTCGGTGTCGGAGAACGTGTAGCGGTACCACGGTTCGTCATCGCAGCGTCCCAGTTGGGGCCGCAGATTGCTGAACGCTCCGTAGACAACCTTGTAGGGCTGGCCGTTGTACTGCTGGAGGATCTCCTTCCAGGTCCGCGGCGCCGCGCGGATGAAGTCCGCCATGTCCGCGGTCAGGTCCTGCTCCGACATCACCACGACCCCGGGTGGCGGATCGCCGAGTTCGAACACGGTGCTCCGGTCGAAATGCGAACGCACGAACTTGGGACTGATCGGGATGGTGCAGTCCAGCCCGATCTTCGACGCGGTGCCCGGAGCCGCGTCCTCGGCGATCATCGGGTCGACTGTCATCGTGTTGCCGTTCGGGATGGTCACCGTGTCGAGGTGCGGCATGTACCGGAAGGCCATCGCGAACTGCACCGCGTTGTCGTCCCAGATGTCGACGTCTTCGTCGAAGACCATCGCGATCTTCGGCAGCCCCTGCTTCGAGCAGGTCAGCATCACCCCGAGGGCCTGCTTCGAGTCGCCGGCGCCGCGCGGCCTGATCTTCGCGTACACGATGTTCGACAGGCCGCCCAGCGGCGCGCGGACCTCCTTGACGTCGATTCCCGCCATCGCCAGGCCGCCGTAGAGATCGGACTCGATCATCGGCAGCTGCAACATGTTGTCGGTGTGCCAGGGGTGTCTCCCGCCGATCGTCGCGTGCTGGAAGATGCCGCCCCTGCGGAAGGTCATCGCCTTCACCACCGCACGGTAGTTCGCCTTGATCCCGCCGCCGTACATGCCGGTGAACTCGCCGTACGGTCCCTCGTCGTGAGTCAGCCCCTCCGTCGCCATCAGTTCGCACTCGATGACGATCTCCGCATTGGCCGGCACCAGGAGGTCGATGGTCTCGCACTTCACCAGCTTCGCGGGATGCCCGTAGAAACTGCCGAGGACCTCGAAGTCGTCGGTTCCGGGCGGCACCCCCGTCAGTGCGGCCACCTTGTCCACCAGAGGGCCGCCCAGGACGATCGCCAGTTCGAGATTGTGCCCCTTGGCCTGTGCCGCTTGCGCATTCAGGCGGGCCCGGTGCGACGTGCACGTCATGTCGAACATCTTCTCGGTCCTGGTCCGGAACATGCTGCGGTAGATGCCCCAGTCGTAGACACCGGTGTCCGGGTGCTTGGTCACCACCAGGTTGTCGTTCGTGTAGGCGTGACCGTCACGATCGTGGTGCAGGAACAGCGGTAGCCGGGTCAGGTCGACGTCGTCACCGGTGAGGATGACCTCCTTGCACGGCGCGGTGTCGACGACCTCGGGCTTGATCCGGCCCTTGCCGAGCTCCACCATCCGCCGCCCGGTCTCACTCTTCTCACAACCCAGCGCCCACGCCGTCTGGTCCTGATTCGAATATGCGTTGGCCAGGAACTGGAATTCGCAGTCGGTGACATGCTCGACCAGCACCGCGGTCAGCGGATTGGCCTCCATCACTGCGGGCAGTTCGTCCACCCGCTTCTCGTCGGTGATGCGGACCAGCATCCCGGCCTTTTCCATCTCGTCGACGAATTCGCTCAGGCTCTGCTGGGGCATGGCCCGTTCCTCACTCGAATGCCGGTGCGGCGTCGCCGGTCTCGACGTAGTCCCGCAGATGGTGGAGCAGCACGCCCCATGTCGTGTTGCACTTGCGGAAGTTCCCGTGGGTGCCCGGCCAGCCGGCGTGAACGTGCTCGACGAGCGTGCGGCCGTCGTCGCTCGCGGTCAGCGTGAAGGTGGCCGTCGTACCCACCGAGTCGCCGGGGCCGCGGGTGCACCGCCACCCGACCAGGCGTGGCGATTCGGAAGTCGTCACCTCCCATCCGAATTCGGGGTGATCGGCGAAACGGAACACCCATTCGCCGCCCACCTCACCGGTGCCCTCCGCCGACGGGGTGTGCCACCCGGCCACGCCGTCGCGGGTGGTCAACGCCTCGAACACGCGCTCGGGCGCCGCGGCGATCTTGATCTCGTGATGGATCTCGGGCATCGAGAGGCCTTTCGTCTCTACGGGGTGTTCAGGGCGCCAGTTCCGGGAAGTCGTAGTCGCGCCACCCCGGGACGTCGGCGACTTCTGTGAAGTGGCCGACGAACTCGGCGCCGTGCTCGGCGAGCGAGGGGCCGCAGGCATCGCCGGCGATTTTCACCACCGTGCCGTAGGGGTAGGTGGCGTCGATGCCGAGTGCGGATCCGGTGCGGCGGTCCGGCTCGAGGGATTCGTCGAGGGTCGGATCCAGCGGCCCGCCGGGCAGGCCGTCGACGATGATCACGTCGCGGGCCGGCTGTGAGCGGAACGCGATGGCCCACTCGACCTCTCCCGGATCCTGGACGTCGATGTCGGGGTCGACGACGATCACCGTCTTGGGTCGGACGTTGGAGCCCATCGCGGTCAGGATGGCGTTGCGGGCCTCGCCGGTGAACCGCGGGCGCATCGCCATCACCACGCGAAAGTTCACTCCTCCCGACGGCGGGATCGCCACCCGTTCGATCGTCGGGAACGTCGTCCGCATCGACTTGAGGAACGACGCCTCGAACGCCAACTGCTTGAGCACGTGGTTCTCGGTGGTCGGCTTGCCGGTGAGCAGCGCCTGGAAGTAGGGGTCGTTCCGGTGGGTCAGGGCCAGCGGCCGCGCGATCGGCTTCATCGAACCCGGCGTGTAGTACCCGGTGTACTCCCCCAGCGGACCCTCGAACACGGTCTGGGTGAAGTCGACCTCGAACTCGATGACGAACTCGGCGCGTGCAGGCACCTCCAGATCGATGGTGCGGCAGCGCACCAGTTCGACGGCGGCGCCGCGCAGGCCGCCGGCCACCTCGAAGTCGTTCGTGTCGTCGGGCACCTGGATCGGACCGGTGTAGGCGAGCATCGGATCGACGCCGATGACCAGCGCCGCGCGAAACGTCTTGTCGCCGCGGGCGACCGCCTTGGCGATGTGCTTGCCGAAGCGGTGGTTGGGCATCGCCAGGAACGACAGCGTGCGGGAATCGATGACCTCGAACCGGTAGTGCCCGATGTCCGGGACGCCGGTGTCGGGGTCGCGGCTCACCACGATGCCCGGCGTGATGTAGGGCCCGCCGTCGTCGGGGCTGTACCGGGGCACCGGCAACGTCGTCAGGTCGATGTCGTCGCCCAGGATCACGTTCTCGTGCACCGGGGCGTCCTCGACGAACACCGGCGGGATCCGTCGGCCCAATCCCTCGGTGATGTGCGCCATCACCGCGTCCTCGTCGCAGCCGTACGCGATCAGCGCCTTGGCCCGCGAGTTGTACACCCCGCCGACGAGTGGGAACCGGGTTCCGTTGTCCCGGAACACCACGGCGGGGCCGTTGACCGAAGCGCTCTTGCGCATCGCCTTGGCCACCTCGAGTTCGAGTGCGACGGGCCGGGTGACGTCGATCAACTCGCCTCGGGACCTCAGTGCATCGAGGAACTCCCGGAAATCCTGGAACGGCATCGCGCGGTGCCCCACTCCTGTCGCCCCGAATCCCCAGCAAAGACAATCAGGACCTTACTGGGAGGCCGCGGCGGGTGGGCTCTTTCGGTGTGTATGCGCAGTCGCCGCCGTGCCGGGCGACGCACCGGAACGGGACGGACGGGCGAACGGGAATCCGCCGGGTTACGGTTTTGCCGGTTGTCGAGAGGGTAGCGAGTCGAGCGCGTGGATCTTTCACTGAAACCGGAGCGTCGTGAGGACGCCCGTCGAGCACTGCGGGCCGGTCGGTTCGACCCCCTGGTGGTGGCGCTGTTCACCGCCGCGGTGAGCGCTGCCGGCGCCGCCCGGCCGTCGCTGTGGTTCGACGAGGCGGCGACGATCTCTGCCGCGACGCGACCGGTGACGGATCTGTGGCGACTGCTGCACAACATCGATGCGGTGCACGGCCTCTACTACCTGATCATGCACGGGTGGTTCGCCGTGTTCCCGGTGACCGAGTTCTGGATCCGGTTCTCCAGCTGCCTGGCCGTGGCGGGCGCTTCGGCCGGCGTCGTGGTGCTCGGCAGGCAGTTCTCCGGCCGGACGACGGCGGTATGCGCGGGAATCTGCTTCGCGATCCTGCCGCGCATCACGTGGGCGGGCATCGAGGGCCGGTCGTACGCGCTGTCCGCACTCGCCGCGGTCTGGGTGAGCGTGCTGCTCGTCGCCGCCGTCCGTCGCAGGCGCCGCTCGTGGTGGGCGTTCTACACCGGCGCGCTGATCGTGTGCACCGTGCTCAACGTGTTCATGGTGTTGCTCGCGCTGGTGCACGCGGTGCTGCTGGCCGTGCTCGCACCCCGGCGTGCCGCGGTCCTCGGCTGGCTGGCCGCGACTGTGGTGTCGCTGATCGCGGTGACACCGTTCCTGCTGTACTGCCGGACGCAGATCATCCAGGTGCGGTGGATCGCCCCGTTGAGCCTCGACACCGTGGTCGAGATCGCCGAGGAACAGTACTTCGACCACAGCGTGGCGTTCGCGGTGCTCGCCGGCGTCACCATCGCGGCTGCGGTGGTGCTACGGCGGACCCGGGCGATGACCGGCGGCGACCGGCGGCTGGCCGTCCTCACCGCCGCGTGGATCGCGCTGCCGACCGCGGTGCTGGTGGCCTATTCGGCGCTGGCCGGACCGATCTACTACCCGCGCTACCTGACCTTCACCGCGCCCGCGATGGCGCTGCTGCTCGGTGTGTGTGTCACCACCGTCGCCCGCAGCCGCGAGCGGATCACCGCCTGGCTCGCGGTGTTCGCGCTGGCCGCCACACCGAACTACCTGTTCGTCCAACGTGGGCCGTACGCCAAGGAGGGCATGGACTTCAGCCATGTCGCCGACGTCATCTCCGCGCACGCACAGCCGGGCGACTGCCTGGTGCTGGACAACACCACCGACTGGAAGCCGGGCCCGATCCGGCCGCTGACCGCGGCGCGTCCGGCGGCCTACGCGGAGCTGGTAGACCCCGGCCGCGGCCGGCGCGCGGCCGAGCGGGGTTGGCTGTGGGACTCCCATCTCGGTATCCGCGGCGTAGCCGACCGCATCCAGGAGTGCACCGTGCTGTGGACGGTGTCCGAGCGCGACGAGACGGTGCCCGACCGCGAATCCGGGACGACGCTGGACCCCGGGCCGCGGCTCGGCGGTGCACCGGCCTACCGGGTGCCCGAACGGATGGGCTTCCACCTCGTGGAACGGTGGCAGTTCAGCTTCGCCCAGGTGGCCAAGTCGACCAGGTAGCCCGATAGAACTCCGTGCAGGCGGGTAGTCCTGCCGACATGGCCGCTCGTCCGCCCGGCGCTCAGGAGTTCGTCCCCGCCACCGCCGATCTCGCGGTACTGGCCGATGCGGCCCAGGGCTGCAAGGGCTGCGATCTGTACCTCGACGCCACCCAGACCGTCTTCGGGGCGGGCAGCGCAGCGGCGACGATGATGCTGGTCGGCGAACAACCCGGCGACCAGGAGGACCGGGCGGGTGCGCCGTTCGTCGGCCCGGCGGGCAAGCTGCTCGACCGCGCGCTCGTCGCCGCCGGAATCGACCGCGACGCCGTCTATGTGACCAACGCCGTCAAGCACTTCAAGTTCACGCTGCCCGAGCGGGGCACGCGCCGGATCCACAAGACGCCGAGCCGCACCGAGGTGGTGGCCTGCCGCCCGTGGCTGATCACCGAGCTGGACGCCATCGAGCCCGACGTGGTGGTGCTACTCGGCGCGACGGCCGCGAAAGCATTGCTGGGCAACGACTTCCGTGTCACCGCCCACCGCGGCGAGGTGCTGCGCCTGCCGCCGTCGACCACCGGCCTGGACTTCGACCCGCAGGTCGTGGCCACCGTGCACCCGTCATCGGTGCTGCGGGGCCCGCCGGAGGACCGGGAGAAGGCGTTCGACGACCTGACCGCCGACCTGCGGGTGGCCGCCGGCCTGCTCGGTCAGCCGCGGCCGAAGTAGACCTCCTGCGTCACCGTGCAGAGCAGTTCGCCGCCACGATTGAACATCGTCGCCGTGGCCAGGCCGCGGCCGTCGATGCCGCTGGGCGACACCTGGTCGGACAGAATCCAGTCGGACAGCCGCGGCGGCCGGTGGAACCACATCGCGTGGTCGATCAACGCATTGAACACGCTGGTCTGCGTGGTGCGCCGCATCGTCATCGTGGTCTCCAGCACGGTGGTGCCTGAGACGTAGACGAGCAGTGCGGTGTGGATCAGCGGGTCTGCGCCTGCCAGCACGGCTGCATCGCCGGCGGGGCGCCACCACATCCGGATCCGCGGCGACGGCTCGGGGAGGTCGAGCGCGAGTCGAGGCGGGGGGTCGGCGTAGCGCAACTCGAACGGCTGCGGCCGCACCCAGTACCCGCCCACCTCCTCGGCGTAGGGCCGCAGCTGCTCCTGGATCGGCGTCAGGTCGTCGGGCGCGGGAACCTCGGGCAGCGGCTGGTGGTACTCCAGGCCGTCCACCGGTGTGGTGAAGGAGGCGAGCGCCTCGAGCAGCACCTGGCCGTCCTGGCGGCCCGTCAGCCGACGGGTGGCAAGCGTGCCGCCGTCGCGCAACCGGCTCACCTCGAACTCGACCGGATAGCGGGCGTCCCCCGCACGCAGCAGAAAGACGTGGAAGCTGTGCGGCAACCGGCCAGGAGCCGTCCGTCCGGCAGCGACCAGCGCCTGCCCCGCGATGTGGCCACCCACGATGTGGTGGTGGGCGTTGTCGAGCTGCGTGGCGAGGAACGCGTCCTCACCCACCTGCGCGACGTCAAGGGTGTCGACGATGTCGGCCATTGCGGGGACTGCACCGGGGCATCATGCCCGACGCCGCGCGGCGTGGCTCACCGCCGCCTCCCGGTCAGGCAAGATGACCACGTGGACGGACAGGGTCGCTGATGCGTGTCGATGAGCGCATCTACCGGCTGCTGCAGTCGCCGATGCCGGTGTTGTCGCTGCGCACGATCGTGATCGTCGCCGCGGTGTCGGTGGCCGCGCTGGTGATCACGCTCGGGGTGTGGGTGTGGGTCGGCGTTACGAACGACCAGTACAGCCAACTGGACCGGCAGCTCGACTCCGTGAGCAGCCTGGGCGACATCAGCACGCTGCTCAACCCGCAGCCGCTGCCCACCGGGGGAACGATCCCGAACGGCACCCTGATCCGGACCGCCCGCATCAGCGGCGTCACGCTGTCGGTGCCCCGCGACACCGTGCTGCCCCAGCTGCCGGACGGCTACGCCGACACCACGATCGACGGCGTCGAGTACCGGGTGCGCACCTTCACCGCGGGGCCGGCGTCGATCGCCCTCGGCGCGCCGCTGGCCGAGACGCAGAAGCGGATCGATCAGCTGCACCTTCGGGTACTGCTCATCTGCGGCGGCGTCCTTACCGCCACCGTGGTCGTCGTCTGGGTGATGTGGCTGATCATGATCAACCCGTTCCGGCTGCTCGCCGAGCAGGCTCGGGCCATCAATGCGCAGTCGAATCCCGACGAGGTGCAGGTGCGCGGCGTGTGGGAGGCCGTCGAGATCGCCGAGGCGGTCGAGGGCATGCTGGCGCGCATCGGCGACGAGCAGGCGCGCACCAAGGCGGCGCTGGAGTCGGCGCGCGACTTCGCCGCGGTCGCCTCACACGAACTGCGGACACCGCTGACCGCGATGCGCACCAACCTCGAAGTGCTCGCGACGCTGAACATGACCGACGATCAGCGGGCGGAGGTGATCGGCGACGTCATCCGGACCCAGAGCCGCATCGAGTCCACGCTGACCGCCTTGGAGCGGCTGGCACAGGGTCAGTTGATGACCGCTGCGGACCATGTGCCCGTCGACCTCACCGAACTCCTCGACCGGGCCGCCCACGACGCGGTGCGCAGCTACCCCGGCCTCGACGTGTCGCTGGTGCCGTCGGCGCCCGTGCACATCCTCGGGCTGCCCGCCGGACTGCGCCTGGTGGTCGACAACGCCATCGCCAATGCCGTCAAACACGGCAAGGCGACCGAGATCCGGTTGAGCGCACTACATTCCGGCGACAACGTGGAGGTCGCCATCGACGACAACGGCGCCGGCGTGCCCGAGCAGGAACGCACGCTGGTGTTCGAGCGGTTCTCCCGCGGGTCGACCGCCTCGCGCTCGGGCTCCGGGCTCGGTCTCGCACTCGTCGCGCAGCAGGCCGAACTGCACGGCGGCACAGCCTCGTTGGAGACCAGCCCGATGGGTGGCGCCCGGCTGCTGCTCAAGCTGCCCGCGGTGCGCTGAAGCGAATCCGCGGAATCGGCCACGGGGCCACCGGACGGCGCTAACGTTCGCCGTGGCGTGGCCGTCCCACGCCGGGGAGGTTCCGCATGCCCGAGGACGCCATCACCATCGGCGGTGTCGATCTCACCGATCCGGAGACCTACACACACGGAATGCCCCACGAGGCGTTCGCCGCGCTTCGCCGACGCGCCCCGGTGGCCTGGCACCCGCACGGCGACAGCGGCTTCTGGGCGCTGACCGGCTACGACGAGGTGCGCGCGGTGTCGCGGGACAGCGCGACGTGGTCGTCGCAGACGGCCGGGGTGTTCTTCGACGTGCCCCCTCCCGAGAATCTCTTCCAGCTGGAACTGATGATGCTGACCATGGATCCGCCGCGGCACACGTCGCTGCGCACACTGGTCAGCAAGGGTTTCACCCCGCGCCACGTCGCCCGGCTGAGCAGCCACCTGACCGACATGGCACGGCAGATCGTCGACGACGTGGTCGAGCGTGGCGAGTGTGACTTCGTCGCCGATGTCGCCGGGGCGCTGCCTTCGTACGTCATCGCCGAGCTCCTCGGCATCCCGCTGGAGGACGGCCGCCGGTTGTATGCGCTCTCCGAGCAGATGAACACCGGGGACATGGGTCCCTCCGTCGAGCAGGCCCAGATGCAGGTCTTCGAGTACGCCAACGACCTCGCCGCCCGCAAGCGCGCCGAACCCGCCGACGACATCGCGACCGCACTGTTGCGAGCCGAGGTGGACGGTGAGCGCCTGACCGACTTCGAGTTCAACATGTTCTTCCTGCTGCTGCTGAACGCGGGCGGCGACACCACCCGGAACCTGATCGCCGCAGGAACTGTCGCGCTGATGGAGCACCCGGACCAGCGGGCCCGGCTGAAGGACGACCCGTCGCTGCTGCCGACGGCCATCGAGGAGATGCTGCGCTACACCAGTCCCGTCCTGGCGTTCACCCGGACCGCCACCTGTGACACCGATTTGGGTGGCATCGCGATGCCCGCCGGCGGGCGGGTCGCGATGTTCTACCCGTCGGCCAACCGCGACGAGGCCCACTTCGACGATCCGGACCGCTTCGACGTCGGCCGCACGCCGAATACGCACCTGGCCTTCGGCGGTGGCGGCACGCACTTCTGCCTTGGCGCCAACCTCGCCCGCGTGGAGGCCGCCGCGATCTTCCCCGAGGTGCTCAGCCGGATGGCCGACCTCGAGCTGGCCGGACCGGTCGAGCGGGTGCGATCGGTGCTGATGAACGGGATCAAGTCGATGCCCGTCCGCTTCACCCCCGCCGCGGTCGCGGTGTGAAGAAGCTGCTCGAGATCTTCCTGCGGCATTTCGAATTCCTCTACGCGGATCCGCGGTACCGGTTCACCGACTCGCGGACGCATGCGCCGAACGCCTCGCTGACCGTTTCGGGACCCGACGTGACGTGGTGGATCACCCTCGACCGGGGACAACTGGAGCTGTCCGTGGCACCGACCCGCCTTCCCGGCGACAGCTACTGGATCTCGTTGATCAGGCAGTACGTGCGGGGCGACGACGACATCCGCTACCTGTCCGCCGCAGACGAAATCGATTGGGCGCGAGAGAACGTCGAACAGATCGAACGGCTGTTCTCGGAGGCCTCCGACGTCGAGGCCGTCACGCACACGCTCGCGGGCCTGCGCCGGGAGAACGGGGAGAAACGCTGGGGGCCCGCAGCGTCGACGTAGCGACGACCTGCGCTTTACTCGGAGCGGATGACGGGATTCGAACCCGTGTAAACGGCTTTGCAGGCCGGTGCCTAGCCACTCAGCCACACCCGCGATGGTCTCCACCATGTCAGCCGGCGCACCGCTGCGCCAGGGTTTCGATCACCGTGATCGGCGGTCGGCGCGGCGCACCCGGCCCGACAGCGGGTGCAGCTAATTTGGTCGGCATGGAGGCGTGGCTGGCGGCCGGTGACCCGTTCTTCGGCGGTCCCGGTCAGGGCCCCCGCCAAATCGTGGAACTGTTCGTCGCGTTCGGCCTGACCGCGCTCATCGGCGTGGAACGCGAGATCCAGGGCAAGAGCGCGGGGTTGCGCACCCAGACCATCGTCGGGACCGCCGCGGCGCTGATCTTGCTGGTGAGCAAGTACGGGTTCCTCGACGTCGTCGTGCCGGGCACCGTCGAAGTGGACCCGTCACGGGTCGCGGCCCAGATCGTCTCGGGCATCGGATTTCTCGGGGCCGGCATCATCATCTTCCGCCGCGGCTCGGTGCACGGCCTGACCACCGCGGCCGCGGTGTGGGAGTCGGCCGCGATCGGCATGGCTGCCGGCGCAGGCCTCCTGCTTCTCGCCTGCACAGTCACGGCCATGCACTTCCTGATCGTGCTCGGGTTCATGCCCCTTACGCGCCGCCTCGCGGCCCGGCTCAGCGGTTCGATACGCCTGCACCTGACGTATGCGGAGGGCCGCAGTGTCATGCGCGAGGTGCTGGCCGCCTGCGACCGGCGCGGGTGGCAGCTCTCCGAGCTCGCCTCCGACACCGGCGGTGAGCCCCTCGGAGCGCCCGCACACAATGCCGGTGTGCTGTTGACGTTGAGCGGCAACGGCATCCTCAACGCGCCGACCGTGCTCGCCTCGATCGACGGTGTCACCTCGATCCGCCAACTCGAGGACGACCCCGACTAGGAATCGCGGCTCGCGCGATAGGAGGCGAGCAGTCCGACCGCGGCAAGGGCTGCGAACACGGCGAACAGCCATCGGGCCGCGGCGACGTCGCCGCCGTCGGCCATGTTCACCACCACGCCGGCCAGCCCGGCGCCGATGGCACCCGAGACCAGCTGCACCGTGTTGATGGCCGCTGCGGCGGCACCGCTCTCGACGGGATCGTCGTCCACCCCCATGATCCAGGCGGACAGGTGCGGCCACGCCACCCCGACCCCCACACCGGCGACGAACAGACCGACCGCCCACACCGCGATGACCGGCCAGCGTGGGCCGTCGTCGACCGTGAGTGCCGTCACCGCGAGCCCGACGGTCATCAGCAACGGCGCGACCGCGACCAGCCGGGCGGCCCGCCGTCCGTCGGCCGATGCGCTCATGATCTCCGAGGTGGTCCAGCCGATCGCCAGCACCGCGCCCAGGAATCCCGCCACGACCGGCGCCATGCCGGCGAGTCGCTGACCGAACAACGGAACGTACATGTCGGCCATCGTGGCGGCCATCAGGATGCCGATCGTCAGGTACATCCATTTGAGCGGTCCGGGTCTGAACGCCGCGCGGGGCAGTACCCGGGCCTTGGCGCGGCGATCGACGAACAGGAAGCCGGCGATCAGCAGGACACCAATGGCGAGCATGCCCGCCGTCGCCGCGGGGTGGTGCTGCACGCCGGCGACGCTGATGGCCAGTGCCGACGCGCCGAGCAGCAGCAGCGACCCCAGCGGAACTCCGGTGCGTACGGACGGAGACTTCTCGCCGGTGTCGGGTAGCGCGATCGGCACGAGCACCATCATCGCCACGGCCAGGATCGCCAGTGAGCCGAAAGCCCAACGCCAGAGGCCGAATTGAGCGAACAGGCCACCCATCGACGGACCGATGATCACGCTGACACCCCACATGGCGGACACCAGCGCCGACGCCCTGGTCCACAGCCAGCTCGGCAGCGCGGCGTTGATCACCGCATAACCCAGTCCGGCCAGCACGCCGCCCGCCGCGCCCTGCAGGGTGCGGGCGACGAGCAGCAGCTCCATCGACGGGGCGACCGCGCAGCCCACAGTGCCCAGCGCGAAGAGGCTCAGGGTGACCAGGTACGACGCGCGCGGGCCGAATCTCAGCAACAGCGGGTTGACCGCCGTGGCCGCGACCACCGAGCCCACCAGATACACCGCCACCACCCAGGCGTAGAACCGCTGACCGCCGATGTCCGCGACCGTGCTGGGCAGCAGGCTGATGGTGAGGAACTCGTTCGTCGCGTACAGCCCGACGCCGCCTGCGAGAAGCGTTGCAGTGCCGATCCGTTCGCGGCCCAGAAGCGCGCGCCAAGTGCCGGCCGGGGCGGTGGTCACGTCATTCACATCCGCCACGCTAGGAGCTCAACCGCCGTTGAGGTCAAGCCCGGCGGCCGGTCACTTCAGGCCCGCGGCATCCATGCCGCGCAGTTCCTTCTTCAGGTCGTGGATCTCGTCGCGGATCCGGGCGGCCAGCTCGAACTGCAGGTCCCGTGCGGCCGTCATCATCTGCTCGGTCAGGTCCTTGATCAGGTCGGCGAGTTCGGCGCGCGGCATGTTGGAGGTGTCACGTCCCTCCACGATGCCCGCGCTGACCGCCCGGCCCGGCTCGCCCTGTGCGCGGCGGCCCCTCGACGCGTTGCGGCCGGACCCGCCGACTTCGACGGTCTCGCTGTCGTCGGCCTCGCGGTACACCTGGTCGAGGATGTCGGCGATCTTCTTGCGCAGCGGCTGCGGATCGATGCCGTGCTCGGTGTTGTAGGCGATCTGCTTGGCCCGGCGCCGTTCGGTCTCGTCGATGGCCTGCTTCATCGAGTCGGTCATGGTGTCGGCGTACATGTGCACCTCGCCGGACACGTTGCGCGCCGCGCGGCCGATCGTCTGGATCAGGCTGCGGGGTGAACGCAGGAAGCCTTCCTTGTCGGCGTCGAGGATCGCGACGAGCGACACCTCGGGCAGGTCAAGGCCCTCGCGCAGCAGGTTGATGCCCACCAGCACGTCGTACTCGCCGAGCCGCAACTGCCGCAGCAGCTCGACCCGCCGCAGCGTGTCGACCTCGGAGTGCAGGTAGCGGACACGGATGCCCAGTTCGAGGAGGTAGTCGGTGAGGTCCTCGGACATCTTCTTGGTCAGCGTGGTGACCAGCACGCGTTCGTCACGCTCAGTGCGCTTGCGGATCTCACCGATGAGGTCGTCGATCTGGCCCTTCGTCGGTTTGACGATCACCTGTGGGTCGACCAGCCCGGTCGGCCGGATGACCTGCTCGACGAACTCACCGCCGGCCTGGCTGAGCTCGTACGGACCCGGTGTGGCCGACAGATACACCGTCTGGCCGATGCGGTCGGCGAACTCCTCCCACGTCAGGGGGCGGTTGTCGACGGCCGACGGCAGGCGGAAGCCGAAGTCGACGAGATTGCGCTTGCGGGACATGTCGCCCTCGTACATGCCGCCGATCTGCGGCACCGTCACGTGGGACTCGTCGATGACGAGCAGGAAGTCCTCGGGGAAGTAGTCGATCAGCGTGGCGGGTGCGGTGCCCGGCCCACGACCGTCGATGTGCCGCGAGTAGTTCTCGATGCCCGAGCAGAACCCGACCTGCTTCATCATCTCGAGGTCGTAATTCGTGCGCATCCGCAGCCGCTGCGCCTCGAGCAGCTTGCCCTGCCCCTCCAGTTCGGCGAGCCGTTCCTCGAGCTCCTTCTCGATGCTGGAGATGGCCTGCGCCATCCGCTCGGGCCCCGCCACGTAGTGGGTGGCGGGGAAGATGCGCAGCGAGTCGACCTTGCGGACCACGTCGCCGGTCAGCGGATGCAGGTAGTACAGCGCCTCGATCTCGTCGCCGAAGAACTCGATGCGGACCGCCAGCTCCTCATAGGAGGGGATGATCTCGACGGTGTCGCCGCGCACCCGGAACGAGCCGCGGGTGAAGGACATGTCGTTGCGGGTGTACTGCACGTCGACGAGCAGGCGCAGCAGCGCGTCGCGCTGCACCTCGTGGCCGACCTGCAACTCCACCGACCGGTCCATGTAGGACTGCGGGGTGCCCAGGCCGTAGATGCAGGACACCGACGCGACCACGACGACGTCCCGCCGGGACAGCAGGCTCGACGTGGCCGAGTGCCGCAGCCGCTCGACGTCGTCGTTGATCGAGCTGTCCTTCTCGATGTAGGTGTCGGTCTGCGCGATGTACGCCTCGGGCTGGTAGTAGTCGTAGTACGACACGAAGTACTCGACCGAGTTGTGCGGCAACATCTCCCGCAACTCGTTGGCCAGCTGCGCGGCCAGTGTCTTGTTCGGCGCCATCACCAGCGTGGGACGTTGGAGCCGCTCGATGAGCCAGGCGGTGGTGGCCGACTTGCCGGTGCCGGTGGCGCCCAGCAGGACGATGTCGCGCTCCCCCGCCCTGACCCGGCGCTCGAGTTCCTCGATCGCCGCCGGCTGATCGCCCGCGGGGTCGTAGGGGCTGACCACCTCGAACCGGTCACCGGTGCGCACCATCGCCTCGACAGGGCGGTACTCGGAGTGCGCGAGTACGGGGTGTTCGGTAGCGAAAGCCATGTTCACCAGGGTAAGCGCGAGGTACGACAAGTTCATTCCCCGCGGCGGTCCGAACGACTTATCCTGACGCCATCCACCCGCCGAAGACCGAGACATTCGACCTGCGCGCCCGCACGAACACCGACCCCAAGGGCATCGTGCGGGCGGTCGACGTCTACACGGTGAAGCCGTGGGGGCTGTACGTCGCGCGCCCGACGCCCGGCCGCGCGCAGTTCCACTACCTCGAGTCCTGGCTGTTGCCCGCCCTGAACCTGCGTGCCACCGTGTTCCACTTCAATCCCGGCCACGAGCGCGACCAGGATCACTATCTCGACGTCGGCCGATACACCGCCGGGCCCGACGTCTGGCGGTCCGAGGACCACTATCTGGACCTGGCGGTGCGCACCGGCCGTGGGGTCGACGTGCACGACGTCGACGAACTGCTGGCCGCGGTCTGCGACGGCCTGCTCACACCGGAAGTTGCTGAGCGCGCGGTGCGGACGATGATCGACACCGTCGAAGGGCTGACCCGGCACGGCTATGACCTGCACAGCTGGCTGGCGGACAACGGCGTGGCCGTGACGTGGCGCGGGTAGTAAGGTCGGCTCATGAGTTTCGTCAAGCGCGGATGGGTGGTGGCTGCCGCGACGGCCACGCTGTTCGCGGGCGCGCAGCTGACTCCGGCTCTCGCGCCGGCCGATCCCGAGGGACAACCGCAGGTGGAGACGCCGCCCACGGGTCCCGAGGTGCTGCACAACATCATCTACCGGGCCCGTGTCGACGGGGTGTCCCGCGGGGCGACGATCACCTACGCCGCCGAGGGTGACCAGACCCAGACGGCGAATCCGACGATGGTCCCCGGTCGGATCGTCGACATCAACACCGTGCTGCCCGCTTCCGGCGTCGCCACGATGAAGGTGCAGGTCAAGTGGCCGTACTCGGCGAACCTGCACTGCGAGATCCTGGTCGACGACCAGTTGGTGGCCCAGGCCGACGACTTCGTCGCCCCACGACTGATCCCCAACCGCGACGACCCGGACTTCGGTTCGCTGTCCTGCCAGGCCCCGGTGACCGCTGAGGCACTGCCCGCGCCGGTCGACCCGGCTGCCGCGCCGCCCGCGGACGCGCCGGCACCGCCGGCCTGACCCGCAGGATCCATTTCGCCCGGATGTCCTCCGACGCGTGTCGGTGGGTCCTCCTATACTCGAACACATGTTCGAAGCGTTGGCGATGGTGCCTCCCGGTGCCGATGAGGCGGGGTTGCGGGCCCGCCTCGAGGAGTTGGAGGCGGCGAAGTCCGCGGCCGCTGCCGGCCAAGCCCGGGTCACCGCCGAACTGGACCGGATGCGTCGCGCCGCCGAGGCCGCCGCCGGAGTGCCCGCCGCCAAGCGGGGCCGCGGGCTGGCCGCTGAGATCGCCCTGGCCCGCCGCGACTCCCCCAACCGCGGTGGCCGTCATCTCGGGTGCGCTCGGGCGCTGGTGCACGAGATGCCGCACACGTTGCGGGCGTTGGAGTGCGGTGCGCTCTCGGAGTGGCGGGCCACCCTCATCGTGCGGGAATCGGCGTGCCTGAGCATCACCGACCGCGCCACCCTCGATGCCGAACTGTGCGGCAACCTCAAGAATCTCGACGGGTTGGGCGACAAGCGGATCACCGCCGCGGCCAAGACGATCGCCTACCGCCTCGACCCGCAAGCCGTGGTCGACCGGGCCGCCAAAGCGGTCACCGAACGCACGGTGACCATCCGCCCCGCGCACGACACCATGACTTATGTGACCGCGCTGCTGCCCGTCGCCCAGGGAGTCGGTGTGTATGCGGCGTTGAAGCGCGCCGCCGACACCACCTTCGATGGCCGCTCGCGCGGACAGGTCATGGCCGACACCCTCGTCGAACGCACCACCGGCACCCCCGCTGACGTGGCGGCGCCGGTCGCGGTCAACCTGGTGATCTCCGACCAGACCCTGCTGGGCGGTGACGACACACCGGCCCACCTACAGGGTTACGGACCCATCCCGGCCGCGGTGGGTCGTGGACTGGTCCACGACGCTGTGCGCGACAAGCGGTCCAAAGCCACGCTGCGCCGGCTCTACCGGCACCCGCGGAGCAATGCGTTGATGGCGATGGAGTCCCGGTCACGCCGCTTCCCGAAAGCCCTGGCCACGTTCATCGACCTGCGCGACCAGACCTGCCGCACCCCCTACTGCGACGCCCCGATCCGCCACCACGACCACGCCCACCCCCACCACAAGGGCGGACCCACCAGCGCGGTCAACGGCCTCGGCGAATGCGCCTGTTGCAACTACACCAAAGAAGCCGACGGCTGGCAGGTCGTGACCACCGAACGCGACCGCATCCTTTCCGCGGCGTTCACCACCCCCACCGGCGCGACCTACCACTCCACCGCACCACCCCCACCGGGAACCGTCGAGATCTACGACAGCCACGTCGAACTCCACATTGCAATCGAGATCGCCAAAGCCGCCTGACAGGGCGCTATCTCATCGGGTGCTCGCGTGGCGGTAGCCGGTCAGCATCGGTGCCGCGCACAGCGCCGCCGTGCCGACCGACCACACCAGCACGCCCAACGCCGGCGCGGCGACCGGACCGCCGAGGGCGAGGCCCTTCATCGCATCGATCGCACAACTCATCGGCTGGTACTGCACCACGGGCTGCAGCCACGCCGGGTACTGCGTGAGCGGGACGAACCCGGTCGCGAAGAACACCAGCAGTGCGATGCCGAGTCCGGTCGCCTCGGCGACCACGACATTGCTCAGCCGCACGGCGACGGTGACGACCAGCACCGAGAAGCCCAGTCCGAACACCACCGGTATGCACACGTACAGCGGCAGCACCCAAACACCCTGCGTGAAGCGGAAACCCAGCGCGACCCCGGCGACGAGCACCACCGCCACGCTCAACAGGATGCGTGCGGCCTCGGCGGCGAACCGGGCCACCAGGGCCGACGACCGGCTGATCGGCAGCACCCACATCCGCGCGAGCAGACCCTCGTCGCGTTCCCGCATCAGCGCGATACCGGCGGCCGAGGATCCGAAGACCGCGCCGACGAGAGCCGTCATCGGCACGGTGCCGTAGAGCGCGTCGTGGCCGGAGACGGCGGTCACCGGCCGTCCGAACACGAGGTCGACTGCCAGCAGGAACATCACCGGCAACAGCAAGGCCTCGATGACGGTGCGCGGGTCGTGTCGCCACGCGATCAGCAGCCGGTGCCACTGCACCCATGTCTCGACGGCGATCCGCCTCATCGACGGTTCCTCGCCGTCAGCCTCCGGTGCCACACCACGGCGGCCACCGAGAGAACGACCACCCAGCCGCAGGCGGCCGCCACCGCCGTAGCCACCCCGCCCGGTGCGGTGCCGGCGTTCCCGGCCAGTGCCCGTAGCGCCTCGACGAACACGGAAACGGGCTGGTGGCGAACGAACGGCTGGATCCAGCGGGGGAACTGCTCGGCGGGCTGGATGCCCACCGACAGGTATCCGAGTATCAGCTGCGGCACCAGCAGCAGGTGCGGTGTCGCCTCCGGCCTGCGAACGGCCACGCCGATCACGTCACCGACCAGTGACACACTCAATCCGATGGCGATCACCAGCAAGCAGAACGCCGCGGTGTGGAAGCCGTTGCCGTAGAAGCGGAACCCGATGGCGTAGCCGCAGAGGACTGCCACTGCGAGGGCGACCGCGCACCGATATCCGTTCGCGGTCATGCGGGCCGCCAGTGGGACGAACGGTGACACCGGCAGGCTGCGGAAGCGTCGCTCGACGCCCTGCACGGAATCGGTGGCTGAGCGGATGGCAGCCGACATCGCCGCGAAGAACACCGCCTGCACGGCGATGAGCGGCATCAGGTACTGCGCGTAACCGCCGTTCCCCGGCACGAACCCACTCATCACCTCCCGCAGCGGGATGTAGAAGCTGACTGTGAACACGGCGGACAGTGCGACCGCGATGGCCAATTCGCCGTTGCGGAAAGTGGGGGCGACGACGCGCACAGTGAGCACCCACCACTGCTGCACCCCCGACGGATCAGTTCGCGCCACAGCCGAATTCACGACAGCGCGTCGACGACCGGAGCCACCCCATCCCCGGTGAGGGACAGGAAGACATCGTCAAGTGAGGGCCGGCGCAGGACCACGTCGGCGACCTCGACACCGTGTGCCGCCAGCTCGGTGAGCACACGCAGCAGTGTGGTCGCCCCCTCCGGCGACGGCATGATCACCCGGTCCTGCTCCGCCGCGACCACCACGTCGCCACGATGCGAAGGCAGCAGGCGTTGCATCAACGCGGCCACCGTCGCCACGTCGGCCGGATCTCTCGGCACGACCTCGCAGAAACTCGCGCCGGTGCGCTCCTTGAGCGTCTGCGGGGTGCCTTCGGCGATCACCACTCCGCGGTCGATGAGGACGATGCGATCACACAGCGCGTCGGCCTCTCCCAGGTACTGGGTGGTGAGCAACGTCGTGATGCCTTCGCTCTTGAAGCGGCGCACCATGTTCCAGACTCCCTGCCTGCTGCGTGGGTCGAGCCCGGTCGTCGGTTCGTCAAGGAACACC
The DNA here is from genome assembly GCF_025821665.1 of [Mycobacterium] manitobense. Classification (GTDB taxonomy): domain Bacteria; phylum Actinomycetota; class Actinomycetes; order Mycobacteriales; family Mycobacteriaceae; genus Mycobacterium; species Mycobacterium arseniciresistens. The sequence continues at coordinate 205,884 of NZ_JACKSJ010000117.1, forward strand.
ACGTCGGGACGGACCACCAGTCCGCACGCGATGTCGATGCGGCGCCGCATCCCACCTGAGTAGGTCGACACCCGACGGTCGGCGGCCCCGGTCAACTCGAACTCGGCGAGCAGTTCGTCGGCGCGAATCCGTGCCGCGGCCTTGCGGAGTCCCTGCAGGCGCGCGAACATCACCAGGTTCTGCCGGCCGGTGAGCATGGTGTCCACCGCCACCTGCTGGCCGGTCAGCATGATCTTCTTGCGCACCTCGGCAGGCTGGATGGCGACGTCGAATCCCGCGACGAGGGCGCGGCCGGAGTCGGGTTCGGTGAGGGTGGACAGGATGTCCACCAGGGTGGACTTGCCAGCGCCGTTCGGGCCGAGCAGGCCCACCACCTCGCCCCGGTCGATGTGAAAGGTGATGTCCCGCAGTGCCATGACGTCACCGAACGACTTGCCCACTCCCTCGACCGCGACCGGTGGTTCGCCGGTCTCGGCGGAAGCGGTGGTCACAGACCGGCCGCGCGTTCGAGATCCTTCAGAGCCGTCTCGAAGAGGTCGAGGAATCGCTCGAGACCGGGCACCGTCGCGGTGTTGCCGACCACGGAGAACGTGACGTTCGCACCGTCACTGATGAGGCCGAAGTTCAGCGCCTGGCCGCTCAGCGTCGGAGCCAGGGCGTACGTGGCGAGAAGTCGCGCTCCCCCGCGGTACAGCGCTTCCCGCGGCGCAGGCACCTGGGAGATGGACACGTTGAACACCGGCGGGATGCGGCCACTTCCGACTGGGGCGCAGATCAGGCCTGCCAAGTGGATCGCAACCTGCTGCGGCAGCGACCTGATGAACCGCTTGTTGTAGTCCATCGACCGGTTGATGACCCGCAGTCGCTGCGCGGGATCCTCGAGGTGCGTGCCGAGATTGCACACCGCGCTGCCGAAGATGTTGCGTTCGTTGGCCTCCGTCCCGGTCCGCATGCTGACGGGCAGCATGCCGAGCATCGGGGTTTCCGGCAGCGCGTCGCATTCGATGAGGTACTCGCGGAGGGCACCGGAGATCATCGCGACCGACACGTCGTTCGGGCTGACGCCCACCGCCTTCGCCACGTCGGTGATCCGGGCCATCGGCCACGACCGCACGGCCACGCTGCGGTCGCCGCCGGCGGGCGCGTTGAACATCGTCCGTGGCGCGCGGAACACCGGGAACAGTTCGCGCTCCCGCAGCGCCGCCCGGATCGCCGACGCCGACCGCCGGGCCGCCCTGGCGGTGCCGGCGGCCCT